>JBBQBH010000029.1:0-34184 GCA_038317345.1 Solirubrobacterales bacterium
CAAGCCAACCGGCATCATGGTCTCGATGCAGGACGAGAAGTCTCAGCTTCAAAACCGCGAGCGGGCGATGCGGGTGCTGCGCGCCCGCATCCTCGAGCAGAAGCTCGCCGAGCAGCAGGCCGAGATTGCGTCGGAGCGCCGTGCCCAGGTCGGCAGCGGCGAGCGCTCGGAAAAGATCCGCACCTACAACTTCCCCCAGGGTCGGGTCACCGACCATCGCGTCAAGCACACCTCGCACAACCTCGACGGGGTGCTGAACGGAGACCTTTCCGAATTCACCGACGAGCTTGCCGCGGAGGAGAAGCGCCTGCGCCTCGAAGCGCAGGCCGTCGGCGATTCGGACTCCGGTTGAGCGTGGGCCCGGTTGGGACAGCCGACTCGATCGGGGACGCTCTTGGCGCCGCGGTCGATGCGCTCACCGCGGCAGGGGTCGATTCGCCGCGCCTTGACGCCGAGTTGCTTCTGGCTGCGGCGGCCGCCACCGATCGCGAGCGCCTGCTCGCTGAGCCGGAGGCGCCGCTTGCGCCGGCGTCTGGTTGGGCGTTTGGCCAGATGGTGCGGCGGAGGCTGCGGCGCGAGCCTGTCGCCTACATCCTGGGACGAAAGTGGTTCCGTCACTTGGAGCTGGAGGTCGACCGGCGGGTGCTGATCCCGCGCCCGGAGACCGAGCTGCTGGTCGAGATCGGCCTCGAGCTGCGGCCGCGGCGAGCGCTCGAGGTCGGCACCGGCTCCGGAGCGGTGGCCCTGGCGCTCGCCGCCGAGCTGCCCGGCGTCGAGCTGACCGCCAGCGACAGCTCGGCCGCGGCGCTGGAGGTCGCGCGAGCGAACGCCGATCGCCTCGGCCTCGTCGATCGGGTCGCCTTCTTCGAGGGGACGCTCCCGGGCGGGGAGGTCGATCTGCTGCTCGCCAACCTTCCTTACGTTGCCGAGCCCGAGTGGCCGCTGCTGGAGCCCGAGATCCGCGACTGGGAACCGCGTGAGGCGCTGCTGGCCGGCGCCGACGGTCTGGCGGCGATTCGCGAGCTGCTGGCGACCGCGGGCGATGCGGCCGCCGCCGGGGAACCGGTGCCGCCCGCGATCGCGCTCGAGGTCGGCGCCGGGCAGGCGGTGGAGGTCGCTGAGCTTTTGGTCCAAGCCGGCTACCCGCGGACCGAAGCCCGCTCCGATCTGGCCGGGATCGAGCGCGTCGTCCTGGGCCGGAGATGAGCGCGGTCGCGTCCCCCAGGCGAGTCCCCGCGACCTCGCTCCGCATGCTCGTCGCGGCGATCGGTGCTGCGCTTACGGTCCTTTCCCTGGCCTTCACGATCCAGCCGGCGAGTGCCTCCGTGGCCAGCTCGCCATTCGCGTGGCGAGGGGTTATCCAGGGCCAATACGGGCCCAACTTCAACTCTGCGCAACGTCGGCGACTGTTGCGCTTCATGGCCCACAACGGCTTCAACGCCTACGTCCACGCGCCGAAGGGCGATCCCTACCAGCGCACCCTCTGGCGCGACCGCTATCCCTCAGACCAGCAGGCCTCCCTCGACTCGGAGGTGCAGCTGGCCACGCGGCTGGGCATCGAGTGGATTCCCAACGTCAGCCCCGCCGCCGCGGCCGTCTCCAGCCCCGGCGACGCGGCCCCTCCAGGGACCTCCCCGAGCCCGCCGATCTGCTTCTCCAGCGATGTCGACCTGGCGCAGCTGCTGGCCAAGTTCGAGCCCTTCCGACAGGCGGGGTCGGACACTTTCATGGTCAGCCTCGATGACGTGCGCCGCGAGTTCAGCTGCGCGGCTGACGATGCCGAGTACGGCGGCGGCGACCGAGCCTTCGGGCTGGCCAACGCCGACCTGCTCAACCGCCTCTACGCGAAGCTGCGCGAGCGTGGCCCAGACGCGCAGCTGCTGACCGTGGCATCGGACTACGAGGGGACGGCCGACACGGCGTACCTGCACGCGATCCGCGGAGCCCTCGCCCCCGGCATCGACGTGATGTGGACAGGCCCCAGCACCGAGTCGCGCCCCTTCTCCCCGGATGACGCCGACGCCTATGCCGGCGCGATCGGGCGGACGCCGATCGTGTGGGAGAACTGGACCGCCAACGACGTCCTCAGCCCCCCCGGCAGCTGGCCCTCGCGCGTGTTCCTCGGCCCCTATGCGCGGCGTCCCAACGTTGTCGGACATGTGAAGGGTTTCTTCTTCAATCCCGCAAACCAGTCCGATCTCAACTTCCTCCCGCTCGCGACCGCCGCCGACTGGATGCGGGACCCCGCCCACTACCGGCCCCGCCGCGCCTTCCTCGCCGAGACTCGCAAGCTGGCCGGCCGCCAGTCGCCGGCACTGCGTGCGTTCGCCGAGGCGAACTACTCCACGACCCTACGGGGCAGCGTCGAGGCGCCCACCCTGAGCCGCGCCATCCACCGCTTCCTACGCAGCTCGGGCAGGCGCCACGGGCTGGCGGCCGCGCGGCTCGAAAAGCAGTTTCACCTGGCCGCGAGCGCACGGCGGCGCCTGCTGCGGGTTCAATCGCTGCTGCCCTTCGTTCGCCAGGCGCGGCCCTTCCTGCGTTCGGTGCAGCTCAACGCACGGGCCGGGCTGCTCGCCACCGACCTGCTTCAGGCCCGGACCTCCGGCAAGCGCCAGCACCTGCGGCACCGCTTGCAGCGGGCGCTCGGGCGGGCGGCGAGCTGGCCTTCGCAGACCTACGGCACGCGCAGTGGGCTCTATGGGCTGACCGGCAACGTGATCGACGATTTCGTCAGCCGGGTGCGCTTCCGCGATCGCCACCGCCCACCGGCCCCGCGGCACCTCCATCACCACCACTCGCACCGCAATTGAGAGAGCAAATCTCGATCGCAGAGGACGGGACGGAGGCGGCACGGTCGCCGCTGGAACGCTGTGTCGCCAGCGGCGGAATCGCCGTCTTCCCCGCCGATGGCCTCTACGGGCTCGCCTGCGATCCGCTGAATGAGCAAGCCGTGGATCGGATTCAGGGACTGAAGGGGCGCGAGGAGCGAAAGCCCTCGGCGGTGATGTATTTCTCATCCCTGGCGATGCGCGGGCTGGTCGAGGGGATGGGACCGCGCACTCGCGAAGCCGTCGCGGCATTGCTTCCGGGCCCGGTCACCCTCGTGATTGCGAACCCCGACCGCCGCTATCCGCTCGCCTGCCGCGCGGACCCGGAGCGGCTCGGCATCCGCCTCATCGAGGGTCCGCTGGCGGGCACGATGACACCGGTGTTCCAGACCAGCGCCAACCGCAGCGGCACGCCCCCACCGCATCGCTTCGCCGACGTCGGCGAGGAGATCCTCGCCGACGTCGACCTGGCGATCGACGCGGGCGAGCTGACCGGCCTTCCCTCGACGGTGGTCGACGTGAGCAAGCTGGACACGAACGGGAGCTGGGCGGTGCTCCGCGAAGGGGGCCTGTCGAGGGCCCCGCTCGAGAGCGCGTTCGGACGCCTCCCCTAGCCGGCCTCCTCGATCGCCGCCAGCGCCTCCTCGAGGTCTGCGAACAGCTCGAGGTGGATCGCTCTACCGTCCCGAAGCCGCCATGCCTGATCGGCACGTTGCTCGACTTCCAGCCCGGTCGCGCGGCCGCGGGCCACGATCGAGAACGGCACCACGAGCCACCCGCGGACCTCGTGGAACTCGTGCGGCTCGAGGCGAACCTCGTCCATCGCCTCGTAGAACTCGTCGAACCAACGCCTCACGCCATCGGGACCCCGATAGGTACCCGGCTACGACGCAAGCGCCGCCGGAGTCTGCATCTCGAACTCCGGGTCGAAGAGCGGCTACCACGCTTCGAAGCCCCCGTTGGCCAGTGCTTCGTAACCCCGTCGGACGACTTCGAGGTTGGACTCGACCACAGCCGAAGCGTATTCCGCCGCTGCTATCGTCGCCGCCGTGGCCGAAGAGCTCTCCGAAAGCTTCCAAACCGTCCCCCTGGCCGAGGTCGATCCGGAGATCGCACAGGTCCTGCGACGCGAGCTGGAGCGCCAGCAGAACACCTTGGAGATGATCGCCTCGGAGAATTTCGTCCCCCAGGCGGTGCTCGACGCGGTCGGCTCAGTGCTGACCAACAAATACGCGGAGGGCTTGCCGGGCAAGCGCTACTACGCGGGTTGTGAGGAGGTCGACGTCGCCGAGCAGCTCGCGATCGATCGCGCCAAGGCGCTGTTTGGCGCCGAGCACGCGAACGTCCAGCCGCACGCGGGCGCCCAGGCCAACAACGCCGCCTACATGGCGCTGATCGAGCCCGGCGACACGATCATGGGCATGGCCCTCGACCACGGTGGCCATCTCACCCACGGGATGAAGCTCAACGTGTCGGGCAAGCTCTACAACGTCGTCGCCTACCACGTGCGACGCGAGGACCTGCGCGTCGACATGGAGGAGGTCGAGCGCCTGGCGCACGAGCACAAGCCGAAGCTGATCGTCGCCGGCTGGTCCGCCTATTCGCGGCAGCTCGACTTCGCCGCCTTCCGCGAGATCGCCGACTCGGTCGACGCGAAGCTGATGGTCGACATGGCCCACTTCGCCGGCCTGGTCGCCGCCGACGAGCATCCCAACCCGGTGCCGCACGCCCATGTCGTCACGACGACGATCCACAAGACTCTGGGCGGGCCGCGCAGCGGAATGATCCTCTGCGACGAGGAGCTCGCCGCCGACGTCAATCGCTCGGTCTTCCCGGGTCAACAGGGCGGGCCGCTGATGCACGTGATCGCAGCCAAGGCGGTGGCGCTCGGAATCGCCTCCAGCGAGCCGTTCCGCGCCCGCCAGCGTCAGACGATCGCCAACGCCCAGGCGGTCGCCGAGGGGCTTCAGGAGGGCGGGGTGGGGGTGCTGACCGGCGGAACCGACGTCCATCTCGTACTGGTCGACCTCACGCCCACCGGCCTCGATGGCAAGACCGCCGAATCGAGGCTGGAGGAGGTCGGGATCACGGTGAACCGCAACGCGATCCCGTTCGACGAGCGCCCGCCGATGAACCCGTCCGGGCTTCGCATCGGGACTCCAGCGCTGACCACGCGCGGGATGGTCGAGGAGGACATGCGCGAGATCGCCGAGGTGATCTCGGTCGCCCTCTCGGATCGCTTCGACTCCGAGCGCGACGCGCTCTCCGAGCGCAGCCGGGCGCTCATGGAGCGCTATCCGCTCTACCCGCAGTTGGCGGCGACGCCTGTCTGAACTGGGACTGAGCAAGGTGGGTACCACCGCGCCGCCCACGGACGCGAAGCGGAGGAGGCGGCGCGTTTGAGGGTCTGGGTGGATTGCACCGCGGCCGCCCACCCGCTCGTCCTGCGGCCAATCATCGAGCGCCTCGAGGGACTCGGCCACAGCGTCGACGTGACCGCGCGCGAGTATGGGCAGACGTTGGACATTCTCGATCGTCTCGCGATCCCGTACACGCCAGTCGGGTCGCACGGCGGCGCGTCGTCATTCGGCAAGGCCTGGGCCCTCGCCGGACGCTCGAGCAGCCTCGCGCGCCGCGCCTGGGGCCAGCGCTACGACCTCGGGTTGGCTCACGGCTCCGTCGATCTGGCGGTGGTCTGCGGCACCTTCCGGATTCCCTCCGTCCAGATGCAGGACTACGAGTTCGCCGGCCGCCAGCGACGGATCAGCTTTCGGGTGGCGCGCCGGGTGATCGCCCCCGACGCGATCCCGGTCGAGCGGCTGGCCGCAATCGGCGCCCCGGAGCGCAAGCTGTTTCGCTATCCCGGCCTGAAGGAGGACTACTACCTGGCCGACTTCGAGCCCGACCCCGCGGTGCTGGACGAGCTGGGCCTCGATCGCGACTCGGTGATCGTGGTCCTGCGCCCGCCGCCGGAGACCTCCGAGTATCACGAGCAAAACCCGCTGCACGAGCGCGTCCTCGACCGCCTCGCGGGGGAGTCCGGTGTCCAGGTGGTCGTGATTCCCCGAACCCCCCACCAGGCACAGGAATTGCGAGCCCGAGCGACTAGCGACGAGCGACTAGCGACGCGTCTCATCATTCCCGACCGCGCAATCGACGCGCAGTCTTTGATCGCCTTCGCCGACCTCGTGGTCAGCGCCGGCGGCACGATGAACCGCGAGGCGGTCGCCCTCGGCACGCCCGTTTACACGACCTTCGCGGGTCGCATGGGCGGCGTCGACGAGAGGCTGATCTCCGAGGGGCGCCTGCGGGTGCTGGGCGATCCAGGCGAGATCGAGCTGCGCAAACGCGATTCGTCGCCAGGCGTGCGCCACCCACGCGACCCGGCGCTGCTGGTCGACGGAGTCCTCGGGGCCGTCGAGTAGTCTCGACGCCGTCCCGCGTGCCCAGCGCGCCCGTCCGGCGGGGACCTGGGGCCGAGTGGTGCCTCTCGTAACGTTCGCCAGCAAATGACGAGTCCCAGGCAGCGCCACTAAATGGCTGACACATCTGACGCCGTTTTCGCGTTCCTCGTGGCCGCGGCCATCGCCTGGTTGCTGGTCCCATTCAGCGAGCGCCTCGCCTGGCGAATCGGCGCCGTCGACTACCCCAACGAGCGCTCGCTGCACGACCGGCCGACGCCGAAGCTCTCCGGCGCCGCGATCCTCGTCGGGGTGCTCGTCTCGGGGGCCCTGTTCCTGCCCGGCGACGGTGAGAGCCGGGCAATCCTCGGCGGCGCCGCGGTGATCGCGCTGGTCGGAGTGGTCGACGACGTGTTCGACCTCTCGGCACCGGTGAAGCTGATCGGCCAGATCGGGGCGGCGCTGATCCCGGTCCTGGGCGGGGTCCGCGTCGATGCATTCACGCTGCCCTTCGTCGGTGGCTTCGAGCTCGACTGGCTCGCCTATCCGCTGACCGTGATCGGGATCGTCGCGGTGGTCAACGTGATCAATTTCACCGACGGCGTCGACGGGTTGGCGGCCGGCGTCTGCGCGATCGCGGCTGCGGCACTGGCGATCATCGCCTTGTCGCTGGACCGCAACGCAGCCGGCGTGCTCGCGGCGCTGACCGCTGGGGGCGCGCTCGGGTTCCTGCGCCACGGCTTCCCGCCCGCATCGAGCTTCATGGGCGATACCGGGTCCAACCTGCTCGGCTACCTGCTGGCAGCCGCGGCGGTACAGGGCGCATTGAAGACCAACGCGGTGGTCGCGCTAGCCTTCCCGCTCGTTGTGCTCGCGGTGCCGATCCTCGACGGTGGCTTCGTGATCGCGAAGCGGATCAAGTACCGCCAGCCGATCTACCAGGCCGACCGCTCGCACCTTCATCACCGCATGGCCGCGCTCGGTTTTTCGCAGCGGCGCACGCTCGCCTACATGTACGGCTGGACCCTGATCCTGGCCGGCCTGGCGCTCGCCCTGCGCTTCGTTCCCTACAGCGACAACCACGGGCACTTCAACGCCGGCTGGACCGCGGTGATCCTTGCCTGCGGGCTGGCTGCGCTGGCCGCCAGCATCTACCTCGTCGTCCTACTCGAGATCCTCAAGCTGCGCCGCGAGCGCCTGCGCCAGGTGTTCGGCCTGCGCGAGGAGGAGGGCAGGCCGGCGCCGTCGGCGGAGGAGGTCGATCGCGCGGTGGCCGAGGAGCTGGAGACCGGGAGCTTCCCCGCGATCGATCCCGACACCGGGGAGTTCGAGGCCGTGCGCGAGTCCTAGTCGGTGTCGGGCGGGGAGATCGACGCTTCGGATATAGTCGCCCGGCCGCCCGAGCGCCGGGAGATCGCCGGAGCTACGGCGGCTCTTCGTCCCTTTTCGTGCCCGAAACGACTGCAATTGCCAGGCCGTGCCCGTCGACATCCCGATGAATGCGCGTCCCCCGACCGGGGCCGACGCGGCGACCGCGGGCTGGCTTCTGATCGCCGCGATGCTGATCTGTGCGGCGGTCGGGTTCGGGCTCGGATCGCTTTTCGGCCTCGCCGTCCCGCTCGGTCTCGCGGGGCTCTTCGTTGGGCTGGTCGTGGGGTTCCTCCTTGTCCACGCTCGCTATAGACGGATCTGACCGGCTCAGTCCGAGCCGGCTCTCCGCGGCGCTTCGATTCGCGGACCTGGGCCTCCTCGTTGTCGCGCTCGTCGTCTTCCTCGTGGCAGGGTTTCCGATGCTCGGCTATGCGGTCGCGGCGGTTGCCTGGCTGGTGGCGCGCGGCATCCAGTTCGCGGCCGAGCGCCATGCCCGCACGGCGCTGGCCAGCGGGAATCGCCGCTCGGCCCTCGGGGCAGTGGCCTTCGCGAGGATGGGACGCGTCTGGTTGGTGGCGCTGGCGGTCCTGCTGGTGGGGGTGGCCGAGCGTGAGGCCGGGCTCGCCGCAGCGGTGCTTTCCGTCGTCTTGTTCACGGTGTACCTCGCCGGTCAAGGCATCGCACACGTCCTCTCCCCCGAGGGGGATCGGTGATGAAGACTCGAACCAAGTTCTTGATCGGGTTCGGTGCCTACTTTGCCGTGGTCATCCTGCTGCTGGTCGTCTTCGGCAACGCCGGCAAGAACGATTCGTTCAAGCCCCAAGACGAGTTCAAGCTCGACCCCTGGATTTCGATCAAGATCGGGGGCATCGACCTCAGCATCAACCGCTTCGTCTTCTACGTGGTGCTGGCCAGCGCGCTGACGATCTGGATGATGGTGTGGATCTCTCGCCGGATGTCAGTGTCGAAGCCGAACCGGGTGCAGACGGCGGTCGAGGTTGCCTACGACCTGACCCGCAACAACATCGTCGGCACCAGCCTCGAGGGAAAGTTGGCGGTCAAGTGGTTTCCGTTCGTCGCCACCCTGTTCTTCTTCATCTGGTTCTCGAACATCATCGGCTACCTGCCGCTGCCCACGAACACGCAGGAGACGATCAACATCTTCGGAATCAACTTCCCCGCCTTCGGGATCTACGCCGCGACCGCCAACATCTCAATGCCACTGGCGCTGACTCTGGTGGTTTGGTTTTCCTACAACCTGGAGGGGATCCGAACCAAGGGATTCATCCCCTATTTCAAGTCCTGGCTGCCGGCCGGCCTGGAGGAAATGAACCCGATCGGCAAGGCGGCGATCTTCATGATCGAAGTGGTCTCGCAATTCGTGCGCGTGGTCTCGCTCTCAGTACGACTGTTCGCCAACGTCCTCGCCGGGCACCTGCTGCTGCTCTTCATGGGTGGCGGGCTCGCAGTCCTGCTCGGCCTCGCGGCCCTGGGCGCTCTCACCTTCCCGTTGGCCTTCGCCTTCTTCATCTTCGAGGTCGGGCTTATCGCCACGCTTCAGGCATTTATCTTCTCGATCCTCACCGCCATCTACATCGGCGGCGCGACCGCCGAATCTCATTAGAAAAGGAGCTCCAATGACCGATCTGATCTTTCCGCTTGCCCAGGCCGCCGACACCACCACCGCCGTCGGCATCACCAACGCCGGCAAGGCGATCGCGCTCGGTGTCGGCGCCGGCCTCGGCTCGATCGGCGCCGGGATAGGCATCGGCATCATCTTCGGCAAGGAGATCGAGTCGGTCGCCCGCCAACCCGAGATGAAGGACGAGCTTCAGCAGATACGCTGGCTGGGCTTCGCCCTCACCGAGGCGGTGGCCTTCTACACGTTCATCTTCGGGCTGATCGCCTTCTTCCTGACGTCCGCCCCGAAATGATCGGATCTACCGTCTAAACCGTGCTGGGGGTCGCCGACATAGGCGCATCGCTGGTGGTCGCCGCCAAGGACAGCGGGGGAAGCTTCCTGGTCTCTCCTGGCCTCGGGCTGATGATCTGGACCCTGCTGCTGTTCGGGATCACGATGTGGGTGCTCAGCAAGGTGGCCTTCCCACGCATCCAGGAGGCGCTCGACAAGCGAGCGAACGCGATTCGCGAGAGCATCGAGGCCGCCGAGCGCCAGCGCCAGGAGTCAGAGAAGTTGCTCGAGGAGTACCGCAAACGCCTGCGCGAAGCGCGCGAGCAGGCCGACGACATCGTGGCGCGCGCCCGCAAGGCCGCCGAGAATGCCGTGGCCGAGGCCACGAACGAGGGCAGAAAGAAGCGCGAAGAGCAGATCTCGGCGGCGCGGCGCGACATCGAAGCGGAGACGAAGCGGTCAATCGACCGAATCCGCAAGGAGGTCGCCGAGCTGACGGTGATCGCGACCGAGAAGCTGACCCGCAAGGCGCTCACCGGCGAGGATCAGAAGCGGCTCGTCGAGGAGGCGCTGGCCGAGGTCGACTTCTCGGCCCTGAGCCCGGAGGGGAATGGCGGTCGCTGATGGAAGAAATCGCACGTGTTTATGCGGAAGCCTTGTTCGACGTCGCCAAGGAGAAGGACAAGCTCGACCACATCCACGACGAGCTCAACCAGTTCGCCGAGGCGCTCGCCGCGGAGGACGATTTGCAGGCCTTCTTCTTCAGCCCCTACTTCTCGTCGGCGGAGAAGCGCGACGGCATCGAGCGCGCGGTGAGCGGCGCCGACCCCGAGTTCATCAACTTCCTCGGACTGCTGGCCGAGAAGCACCGCATGCCGGTGCTGTTCCGCATCCAGCGCCAGTTCGAGGATCGCTGGAAGGAGGAGCACCGCATGCTCGACGTGACCGTGACGAGCGCCGTCGAGCTGGACCCCGACGTGATCGAGAAGGTGGCGGCGGAGATCGAAAAGCAGACCGATCGCACCGTCGAGCTGCGCAGCACGGTTGATGAGGACATCCTCGGCGGCATCGTGCTGCAGGTCGGCGACAAGGTGCTGGATGCGAGCATCCGCAACCGGTTGGAGAAACTTCGCAAGAACGTCGCTTCCGCGGCCTAAGGAGGATTAGCAGCCCCGATGGAAATCAAGCCAGACGAGATAACCAGCATCCTGCGCGAGCGAATCGAGGGACTGGATGCGGAGAGTGCCGATCTCTCCGAGGTCGGCACCGTGCTCTCGGTGGGGGATGGGATCGCCCGCGTCCACGGGCTCGATAACTGCATGTCGCTGGAGATGCTTGATCTGCCCCACGACGTGACCGGCCTGGCGCTCAACCTTGAGGAGGACAACGTCGGAGTGGTGCTGTTCGGGGCATGGGAGGAGATCGTCGAGGGCGACACCGTCAAGCGCACAAACCACCTGCTCGACGTTCCGGTCGGTGAGGAACTGCTCGGCCGGATGGTCGACCCGCTCGGCCGTCCGCTCGACGACAAGGGAGACATCAACACCACTGAGACCCGCCCCGCCGAGTTCAAGGCGCCCGGCGTCGTCCAGCGCCAGCCGGTCGAGGAGCCGGTGCAGACCGGTCTTAAGGCGATCGACGGGATGATCCCGATCGGTCGTGGTCAGCGTGAGCTGATCATCGGCGACCGCCAGACCGGCAAGACGGCGATCACCCTCGACACGATCATCAACAACAAGGACAAGGACCTGATTTGCATCTACGTCGCGATCGGCCAGCGAATGTCGACCGTGGTGCAGGTCAAGGAGGTGCTGGAGGAGAACGGCGCGATGGAGAACACGATCATCGTCGCCGCGCCCGCCGACGAGGCGGCGCCGATCAAGTACATCGCCCCCTACGCCGGCTGCGCGATGGGCGAGCACTTCCTCTACAACGGCAAGGCGGCGCTGTGCGTCTACGACGACCTCACCAAGCACGCCTCCGCCTACCGCCAGATGTCCCTTCTTCTGCGGCGCCCCCCCGGCCGCGAGGCCTATCCGGGCGACGTCTTCTACCTGCACTCGCGGCTGCTGGAACGGGCGGTGAAGCTCAATGACGAGCTCGGCGGCGGCTCGCTGACCGCGCTGCCGATCATCGAGACGCAGGCCAACGACGTCTCCGCCTACATCCCGACCAACGTGATCTCGATCACTGACGGCCAGATCTTCCTCGAGCCCGACCTCTTCTATTCGGGGGTGCGGCCGGCGATCAACGTCGGGATCTCGGTCTCCCGAGTGGGAGGCAACGCGCAGACGAAGGCGATGAAGAAGGTGGCCGGGAGGCTGCGACTCGACCTCTCCCAGTACCGCGACCTGGAGGCTTTTGCCCAATTCGGCTCCGAGCTGGACCCCGAGACCCAGAAGGCGCTGGCCCGCGGCGAGCGCCTGGTCGAGATGCTGAACCAGAAGGAGCGCCAGCCGCTCTCGGTATCCGAGCAGGTGGCGTCGATCTACGCCGGCACCGGCGGCTACCTGGACCGGATCAAGACCGAGCGGGTGCAGGACTTCCTCGATCGGTTGCTTGATCAGCTGAAGACCGAGCACGCCGACCTCACCCAGCGCATCGAGGAGACCGGCGACCTCCCCGACGAGGACGAGAAGGCTCTGGGAGAAGCGATCGCGGACTTCCTCGACGATTTCGGACCCGACTTCGATGACGAAGGTCAGCCGCTCGAGGAGGGCGAGTCGGACCGGATCAAGTCGGAGGAGGAGCGCGCCAAGCCCGGTCGCACAGATGAAGCCGGCGCCGCCGAAGCAGAGGAGCCAGATGCCCAGGAGGAGCAGGAGAAGGAGGCGACTCCGGCTTAGTCGCTCATGCCTACCCAGAAGGAAGTCAAGAACCGCATCGCCAGCGTGAAGAACATCCACAAGATCACGCGTGCGATGGAGATGGTCGCCGCAGCCCGCTTGCGACGCGCGGAGCATCGAATCGAGCAACTGCGCCCCTACGCGCGGGCGATCCGCCAGCTGACCCGGCGTGCCTCTGAGGAGGCGGGCTCGGTTACCCACGTCCCGGCCCTCGAGCAGCGCAAGAACGTTCGGACCGCCGGCATCCTGCTGGTCACCGGCGATCGCGGCCTCGCCGGCGCCTTCAACACCAACATCATTCGCGAGGGCATTCGGCTGAAGCGGGAGCTCGAGTCCGACGGCGCCCACGTCGTCTTCTCGGTGGTCGGCCGGCGGGGCGAGTCGGCGCTCACCTTCCGCCAGCAGGAACTTGCCCACTCCTACACCGGCTTCACCGACCGGCCGGCGTTCGCCAACGCGCGCGAGATCGCCGAGCAGCTGACCTCGTCTTACGTCGACGAGGAGCTCGATCGCGTGGAGGTGGTCTTCAACCGCTACATCTCGCCGCTGACCCAGTACGTGTGGCGACAGTCGCTGCTGCCGCTGCAGCAGGCAGACGTCTTTGGCCAGGGGACCGAGGACGAGGAGCCGAGCGAGGAGGAGACCGAGCTGGAGAAGGCGCACAAGCGCGCTCTCTGGATCTACGAGCCCGAGCCGGAGGAGCTACTGAACCGGCTGATCCCCGACTACGTCAACCTCTCCGTCTATCGGGCGCTGCTCGAGTCGTCGGCGTCGGAGCTGGGCGCGCGGATGACGGCGATGCGAAACGCGTCCGAGAATGCGAATTCGCTGATCAGCGACCTGACGCTGGAGATGAACAGAGTCCGTCAAGCTGAGATCACGCAGGAGATCCTCGAAGTCGTCGCCGGCGCCGAGGCGCTGCGCTAAGGAGATGAATGGCTGACCAGAATGGAAACGTAGGCAGGGTCGAGCAGGTGACGGGCGTCGTCGTCGACGTCGTCTTCCCCGACCAGCTGCCGGAGATCTACTCGGCGGTCAAGGTCGAGGTGCCGGAGGGCGACGGCCGCCGCGCGATCGACCTCGTCTGCGAGGTCCAGCAGCACCTCGGCGACGAGCGGGTGCGGACAGTGGCGATGGATTCCACCGACGGGCTGGAGCGCGGCGACGAGGTGGTCGGCACCGGGGGCCCGATCACGGTCCCGGTCGGCAACGCCACGCTGGGGCGGATCTTCAACGTGCTCGGCGAGCCGATCGACGAGATCGATACGCCGGTGGAGGCCGACGACCGCTGGCCGATCCACCGTTCCGCTCCCGAAGTCGAGGACCTGACTCCGACGCAGGAGATCCTCGCGACCGGGATCAAGGTCGTCGACCTGCTGGCGCCCTATCCGAGGGGCGGCAAGGTGGGTCTGTTCGGCGGCGCTGGGGTCGGCAAGACGGTGCTGATCCAGGAGCTGATCCGAACGATCGCCGAGGAGCACGAGGGCATCTCGGCGTTCTGCGGGGTCGGCGAGCGCTCCCGTGAGGGCAACGACCTTTGGCTGGAGATGAAGGAGTCCGGCACGCTGGAGAAGACGATGCTCGTCTTCGGGCAGATGAACGAGCCGCCGGGCGCCCGCCTGCGAGTCGCGCTCTCGGGATTGACGATGGCCGAGTACTTCCGCGAGTCCGGCGGCCAGGACGTGCTGCTGTTCATCGACAACATCTTCCGCTTCGTCCAGGCGGGCTCGGAGGTCTCGGCGCTGCTCGGGCGCATGCCCTCCGCGGTTGGCTACCAGCCGACGCTGGAGACCGAGATGGGCGAGCTGCAGGAGCGGATCACCTCCACGCAGCGCGGCTCGGTGACCTCCGTGCAGGCGATCTACGTCCCCGCCGACGATCTCACCGACCCCGCGCCGGCCTCGGTGTTCGCGCATCTGAACGCGACCACAACGCTCTCGCGGGCGATCTCCGAGCAGGGCATCTACCCGGCGGTCGACCCGCTTGACTCCACCTCGACGATTCTCAAGCCGGAGATCCTCGGCGAGGAGCACTACAACACGGCGACCGAGGTCCAGGAGGTGCTGCAGCGCTACAGGGAGCTGCAGGACATCATCGCGATCCTTGGCATCGACGAGCTCTCCGACGAGGACAAGCAGACGGTCTCGCGGGCTCGCAGGATTCAGCGCTTCCTCTCGCAGCCGTTCTTCGTCGCCGAGGCCTTCACGGGCCGCTCGGGAGAGTTCGTCCCGGTCGAGGAGACGGTGCGCGGCTTCCGCGAGATCCTCGACGGCGAGCACGACGACCTGCCCGAGGCAGCCTTTTACATGAAGGGCACCATCGACCAGGTGGTGGAGGAGTCGCGCGGTTCGGGCCGCTCCCGTGGCGCGGCGAGCGCCGCCGGCGATTCCGAAGACGGGGACGCCGGGCGCGGATCGACCGACGGGGACGGCGACGGCGAGGACGAGCAGGCGGCCGCGCCGGTCGGCGCCGAGGACGAGGACGAGCAGGCCGCCGAAGCCGGTCAGTAGTAGATGTCCCCCGACGAGCACATGCTCTCGGTCGAGGTCCTCACTCCCGAGGGCGAGGTCTTCAGCGGGGACGTGAAGCAGGTCTCGACGCGGACCGCCGTGGGCGAGATCGGGATCCTCGCCAACCACGTGCCGATCCTGGCGGCGCTGGAGCCGACGGAGCTGCGCCTGCACCTCTCCGACTCCGAGATCGAGCGCTACGCCCAGGCGCACGGCTGGCTGCAGGTCTTCGCCAACCACGCGCTGCTTCTGGTCGAGGAGGCGGTCCCACCCGACCAGCTCGACCCGGCCCGGCTTCGGGATCAGCTGCAGGACGCCGAGCAGCGACTCTCCGAGGCCGAGGAGGGATCGGCCGATCGGGAGCGCGCCGAGAAGGACCGTCGGCGCGTGCAAGCGTTCCTGGGGCTTGCAGAGGGCCGTTGAACGAGCTAGTCGCACTTGCCGAACGGCTGATCTCCTACGACACCTCCAAGCCGGACCCGATCCACGAGGCGGCGGGGTTCATCAAGGGATGGCTGGAGGCGCGGGGGATCGAGGCCCGCCAGGACTGGGTCAAGGAGCTGCCGGTCACCTTCGCCGAGGTCGGCTCCGGCGAGCGGTGCATCGTCCTGCACGGCCACATCGACGTCGTTCCCGGTCATGTCGAGCAGTTCGATGCGCGCGTCGAGGGTGACCGCCTGATCGGTCGTGGCGCCTACGACATGAAGGGGGCCCTGGCCGCGATGCTCGTCGTCTTCGCCGGGATGCACGACCAGGATGCGGTGCGGGTGCGGCTCGGCGTCGTCGCCGACGAGGAGTCCGAGGAAGACAAGGACCGCGGCAGCGACCACCTCGTCGATTCGGGCTTCATCGGCGACTTCGCTATCACCGGCGAGCCCACGAACCTGCACATCGGGGTCGAGGCAAAGGGCGTGCTTGCGGTCAGGCTTGTCGTCAGCGGGCGGGCCGCACACGGGGCAACGCCCTGGGAGGGCGACAACGCCGTGCTGAAGGCACTCGACGTATTCCGCAGTATCGAGTCGCTACCGTTTGCCCGGCAAAGTTCGGAGCTCTTCGACCGGCCATCGATCAACCTCGGTCGGATCTGGGGCGGCGACGCGCTCAACAAGGTCCCCGACAGATGCGTCATCGACGTCGACATCCGCTACCTGCCTGGGCAGGACCCTGCCACGATCATGGCCCAGATCGGCGAACTGCCGGACGCCGAGATCCTCACCAATTTCATTCGCCCGCCGGCGATTGTCGATCGCGACTCGCCCTTTGTAACGGCCCTGCACGAGGCGGCGGCGCCCCACCACATCGAAGCGCCGATGAGCGTCGGGCGCGACGGCGCCTCCGACGCGGTCTCGTTCCAGCGTGTCGGGGTCCCCGCAGTGGAGTTCGGCCCCGCGGGCAGCGGCCACCACGGTCCGGAAGAGTGGGTCTCGCTCTCCTCGCTGGACAGCTACCGCCAGACGCTGGACACGTTCCTGCGCGCGATCGGCAACCGGGAGGGCTGACCTCTTGACCCTTCCGCCCGAGGGCGACAGGCCCGGCGGGGAGGAGCCCTTCGAAGGGGTTCCGCCGGAGAACCTGGAGAGGCCCGAGGATGTCCACGGCGATCTGCCGGACCTCGAGCCGGAGTTCGTCGACGCGCTGCGGGAGGCCGCTGGGGAGCCGACCGAGCCCGCCGCTGGGGAGCCGACCGAGCCCGCCGCAGAGCCGAGCGAGCCCGCAGCAGAATCGAGAGAGCCGACCGCGGAGCCGAGCGACCCCGCGACCGGGCCGCCTGAGGCGGCTGGAGAGGGGCTCGGCGACCAGCAGACCGAGGAGCAGCCGCTGCCGGAGCCGCCGGGGGACGAGCCTGAATCGTCGGACGATGACGCGGGCGCCGATCAGCCATCCACCGGAGCCGACTCGACCCCAGCCGACCACGACGAGCCGGCCGAAGGAACGGTCGAGTTCACGCCGCAGGAGGTTGCCGACGCCCAGCAGCCGACCGAGGAGGACGGAGAGGACGAAAAGGACGGCGAGGACGGAGAGGACGACGCCAAGCCGCGCCGCACGGTGGTGATCGGCGCCGGGCCCGACGCGCCGCCCTCCGAGGTCACCCAGCCGCCTCTCGATGCGCCGCCGTCACCAGCAACGCCCACCCAGGCCGCGGCGGCCGCACCGCCCGCCGCGGCCGCACCGCCCGCCACACCCTCACAGCAAGCTGGGCCACCCCCGGCCGTTGCGACCCCCGGAATTCCTCAGAAGCCGCCGCCGGACGGCGACAACGAGCCGGCGCCGAAGCGCAAGCGGCTCTGGCTGCGGTTTTTGATCGCCTCGTTGTTGATCCTCGCCTCGATGGGGGCCGCCACGGCGGCGAGCGCGCTGGTCTTCCTCAATGACATTGCCGACAAGCTCGGCAACCTTCACGGGGTGAAGAAGCAATTGCTGCCGCCACAGACGGGCCAGCCGGAGAACATCCTCATCATCGGCTCCGACAAGCGCGCGAGCCTGAAGGGGACCAAGGGTCTCTCGGACACGACGATCCTGCTGCGGCTGGACCCCAACAACCACGCGATCGCCCTGATGTCGATCCCCCGCGACCTGAAGACCTACATTCCAGGAGTGGGGACGACGAAGTTCAACGCCGCCTACGCCTATGGCGGGCCGAAGCTGACTCTGCGAGTCGTGAAGCGGATCACCGGCCTTCCGATCAACCACGTAGTCAATGTCGACTTCCTCGGCTTCGTGCGCGCCGTCAACGCGATCGGCTGCGTCTATGTCGACGTCGACCGCCACTACTACCACTCCAATGTCGGGCTGCCGCCCTCGTTGCAGTACGCGGAGATCAACATCCAGCCCGGGTACCAGAAGCTGTGCGGCAAGGACGCCCTGGAGTACGTCCGCTACCGCCATACGGACACCGACCTGGTGCGCTCGGCCCGTCAGCAGGACTTCCTGCGCGAGGCGCGCCAGCAGGTGCCCGCCTCGGACCTCTTCATCAACAAGCGCAAGCAGCTGCTCGACATCTTCACCACATACACAACCTCTGACATCAGCAGCGGTGAGACGCTGCTGCAGGTGTTGAAGCTGTTCGTCGCCTCGCGCAACGCCCCGATCAAGGAGGTCCACTTCCCAGCCCTGCTGCACCCGAGCTACGTAACCGCCTCGAAGCCGGCGATCCAGCAGGCCGTCAACCAGTTCCGTGGGATCCAGGCGACCGGTGGGCCGCGTGGCTCGCTCGACCTGCCCCAGAGCTCAGGCCAGACCGGGATCGCCCCCGAAGAGCGCAAACGGGCGAAAGCGGCGAAGAAGGCGAAGCAGGGACCGAAGGCGCCGCCGACGCCGTCCCCGGCCAACGACGGGCTCGTCGACGCCTCCCAGTTCAGCCATGACCTTGCCGCCAAGGTGGCGGCCAAGACGCTGCGGTCGTTTCCGGTCTTCTACCCACGACGGCTGCCCGCCGGCTCGATCTACGTGCAGGTGCCGCGCGTCTACCACCTCCGCGACCAGGACAAGAACAAGCACGGCGCCTACGCGGAGGTCCTGCAACTCCCGCAGGGTGACTATTTCGACGTCCAGGGCATCCACGGGTGGTCTGACCCGCCGATCCTCAGCAACCCCAGCGAGTCGCGAACCATGAACGGCCGCGACTACGACATCTTTCTTGACGGGGACCGCATCCGCCTGATCTCCTGGCACCAGGGAGACAATTCCTACTGGGTCGGCAACAGCCTCTTACAGACGCTCAGCAACGACCAGATGCTCGGAATCGCCCGCTCGATCGGCAAGCTGCCGGGGCAGCGGCAGCTCCAGCACGGCCACAAGAAACGATGAATGACAGACAGCCAATCGGGGTTCTCGGCGTCGGCTGGGTAGGCCTGGTCACAGCCGCGTGCTTTGCCGAGCTCGGCCACCGAGTGGTGGCGCGCGACGTGATCGCCGAGAAGGTCGAAGCACTTCAGAGGGGCGAGTTGACGATCCACGAGCCCGGATTGCCCGAGCTCGTGCAGCGAAATAACGAACGGATTTCCTTCACCACCGAGATCGGTGACGTGCTCGAGGCCGCACGGCTTCTGTTCGTTTGCGTCGACACGCCGCCGACCGAGTCCGGCGACGCCGACCTGACGAGCGTGCGCAGCGTTGTCGAGGACCTTCGCGGCGACGGCTCGCGGGTGTTGGCGATGAAGAGCACCGTGCCTGCCGGAACCGGGATGACGATCCGCCGCGAGCTCCCGGGAGTGCCCTACGTCTCATGTCCCGAGTTCCTCAAGGAGGGCACCGCGGTCGAGGATTTCCTCCACCCCGACCGGGTGGTCATAGGCGCAGAGCCCGGCGACGAGGCGGCGGCCGACGCGGTACAGCAGCTCTACGCACCGCTTGGCGGCCAGGTCGTGCGGACGAACGTGACCAGCTCGGAGATGATCAAGCTGGCCTCCAACGCCTTCCTGGCGGCGAAGATCTCATTCATCAACGAGATCGCCAACGTGTGCGAGGAGGTGGGCGCAGACGTCAACGCGGTGGCCGAGGGAATGGGACTCGACGATCGGATCGGCCCCAAGTTCCTGCGTGCCGGCATCGGCTGGGGAGGCTCGTGCTTCAGCAAGGACGTCTCGGCGCTGAAGCAGTTGGCCGCCAACACCGGCTACCACTTTCAGCTTCTGAACGCGGTGATCGAGGTCAACGAGCTGCAGAAGCGCCGGGTGATCAACAAGCTCTCCGATCGGCTCGACTCGCTGGCCGGCAAGCGCATCGCGCTGCTCGGCCTCGCGTTCAAGCCGGACACCGACGACATGCGCGGTGCCTCGAGCCTGGTGATGGCGGCGCGGCTCCACGGCGAGGGCGCGATCGTGGTCGGCTACGACCCGGTGGCAAATGAGCGGGCGCGCGAGGTGCTTCCCGAGATCGAGACGACGACGTCGGCGATCGAGGCCCTCGACGGCGCCGACGCCGCGATCCTGGTCACCGAGTGGCCCGAGTTCGCGGAGCTTGACTGGCCGGACGCCGCGAAACGGATGGCGAATCCGCTGCTGATCGACGGCCGTAACTTCCTCGACCCGGAGCGGTTGCGGGCCGCCGGCTTTACCTATGAGGGCATCGGTCGTGGAGGCACGGCCGAGACCGCCGAGGCGGTCGGCTAGCCCAGATGCAGGCGCTGATCCTGGTCGGTGGCGAGGGCACACGCCTGCGCCCCCTCACCAACTCCGTCCCCAAGTCGGTGATGCCGCTCGCCGGCCGTCCGTTTCTCTCCTACATCATCGACTGGCTGGGTCGCCATGGGGTGGACGAGGTGGTGCTGGCCTGCGGATTCAAGGCGGACCAGGTGCGTGAGGTGCTCGGTGAGGGCGGGACGCCCAGGCTTCGCTACGTCGAGGAGCCCGAGCCGCGCGGGACCGCGGGTGCGATCAAGTTCGCGGCCGAGGAGCTTTCCGGTCGCTTCCTGGCCCTCAACGGCGACGTCCTCACCGACCTCGACCTGACCGCGCTGAAGAGCTTTCACGAGCAGCGGGGATCGAGGGCCACCCTCGGCCTCTACCCGGTACAGGACGCGACCGGCTACGGGCTCGTGCGTCGGGCCGAGGATGGCGCCGTACTGGAGTTCCTCGAGAAGCCTGAGCAGCCAGGGCCGGGGGAGATCAACGCGGGAACCTACGTGCTGGAGCACGCGGTGCTCGATTTGATCCCCGACGGGGAAATGGTCTCGATCGAGCGCGACGTTTTCCCGCGCATGATCGGGGAGGGGCTATACGGCCTTCCCCTCGACGGTTACTGGATGGACATCGGGACCCCAGACCGCTACCTGCAGGCGACCTGGGACATCCTCGAGCGTCGTGTTCAGACCGCACTTGGCGACCGCCTCGACGCCGAAGGGCGCCTGGTCGCCGACGACGTCGAAGTCGGGGCCGATGCCCGCCTCGAGGCCCCGGCGCTGGTCGAGGACGGTTCGCGGATCGGCAGCGGCGCGGTCGTCGGCCCGCGGGTGGCGATAGGGCCCGATTGCGAGATTGGTGCCGGAGCGACGCTGGAGTCCTCGGTGTTGCACGCGGGCTGCCGGATCGGTGAAAGGGCCACGCTGCGGGGGGCGATTGTCGCCGCGGGCGTCGAGGTTGCCCCCGGCGCGGTGGTGGCGCCTGGCAGCGTGATCGGGGCGGGAGAGAAGGTGGCCGCATGAGCTCATTGGAGCGGTTGCGCGAGCTCGATGCCCAGCATCAGCTCGAGGCCGTGCTGGCCCTCCCCGACCATCTGCGCGACGCGCTCTGGCGGATCGAGTCGGCGCGGCTGGAGCCGGGCGAGGGCGCTGGCGTGATGATCTGCGGCATGGGTGGCTCGGCGATCGGAGGCGACCTGGCCGCCGCTGCGCTGGGCGAGCGCCGCACTCTGCCGCTGCTGACGGTTCGCAGATACGAGCTGCCACCCTGGACCACGCCCGAGTGGACCATCGTCTGCTCGAGCTACTCCGGCGAGACCGAGGAGACGCTGGCCTGCATGGACGCCGCCGGAGCGCTCGGCGCGCGACGCATCGTCGCTACGACCGGCGGCAGCCTGGCCGAGGTGGCGCGGAACGACGACGTCCCGGTGATCGGACTTCCGGCCACGATCCCCGCCCCGCGGGCGGCGGTCGGCTACATGTTCGCGGTCGCCGCCGAGGCCGCGGCGTTGACGGGCATGCCGCGGATACACACGGAGATCGACGCCGCGGCGGCGCACCTCGAGAGCGCGACCGAGGGGCTGCTCGAGCGAGCGCAGGAGATCGCCGGATGCCTCGATGGGACGGTTCCGGTCATCTATGGCGCCGATCTCACCGCGCCCGTGGCACAGCGCTGGAAGACGGAGATCAACGAGAACGCAAAGGCGCCGGCCTTCTGGGCCGAGCTGCCGGAGGCCGACCACAACGAGATCTGCGGGTGGACCGAGGCCGAGGGCATTTTCAGCGCCGTCTTCCTGGAGGACTCCGATCAACACCCGCGGGAGCGGCGGCGGATCGAGCTCACCGCCGACGCGGTCTCCTCGGCCGCCGCTGAAGTCGAGATGGTCGCGGTCGAGGGCGACACCCGCACCGAGCGGCTGCTGAGCGGGGTCATGCTCGGCGATCTGGTGTCGCTGCTCCTGGCTGCCCACCGGAACCTCGATCCGACCCCGATCGAAGCGCTCGACCTGCTGAAGCAGAGGATGGGTCGTAGATTCTTGCGGCGACGCTGATGCGACCGGCTTCCGCCCTCGCTCTTTATCCTCCCGGTCCCGAACTGACGAAAGGAACCCTTTTTGGCTACCGCAGCATCCAACTACGACATCGCCGATATCGCGCTCGCCGACGCAGGCCAGAAGCGCATCGAGTGGGCCGATCGGCAGATGCCGGTGCTGGCGCAGATTCGCAAGCGTTTCGAGTCGGAGAAGCCGCTCGACGGCATCCGCATGGCCTGCTGCCTGCACGTCACCACCGAGACCGCGAACCTGGTCCGGACCCTGATGGCCGGCGGCGCCGACGTCGCGCTTTGTGCGTCCAATCCGCTCTCCACCCAGGACGAGACCGCTGCGGCGCTCGTCGATCGTTATGGGGCCGAGGTGCACGCGATCAACGGCGAGGACAACGACACCTACTACCGCCACATCAACGCGGCGGTCGACAAGCACCCTCAGATCACGATGGACGACGGCGCCGACGTGATCTCGGTCCTGCACGGCGAGCGCCCCGAGCAGCTCTCCGAGGTCTACGGGGGAACCGAGGAGACGACGACCGGTGTGATCCGGCTGAAGGCGCTGGAGGCCGAGGGCAAGCTCGGGTTCCCGATTATCGCCGTCAACGACGCCGATACCAAGCACTTCTTCGACAACCGCTACGGCACCGGCCAGTCGACCCTCGACGGCGTCATCCGGGCGACCAACGTCCTGATCGCCGGCCTGAAGGTGGTCGTGATCGGCTACGGCTGGTGCGGCAAGGGCGTGGCGATGCGGGCCAAGGGCCATGGCGCCCACGTGATCGTCTGCGAGGTCGATCCGCTGCGGGCGCTGGAAGCGGTGATGGACGGCTTTGACGTGATGCCCGCGGTCGACGCCTCGAAGGAGGGCGACCTGTTCATCTCGGTGACCGGCAACCGCGACGCGATCGCCGGCCACATGTTCGACGCGATGAAGAGCGGTGCGATCGTCTGCAACTCGGGCCACTTCGACGTCGAGATCAACAAGGGCGACCTCGACGCGCTGACCGAATCGACCTATGAGGCGCGGCCGCTGGTCGAGGGACACCGCCTGATCGACGGGCGCGTGATCTTCCTGCTCGCTGAGGGGCGTTTGGTCAATCTCGCATCGGCGGAGGGCCATCCGGCGGCGGTGATGGACATGAGCTTCGCCAACCAGGCGCTCGCCGCCGAGTACGTGGCCAAGAACCACGATTCCCTGGAGACGAAGGTGCATCCGATGCCGCGCGATATAGATCAGGAGATCGCCCGCTTGAAGCTGGCCTCGAAGGCGATCGAGATCGATCAGCTGACGGACGCGCAGTCGAAGTACCTCGCCAGCTGGGACCAAGGAACGTAGAGCGGGGCTTTGCGGCCTAAGGTGTTCCCCGCCGGACGCGGGAGCGAGCGAGCGAGATTTCGATGCCTGTAGGCGCGAGCGAGCGGGAGCGGAGGAGGCGGCGTTTGTGAAGGCGATGATCATGGCGGCGGGCCTCGGGACGAGGCTGCGGCCGATCACCTACGAGATGCCGAAGCCGATGGTGCCGGTGCTCAACCGACCGGTGATGGAGCACATCCTCGAGCTGCTGGCTCGGCACGGCTTCACCGAGGTGAACGCCAACCTGCACTGGTTCCCGGAGCTGATCCGCGATCGCTTCGGCGACGGCTCCCGGTTGGGGATCGACCTTCGCTACAGCGAGGAGGAGGCTCTTCTGGGCACTGCGGGTGGCGTGCGGAGCGTGGCCGACTTCCTCGGCGACGAATTCCTCGTCATCTCGGGAGACGCCGTTACGGACATCGACCTCGCGGCGATGCGCGACTTTCACCGCTCGCACCGCGGGATCGCCACGCTGGCGACAAAGCGCGTCGCGGACACCAGCCAGTTCGGGGTCGTGATCACCGGTGCCGACGGTCGTGTGCAGGGCTTTCAGGAGAAGCCCGACCCCGCGGAGGCGCTCTCCGACCTCGCCAACTGCGGCGTCTACATGTTCCGGCACGAGATCTTCGACTTCTTTCCCGCCGTGGGCGAGAGCAAGGCCGCCGGCCCCGACGATCCGCCGGACTTCGCCGATTGGGCGATGGACGTGCTGCCCGCTCTGCTCGATGGCGACGTCCCCTTCTACTCGCACGAGGTGCAGGCCTACTGGAACGACATCGGCAACCTCGAGGAGCTCTGGTGCAGCAACATGGACGCGGTCGCAGGCGCGGTGAAGATCGACCCCGGCGCCCCCGAGGTCGCCGAGGGCGTGCGGGCTGGGGAAGGGACCGATCTTGCGGGGACTGAGGTCGAGCCCCCGGCCCTCTTTGGGCCCGGCGTCGAGTTCGGTTCCGACGTTCGCGTTGACGGCCCGGCCGTGATCGGAGCTGGCGCCCGGATCGGAGCCGGCGCCCGGATCAAGGAGTCCGTGTTGCTGCCGGGGGCCGAGGTCGGCCCGGCGACCTTGCTGGCCGGCGCGATCATCGCCAAGCGCTCTGCCTGAGCGCCCTCGGCGCCGTTTGCGGCGGCTCTCGTGCGGATCGGCGCGCTACGCGTGCGCTTTCGCGGCGGACGATCGGGCTCGTGGTCGCCATACGGCAGTTCCTCTCGCTACTAGCCCCTCCGCGCTGTACAGCCTGCGGGGCGAGCTGCCCCGGGTCGGCATTCCTCTGCCGGCGTTGCCAGGCGTCGCTCGACGCCACCCGGCCGCCTGCCGCGCCCGAACTGCCGGGACTTGATGCCGTCTGGGCCTCTGCGCCCCACGACGGTGTCGCCAGAGAGCTGGTGGTGGCGCTCAAGTTCCGTCGCCTGCTGCCGGCAGCGCAGCTGATCGCGAAGGGAATCGCCGAGGCTGCCCCCGAGCAGATTCTCCGCGGAGCCATCGTGCCGGTGCCGCCCGCGACCTCGCGATTGTTGCGGCGCGGCTTCGACCCCGCTGAGGAGATCGCTGCGCAGCTTGCGGCGCTGACGCGCCTGCCGCACGACCGTTGTCTGTCCAGGGCCGATGGCCCGCGCCAGGTCGGCCGGACCCGCGCCGCACGCCTAGCTTCGCCGCCGCGGGTGCGGACAACTGGGGCGCCGCCCGCCGTCGCGCTGCTGGTCGACGACGTCCAGACCACCGGCGCGACCCTCACGGCGTGCGCTCGGGCGCTGCGGTGCGCAGGGGCGGAGCGGGTTTGCGCGCTGACCTTCGCCCGGACGCTCTAGCTCCGAGCCGATGCAGTGCCTACAGCCCGTACTCCTCCAGCAGGTGCAGCCACACTTCGCTGCGGGTCGGGTAGGCGGGCACTGCGTGCCAGAGCTTCTCCAGCGGCACTTCGCCGACGATCGCGATCGTCGCCGCTTGCAGGAACTCGGCGGTCTCGAACCCGACGAAGGTCGCGCCGACCAGAACCTGGCGGTCCTCATCGACGACGAGGCGGCTGGTGCCCGGCGTGTTGTGCCCGACGAAGCTCGCCCCGGCGGCGCTGTCGATCGGCACGTCGACTGCCCGCGCGTTGATTCCCGCCTCCTGCGCCTGCTCGAGCGTCTGTCCGACGGCGGCGACCTGCGGATCGGTGAAGGTGACGTGCGGCGACCCGCGCCGCTCCTCGGTCGCGGCGACGTCCTTGCCGAGGATGTGGTCGGAGGCGATTCGCGCCTGGTATTTGCCCATGTGGGTGAGCAGCACCCGCCCGTTGACGTCGCCGATCGCATAGAGCCAGTCGCTGCCGCCGACGCGCAGCTGATCGTCGACTTCGAGAAAGCCGCGCTCGCCCGGCTCCACGCCCACGCTCTCGAGCCCGATTCCTTCGCTGCGGGGTTTGCGACCAACCGCGACCAGGAACTCGTCCCCCTGCACGGTGTCGCCGCCGGCGAGCCCGACCACAACCGTTGCCCCCTCGCGGCGCACCGACTCGGCCCTTGCGCCGGTGCGAACGTCCACTCCATGTTCGCGCAGGCTGTCGGCGACCATTTCGCCCGCGAACGGCTCGTCCCGGGGCAGCAGACGGTCCCCGCCCTGCAGCAGGACCACATTGGTGCCGAACGACGACCAGGCCTGCGCCATCTCGGTGCCCACCGGGCCGCCCCCGAGGATCACCATGCTCTCCGGAACCTGCTTCGCGGTGGTGGCGTCGCGGTTGTTCCAGGGCTTCGCTTCCGCGAGCCCGTCGATCGGAGGCATCGCCGCCGCCGAACCGGTCGCCACCACTACGGCCTTTTTCGCGCTCAGGACGCCGTCGCCGACCACGACCCTCTTCTCACCGTCCAGCTTGCCGGTGCCACGAATCACCTCGAGGCAACGCTCCTCGAGCCAGGGAAGCTGCCCGGTGTCGTCGAGGTCGTGGATCACCTCGTCGCGCCTGGCCAGAGCCGCCGGAACGTCGAGCCCTCCGCTCACCGCCTGAGAGACGCCCGGCACGCGCTTCGCCTCGTCCAGCAGCTCTTCCGGCCTCAGCAGCGCCTTCGAAGGCATGCAGGCGTAGTAGGAACACTCGCCGCCGAACAGGTGGCTCTCGATGATCGCCACATCGAGCCCCGCCTCCCCCAGCCGCCCGGCGCAGACCTCCCCCGGCGGGCCGGCGCCGATCACGACGACGTCGAAGGTCCTTTCGCTCACCGAAGCGACCCTACCCGTTTGGTGCTGCCGGACTCGTCCGCCGGCTGCCGGTTAAGCCTCGGTCGGACGCGCCCCGGGCTCTGCACCCGTGGGGGGCTGATCCGGCGGCTGCTCTGCCCCTCGCGAGATCCTCGGCATCCACTCGAGCCAGCTCGGCAGGTACCAGTTCCAGTCGCCGAGCAGCTTCATCGTCGCCGGTAGCAGCACGGCGCGGACGAGGGTCGCGTCGATCAGCACCGCCACCCCGAGCCCGATGCCGAGCTCTTTGAAAATGACCAGCGAGAGGGTTGCGAAGACCGCGAACACGGCGACCATCACCACCGCGGCGCTGGTAACCACGCCGGCCGTGGTCTTGATTCCGTGCGAGACGGCCTCCTCTGTGCGCATTCCGCTGTCGAAGCCCTCGCGGATCCGGGTGAGGATGAACACGTGGTAATCCATCGAGAGCCCGAACAGGACCACGAACAGGAACAGCGGCATCCACGAGGTGATCGAGCCATCCGAGTGGAAGCCGAGGAATCCCTCCAGGTGGCCGTACTGGAAGATCCAGACGAGGATCCCGTAGGCGGCGCCGACCGAGAGCAGGTTGAGCAGGATCGCCTTCAGCGGGATCACGATCGAGCGGAAGGTGAACAGCAGCAGCAGGAATGCGGCCGTGAGCACGAAGGCAAACACGATCGGCACGTGGGACTTGAGAACGTCGGTGAAGTCCCTCGAGCTGGCGGCGTAGCCGGCCACGTCGGCCGTGACCCCGGGCACCGCGCCGATCGTCTGCGGGATGATCTTGTCGCGCAGCTGGGTCAGCGCCGCGTTCGATTGCGCGTCGCTGCCGTCGCCGACCGCCGGGATGTTGACCTGCGCGACAGTGGGGTTGAGGACCGTGATCGTGATCGGCTGCTTGTAGAGCGGACTCGCCTCAGCCCGGCTGATCAGCTGTGCGATGCCACGCCGCACCGGCGGCGAGTTGATGGGGCGGCCGCTCACGGCAATCGTGTTGGGAATCCCACCTCCCGGGAAGACGTCCTGGATCTTGTTGTAGGTCTTGATCGTGTCCAGGTTCTGCGGCAGCGACTCGGTGCTCTGATTGGCCGTGTGGAGGCTGAAGGCCGGTATCGCAAGGAAGACGAGCAGGCCTCCGGCGGCGATCACCGAGACGACCGGATGCCGCAGGACCCGGTCGACGATCCTGGACCAGATTCCGCTCTCCTGGGCGATCCATGACTGATTCTTGATGATCGGCACGCCGCCCTTCTCGACCCGGTCACCAAGCCAGGCGAGCACCGCTGGCAAGACGGTCAGGGACCCGACCACCGCCACCGCGACGACGAGGATTGTGCCGGTGGCGAACGACGTGAATGTGGGCGCCCCAGCGAGGTACATCCCCGCCATCGCCATCATCACCGTGAGGCCGGAGATCATCACCGCGCGCCCCGACGTTGCCGCCGCGGCCGCCAGAGCCGCGTCTTCGCTCTTTCCCGCTTCGCGCTCCTCGCGCTCGCGGCGCAGGTAGAACATCGAATAGTCGACACCGACCGCGAGCCCGATCAGCAGGATCACCTCGTTGATCGAGCTGTCGACGCCGTTGCCGATGTGGCTGATCGGGCCGATCAGCCCGATCGTCGCCATCACCGCCGTTAGGGCGAGCAGCAACGGCACCCCTGCCGCAACCAGGGCGCCGAAGGCGATCAGCAGGATGATCAGCGTGATCGGAAGTGAGGTGACCAACGCCTTGCCGAAGTCGTCACTGATCGCCTTGTTGAGTTCCTTGGAGACGCTTGCGTCGCCGAACTCGCCGACGCTGAAGTCGGGGTGGGCCGCCTGAACCGCGGCGACCGCGTCGAGCGCTGCGCCGACGCGATCGCTGACCTGGTTGTCGTCCCCGATAATCTCGAATCGAAGTAGGGCCGAGCGGCCGTCACTGGAGATCTGGTTCTGATTGCCGGGGGCATAGGGGCTTTCGAAGGCGCGGGTGTATGGAACCGCCTCGAGACGTCTCTGAACTTGGCCGACCACCGCCCGGAAGGAGGGGTCCGTAGCCTTTGCGCTCGGGCTCTGCATCAGCACGATCTCGTCGGCGTGCTTGGTTGT
This sequence comes from Solirubrobacterales bacterium, assembly GCA_038317345.1. Lineage (GTDB taxonomy): Bacteria > Actinomycetota > Thermoleophilia > Solirubrobacterales > 70-9 > Mayfieldus. The sequence continues at coordinate 28,682 of JBBQBH010000029.1, forward strand.
GGCCTCCCGAATGGTCGTGGCGGCCTTTCCCGACTCGCCGACGCCGGCGTCGGCGTTGTCCAGCGTCTTGGTGCCCACGGCGCTGCCGATGAAGACAGCCAAGACCACGAACGCGAGCCAGCCCCAGATCGCCGTCTTGCGATGCGACGCACTCCAACGCCCCGCGCGGGCGGCGATGTTGTGCTCCATGGGAAAACCCCCTCCTATTGGACCTTCGAACGATCGTCCACGAATTGGGTCCGACGTCGCGCTGGCCAGCGGCCTTTCCTGGCCGCTTGGGCCGAGTCTCGCGGATGGCTAGTCGCTAGTCAACCCCAGCCGGCCAGCGAAGCGTTGTCGATCGACGCCCAGGGGCGTAGCATCCTTGGACTGCTTTTCTCGGACCAAGGAGGCGACGTGCGCATCGAGATCCGCGGCCGCAATGTTGAGGTCACCGAGGAGCTGCGCGAGCACGTCGAGAAGCGTTTTCGCCGCATCGGAAACCAGGTCGCCGACCAGGCCCTGCTCGACGTCGAGCTCAGCGAGGAGCGCAACCCTTCGATTCCCGACAGCCAGGTCGCCGAGGCGACCCTGCAGCTGAAGGGCGTCACCCTGCGGGCCCACGAGGCCTCGCCGGACATGATGCACACGATCCACGAGCTGGCCGAGGACGTCAGGCGCCAGGTCAAGCGCCACCGCGAGAAGCGCCGCAAGCGCCGCCAAACACGCCGCATTGTGCGGGGATTGCGCGAGCACTCGGCGGAGTCCTAGCGCGCAATCGGCGTGGCTTGGTCCGGCAGGGTGTAGGAATTCCAGGGTGAGATCTCGCCGCCGGTGGCTGCTCGTGGCCGCGCTCGCGTCCCTGCTGGTGTTGCCGGCGAGGGCGGGCGCGCTCGGCTTGCAGCCGATCGGGACGTTCGACCAGCCGATCTTCGTCACCTCGGACCCGGCAAACCCGAACCGCCTCTTCGTCGCCCAGCGTGGCGGGTTGATCAAGGTCGTCGAGGGCGGCACGACGAAGACCTTCGCCGACCTGAGCTCGGTGGTGCGTTGCTGCGAGGGCGAGCGCGGCCTGCTCTCGATGGCGGTGCCCCCCGACTTTCCTCAGACGGGACTCTTCTACGTCGACTATGCGGGACAGGACGGGCCTGGGAACCTGCACGTTGCGGAGCTTCGGGCCAGCGGTGACAGCGCCGGCATCGGGACGCTGCGCAACGTGCTCACGATTGGCCATTCCCAGGCCAACAACCACAACGGCGGCCAGCTGCAGTTCGGGCCCGATGGCGACCTCTACATCTCAACCGGGGACGGCGGCAGCACTCCACAAAACGCGCAGGACCTCAACAGCCTGCTCGGCAAGGTGCTGCGGATCGACCCGCGCCAGAGCAACGGCCGGCCCTACACCGTCCCATCGAGCAACCCGTTCGTCGGCAAGCCGGGCGCCGATGAGATCTGGGCCTATGGCTTCCGCAACCCCTGGCGGTTCTCGTTCGATTTTCTGACCGGGAACCTGCTGATCGGCGACGTCGGCCAGAACAATTACGAGGAGGTCGATTACGCGCCGCTTTCGGGTGGCCTGGGCTCGGGCGCCAACTACGGCTGGGCCGCCTGCGAGGGCTTTCACAACTATCCCAGCGGGACCCTCGGCTGCACCCTCCCCGGCCACACCGATCCAATCTTCGAGTACTCCCACGCGGGCGGGAACTGCGCGATCACCGGCGGCTACGTGGCCCGAGATCCGACCCTCGGCGATCTCTACGGCCGCTACCTCTACGCCGACTACTGCGGCGGTCAGCTCCGCTCGCTGGTCCCAGGGCTGCCGGTAGCGAGCGGCGACCGCTCCGAGGGCGTCAACGTCTCGAGCCCGGTCTCATTCGGTGAGGACGCATGTGGCCGGTTGTATGTCGCCGAACAGACCGCCAACGTCTTCCGCCTTACCGGCTCGGGCTCGCCAGCATGCAATGTCCTGCAGGTTTCGAAGCGCGGGCCGGGTCGCGGCACGATCACTGGGCCCGGCATCGACTGTCCCGGCGACTGCATCCAGGTGTTCCCCCAGCCCCAGACCGTGGTGCTGAGAAAGCATCCCGGCAAGCACTCCGGCTTCTCTGGCTGGCATGGCGCCTGCTTGGGCCACCGCGGCTGCTCGGTCACGATGAGCGCCGATCGCAACGTGGTGGCGAAGTTCTCGGGCCGGCTGCGGACGCACGTGCTGCTGGCTGCTCTTCATAGCGTCGTGCCGCGCGGGGCCAGGGCGCTGCTGCGGGCCAAGGCACGGCCCTGCAAGGGACGCCGCCATGACAAGGCAAGGCTCTTCAGGGGCGGCAAGAAGATAGCCACCAAGAGGCTGAATCACCGCTGCGTGGCTCACTTTCGGGCCCGAATCGGGCATCGGTCGCGGTTCAGGGTCAAGGTGCCGGCCGACAAGCGCCACCGCGCCGGCCGGACCGCCTGGGTTACGGTCGTTCCGCGCGGATAGACCCGCGTATAGGACTACTAAGAGCCTGACCCGGCCCGTCATCGCACCCCGAATACGGCCGGCAGACATCGCGGATGCTTTGTCCTCGGTCGGCCGAATGGCACTTGACCATTCGGCCTTTCTGCGTCCGCGCCCCGCTCGCCTGCCAGCCGTCCCGGAGGCACGTCCCGGACCGGGCCAGGCTCTAACCTAGTTCCCATGCCCGCGAGAGACATGGTCACGCGCGCGCTGCGCGTCGGCGAGGGACGAAAGTTTCGCGCCTACGAGAAGCGCGTCAACACGATCAACCGCTTCGAGCCCGAGATGGAGCTGCTCGACGACTCGGAGATCCGCGAGCATGCTGACGCTCTGCGCGAGCGCGCCCGCGACGGCGAGTCCCTCGACGACCTGCTGCCCGAAGCCTTCGCGCTGACCCGCGAAGCGGCACGCCGCCACCTCGGTCAGCGCCACTTCGACGTTCAGCTGATCGGCGGCATGGTGCTCAACGACGGTGCGATCGCGGAGATGAAGACCGGCGAGGGCAAGACGCTCACCGCAACCCTGGCCGTATTCCTCAACTCGCTGGCCGGCGAGGGCGTGCACCTGGTCACCGTCAACGACTACCTCGCCCGCCGCGACGCCGAGTGGATGAAGCCGATCTACGACGCGCTCGGGGTCAGCGTCGCCGCGATCCAGGAATCCGACGATCACGAGACGCGCCAGCGCAAGTACGCCTGCGACGTCACCTATGGCACCAACTCGGAGTTCGGCTTCGACTACCTGCGCGACAACATGGCCGCCGCCCTGGAGCACTGTGTGCAGCGCGGCCACGGGTTTGCGATCGTCGACGAGGTCGACAACATCCTCATCGACGAGGCGCGGACGCCGCTGATCATCTCCGGCGCTCCCGAGCAGGCCGCGGACACCTACTATGCCTTCGCCCGCCTCGCCAAGCAGCTCGAAGGCGTTCCCGCGAAGGACAAGCTGCGCTCGATGGGGGAGAGCAAGGACACCTCGGAGGCCGATTACGACTACGAGTTCGACGAGAAGCACAAGACTGTCGCCCCGACCGAGCGCGGGGTAGCGAAGGCGGAGGAGTTCCTCGGCGTCGACAACCTCTACCTCGGCGAGCACGGCACCCTGGTCAACCATCTGATCCAGTCGCTGAAGGCCGAGTCTCTGTACAGGCGAGACGACGAATACGCAGTAGTCGACGGCCAGGTGATGATCATCGACGAGTTCACCGGCCGCATCCTCGAGGGGCGGCGCTGGTCGGAGGGCCTGCACCAGGCGATCGAGGCCAAGGAGAGCGTGCCGATCCGCGAGGAGAACCAGACCCTGGCGACGATCACGCTCCAGAACTACTTCCGCCTCTACGACAAGCTCTCCGGGATGACCGGCACGGCGCTCACCGAGGCGACCGAGTTCATGAAGATCTACGAGATGCCAGTGGTCGACATCCCGACCAACGTGGAGATGATCCGCGCCGATCACAACGACCAGATCTTCAAGACCAAGGACGGCAAGTGGGGGGCCGTGATCGGCGAGATCACGGAGCGCAACGAGGCAGGCCAGCCGATTCTGGTCGGCACCGTCTCGGTCGAGGTCTCGGAGATGATCTCCGACGAACTGCGCCGTCGCGGCGTCGAGCACGTGGTCCTGAACGCGAAGCCCGAGTACGCCGAGAAGGAGGGTGAGACGATCGCCCAGGCGGGACGCAAGGGGGCGGTCACGATCGCCACCAACATGGCGGGGCGCGGCGTCGACATCAAGCTCGGCGGCAGCCCTGAAGGCGTCGCAGGGGTCGAGCTCGCCCGCAAGGGCATCGCGCCCGATTCCGAGGGCTACGAGGAGGCCCTGGCATCGAAGATCGCCGAGCTGGAGCCAAGCCGCGAAGCCGAGGCCGATGAGGTGCGCGAGCTCGGCGGGCTGTTCATCTGCGGCACCGAGCGCCACGAGTCACGGCGCATCGACAACCAGCTGCGCGGAAGGTCGGGGCGGCAGGGCGACCCCGGTGAGTCGCGCTTCTACCTCTCCGCCGAGGACGACGTGATCCGGCTGTTCGCCGGCGATCGCATCTACCGCATCCTCGATCGGCTCGGACCGGTCGACGATGAGGGCGCCGAGATGCCGCTGGAGGCGAAGATGCTCACCCGCACGGTCGAGAACGCCCAGAAGAAGGTCGAGGAGCAGAACTTCCTGATCCGCAAGCGGGTGCTCGAATACGACGACGTGATGAACGAGCAGCGGCGGGTGGTCTACAAGTACCGCCGCGAGATCCTCGAGGGGCGCGACATGTCCGACGTCGCGCGCGATGAGCTGGTGGGGACGATCATGCGCCTGGTCGACGAGTACACGCCGGGCGAGATCCTCGAGGACTGGGACCTGGCCGAGCTCGACACCCAGCTACGCCAGATCTGGCCCCTGAAGGTCGACGTCGCCGAGATTGCGCCGGAGACGCTCGATCGCGAGCAGCTCAAGGATGCGCTGTCGGAGGACGCGCTCAGCGCCTACGACGAGCGCACCGAGCAGTTCGGCGAGGAGCTGATGCGCTACCTGGAACGCTCGATTCTGCTCCAGGTGATCGACAACCGCTGGCGCGAGCACCTTTACGAAATGGACTACCTGCGCGAGGGCATCCACCTTCGCGGCTTCGCCCAGATCGACCCCTTGGTCGCCTACAAGAACGAGGGCTTCTCGATGTTCGAGGAGCTGATGCACTCGATCTGGGAGGAGTTCTCGAAGCTGATCTTCCACGTCGAGGTCGACATCGCACCGGCCGATGCCGAGCAGGCGTTCGCGACCCCGGCCGAGGGCCCCGCCGAAGTCAATTACTCAGGCGGAACCGCCGAGGCTCAGCCCTCGGCGCTCGCCGAGGTGGCTGCGGCGGGATCGGCGGGAGCGGTGGAGATGGCGGCAACCGAAGCAACCGAGCCACCCGTGGGCGGGGGCAATGGCGAAGTGGTCGAGACCGTGGTCAAGGAGGACCGCGACAAGATCGGCCGCAACGACCCGTGCTGGTGCGGATCGGGCAAGAAGTACAAGAAGTGCCACGGGGCCTAGAACCGA
>JBBQBH010000030.1:0-33487 GCA_038317345.1 Solirubrobacterales bacterium
CCGGGGACGCCGGGGGCTGGGGTGACGATCACGCGGTCGCGGGTGATGTCCTCGATCCGCCAGGTTGTCGCGCCGAGCAGGAAGGTCTGGCCGGGACGCGCTTCGTAGACCATCTCCTCGTCGAGCTCGCCGACCCGGCGCCCGTCGGGAAGGTGGACGCCGTAGAGGCCGCGGTCGGGGATCGTGCCGGCGTTGGTCACAGCCAACTGTCGTGATCCCTTGCGGCCGCGGATCGTGCCCCCGGTGCGGTCCCAGACGATCCGCGGGCGCAGCTCCGCGAAGCGCTCCGACGGGTAGCGGCCGTCGAGCATGTCGAGGACGTTCTCGAGCTGCTCGCGCGAGAGCTCGGCGAATGGCTGCGCCGAGGTGACCAGGCGCTCTACCTCATCTACCTCCCACTCGTCGAGCGCGGCCATCGAGACCAGGTGCTGGGCGAGCACGTCGAGCGGGTTCTGGGGAATCACCGTCTCCTCGATATCGCCGCTGCGCATCCGCTTCGCGACCACCGCGCACTCGAGCAGATCGGCGCGGAACTTGGGAAAGATGCGGCCCTTGGAGACCTCGCCGAGCCCGTGTCCTGCGCGGCCGATCCGCTGCAGGCCGCGGGTCACCGACTTCGGCGACTCGACCTGGATCACGAGGTCCACCGCACCCATGTCGATGCCCAGCTCCAGCGAGGAGGTGGCGACCAGGCAGGGCAGCTTGCCCGACTTCAGAAGCTCCTCGACCAAGGAGCGCTCTTCGTGTGAGAGGGAGCCGTGGTGGGCGCGGGCAACGTCCTCCAAAGGTTTTTCGACGCCACCCGCTGCAGAGGCGTTCGCGTGCCCCCCATGCTCGGTCGCCGGAAGCTCCTGGGGCTCCTCCTCGTTGGCGAGCTCATTGAGCCGCTTGGCCAGCCTTTCGGCTCCCCTGCGGCTATTCACAAAGATGATCGTCGAGGTGTGCTCGCGGACCAGCTTCAGCAGCTCGGGGTAGATCGCGGGCCAGATCGACCGCGTGTTGGTCGCCGGGTCGAGCGCTGCCTCGATCGGACCAGGGTCGATGCGCTCCGGGGACGGCTCTCGGGAAGCGGGTCCTGTCGCCGAAAAATCGGAGGCCCCTGCGCCACCGGTATTGCTCGGGGCCTCCGAAGGTTTTTCGGCGCCACCCGCTGCCGGGGCGCCCCCGGCGGACGCCCCCGGTTCGGTCATGTCTTCGACAGGCACCCGGATCTCGAGGTCGAGCTCCTTCGATCGGCCGGCGTCGATCACCTCGCACTCTCGATGCGGGCCAACCAGGAAGCTGGCAATTCGCTCCAGGGGGCGCTGGGTGGCCGAGAGGCCGATTCGTTGCATCGTCGCCTCCTCGTCCTCGCGCTGCACGAGCTGCTCGAGGCGCTCCAGGGTCAGCGCCAGATGCGAGCCTCGCTTTGACTGCGCGACGGCGTGGATCTCGTCGACGATCACCGCCTCGGTCGAGCCGAGCATCTCGCGCGCTCCCGAGGAGAGGATCAGGTACAGCGACTCCGGGGTGGTGATCAGGATGTCCGGTGGGTTGCGGCGCATCGCCTGGCGCTCCTTCTGCGGCGTGTCGCCAGTCCGCAGCCCGACCGAGATCTCGGCACCGATCCCTGCCAGTGGAGCGCGCAGGTTGCGCTCGATGTCGTAGGAGAGGGCCTTCAGCGGGGAGACGTAGACGATCCGGGTGCCGTCGCCCCGCTGCGGCTCGGTGGCGAGGCGGTCGATGCCCCAGAGGAAGGCGGCGAGGGTCTTGCCGGAGCCTGTGGGGGCGCAAATCAGCGTGTTGGCGCCGCTCGAGATCGCCGGCCAGCCGCCTGCCTGGGCAGGCGTGGGGGCGTCGAATGACGCCTCGAACCACTTACGCACAGGCGCCGAGAACGGCGCTAGTGCGTCTTTTGCACTCGTATTTCGCTCAGAGGCCAACCCATAGATCTTAGGGACCGCAGCGCCCGGCCCAAACCGCTGGCCAAACACGCTTTAGGGGCTAGCCCCTATTGGCAATGCTGCAGACCCCGGCTACCGTCGAACGGTCATGGTGAGGCGATTTCTGATCCGGCTCAGATTCATGCCCGTGATGGGCACGTTGTTCGACCACCTGCCCACAATCTTTCGCTGGGGTTGGCTTTACGACACGAGTACGTTGCCGCCGGGGGAGGTCTACGTCCCACCACGGCAAGTGCCTGACGATCGGCCCCAGGAGAAGCACAGCGGCTAGAAGCGGGCCAGTGCAGCCGCTCGCCCCTCGATAGCGTGAAGTCGGTGAGCAACACCGAGCCCCAGCCCGAGCCCTTCACCCGCACCTACCGCGTCGCGATGGCGGTCTGCCGGCCGCTCGCCTGGTGGGGAGGGATTCAGGTCGAGGGCGTCGAAGCACTTCCGCGCGGGGGCCCGGTCCTGCTGGCCAGCAATCACGATTCCTACTTCGACCCGTTGCTGATCGGAGTGGCGGCGGCCCGGCGGCGACAAATCCGCGCCCTGGCTAAAGCGGCCCTCTGGGACGTGCGCGGGCTGGGCCCGATCCTCGACGGCATGGGGCAAGTCCCGATCGAGCGAGCGACCGGTGACGCCGGCGCCCTCGCAAGCGCAATCGATGCGCTGCGCGGTGGAGCCTGTATAGGCGTATTTCCCGAAGGCACCATCTCGGTCGGGCGCCAGATGCGGGCACGAAGCGGCTTCGGCAGGCTGGCCGTGGAAGTGCCCGAAGCCCGCCTCGTCTGCGTCGCGGTGCAGGGCACCCCAGACTTCGTCCGCTTCCCGAAGCGCCCGTCAGTGCGGGTGCGATTCTTCGAGCCGGTCTCAGGCCAGACGCGCCCCGACGAAACGCCCGCCCAGGTCTCCGAGCGGCTGATGGCCGAGATCAGGTCGATCGCTCCGCCCGTGAACGCCGGCAGGGACCCGGCCGCGACGCGGGCGAAGTGGGAGGCGAAGGCGGAGGCCCTAGAGGCGAAGCGCCGTGCTCGCGCCGGGCGTTCCTGAGGCCTCCGGCGGCTCAGAACGGGAGCTGGTCGCGAACCTCGGCCAGCTTCGGGGCCGCCTTGTCGCGCGGCGACAGCAGCGGCTCGTCGATAGGCCACTCGACCCCGATGTCGGGGTCGTCCCAGGCAACGCCGGACTCGGTCGCCGGGTCGTAGTAGCTGGAGAGCTGGTAGTCGACGTCGGCTGTGTCGCTGAGCACACAGAAACCGTGGCCGAAGCCGATTGGGATCAGCAGCTGGCGGTGCGCCTGATCGTCGAGCTCGTGGCCCTCCCACTGACCGAGGGTCGGAGAGTCGCGGCGCAGGTCGACGGCGACGTCGAAGATCCGCCCCGACGAGCAGCGCACCAGCTTTGCCTGCCCGGGCTCGGTCTGGAAGTGCAGCCCACGCAGCGTCCCGCGCACCGAGCGCGAGTGGTTGTGCTGCACGAAGTCGACGTCGACCCCGAGCTCGTGCCAGAGGTCGCCGCGGTAGGTCTCGACCAGAAAGCCGCGGTCGTCGCCGAACACGTCCGGCTCAATGACGACCAGGCCGTCGAGCTTGGTGTCGATTCGCTTTGCCATCAGCCGAGCGCGCGTCCATACTGGCGCTCGTAGTAATCGCGGTACTCGCCCGAGCGCAGCGGTCCCCACCATGCCTCGTTGTCGCGATACCAGGCGACCGTCCGCTCGATCCCCTGGTCGAACGGCACCTCCGCCTTCCAGCCCAGCCCCTCCAGCTTCGTCGAGGCGAGCGAGTAGCGACGATCGTGGCCAGGCCGGTCGTCGACGTGCTCGATCAGCGACTCGTCACGCCCGGTCAGCTCCAGCACGCGCTTGACCACCTCGATGTTGGGAAGCTCGTCCGGGCCGCCGACGTTGTAGGCCTCGCCGGGGGTGCCGTTCTCGAGCACGGCGTCAATCGCCGACGCGAAGTCGTCGACGAACAGCCAGTTGCGGACCTGGGCGCCGTCGCCGTAGACGGGCACCGGGTCGCCCGCCAAACAGTTGAGGATCGTCAACGGGATCAGCTTCTCGGGGTGCTGGCGCGACCCGTAGTTGTTGGAGGCGCGGATGATCAGCGACTCGGCGCCGTAGGTGCGGCTGAAGGCGGAGACGATCAGGTCGCCGCCCAGCTTCGACGCCGAGTAAGGCGACGAGGGATCGAGTGGCGAGGCCTCGGTGAACGACCCTTCCTCGATCGAGCCATAGACCTCGTCGGTGGAGATCTGCAGGTGGCGGATGCCGGCGTCGCGCGCCGCCTCGAGCAACACGAAGGTCCCGAAGACGTCGGTTTCGATGAACTCTCCCGGCGCGTGGATCGAACGATCGACGTGCGACTCGGCGGCGAAGTTGACGATCACGTCGCAGCCCTCGACCGCCTCCCGGGCCGCGTCGCGATCGCAGATGTCCCCGACGACCAGCTCGACCTGCTCCCCGAGGCCCTCGAGGTTCTCACGGCGACCCGCGTAGGTCAGCTTGTCGAGCACGCGGACCGAATCGTCGGGCCGGGTCTTGACCCGGCGGCGCACGTAGTTGGAGCCGATGAAGCCGGCTCCACCCGCGACCAGAAGCCTCATGCCGCTTCGCGCTCCGTCTGGCGCTGGGCGAGATAGCCCGCCAAGCCGTCGCGCCAGGAGGGCAAAAGGATCGGGGCCTCGCGCTGCGTATCGAGCGCCGAGTAGGCGGGCCGCGGCGCTGGCCTGGCGAGCATGTCGGTCGTCCCGGAGAGCACGTTGCACTCGACCTTTGCCTGGTCGAAGATCTCGCGCGCGAAGTCGTACCAGGAGCAGGCTCCCGCGGCGGCCATGTGGTGAATGCCGTAGGTGGTTCCCTCGATCAACCGCACGATGCCCGAGGCGAGGTGCCAGGTGTAGGTGGGCGAACCGACTTGGTCGCGGACCACCAGCACCTCGCCGTGGTCGGTGGCGAGCTGCAGCATCGTCTCGACGAAGTTGGGGCCCGCGATCCCGAACAGCCACGACGAGCGGACGACGAAGTGGCGCTTGTTGGCCGCCGCGGTCGCCTCCTCGCCGGCCAGCTTGGTGCGCCCGTAGGCGGACTGCGGCGCTGGCTCGTCGACCTCGACGTAGGGCGACTCCTTGCGGCCGTCGAAGACGTAGTCGGTCGAGACATAGAGCACCTTGGCGCCCACCGCGGCGGCCGCTGCGGCGACGTTGCCCGCGCCTGTGCCGTTCACCGCCATCGCCTGCTCCTCTGCCTCCTCAGCCCCGTCGACGTCGGTCCAGGCCGCGCAGTTGATCACCACATCGGGCCGATCGCGGTCGAACCGCGCCGCGACGGCTTCCGCGTCGGCCACGTCGAGGTCGTTGTGGTCCAGCGCCGAGACCACGTGCCCGGCGTTGGTCGCCGCGAGTGCAGCGTCGCGCCCCAGCATCCCCCCTGCACCTGTCACCAGCAGTCTCAAATCAGCTTGATCTCCGAGTTGTCGCCGACCATCATCCGCAGCGTCTTCGGCATCCCGTCGCTGCGAGTCAGGCTCACGTTTCGACCCAGCAGGCTGGCCTCCATCCGGGTTCCGAGGTCGATGACCCTCGAACCCGCGAGCAGGATCGAGTTCTCGATCTCAGAGCGCGAGACCTCGACCTCGTCGCCGATCGAGGTGTAGGGGCCGATGAAGGCGTCGGTGATCCGGGCGCCCCGGCCGATGATCGCCGGACCGCGCACCACCGACCCGGAGATCACCGCGCCGGCCTCGACGGCGACGCGACTCTCGACCCGGCAGTCGTCGGAGACCTCCCCATCGATGCGGGGGGCGAGCTCCTCGAGTACGAGCCGATTTGCCTCCAGCATGTCGGCGAGCTGTCCCGTGTCCTTCCACCAACCGCTCACGATCTGCGACTCGACCCGATGGCCGCCCTCGATCAGACCGTCGATCGCCTCCGTGATCTCCAGCTCGCCGCGCCAGGAGGGCTCCAGCGCCCGCGCAGCCTCGAAGATCGTCGGCCCGAACAGATAGACGCCGACCAGCGCCAGGTCCGAGGGAGGGTCCTTCGGCTTCTCGACCAGGCGCACGACGCGGTCGCCATCCAGCTCGGCGACGCCGTAGGAGCTGGGGTCGTCGACCCTTGTGAGCAGGATCAGGGCGTCGGGCTGTGACTCGCGAAAGGCGGAGACCAGACGCGTGATCCCCTCGGCGAGCAGGTTGTCGCCCAGGTACATCACGAACGGCGAGCTGCCGAGAAAGGACTCCGCGGTGAGCACCGCGTGGGCGAGCCCGGCCGGCCGGTCCTGGGTGATGTAGGTGATCGTGGCGCCGAAGGCGGAGCCATCGCCGGCCGCCTCGCGGATCTCGTCGCCTGTCTCCGGCGCGATCACGATGCCGATCTCGGTTACGCCGGCCTCGACCAGCGCCTCGATTCCGTAGAAGAGCACGGGCTTGTTGGCGACCGGCACCAGCTGCTTGGCCGAGGTGTGCGTGATCGGGCGCAGACGGGTCCCCGCGCCGCCCGAGAGGATGAGGCCCTTCAGGTCGTCCATCGCGCTGGAAGGCTACTCAGTACGTTCCGCCGAGCTTGCGGTGGTCCCAGGTCGCGATCCGCAGCGCCCGGAAGCGGATCGCGACCCGCTTCGCCGCCTGCAACTTCAGCGCCTCGCGGGCATCGTCTTCGAGCGAGTCGATGCCGTCGGCGTATCGCAGGGTCAGCTGCTCCGCAATCGGGAAGACGGTGTCGATATCGCCGTGGATCTCCGCTTCTGCCTCGATCATCACACCGCGCAGCTCCGCGTACTCGTGCCCGGTCTCGATCAGCAGCGTGGCGCGCGGATCGCGCTTCAGGTTGCGCACCTTCTGCGACTTCGCATAGGTGTAGATCCATACCTCGCCGTCGCGGGGCACGTACCAGAGAGGCATCAGGTGCGGCCAGCCCCGTGGGCCGAAGCTGGCGACGGCAACAACCCGCTGGTTCTCGATCAGTTCGCGTTGCTCGTCGGTGCTGAGCTGGATCTCGGCGCGGCGGCTCAAGCGTGCGGCTCGAGGGTCAGCGTCTCCCACGGCCCCTCGCCGGCCATCGGCTGCGTGCGTCCCTCCAGCCAGTCCTGCTGAAGGTCGTCGTAGTGGGGGCTGGCCGGATGTCCGGACTGGCCGGTGAACATCTGCCAGCGCGAGCTGTCCGGGTCGGCGGGGTCGGCAACCATGCGCCAGCTTGGAGCCCAGACGGCGCGATACGGGTGGTTGGGGTCGTAGGCGATCTGGCTCACCGTCTCCTCGGCCCCGCCGGTCGGCAGGCGGCGATTGAGCAGCCGACGCAGCAGAGGATTGGCCCCACCTAGCGCGTGCGGGAACTCCATCTCGTGCACCCGCCCCCAGGTCCATCCCTCGGGGTCGGGGCCAAAGCGGTCGCCGAGGTCATCGAGGGCGCCGCGCAGCGCGTCGATCACGAGATCGTCCCAGGGGCGCCCTATCAGGGCGTCGTCAGCCTGCGCCCAGAGGGTCAGCAGATGCGACTGCCAACGCCAGGGCGAGGTCGTATGCGGAGAGAAGCCGTTGTCGGCCCGGCCGAGGTAGCGCTCCGCGAGGTCGCGGTCCCCGATCGCGGCGCGGGTGAACTCGCGCCCGAGCCGCAACGTGAACGCCTGATAGATCGTCGCCGCGACAGAAGTCGCCGCCATCGAGCCGTCCCAGCTACGCAGCCGCTCGATCGCCTGGATCTCCCGTTGGCTCGCCGGGGTGAGGCGACTGAGCCGGCGAGCCGTCTCCAGACCGGGGATCGAGTGCAGGTCGGACTGCATGCGCTCGAAGCCGTCGGCGTCGTGCTCGTCGTTGGACGTCAACAGGTCCTCGATCCTGCGGGCCCGGAAGCCGTCCAGGTACTCGCTGGTGATGTGGTGCGGGAAGCCATCCCCGACGATGCGGTTGTTGGCGGTCACCAGGTAGCCGCTCTTCGGATCGGTGATCTCCGGCAGCTCCTCGTAGGGCACCGTACCCTCCCATTCGTATTCCCCTGTCCAGCCCGGCTTGGGAAGGTCGGGGCAGCCGCCGCGCCGGATCGGCAACCGGCCGACCAGCTTGTAGCCAATCGAGCCCTTGCGGTCCGCCCAGACCAAATTGGAGACCGGCGTCGTGTGCTCACCCAGTTGCTCGACCAGCTTCGGCCCGGAGGTCGTGTCGAGCACGTCGAGATTGGACGCCGTCACCGTCGGCTCGTCGAGGCTGATCCAGCGCAGCGCCAGGGGCTCGCCCGTGTCGGCGCCCAGCGGCCCGTTGACGATTGGGCCGTGGTGGGTGCGGCGGACCTCCAGCAGCTCCGGCTTCGAGCGACCCTTGACCTCGATCTCCTCGAGCTCGATCTCGAGCGGCAGCCAGTCACCCTCGAACAGGTAGCGCTCGCCGTCGATCCGCTCGATGAACAGGTCCTGGACGTCAGCCATCACATTGGTGAAGGTCCAGACGACGTCGTCGTTCTGGCCCATGTAGATGCCCGGCAGACCGGCCATCGACGCACCGCGCGCCGTCCGGCCCCCGCGCTCGAGCCCGATCTGGAACCAAATGCCCGGCATGCTCGGCGGAAGGTGCGGGTCGCCGGCGATCAGCGGCCTGCCGTTGGCGGTCAGCTCACCCGAGACGGCCCAGTTGTTCGAACCACTCGCCCCGACCGCCTGTCCAAGCGAGTTCCGGATCTGGGCGATCTGCTCCGCGATCGCCATGCCGTTGCCACTCCAGCGCTCCTGGAGCACGATCGGGTTGTCGGCGGGATAGGTCGGATCGATGCGGGCGGCCAACTCCGGCCCCAGCTCGCGAAGCATGTCGGCTCGCAACAGCTCGCGCTCCCAGTTGGTGGACAGCCCGAAGGCCAGCAGCTTGCCGATCGCCAGCATGTCTGCCGGCCTCCAGGGCTCGAAGTCGAGCCGTAGCAGCTGCATCTCGAAGGGAAGCGCCCGCGCCGTGGCGACCGCGGCATCGACTCCTGCGCAGTAGCAGTCCAGAAGGGCGCGCAGTCCCGGGTCCAAATCGGCCTCTTCACGCTCCGCGGCGGGGCGGATGCCGAGGGTGCGCATCAGCCGGTCGGGGGGTAACCCCTCCTCGCCGGCGATCTCCGAAAGGCGCCCGGCGGTCACCCGGCGGTAGAAGTCCATCTGCCAGAGACGCTCGCGCGCGTGGCAGAAGCCCTGGCCGAACCAGAGGTCGTCGGGGGTCTGGGCGCGGACGTGGGGCACGCCCCAACGGTCCGTGGCGATCTCGATCGGCGCCGAGATCCCGTTCACGGTCAGGTTCCCCGACCATTTCGGCAATGGGCGCCGCAGCAGCCTGTGCCAGAGCGCCCCCAGCACCGCGCCGCCGAGCGCCGCACCGGCGGCGGTGGCGATCGCCCCGGAAAGCGCGAGGCGGCGAAGCGGCGGACTCACAGCTCCTCCGCCATTCGCGGTGCCTCGCGGTTGAAGACCCAGACCGACAAGACGCAGATCGCGACGAACATCACCACTGCCGGGAGCAGCTTCATCACTCCCCCGGCGGCGTCGATCGCGCCGGGAGCGGAAGGATCGATGATCCATTCGCGGGCCGCGAGGAAGATCGGGGTGAGCGGATTGAGCAGGATCAGCCACTGAAACTGGTGCGGCACCGCATCAAGCGTGTAGAGAACCGGAGTGGCGTAGAAGAGCGTCTGCGCGGCGACCGACCAGATGATCTGCACGTCGCGGAAACGAACGTAGAGCGCAGAGAGGATCGCCGACACCGCTGTGGTGAGGATCAGCAGCGGCAGGAACAGCACCGGCAGCAGCAGCCAGGTCCAGAACGGCCCGGTGCCGTAGGCGAGGATGAAGATGAACACGGCGATCATGTTGACGCCCAAGGTGAAGAGGCTGGTCAAAACCCAGGCGAGTGGGATCGCCAGCCGCGGGAACTGCATCTTGCGGACCACCCCCTCCTCGTCGACGACGGACGTGAGCGCCTTCTGGGTCGCCTCGACGAAGAAGGTGAACAGCATGACGTCGAACAGCAGCATCACCGGATAGTCCTTGACGTGGCCCCCGAACTTGAAGATCTGGGTGAAGACGAAGAGCAGGACCCCGAAAAGCATCAGTGGGCGGATCAGCGTCCAGACGTACCCCAGCACCGCTCCAACGTAGGTGACCTTGAATTTGTTGACCGCGATCAGCCATAGGAGGTCGAAGAAGCGGCGCCAGCCCCCGCCAAGCGCCGACGGTCCGGCGATCCGGCGCAACTCGGTCGCTGCCGCGTCGACGCTCATTCGGTCCCCCCGGCCTCCGTGGTGACCTGCATCTCATGCTCGGGGATCACGACCCCGGCCGACTGCTTGTCACCAAAGACCACGAACCCGAGCACCTGCGGAGCCCACAGCGCCGTGTCGTTGCGATTGTGGCTCCGCGCAACCCCCTGGTGGAGGTAGTAGCGACCCGGTGAGAGCAGATTCTCGACGTCGACGCTCACCCGCACGCGCTGGCCTGGGCCCAGCCCGCCCTCCTGGCCGGAGTCGGAAAGGCTGGCCTGGAACTGGTGCACGTAGGCATCGTCGGCGTTTGCGATCACGAAGCCGAACTGCGGTTCCGGCAATTCCCGCTGCGCCTCCAGCAGGGCCCGGATGTGGATCTCGTTGCCCTGCTCGACGTTCGTGATCCGCTTGCCGCCAGCGTCCTCGAGCCAGACGTCGACCAGCCGTATGCCCTCGGCCATTCCGGTGTCATCGCCCTCACGAAACTCGTAGCCCTGCTCGAAGTTGAGCCGCAGGTAGCTTCTCGCCACCTCCGCCGGGTCTCCGATTTCGACAATGCCCCCGTCGCTCAGCAGGATTGCCCGATGGCAGTACTCCTCGACAGCCGCCATGTCGTGGGTCACCAGCACGATTGTCTTGCCCTTGTCCCGCATCTGGTGGAACACGTCGGCGCATTTCTGCTGGAAGGCGGCATCGCCGACGGCGAGGACCTCGTCGATCAGCAGGATGTCGGTGTCCGCCTGGACCATCACCGAGAATCCCAGCCGCACAAGCATCCCCGACGAGTAATTCTTCAGTTTCACCTCGACGAACTCCTCCAGCTCGGCGAACTCGAGCACCTGGTCGAGCCGGCGGCGCGCCTCCTTCAGCGTCAGGCCCATCATGACGCCGTTGAGGACGACGTTTTCGCGCGCCGAAAGCTCCATGTCGAAGCCCACCCCAAGCTCGATGAATGGGGCGAGGCTGCCGGCCATGCTGACGCTTCCCCGGTCGGCTCGGTAGATGCTCGCCATCACTTTCAGCAGCGTGCTCTTGCCAGAGCCGTTGCGACCGACGATGCCGAAGAACTCCCCGCGCTGGACGTCGAATGTGACGTCCCGCAGGGCTTCAAGCTGGCGAAATTCCTGCCGCGCGAGCGGCCTGGCGAGGCGCTCCTTGAGCCGGTCTATGCGATGCGTGGGGATACGGAACGTCTTGTCGACTCCCCGCACATCGATCGCGACCTGCCCAGCGGTCAAGCCCACTGGTCCCTTGCCGACGCCGTCCCCCTCGCTCGCGTCGGCGTCCGCGCGTGTTTCGAGAGCCACGCGGAAACGCTACCGCGCAGGGCCCATGATCGACTTCATGGCTGCAGCTCGGAGGGCAGCCGCCCCTCGGCTTCGAGCTTGTCGAGGTGCGCCTGCATGACCATCGCGGCGGCGGGGCGCAGTTGCTCGGGAACGTCGTCCCAGACCTCGGACAGCAGCGCCGCCCGTGAGCGCTCGCCCCGCTCCAGCGCCGCGACAAGGCGGCGCTCGCGCATCATCCGGTGTTCGACGTACTCATCGAGCTTCGCCGCCGGATCGGTGACCCAGGGGCCGTGCCCGGGGCAGATCAACTCCAGATCGAATTCCTGGAGCCGGCGCAGCGAATCCATGTAGGCACTCAGCGATCCGGCGTCCGGGGGGACGATGCTGAATCCCTCGCCCAGCACCAGATCGCCGCTGAAGCAGACCCCGCCGGTCAGCAGGGAAACGTGGTCAATCGCGTGGCCGGGGGTCGCCAGCGCGGTCAGCCCAGCATGGCTCTCACCGTCGGCGAGCTCGATCCGCTCGGAGTCGAGCAGCGATGCTCCCGCCGCGTGATCTTCGTGGCTGTGGGTGAGCAGGATCCCGCCGATGCCGCCGCGCTCCTGCGCGGCCGCCCGGATCGCTTCTATGTGCGACCGATCGGCCGGCCCTGGGTCGATCACCAGGCAGGGGTCGGCACCGAACAGATAGGTGTTGGTCCCCTCCAGCGTCATCGGGCCGGGATTGGGGGCGACCAGCCGCCCGATCTCGGGATGCCCCGGCGCCAGGTCCAGTGCCGCGTCCACTAATGGCGACCCGTTCTTGGCGTGCGAAAGCCGAGCATGGCTAGGACACAGGGAGCCGGAGTAGCAGCGCTACTGCGGCGACCGAGGACGCCGCCGGGCGACGGCTTGCAGCCGCCAAAACGGGGCGTTCATTAGTTGACGGGGCACTTATGCAGCTACCTCTTTGCGAATCGCCTCGCGGGCGTCCTCGGGCTCCAACACCACGAGGTCGCCGGCGCCGCGCAGGATCTCGCGCACCAGCCATGGCGTGCCCGCGTAGGGCACCTCGACGACGACCGCCCCGTCAGCCAGCTCCTCAACAACGGTGCGCTCTTCGCGCAGCCAGCGTGCCCGCTCGGGCGAGACCCAGACGCGCGCCACGCTCGCGGTCGGCACCTCGCCGTCGGCCATCCAGCCCTCCACCCCGGCGATCTCCTCGACCTCCGGTCGGGGCTCGAAACCCTTGGCCGAGAGCTTCGCCTCCTTGATGCGGTCGAGCTTGAAGTGGCGGACCGCCTCGCGGCGCAGGTCATAGCACTCCACGTACCAGCCCTCACGGCCGTTCTCGAGCCGGTATGGCTCGACCTCGCGGTCGGTGAACTGGTCCTCGTTCTCCTTGTAGTACTGGAGCTCGAGCACCTTGCGCTCGGCGATCGCCTCGTTCACCTTGCGCGCCACCTCGGAGTCTCCACCGCCGCTCGAGGCGATCTCCAGCCCCTCCTCGGAGGGGTCGTGTCCGAGCGCCTTGACGATCTTCTCGCGCGCGGTCTGCAGGCCCGCTTGTGGCAGGTGATCGCCGAACAGGTCGATCGCCGCCACGAGCGCCTTTGCCTCCAGCGGCAGCAGGCGGGCGGGCCGGGCGAAGCTGTCGCCGTAGGGCTCGGAGTCGACCTCGATCTCGTCGCCCTGGATCTCCGCGTAGAGCACGTAGGTGCCGCCGCCGAAGTTGACCACGTTGAGCACCTCTATGTCCTCGCGCAGCTCTTCGCTGCTCAGCTTGAGGCGCTTGCGAACCTCGTCCACCGACAGGCGGCCACCCGCCTTGGCGGCCTCGATCAGCAGGCCGGCCAGGGTGATCAGCCGGGCGAAGCGCTCCGGGCGGATCGTCGCCTCGCCGCGGCCGTTGGAACGAGTGCGCCGGCCGTTGGCGCGCAGCGGTCGGTCCACTGTGTCGGCCGCCTCGAAGTTGTCGTGGCGGTCTCGCAGCAGGCCGACCCGTTCCTCGGCCTCATTGCGAAGCTCCTTCGGCTCCAGCACCTCCGCGTTGCTGCGCCAGCGCAGCACCCAGGAGATCAGCTCGCGCGTCGACGCATACGGTGTCTCGAAGATCAGCCCCTTGCCGGGCGCGTGGTCGGCCTTGCGCGCCGGGCGGAACTCCCCGTAATCGCTGAAGTCGCGCTGCACCAGCCAGGCGACCCGGTCGCGCAGGAACAACTTCGCGGTGCCCGTCAGCTCCCCGAGCTGCCAGTCGGCGCGCCGCGCGTAGTCGCGGCGGTCGAAGTCCTCGGGCGGTGGGAAGTCATGCTCGGCCTTGGACGCGTAGCCGACCTTGCCCTGGATGCGCGAGAGGCGGAACACCCGCACCGCCTCGCGCTCGTGCGAAAGGCCGATCAAATAGAACTGGCCGTCGCGGAAGACCAGGTGGTAGGGATTGACCTTGCGCTTCTCCGTGTCGTCGCGCTCCATCGTGTAGTAGGTGAACTCGATCGTCTTGCGGCGCGAGATCGCGGTCTCGATCTTTGAGAGGCGCTGGGACAGGTCGCGGCCCCCGGCCGAGGCCGTGACCGCCATCTCAACCGGCGCTCGCTCCCCCTCGGTGACAGGGTTGGGGTGGCCCCAGGCGACCTGCTGGAGCGCCAGGCGAAGCGGCTCGGCGTATGCGAACCCACCGTCGGTGAGCAGCGAGAGAGCGGTGGCCAGCGCCGCCAACTCGTCGTCTGAGAACTTGATCGCGTCCAAGTAGTAGTTCTCGGGCGGCAGCGAGTACAGCTCGGCCTCGAAGAAGCCCTCGCCGGGCTTCTCGACCTGGAGTTGGATCCCGAGGCTCTCGAGCTCGGCCCGGTCGGCGTAGAAGCGCCGGGCGAAGGCGTCCTCGTTCATGTCGCTGTAGCCCTCGACCTCGCGTTTGATCTCCAGCGCGGAGACCGGCCTTCCCTGTGCCATGAGAAACGAGATCAAGGACAGCTGGCGAATCAGCTTCTCTGTGTCCTTGGCCACGAGCGAGAGGATAGTCAGCGTGGGCAGCAGACCTGCCGGCCAAAGGCGCAATTTGCGCCCGCACCGCAACGGTAGAGTGCGGCCCCCCCAGGGAGGAGACGGCGGTGGATTTCCTCAAGAGCCTGTTCGGAATGTTCACCTCGAGAGTGCTGCGGCTCGCGGTCAGCGTCGGCATCCTGGCGGCGGCCTACTTCTTCATCGTCAAGCCGGTCCTCAATACGACCAACAACGCCATCAACCAGGCCAGCTCGCAATTCGGCGTCAACTCGGACCTCGGGCGGGCGATCCGCCAAAGCGACGTTAACCCCAACGTCGGGCGGGAGATAAGGCGCTCGATCAGGCGCGTCAACCGCCAAGTGCAGATCCAGATCACCCGCTCCGTGCACCAGACGTCGCCCAACACAAGGCGCTAGAAGCGCCTGCTGCACTGCGTGCAGCACGCCCACGGCAACGTGAAGCGCATCCAGCGTTGCGCTCGGCGCTTCTAGGCGGCCCGCGAGCCGAAGAAGGCCGAGCCCTCGAGGGCCCGGTCGAAGCTGGACCACGACTCGCCGTCGGGCAGCTCTCGCTCGAGGCGGTCGAAGCTGCCCAGCTTGCCGCCGAGGTTGTCGATCGCGTGGACCAGCGCCGCCTCGCGGGTCGCCGGCACGACCGGTGAGCCGTGCTCGAGCGCCCCATGGTGGGAGAGGATGATGTGCAGGACCGCCTGCGCGAGGCCGGGGTCGAAGCCGCCGATCTCCTCGATCTCGCGCCGCACCTTGTAGTAGCCGAGCGGGATCTCGCTGTTCAGGCGTCCGGCGTCGGTGAGCTCGATCGCCAGCGGGTCGTCGTTGTAGGCCTCGGTCTTGCCGATGTCGTGGAGCAGGCCGCCGGTCACCGCGACGTCGCGGTCGATGCCCGGGAACAGCGCCGCGGCGGCGCTCACCGCTTGGGCCACCGAGACCGTGTGCTCGAGCAGGCCATGACGGTAGGCCTGGTGGTAGTGCTTGGCGGCGGGCGCTTCGCGGAAGCGCTGCCAGGCGGCGGAGCCGGGGCCAAAGAAGCGATCGAGCAGCTCGCGAAGCGCAGGGCGCTGGATCGTCTCGATCAGATCGCGCAGGTCGGCCTCGAGGCGATCGACCGAGAGCTGCGGGCCGGGCGCGAGGTCGTCGGCGGTGAATTCGTCGCCGCGAGCGGGACGCAGGTCGAGCACCTTGATCTTGGCGCCCCACTTGTCGCTTTGCTCGAAGGTCCCGGTGACGTGCAGCGCGGAGCCCGGCTCGGCGAGGCCGTAGCGGTCCTCGGCCTCTTCCCAGCAAACCGCCTCGATCGAGCCGCTGCGATCGCCGAGGACGAGTCGCAGGAACGGCTCGCCGTTTCTCTTCTGGCGCAGGTCGCGCTCGCGGACCGCGAATACCGCCGCCACGCGCTGCCCGGCCTCCAGCTCACGGATCGTCAGACGTCCGTTGGGAGAGTGCCCGTTGGTGTGCTGCTCGGCGTCGAATGTGGTCTGTTCCGCCATGGCCGTTCACGGTAGAGAAGGGGGCGGACGGCGATGGCTCGCCCCTGGCGCCGCTGGATAGCCTTTCCGGATGCCGCAAAGTCGCCCGGCCGAGTTCGAGGTCAGCTCGCTTGTCCCCGCCCCGCCGGCGCAAGTCTGGGAGCGGATCATCACCCCGGCAGGCATCAACCACGAGCTGCGGCCGTGGATGCGGATGACCCTCCCGCGAGGGTTCGAGCGGCTCGACCCCGAGTCGGTCGAGCTGGGCAAGCCGATCGGGCGCAGTTGGATCTTGCTGCTCGGAATGCTGCCGTTCGAGTACGACGACGTCACCCTGGTCGAGCTGGAGCCCGGACGGCGCTTTTTGGAGCGTTCGCCGATGCTCAGCCAGCGCTCCTGGCAGCACGAACGAATCGTCGAGCCGGCCGAGGGCGGCTCGCGGGTCACAGACCGGATCCGCATGGAGCCGCGACTCGGTCTTCCGGCCGCCCCTCTGCGACCCGTCTTCCGCGCCGTCTTCCGCCATCGCCACCGGCGCCTGCGGACCTGGTTCAGCCGTGACGAAACCGTCACCTCGTAACGGTTCCCCCAACGTCTGTCATCCGTTCGATGGACAGAAAGTCTGGCCGTTCGGGGGACAGACAGCGGGGCAAATCTCACCTACGGTGATGAGGCCACATTTCTTCGACCAAGGAAGGCTCTAATGCCAGGTGTAGGCAGCATGACCATGCGATGGCATGGTCGCTCGAGACTGAACAAGATGCTCATCGTCGGGCTTCTGGTGGCCAGCGCCAGCATCTTGCCGGCCGCGGGAGCATTTGTGCCGGGCGGCCGCAACCTAGTCTTCGGAGGCGTCGCGCAGGCGGCCTGCAAGTGGGACGGCAAGCCGGGGCCGGGCGCTCTACACAACACGTTCGACCACTGGTGGTTCAAGGCCGACGTCGCCACGAACTGGTGCTACGACGGCGCCCACGTCACCAGCCGCCACTCGGTCGTCACCGGCAACGTGACCAACTGGGGCATCCTCGGGGGCTGGGTCTGGCTCAACTGGCATTGGGCCTTGAGCCAGTGCTACCAGTACAACGGGATCTACAACCACAACTGCCTGACCCATGCCGAGTACAACCTCGTCACCCTGCACACGGGTGACATGCACTCGATTTGCATCGAGACCCGTATCTACGGGAACGGGTCTCACTCCAGGCGCATCAACGAGGCGGAATTCGACGCCTGCCACGACGGGTAGTACTGCGCTTCCCGTACGAGCGGGAGTGGATTCGAATCCCGAGGGGGCGGCCCCGTTCAGCGTCGTCCGCTGATGGCGAGGGGCGGAATCGAACCGCCGACACCACGATTTTCAGTCGTCCCTGACGTTTGCGGCTGTTCGCTGCTGGTGCCCATTTCCCCCGCTAATCATCGCATTCTCGCCTCGGTCATCTGCGGCTGTTTCCGGGTGTCCTGTTGACCCAGTGTTGACCCGAGCGCCCTCGAAACGGGGTGTGAGTTCTGGGCAGGATACGTTTGCGTCCGCGCGGGCAGTCACGGCGGCGTCGAGGAACCCGGCGTCACCGACGCCCTCGTCCATCAAGTGGATGTAGCGGCGCAAGGTGAACGCGGGGTCCGAGTGACCAAGCCACGCGGCCACCTGCTTCACATCGCGCCCCGCCTCGAACAGGAGGGACGCGCAGGTGTGCCGGAAGCTGTGGAACGTCACCCACGGCAAACCAGCTTCGCGGCCCGCAGGCATGAGCACCCGGCGCCGCAGGTTGCCGTCGGACAGCGGCATCCCGTGCGGGCTCGTGAATACGCGGTCGGTTCCGGGCTGATCGGCCCCGATCGCCCACAAGCGGCGAGCCATGCCCGGAGACAATGGTATGTCGCGTCGTGAGTGCTCTGTCTTAAGCGCGCCGACCTCGCCGCGGCAGTCCTGGCGCCGCACCCGGAGGCGCGCCCGATCGCCGAACTCAACGTCTGCCCACTGCAGTCCGATCAGCTCGCTGATCCGCAGACCGCTATGGGCCATTAGCTCGAATAGGAGCCGCCACTGCTCGGGCAGTTGCTCGAGGAACCGGGTCAGCTCGGCCCGCGTCAACGCTCGCGGCTCTTGGTCATCAGAGGCGATCCGAAGTCCACGCGTTGGGTTGGAGCGCACCGTGCCGTCATCGACAGCAGTCGCGAACATGGCCTTGACCGGCGCCGTGATGGCTCGGATGCTCGCGGGGCGGAGCTCGGCACGCTCAAGGTGGAGCGCGAAGGCGCGCACGTCGGGAGGCTCGACCTCGTCCAAGCGCCGCCCACCGAAGAAGGGAATCGCCCACCGTTCGAGGTCGCGCCGATAGAGGCGCCGCGTACGGTCGGCGAGCCCGCGGGCAGTGCGGCCTCGGTAGGTGTCGATCCAGCGCCGCGCGTACGCCTCGAAGGGCTCCCGGCTCGCCGGTCGGGTGTCGCCAGCTGCGCGGCTTCCCTTCGCCTCGCGAGCCTCAGCCAGCGTCGAGAACGTCGCGGTGTGCTGGCGCCCGCGGTGACGCCACACGACGACGTAGGCGCGGCAATCGCAGCGCCCGCCCTCGCAGTCGGTCAGGTGGCGGAGGAAAATGCCAGGGGTCCGGGTGCGTTTCAGCTTGCCAGCCATTCAACTCCTTTCGGTGGGGGGGTAATCGCCTCGGTCGTCGACGGCCCGGTTGAGCATCAGCCAGTCGGGGCGCTGATTCTTGGTCGGCCAAAACCGATAGCCGTCGAGCCGAACGTAGTGCCAGGGCTGATTCCAGAACCGCTCGACGTAGCCGACCCGCAAGATCAGGCTGACCGCCCACTCGAAGGCGGCCTCCGGCAGATCCCGACCCCGGATCGCGTAGGCGTGCGGGTGCTCGGGCACCGACTTGGCGAAGGTCCAGTTAGCGTCGGCAAGGATTTTCCGGAGCCGCTGGCGCTCGGCCGCGGTGATCGTCGTCTGCTGTTGCTCCCGACCCGCGAAATCGGCATGGTCAAAGCGGCCTTGTTCAGGCGGCAGTGCGGTCATTGGAGAGGCGCCCCAGGGGCTTCCCAGCCCCAGGGGTGTACCCAAAGTATATGCCCCGGCCATGGTCTTTTACGCTCGTTTGCAGGCGCTTTTCAGTTGCTCGCCGCGAGGCTCCTCGGCGGCGCTGCGACCTGCCACGGCTCAAGCGTCCCGTCGTCGCGTACGCGAGTCCACTCCATGCGACCGGCCCGCTCTGTCTGGACAATCAGGTCGTCGCCCGCCTCGTGGTAGGTGTAGTCGCCGATCGTGATCGAGACCAGCAGTTCGCCGGTCTGCTCGTCGATGTCGTGACCCGAGTCGATTGCGTCGTCGGGAACGTCGTGGATCGCGTCGCCGATGTGAGCTAGGAGGCGGTCGGCCAGGATCTGGATTTGGCCTGCGACGGCCTCGCTCGCCGGATCGTGATCGGGGTTCTCGCTCATCTGTTCCTCCTCTTGGGTTCGATCATGGCCTGCGCCCTCCGCCATCGCGGAGCCAGTCGTCAAGCTCGGAACGCCGGGCGAGCAGCGACTTGCCGTCGCGGTGGACGGGGATTCGGGACGGCTTGCAGGTCGCCAGCGCATAGACGCGGCTCCGCGGGGCACCGATGTAGGCGCCGATGGCCGCGGCGCCCCGGAGCCAGTCGTCCTCGGTCGGCCCCTGGCGCTCGGTGAGGATGCTTGCGACCCGCTCGGCGACGGCGTCGATCAGCTCGGGCGGGAGGTCAAGGGTCAGCTGGCCGGTCACTCACTCGCCTCCTCGTCGCCCTGAATCGGGCTAACCGGGCCATTCCCTAGGGGTTGACCCGGTTGGCCTGATTCCTCGGACGGCCGCAACCGGCGACCCCTCCCGTTGCCGTTGCCCGTCCACGCCCCGCGTCCGAGCAGGAGATTCAGCGCCCGCTTGAAGGTGCCATCGTCCTGCGACCGACCGACCGCCGCGGCGAGCCGCTTCGGTTGCCAGCCGCCATCCCGTCGCACCTGATCGGCCAGGGCGTCGATCCGGTCCGCGAGCTGCTCGTCGGCGCCGTCCTCGCCATCGGGATCGCCACCACCCTCGCAGGGCTCAGCGGCGCTGATCGCCAACGGGACGCCTTCCACAAGCTTCAGCCAGATGGGCGGCGGTTCGGCGTCGATCCGGTACTTGACGGCCTTCAGACGGCGCCGCTGCCGATCATGGTCGCCAGGGACGCGCTCAAGTGCGAACACAAGGTCGGCCTGATCCTCGATCGAGGAGCTGCCCCGCAGCGTTGCGGAGCCAGCCTTTGTCGAGCGGTGATGGATCAAGACCACGGCTGCGTCGAAGTCCCGTGCGAGCGTCGCCAGCTCGGCGATCAGCGCTGCCACGTCGTCAGACTCGTTCTCCCTGATCCCGGGCGCGAGGCGGCGCAGCGAGTCGAGTACGACCAGGCCAGCACCAGTGCCCATGACCAGCGCCCGCAGTAGGTCGAGGTCCTGCGGAAGGTGGAGCTTGGTCCCGTTGGCGACGACCAGCCCGGCCGCGGGGATACCGGCCTTCTTGAAGTTGCGACCCATCAGCCGCGGGCCGTTCTCGGCGTCCACGTAGAGCGCGCGTGTCTGCTCGCAACGCATTCCCGCCACTTCGCCGCCCCGATGCGCCGCGTGGCTTGCCATCAGCATGAGCCAGCTCTTGTACGACGAGTGACGCCCCGCGAGGACCGTCAAGAATCCGTGGGCGGCAATCGGCTCGATGGCGAAGGAGATCGGCACGTCGGCGAGCTTCATCGCCGCGACCATGTCGATCACCAGGTCCTCGTCGGGGTCCGTGGCTGGCGCGGTGCCGTTGGTGGACTGACCCGCGTGAAGATCGCCAGGAGCGATCGCCGTCGCCCCTCGCTGGAGCAACCGCTCGCATCCGTGGCAGATGCCGAAGCCCTCGACCGACTCGTCCGGGCGCCCACACTTCGGGCAGCGGGGGAGGTTGATCGTGGCCCGGGTCGCCAGACCTAGATTCGAATCGTCAGCTAGAGGAGGAATCCCTTGCTGCATGACGCTTCACTTGGACCCTCCGGGGACCATGGAGGCGAGGTCCGCGATCGTGCCGGTCCAGGCCAGCTCCCCCGGCAGCCCGGTCGCCATCGTCGCGACCACGATCGAGCCGGAATCGTTCGGGTCCTCGATCCGCAGCTCGTCGCGCCCCTCGACGCCAACGAGCAACACCGCGCGGGCATCGACGGGCTCGACGCCATCGATTGCAACAGTGGCGCCATCCGGTGTCGCGCCGCCATTCGTGGCAACTTCGACGTTGGCAGCAGGGCCGTAGTTCTCCGTCAGCCGAGCAACAAGTTCGGTGGCGGTCTGGTCGGCGAGCCCTTCAGAAGCGAGTCCTTGGTCGATCAGTAGTCGCAGCGTGTCCGAGGTCGTGGCGTTCCAGTGGGCGGCGAGCGCGTCGAGCCCGGCGCGGTGGCCGGGATCAAGCCGGATGTTGATTTGCTGCTTCATTTGTATAGCTCACGCTATACGCTCCCTCGGACGCTTTCTGCCCGCCCGACGACTCGACGGGCTACGGCACCGCGTTGTAGACGACGCCCTCGTGCAGCAGCCACTTCGGGTCGGGCATGCCGCTGGCCCCGAGAGAGCCGTCAGGCAGCATGTACTGGTGCACTTTCGCAACCCGGGCGCCGAGTACCGTGTTGTAGGCGATAAGTTGACTTCGGGTCCCTGGCGGCTGGCCCGCGCCTGGCGGGGCGGGCCACTCCTCAAGGACCTGGACGAGTACTTGCCCGAAGGCGATCCGTTGGGGATAGGCTCCGCGGTTAAAGAGCCTTCGGATCAGAGGCGATGAGACCCTCCGACTAGGAAGAGCCATGAGTCCCGACCTCGACATGGAGCTGCGCATCTGGACCCTCCGCTACCTCAGCGGCGAGATCTCCTTGGACACGCTCGGCCACTGGTACTCGTCCGCGACCTGGGAGGACGACACCCAGCTGGGGAGCGAGATCGGGCTGCTGCTGTCGGAGTACTCCAACGGCGACCGCAGCGAGGCCGACCTGCGCCACGAGCTGGGCGAGCGCGTCGGGCACGCGGCTGCCGCCGGGGGGATTCTCTCGCTCAGTCATTCACGTTCTGGGTCGGTGGCGATGGGCCATGCCCGCGTCTACGGCGTCGTCTCTGGCGACCTGCTCGCGCCGCAACTCGCACGCGACGCTCAGGGCACGTCGGCGAACCGCAAGCCCGAGGCCGTCTAGCCCAGCGCGATCGTTCCGGGGGGCTGCGCGGGCCTCGTCGAGAACGGCAGGCGCCACTCGTCGCGCTCGTCGCCGTCGACCGCCAGTCGCCACTCGTAGCGCGCGTCAGCCTCGTAGGGCAGCGGGGGCACGGCCACGGCCAACGCGATGTCAACCGGCGTCCCGGGCTTGAGCCCCGGGGGGCGCCCGGTTTCAAAGCCGCCCTCGATCTGCACCGGATTGCCCTCGGGGTCATTGAACGGATCGCCGTCGCTGTTCACCAACTGCAGCGAAAACTTGTGCTCCTCGCTGGTGAGGTCCCAGGGCACCTGGAAGTACAGCGCCACAGCTGAGGGGATCCCCGGGGCCGTGATCGACCAACCGCCGCCGAGGATGTAGAGCTTGTTGCCCACGGACTGAGCGGCGTCCGCGAGCATCATCGTCACCTTCATTTGGTCACGCTCCTTTTCGGGCCTGCCCGTTGGGGGAGTGGCAGGCCGGTTTCCGATTTGGCCATCATTCTCCGCTCGGGCACGGACGGAAGTTGCCCCTACAAATGCAACGACCCCCGGTCCCCACCGAGGGCCGCCGCGCCACGTATCGGAAACGTCAGGCGTGAACCGCGAGAAAGGCTCGCGATCAACCCGGACAGAACCGGGTGTCACGCGTGAGTCAGGCGCCGGGCAGTTGGCCGACGGCAGCCTCGCCTGGCGGCTTGGTGCTCGGCTTCTGCTGCCCGCTGCGTGCAGTTGCAAAAACCGGCCGAAACTCGCGGCGGGGTTTGGAGAGGTCGAAGAGTGAACGAGCCTGCTCCCGGCGGAGTGCTTCGCCGCCCCCCCCGTCGGCGGCATCTTGGCTTACGTGCGCTTGAGCGCCCGCTCGCGGTCGGCCCCTTCGTCCCTGAGCTTCTCCTGCAATGCACCGTAGGACTCCGTAAAGCGCCCGATCTTGCCGGTCTGGCTTCCGAGCACCATCGCCGCTGCGTCGAGATCGCTCTGCTCGATCAGCTCTTCGACTTCGGTAACGATCCCCTCCAGGCGGCTCAGGTTGAGCCGCAGGTCGGTCAGATAGTCGTTGAGCGTCAGTTCATCCGCCATCGGCTTGCCTCCCGCGAATGGGTTGGTTGAGCTAGGACCATAACCCCGATGTCTCGACGCCCTAGGTCCGCCGGACACCCGGTGCGCGCCGATTCGACCGAGGAGGTCATACGCACCGGGTCCCAACGGAGCCTTGTCGGCGCGGTCTAGGCGATCACCGTGACGCCGGTTTCGAGCGAGCGGCGATGGGCGGCAGCCTCGTATTCGACCCTGACTCGGACGAGGTTCTTCGAGAGGCCCGAGTAGGGGTCGAACAACAGGGTCGCGCCCCCCATGAACACGATGAACGCCGTCGGGTCGATGAGAGTCGGGGCGGCGATGGACGGCACAATCCTCACGCGCAGCGTCCACACGGGGCTTCCTGAGCCTTCGCGATCGACCGTGAAGATGTAGTCGTTGCCTCCCGGCTGGACGCTCAGGTCCAAGTCCGCCGCCGTCACTGGGTCGAGGGCAAGGTATCGAGGCAGCCCACCGCGCTCCTGCATCTCGGAGAGGGCGCGGCGAACGTCTGCGACCAGGTCGCCAGTGGCGTTGAAGGCCGGAGGCGCATCGCTCTCGACCGCCTCGACTACATGCAGATCGAAGTGATCGCCAAGACGGCGCCCGACCTCGCGGCCCAGGAAATCCTGCAGGGCGCGCCGGGCCGAGAGCACCTTCGACGGAAGGTTCTCGATCACGAGGGCGAACTGGCGGGCGTTGACGGTGGCGAGGCTGACGTCGACCGGCAGCACCGCCTTCTCGCTCGTCGCGTCCACGTCGCGCTCGACCCCGCTGACCGGATCCTGCCCGAAGCTCGCCACGTAGTCGTTGGCGACGAACTCGGGCTCGTTGCCCGCGCTCGTGGGGAAGTCCTCGCTGGGCAGGACCGGGAACAGCCAGCGGTTGTCCGGCGTCTGGTGGGCGGGCGGACGACTGGCCGGAGGCGTCTGAGCTGGCTGGGCCAGCACGGATGCGAGCGGTATGTCGGCGCGCAGCTCGCCGCGCTGGACGTTGATCTGCTGGGCCACCGCCGCCCAGCCGCTCCCCGTCCGGACTCCGAAACGAGAAACCTGCTCACCGCTCATCCCTTGCTCGGCATCGCCGAGCTGGCCGAGCAGTTCCTGCTCCTCCTGCTCGAGGACGGAAATCTCATCCTTGATCTCGGCAACCGCGCGCATTGCCGTCTTCGCCGCCTCGAACTTCGCCCGGGCGTCCGCCGCCTCGGGATCGTAGGACTCGCGTGCCTGTGCCAGCTCGGCTTCCTTCGCTGGCTTTTCCTGGCGCAGCACGCGAATGCGACCTTGGATATCGCCGAGTTGCGCGCTCAAGTCGTTGGACATCGTTTGCCTCCTCGCCGTCTGGGTTCCAATCCCAGTTCTGCGGCGTGCCTCGGACGGAACCGTGCTGTTGACCCAGGCGTTGACCCGAGAACGACAGCGGCTCCCCGGAGGGAGCCGCAAACCGCTTGGCTATGGGATGGCGAGGGGCAGAATCGAACTGCCGACACCACGATTTTCAGTCGTGTGCTCTACCAACTGAGCTACCTCGCCTGGTCCAAGCTCCCGGAGAAGCTCGGCGCTGCAGAAGGTTAACTTGAGTAGATGGGCAGGATTCACGCCCTCCCCCTTCTGCTCGGCGCCGTCGCCGGAGGCCTGCTGGTATCCGGTGCTTCGGGCGCCGATCCGCGTACTCCGGCGGCGCGCTGCTCGCGTCCGCCGACGCCTATGGCGATCTGGTCGACCTGCGCTTCCCGGGACCCGCCGGCGGCGCGCAGATCGTTAACCCGTATCTGCGCCAGGCGGCCGGCACGGTGCCCGCCACCACCGGGGTGGTCGCCGCGGCGGCGGTCGGCGGCTGATTTGGCGCGGTCGGGGAATTCTGCATGCCGGGATCGCCTGCGCGTTCGCCGGCCGGCCGCGATCGGCGGCGCGACTGACCGCCGATGCGATTGCCGCCAGTCGCCGCTGGCTTGCGAGAGGGCGTCCCCTTGCGGCGTCGGCCCCGATCTGGGCGAGACGCATGTACGCGCGCTCACTGATGGTCCTGCGCGCCCTCACCGATCGCCGCAGCGGTGCCGTCGCCGCGGGGGCCCGCGACCGCTGGGCCTACGTCTGGCCGCGCGACGCCGGAACCGCGGCGATCGCCGCGACTATCTCGCCAACGCGATTGCCGGTGGCGCCAGCGCCGCCCAGATCAGACGCCTGTTCGCCGCCCCCTGGGGCCTCGAACGACGCGCCCAGGACCGCGGCTCGGGCCTCGACTCCGCGGCGGCCTGGGCCGTGCGGCCGTTTGCGAGGCCGGCGCTCTTCGCCTCCGTACGGAGATCGCTTGCATCCCTGGAGGCGGGGGGCGGGCGCAACGGCCTGCGCCCGTCGCAGGATTGGCCGCATCGCCAGGCCTGGACTGCACCCGCGGCTTGGAGCGCCTGGCGGCGCTTGGCGAGCGCTCCGCTGCCATGCGGTTGCTCGGAATTCTGCGTCGAGACTCCACAGCAGTGGGAACGATCCCCGAGCGGGTCGCCCCGGCAAACGGCCTGCCGCGATCGACCACGCCCCTGGGCTGGACCCACTCTTTCCTCGTGCTGGCGCTGCGTCAGGTCTACCGGCGGTGAGAAGCTTGCGGTTGATGCGCAGCAAGGCAGCAGCGATCGCCCTGGCGATTGTGCTCACGGCCGCGATTGCGGGATGCGGCGAGAGCACCCCGAAGCGCGCCGTCGATGCGCGGACCGAGGTGGTGCGCTTCTTTGCTGCCGATGCCCCTGTGGTTGCGGTCGTGCACCCCGAACCGACAGCAGACGTCGTTGCGCTGAATCGAGCCGCCGACGGGACACCGGCCTGGACCTCGGTGCGCGGCATGGTGCTCGGCCCGCTGCATGCCGCCGGCCTGGGCCGCGCCCAGATTGCCCATCTGGTGCGCGCCAACCAGCCGATCGCGGGCGTCGCTGCATCGGCGCTGGCGCTCGGCGCCGCCACTCCAGCCGACCTTGCGGCGCAGCGTCCGCTGCTGGTCCTCGCCACCGATCAGTCTGGGCTGCTCTCACGGCTGCTCCGCCATGCCGCCGCCAATGGCAAGCTGCGGCGCGCCGGTCAGCTGCACGAGGCGACGCTGTACCGAAGCCCCGCTTACGCCTATGCGGTCCGCGACGGTGTGCTGGTGTCGAGCTACCGCCTCGCCGACGTCCGCACTGCGATCGAGCGCCGCGACGGCAACAGCGACCAGCAGCTCGACGAGGACGTCGTCGAGTCGCTGTTCAACGGCCTCACGACGCAGGGGCCGCTGCTCGTCTACGCGAACCTCGACCACGTCCGCCAAGCCGACCCAGGGCTGCGGACTCTGGGCCAACAGGCGCCCTGGACGGCAATGCTCGGTCCGACGGCGGCGACGGCGCAAGCGGTGGACGGCTCGCTGCGGATCGAAGACTTCTCCAACACGACCGGCGGCGGATTCGGCTCCGCTGACCTGCCGCTCGGAACGGAGCCATCGCATTTCACGATCTCTGCAGCAAGCGCTGCCTTCCTTCTTCCCCCTGGACCGACCCGGACGCTGCTCGCTGGCCTCGCCCCGATGACCGGCGAGGCGACAGCCACCTCTGACCAGGTCCGCCTGCAGCTGACGGCAGGTCGCTAGGGACGTTGGCCCATCGATGCGAGGGCGGCCGAGACCGCCTGCTCCGCCGACTCCGCCACGGAGATGCCCGGCATTTCGGCCATCGCCCCTTCGCCCCGCGGCTGCCAGCTGCGAAGTGTCACCACGCCGCGCCCAAGGCGCCGGGCGAATCCGATCTCCGAGAGCGTCCCCCACTCGCCGCCGACTGCGATCACCGCCTCGCCGCTGGCCACCACGGCGAGGTTGCGGGCATGGCCGATCCCGGTGGCGACGACGTGGGTGCAGTACGGGTTCGCGTGCTCGATCGAGTCCGAGGGCACGATGCCGATCACGGTGCCGCCGGCTTGCGCAGCACCACGGGAAGCGGCCTCCATCACACCGCCGAGCCCCCCGCAGACCAGCACCGCGCCCGCCTCGGCGAGCCGGCGGCCGATCTCTTCGGCGAGCAGCGCAAGCTCGGAGTCCTGCTCGCAGGTGCCGGAGCCGATGACGGAGATCTGGCGACTCATTGCTGCATCAACCTCATGAGCTCCAGAGCGCCTTCTTTATGCAGCGGCTCGTTCAGATTTCCGCACTTCGGGCTCTGCACGCAGGACGGGCAGCCGTCGGCGCACGGGCACTCGCCGATCAGCCGCTCGGCGTCGCCCGCCAATCGCTCGAACTCTTCGTAACCGCGCGCGGCGATCCCCACTCCCCCCGGATGGCCGTCGTAGATGAAGATCGTCGGGCTGCCGGTCTGAAGATGCACATTCGTCGATAGGCCACCGATGTCCCAGCGATCGCACATCGCGATCAGCGGCAGCACCGCGATCTGCCCGTGCTCGGTGGCGTGCAGCGCGCCGAGCAGGACCTCGGCTGGGATCTGGCCCGTGATCCGCTGCGGCAGCACGTACCAGAGAGCCTGGGTGAGGAAGTTCTGCTCCGGCAGTTCCAGCGAGACGATGTCGATCGGCTCGTGGTCGCTGAGGCTGACCCGCTGAAATGCGATCACCTGCTCGGTAACCGAGACCGCCCCCAACGAGAGCTCCACACCGCCGGTCTCGCGACTCTCTCGAACCCGCTCGATGTAGATCTCGGTCTCCTTCTTCGGCCGCGTATAGAAGTCGCCGTCAAAGGGGGCGACAATGGCCTGCCTGGCCTCGATGTCGAGGCGCTCGACCTGGTAGGAGCGGCCGAGGTGGAGGTACACCGCCCCCGGGTGGACTGTGGTGAAGGCCCGCTCGGCCTCGACAATCCCGAGCAACTCACCGGACTCGCGCTCGATCACCGCGACGCTGTCCGCAGACGCGGAGCGCAACGGGATCCTCGCGGCGGGAAAGCCGCTGCGGCGGGGAAGGAAGCGCTGCCCGCTGGCCCGCAGCTCGCCGGCGGCGACCAGCCGCTCGGCCCGCTCGCGCCAACCGTCGCCGAAGATCTCGCTGTCGGCATCGGTGAGCGGCATCTCGTAGGCGGCGGCGACCAGATGCAGGGCTGAGATCTGCTCCGAGGCGTGATCGAGGATCGCCGCCTCGACCGGCCGCTCGAGGAACTCGTCGGGGTGCCGGCAGAAGAACTGATCGAGTGCGTCCTGGCCGGCGACGTAGACGGCGAGGCCGCGACTGCGCCTTCCGGCTCGGCCCCACATCTGGCGCAGGCTCGCCACCGTGCCCGGGAAGGTGACGCAGATCGCGGCGTCCAGCTCGCCGACGTCGATGCCCAGCTCCAGCGCATCGGTGGCGACCACGGCGAGCAGCTCGCCCGCCGCCAGGTCGGCCTCGATCCGGCGGCGCTGCTGCGGCGTGTAGCCCCCGCGATAGGGAGCGATCCTCTCCGCCAGCTCGGCCTTGCCGTCTGCCGCCAGCCGATCGCGGGTGAAGCGCTGGATCAGCTCGATGCCGCGGCGGCTGCGCAGGAAGCAGATCGTTCGCACACCGTGCGAGACCAGATCGGCCAGCAGGTCGGCCGCCTCCGACAGGGTCGAGCGCCGCGTCCCGGCCGCCTCGTCGATCAGCGGCGGGTTCCAGATCGCGATCTCGCGCCCGGCGCGCGGCGCGCCGTCGTCGTCGATCAACCGAAACTCGCTTCCGGTCAGCCGCTCGGCCAGCTCGACCGGGTTGGCGATCGTCGCCGAGGCCATCAGGAAGCGGGGCTCGGAGCCGTAGGCGCGCGCGGCGCGGCGCAAGCGGCGCAGAACGTTGGCGACGTGGGAGCCGAACACGCCCCGGTAGGTATGGGCCTCGTCGACGACGACCCATCCGAGGTTGGCCAGGAAGTCGCCCCACTGCTTGTGGTGCGGGAGCAGGCCGACGTGCAGCATGTCGGGGTTGGTGAGAACGAGGTTGGAGCGCCGGCGGATCGCCGGCCGCTCCTCGCGCGGCGTGTCGCCGTCGTAGATCGCCTCCCGCAGGTCGGGCGGACGCAGCTCGTGCAGCTTTCGGGCCTGGTCCTGCGCCAGCGCCTTGGTCGGGTACAGATAGAGCGCCCGGCGCTTCGGCTCGCGCGCGATCCCGTCCAGAACCGGCAGGTTGAAGGCCAGCGACTTGCCCGAGGCGGTGCCGCTGGTGATGATCAGATTCGAGTCGGCGGCGGCCTCCATCGCCTCGCGCTGATGTGAGTAGAGGCGCCCGATGCCGGCTGCGCGCAGCGCCTCGGAGAGGCCCGGATCGAGCGAGGTTGGAAGCGCGGTGGGGCGGGCACGATGCTCGGTCTCCGAGCTTTCGGCAACCAGACGACCGTCGCGCCGGCCCGGGTCGAGGGCGATCGCCCAGGGCGAGCCGAGGAGGCTCTTAGCCGGCGTCGCCATTCGCTGCTCCCGTGATTCGACCCGCGATTCGCACGGCCTGGAGGGCGCTTTCGTCGTGCAGGCGCAGGATCTCGGCGCCATTGGCGACGGCCAAAGCTGCGGCGGCCGCGGTCGCCCACTCGCGCTCGGAAGTGGGCGCGCGCTGCTCCCAGGATCCCGAGAGCACGGCGCCGAGGAAGTCCTTGCGCGAGAGCGATACGTACAGCGGCCGGTCACCGACACGCAGCTCGCCGAGGTGGGCGAGGACGCGCAGGTCGTCCTCCACGCTGAGGTCGAAGTCGAGGCCGGGGTCGAGCGCGATCTGCTCCGCGGCAACGCCGCGCCCCAGCGCCGCCTCAACTCGCTCGGAGAACCAGATCT
The DNA here is from genome assembly GCA_038317345.1 of Solirubrobacterales bacterium. Lineage (GTDB taxonomy): Bacteria > Actinomycetota > Thermoleophilia > Solirubrobacterales > 70-9 > Mayfieldus. Next base: position 29,905 of record JBBQBH010000030.1, read on the forward strand.
TCAGATGCTCGACCACGTCGTCGTAGCCTCGAATAGTTCGCTCCGATCGTGGCGGGCCCTCGATGTGCATCAGCACCAGCCCGCAGCCGCTGGTGGCCGCGAGGTCGAACATCTGCTCCGATCCGCCGCCGATGTCGTTGATCGCGACCGCGCCCGCCTCGAGAGCCCGCCGCGCCACCTCGGGCGCGAAAGTGTCGGCGGAAACGGGCACCCCGACCTCGGCCAGCCCCTCGATCGCGGGGATCAGCGCCGCCGCCTCCTCGCCGTCGGGAACAGGCGGCCCACTTCGGGCGGCGACCGCTCCCACGTCGAGCATGTCGAACCCCTGCTCAACCAACCGGCGGCCGTCCTCGATCGCCTGCTCCGGTGTAGCGCTGCGAGCGCCCTCGTACATCGAGTCGGCGGTCACGTTCACGATGCCGACGGCCAAAGGCCCGCTGCGCTCCAGTGTCTGGCCGCTGAGCTCCCAAGTCCAGGAGTCTCGGCGGCGAGTCGCGGAAGAAACGTTGATCGGCATCACCCGGCTAACTTAGCGGGCGTCCATGGCCCTCAAGTGCGTCTACACGGATCTCGACGGGACTCTTCTCGGAAAGGGCGGATCGCTGTTCCGCGACTCCGAGGGGGAGTTCTCCTCGATGCAGGCGAAGGGGCTCGAGGCGTGCCACCGGGCGGGGGTCGAGGTGGTGATCATGTCCGGTCGCCGCGAGGCGCAGGTGATGGAGGACGCCCGCCTGATCGGCCAAAGCTCCTACATCTACGAGGCTGGTTGCGCGCTGACGATCGACGGCGAGACGACGCTGCTGACCGGCGACATGACCCAGGGCGACGACGGCACGATCTACGAACAGATCGAGGCGCGGGGGATCCCCGAGCGGCTCTTCGGCCACTTCGAGGGGCGGCTCGAGAACCACTCCCCCTGGCACGAGGGCCGCGTCTACTCGCACCTGTTCCGCGGCGAGGTCGACGTCGAGGAGGCCAACCAGCTGCTCGAGCAGGAGGGACACCCGGACCTGCGGCTGCTCGACAACGGGGCGATCCGCAGGTCGATGCCGGGGCTCGAGATCGCCCACGCCTACCACCTGGTGCCGAAGCCGGTCAGCAAGGCGAACGCCGTGGTGGCCCACATGCGTGCCCGCCAGTACGAGCCGCAGGACTGCATCGCGGTCGGCGACTCGATCGAGGACCTCGAGGTCGCGGCGGTGGTGGGCCGCTTCTATGTGGTTGCCAACGGGCCCCAACGCGACCCGGGCCTGGGCGAGGCGATCGCCGGCTACGAGAACGTGACCGTCACCGAAGGAAGCATGGGCGACGGCTTCTACGAGGCTGTCGTCTCGACCCTCGCAAAGCGGCGCTAGCGGCGCCCCAAGCCACGAGCATGGAGTGTCTAGTATCGGTGAGGTGTCGACCGATCACGCGACCGTCGCCGAAGAGGAGTACCTACAGATCATGTACTGGCTGATGGAAGCCGGGCTGCCGATCACCGGCGCCAACATCGCGCGCGCGATGCAGCTCTCCGCCCCGACCGTCCACGAGATGATCGGGCGGCTGGAGAAGGACGGCTACGTGACCCGCGCCGACGATCGCTCGGTCGCCTTCACCGAGCAGGGCCGCCAGGAGGCCGAGGCGATGGTGCGCCGTCATCGGATGATCGAGCGCTTCCTCACCGACGTCCTCGGCATCCCCTGGGACGAGGTGCACGAGGAGGCGGAGCGCCTCGAGCACGCAATGTCGCCTGTGCTCGAGGAGCGGATGATGGCCGCGATCGGCGACGCCAAGACCTGCCCGCACGGCCACCCGATCGTCGAGGGTGCGCGCGAGGAGGGGGCGCTGCTGGCCGACGTGGAGAAGGGTGCGAGCGTCCACGTGCTGCGATTCGAGAACGAGGCCGAGGAGCTCCTTCACTACCTCAAGCACTCGGGGCTGCAACCCGGACTCGACGGCACGGTCGAGAGCTCCGAAGAGGACAGAGTCGTGGTTACGTCCGACGACGGGCGCCACGAGGTGTCGCGCAGCGTCGCCGAGACCGTCTCGGTTCGCGCCGATCCGTCGCCGCCGCCGCGAGCGCCACTACCCGAGCAGCTCGAGCTGTCCAGCGATCGCTACGGGCGCTAAGCGCCCGGGCTCAGTAAACGCCGGGGCTAGTCGCCGCAGATCTGCCGCAGGCGCCGGTAGAGGTAATCGTCGGGCGCCCGCAGCCCCAGGGGCCGGGACCGCCTCAGCGTCTGCTCGTGCTCGCGGATCGCAGCCGCCAGCTCGGTGAGCCGGCGCCGCGCCAGGTCTCGCTCGCGGGCAACCAGCGTTTCCTGCCGATCGCTTCCATCCACAAGTGTCATTGGGCTCATGCTCTCCACCTCACTGTGGGGCCCGGTCTCGTCCGGTCTACGGGCCCTTTGGGTCCTCCGACCGCAATGGCTGGCACCGATGCTAGGACCGACTACTCAATGGCCGGTAAACAAACGGTAATGATTTCCGCAAAATCGGCAAACGTTCGAATCGCATTGGCCGGATGACTGACGTTCCGGGGAAACAAGTGCTAGATGCGACCGCCGGGCCGGCAGCCGCCCGTCAAGCCGGGCTCGCCGTGCGCACCCGCTCCAGCGCTCGCGCGATCCGTCCAACTCCTTCGCCGATCCGCGGCGCGGGAACGGGGGCGAATGAAAGCCGCAGGCTGTTGCGTCCGCCCTCGAGCATGAAATCGGGGCCGGCGATGAAACTGACCTCTTCCTCGAGCGCCGCGGCGAGCAGGTCGACCGTGTCGATGTCCTCGCCCAGCGTCAGCCAGAGGAAGTAACCGCCGCCCGGGGAAACGAAGTCGGCATCGGGGAGGTGCTCCTCGAGTGCCTCGACCAGCGCATCGCGCCGCTCCTGCAGCGCCCCCCTTACGAACTCGATGTTGCGGTCGAGCCCGCCGGAGCGGCAAAGCTCCCAGACCACCGACTCGGCCAGCATGTTGGGGGAGATGTAGGTCTCGTTGGCTCGTTTGGCGAGTTGCGTGATCTCCTCCTCGGGACCGGCCAGATAGCCGACCCGGACCCCGGGGCTGACCGTCTTCGAGAACGAGGAAGCGTGGATCACCTGGTCGGATCCGCAATTGGAGAGCATCGTCTGCGGCGGGGGCTGCTCGAACGGCAGCTCGCGGTAGGGGTCGTCCTCGAATACCCAGAAGCCGTGCTCGGTTGCCAGCTCGAGAACGCGCTCGCGCTTCGACGCCGACAGCGTGCATCCGGCGGGGTTATGAAAAGTTGGGATCAGGTGGGCGAGCTTCACCGGGCCGTCCTTCAGCGCCGACTCCAGCGCCCCGACGTCGAGACCGTCGGCCTCCAGCGCCACCGGCACCAGCTCGACCCCGAGCCGCCCGAGCAGCAGCAGCGTGCGGTCGTAGGACGGTTGCTCGACGATCACCCGATCGCCGGGCTCGAGCAGGTGCTCGAACAGCATCGCCCCGGCCTCCAGCGAGCCGTTGGTGACCATCACCTGCGCCGGCGCGATCGAGTGGCGCTCGGCGATCCATTCGACCAGGCCCGGGTGCCCCTCCCCCTTCCCGTAGGAGAGCGCCCGCTCCCAGTCGTCCTCGAGCGCGCTC
>JBBQBH010000031.1:0-33095 GCA_038317345.1 Solirubrobacterales bacterium
CGGCCACAACTGGGGCACCGAGCACGCCGAGCGCTGGGTGTGGCTCGAGGGGACGGGCTTCGACGGCGCCGGCGAGACCTATTTCGACGCCGGCGCCGCGCGCATCAAGCTGGGGCCGGTCCGCTCGCCCTGGATCGCCGCAGGGATGCTGCTGCTCGACGGCGACGCGCACCGATTGGGCGGCTTTGGGCGTATCCGCTCCTCGAAGATCTCCGAGACCTCGACCACCTGCGAGTTCGTGCTGCCCGGAGAGGACCTCGAGGTACGCGGTTGGATCGCCGCGCCCGCCAAGGACTTCGTCGGCTGGGTTTACGCGGATCCCAAGGGCCCCGAGCACAACGTCGTCAACTGCTCGATCGCCGACCTCGAGCTGATGATCGAGCGCAAGGGCCAGTCGCCCCGCCGCCTCAGCCTCGCCGGCGGCGGTGCCTACGAGTTCGGGATGCGCGAGACCGACCACGGCGTCCCGATTCAGCCCTATCCGGACGGCTGACCGCCGCCCGTGTTCCCACCGCTGCCCCCGCTCCCGCCACCTGTGGGCTGGGTGGCGCCGCCGTGGCTGAACGTCATCCAGGTCGAGTAGCCGCCGAGCGCGGTCTGAAGCTGACTGCCGCTGACCTTGGTCGTGCCGCCGCTGCCGACGATGTCGGCCGAGACGATGCGGGGGGATACGCCGGTCTTGGTGATCTGGATGTCCTGAAGGTTGCCCTTCAACAAGCCGCCGAGCTTTGCCTCGATCTGGCCCTGGGTGAAGGTCTTGCGCCAGGTGTGAAGCGGTGATGTCGTGTCGTAGGGATCGTCGACTCCCACCAGGTAGGGAACCGCTGCCGAGCCGGGAAAGCCAAACTGGACGCTCTCGGTCTGCCCTCCGGAGCTGGCCGAGTAGTAGGTGTGCGCGATCTCGCCGCCGTACATCACCACCTGGCCTTTGGTCGCGATTGCCGCCTTGTTGGTCGCCGCGGTCTCTCCGGCGATCCCGTCGTAGACCTGGCTGCGAGTGTCGTCGTAGAGGTTGAATCCGGCGCCGTGCACGGTGCTGCTGAGGGCGTAGGAGCGGGCGGCGACCGCCTGCGCCTTGAGCGCATCGATCGGCCACGAAGAGGGCATCTCTCCCGCGATCACTCCCTGGACGTACTTGCCGACGCTGATCGCGTTGACGACGTTCAGCGACCCGCCTCCACTCGCGGGCACAGCCACCAGCGCCCCGCGGTAGGCCCCGTTGCCCCTGATCCTCACCCGGCCTTTGCCGGTCGCGCGCAGCTTGGCGCCGCAGTTGGCCAGCCTTCCGCCGTGGTCGGAGAGCAGCTGCACCGCACCACCGTTGAGGTGGGCGTGGTAGGAGCGGGTGGGATTGAGGGTCCGCCCGCATGCCGTGGTCGCCTTCTTGAACGTGACGTCGCCGCGGGCGATCGTCAGCAGCACCCGCACCCGGCCCGGTGGCGCAGTGCCGATCGTCGTCCCCTGGTAGTAGTGGGCAAGCATGAAGCGGTAGTCCATGCCATGCAGGGCATAGCCGTAGGCCCCGTACTGGCTCATCCCTACGCCGTGCCCGAATCCGTGGCCGGTCATGGTCCAGGTCGTATCCGCGCTGGCGGGCGATGGGGCGAGCATGCAGGAAAGCAGCACCGCGCCTGCAAGTCGGGCGGCCGCTTTCCTGATTCCCCTGTCGATCAGCGCCTTCATCCCTGCTCCCAACAGGTTCGGGACGGATAAGTATCGCCCTCCCAGATCTGGACGACTGGGCCAGCCCGCAGCCCGCGGATTCACCGCCGCGGCAGAGGCCGCCAAGCGGGGTGGACTACCCTGGATACGGCATGGCAACCGAGACCGTTCAGGCAACCGACCACAAGCTTTTGGTCGCCGGCGAGTGGCTCGATACTGGTGAGTGGGCCGAGGTCCGCAGCCCCTATGACGGCACGGTCGTCGGGCGGGTGCCGGTGGGTGACGCGGCGCTGGTCGACCGCGCGGCCCGCGCCGCGCACGATGCCTTCGAGGCCGCCGAGTTCCCCCGTCATGAGCGCGCCGCGGTGCTCGATCGGGCGGCGAGGATCGTCGCCGCCCGGGTCGACGATCTGGCGCTGACGATCGCCGCCGAGGCGGGAAAGCCGCTGAAGACGGCGTCCGTTGAGGCGAGTCGCTGCGCCGAGACCCTGACCTTCTCCGCGGTCGAGGCTCGCAAGCTGACCGGAGAGACGGTGCCGATGGACGCCTCGGCGGCCGGGGTCGGAAAGCTCGGCGTGGTGATGCGGGTGCCCTTCGGCGTCGTGGGCGCGATCAGCCCCTTCAACTTCCCCCTCAACCTCGTCGCCCACAAGCTCGGCCCGGCGCTCGCCGCCGGCAACGCGGTGGTGCTGAAACCGGCCGGCCAGACTCCGATCTCGGCGATCAAGCTGGCCGAGATCCTGATCGAGGCCGGCGTGCCCGACGGGTGGCTCAACGTGGTCTGCGGCCCCGGCGCCGAGGTCGGCAATGCGATCGTCGAGCACCCGCTGACCCGCGCGATCACCTTCACCGGCTCCGCCCAGGTCGGCTGGGACATCCGGGCCCGCGTCCCGCACAAGAAGGTCAACCTGGAGCTGGGCTCGAACGCGCCGCTGATCGTCAACGAGGACGGCGATTGGGAGACCGCCGCCGACAAGGCCCAGATTCACGCCTTCTCGCACGCCGGCCAGAGCTGCATCTCGATTCAGCGCATCCTCTTGCACGATGCGATCGCCGACGACTTCACGTCGCGCTTCGTCGCCAAGGCCGGGGGCCTGACGGTCGGCGACCCGCTCGACTCGAGCACGGACGTAGGGCCGCTCATCTCCACCGGCGATCGCGACCGGGTCAAGGAGTGGATCGACGAAGCTGTCGCGGCCGGAGCCGAGCTTCTGACCGGCGGCGAGCTGGTCGACGAGGACCGCTGCCTGGCGCCGACCGTGATCGCCAACCCGTCGACCGAGGTCAAGGTCTGGCACGAGGAGATCTTCGGCCCCGTCGCCACGATCTCGCGCTTTGCGGATTTCGACGAGGCGCTGCGGATGGGCAACGACTCCAAGTTCGGCCTCCAGGCAGGCGTCTTCACCCGCGACATGGGCCGCGGAATCAAGGCAGCCGAGACGCTGGAGTTCGGTGCGGTGCTGATCAACGAGGTGCCCACATTCCGCGCCGACCAGCAGCCCTACGGCGGCGTCAAGGACTCAGGCAACACCCGCGAGGGCCCGGCCTACTCGGTCCGCGAGCTGACCGAGCCGCGCTTCGTCACCTTCCAGGGCTAACCGCCACCGCCGCGCGGTGTTGGTTGCACCGTGTCGTTATTTCTCGGATTTCTCCTCGTCGGCGGTTTAGCGATGCTCATCAAGGGGATTGCGCGCCGTGACAGGATCGCGCTGGGAGTTGGTCTCGCGCAGCTGGCCCTGCTCGCCGCCCTGCTCGCCGCATGCATTCTGCTCGTGCTCTGGGCGGTGGGGCAGGACAAAGCTCAGCTGAGCGCGCCCTTTTAGTGTGTCTTCGACGACTAGTGATGGATCGGCGCGGCGCCGCGGAAGCCGCCCGTTGGGTGGGAAGGTGCGGACGCTTCTGAATCCTGCAGGGAAGCGGAGCGGCGGAACCTAACGGTGTAGCGCAGGTCAGAAGCCGGTCGGATGGCGGACACTGAAGGTGCCCGAGGCGGCCGCGGTGACGGTCGGATGCCAGCGCGGGCCGGTGCCGGTTTCGTCCCCGGCGGTGTCCCAGCGCAGCCCCGCGATCACCGCATAGGTGTGACTGGCGTTCGCGTAGACGGTGATCCAGCGACCCGCACCCGGCAGGCCGAACTTCTTCAGCCCGGTTGAGTCCATCGGCGAGGTCAGGAATCCACCTTTGTGGAGGACGTAGCTGACCGCGCCGGAGCAGTCATACCCCCGGTCCCACCAGCGACGATGACCGCCGCCCCAGATGTAGGGCTTGGTGGAGATCTTGTTGGCGGCCGCGATCACCGCTTTGACCTGCGGGGGAGCGCTGCTCGGGGCGACAGCGCGTCCGCCGACCAGCGTCGCCGCTTCGGAGGGCGTGCAGGTGGGGTCGGCCTGGGCGACGCCGCCGGTGCCAACCGAGCAGCCGCTCGGAGCGGGGGCGGGCGGTGGCGCAACGGGGTCGCCGGAGATGCCTCCAGAGGTCGCCATCGCAGCAGCAGGCGCGACCACCAATGCGGTCGCAGCGATCACGACTCCCAGCCCTGCCCGTGCCTTCACCTACCCAATATCGAGGAGCCCCCCAGCACCCTTGAAACTCGCATGCCGATCACCATCGCGCCGGCCACCGAACCGGCGCCGCGGCTGAATCGATCGGAGGCGGTGGCTACTCGTGCGGCTTGGCCATGCGGGAGTGATCCAGCGCCTGCTCGAGGATCTTCTCGTCGACGCCCATCTCGCGCGCCACATCGCGGATTGGCCGGCCCGACTCGGCGGCGGCCTGGACGATCTCGGTGGCGCGGTCGTAGCCGATGTGGGGGTTGAGCGCCGTCGCCGTCGCCAGCGTCGCCTCGGCGTGGCGTTCATTCACCTCACGATCGGCCTCGATCCCGGTCACGCATCTCTCGTCGAGCAGTCGTGAAGCGGATGCGAGCAATTTGATCGAGTCGAGCAGGTTGCGGGCGATCAACGGCACCCGCACGTTGAGCTCGAACTGACCCTGGCTGCCGGCGATCGTGATCGCCGCGTCGTTTCCGATCACCTGCGCTCCGACCTGGATCACGACCTCGGGGATCACCGGGTTGACCTTGCCGGGCATGATCGAGGAGCCCTTCTGAAGCGCCGGCAGGCGAATTTCGGCCAGCCCGGCGCGCGGGCCCGACCCCATCAGCGCCAGGTCGTTGGCGATCTTGGTCAGCGAGACGGCAACGACCTTCAGCTGCCCCGACAGCTCGACCAGCGCGTCGCGGTTGCCCTGCGCCTCGAAGCGGTCGGCCGGAGCTGAGACCTCCAGCCCGGTGTCCTCGGCCAGCTTGCGGCGGACCTTCTCCGCGAACTCTGGGTGGGTGTTGAGCCCGGTCCCGGTCGCGGTGCCGCCGAGCGGGATCTGCCCGACCCGCCCGAGGGTGCCGCGAACGCGCTCGGCGCCGAGCCGAACCTGCGCCGCATAGCCGCCGAACTCCTGCCCCAGCGTCACCGGCACCGCGTCCATCAGGTGGGTGCGGCCGGCCTTGACCACGTCGTCGAACTCCTCCGTCTTTCGCGCCAGCGCCTCGGCGAGCCCGTCGAGCGCCGGAAGCAGGTCGCGGCTGACCTCGTCCAGCGCCGCCAGATGGACCGCGGAGGGAAAGACGTCGTTGGAGGACTGACCCAGGTTGACGTGATCGTTGGGGTGCGCATCGTCGCCGGCCAGGGTCGCGATCACCTCGTTGGCGTTCATGTTCGATGAGGTCCCGGAGCCGGTCTGGAAGACGTCGATGGGGAACTGGTCGTCGTGCTCGCCGGCGGCCACGGCGTCGCCGGCCGCTGCGATCTGCTCGGCCACGTCGGCGTCGAGCAGGCCGAGCTCCGCGTTGACGCGCGCCGCCTCCGCCTTCAGGCGCCCGAGCCAGTGCACGACCGGAAGCGGGACCTGCTCGCCGGAGACGGGGAAGTTCTCTACCGCCTTCGTGGTCTCGCTCCCCCAGAGTTGCTCATTGGTGGTGTCTTGGGCACTAGCCATGGTCCTTGCCGGCAGCGTATCCCTTCTCATATTCGCGCCTGAAAGCGCTCGGAGGAGCCGCTCCCCCCGGGCTGAAGTTTGCCGCGACGGCAAGGCGGCGCAGCAGCTCCGCGTGGATACCGGTGGTGTCCGCCGCGCCGCGGTTGACAGCCCCGATCAGGTAGCCGAGCTCGACGTTGGCGGGCCCGCCGGGCTTTGCGCGGGCCTCGGAGTTCAGGTCGGTGCTCACCTTGACCAGCGTTCCACCCACATTGGCGAGGTCACCGGCGCTTTGGTTGCGCACGATGCATTCGCTGATCAGGGTGCCGCCGGCAAGCAGCGCCGCACCCGGCGCCTCGCGCAGCGCATCGGTGAACGCCGGTGGGCCGCTCAGACAAGCGACCGGCGTCTTCTCTTGGTCGGCCGAGCCGCAGCCGGCGATCGCGAAGGCGACGATTAGGACGAGGGGTGCTGCTCGACGCACCCGATTGATCCTAGGGGGCGGGGACGTTCTCTCTGGGTGCGGGCGGAACCATCGGCGGCGGCACCGGCTCCGGTGGTGGTGGTGGCGGCTCGACCGGCTGCACAGGGGTGTCGAGCACGGTCACCCAATCGGCGATCTCGAACGGCTTCGCCGGCGCGTGGTCCCAGGAGAGGTGCAGGTGATTGCCGCAGCCGTGGTTGAAGTCGCCGTTGTAGCCGACCCAGCGGAAGGGCAGGCGGGGTCGGTTCTGGCGCGGCTCGGCCCAATGCGCGAGCCGTGTTACCACCTTCCAGCTGCTGTCGCAGCCCAGGCCGTCCCAATCCAGGGGGACGATGTCGACGGCGAGCCCGTTGTAGTGGTCGCTGTGCTTGACGTGGCACTTGCGACAGCCGACCTGGCCGACGCCCGCCAGCGGTCCCGCATAGCCCTCGATCACATAGATCGGGTAATTCTCGGCCAGGTAGCGAAGGTTGTTGACGATCCGCCGATCGACCATCACCCCATCGGCATGGGGGATCGAGCTACCGACGGGGACGATCTTCCCCGGCTGGTAGGTCGTGTGGTAGGTCGGGGCGACGGCTGCACTCGAGCCTTCGGCGACGCCGGCGACCAGTGCCGTTGCGATGAGCACGGCGCCGAGTCGCAAGGTGCGAGTGGTGATCGGTGGCCGCTTCATCGCTCGCAACTCGGGTGCCGATCGGGACCCACGGCAGGCATCTTGAGCGATAACACCCGCGGTCTTGCAACGACGCGCTCGGGGCGATTGACAGAATCCGCCGCTCATGGCCGGCTTTCATCCCGTCAACCCCAAGCAGTCGTTCCCCGAGCTGGAGCTGGAGGTGCTCGAGCGCTGGCACGAGGGCGACGTCTTCGCTCGTTCGCTCGCCAACCGCGAGGGGGCCGAGACCTGGAGCTTCTACGAGGGCCCGCCGACCGCCAACGGCCGCCCCGGCTCGCACCACGTGCTGGCGCGAGTCTTCAAGGACATCTACCCCCGCTACAAGACGATGTGCGGTTATCGGGTGGCGCGCAAGGCCGGCTGGGACTGCCACGGGCTGCCGGTCGAGCTGGAAGTCGAGCGCGAGCTCGGAATCACCTCGAAGGAGGAGATCGAGGACTTCGGGATCGCCGAGTTCAACCAGCGCTGCCGCGAGTCGGTGTTCCGCTACGTCGAGGACTGGAGCAAGCTCACCGAGCGGATCGGCTTCTGGATCGACCTCGACGACGCCTATGTGACGCTGGACAACGACTACATCGAGTCGGTCTGGTGGGCCCTGCGGCGGATCTGGGACGACGGGCGGCTCTACGAAAGCGACAAGGTCGTGCCCTATTGCCCGCGCGACGGCACCGCGCTCTCCTCGCACGAGGTGGCGCTCGGCTATCACGACGTCGAGGACCCCAGCGTCTACGTCCGCATGCCGGTCGAGCAACGAGCAACGAGCAACGAGCAACGAGGTCCAAGCGCGCCGCTGCGGGATGGCGATTCGCTCCTTGTCTGGACCACCACTCCGTGGACTCTGATCACCAATGCCGCGATCGCGGCCGGCGAAGAGATCACCTACGCGCGCGCCCGCCACGAGGGCGAGGTTCTGGTGCTGGCCGAGGGGTTGGTCGAGAAGGTGCTTGGGGAGGACGCTGAGGTGCTCGACCGATTTCCGGGATCAGAGCTCGCCGGTGTCGCTTACGAGCCGCCCTTCGACTACATCACCGACTACGGACCGCGCGGCCACACGGTGCTGCTGGGCGACTTCGTCTCCACCGACGAGGGCACCGGGTTGGTGCATACGGCGATCGCCTTCGGCGAGGACGACTTCCGGCTCGGCGAGCAGTATGGGATCAAACTCCAGAACCCGGTCGACCTTCGCGGCCGCTTTGACGAGCGGATCACCGACTTCAGCGGCCGCTTCGTCAAGGAGGCCGACCCCGACATCGTCGCGGCGCTGAAGGAAAAGGGACGCCTGCTTCGCGCTGAGACCTACCTGCACGCGTACCCGCATTGCTGGCGCTGCGACACACCGCTTCTCTACTACGCGAAGTCGAGCTGGTACATCCGCACCACCGAAGTCCGCGACGCGCTTCTGGCAGGCAACGAGCGGATCAACTGGTATCCCGAGCACATAAAGCACGGCCGCTTCGGCAAGTGGTTGGAGAACAACGTCGACTGGGCCCTTTCGCGTGATCGCTACTGGGGAACGCCGCTGCCGATCTGGGAGTGCGACTCGCCGGACTGCGAAGAGGTCTTCTGCGCCGGGTCGATCGCCGACCTTCGCGATCGCGGCGCCGAGCCTCCCGACGATCTGCACCGGCCCTACATCGATCAGGTCACATGGGGCTGCGAGGCCGAGAGTTGCGAGGGGACGATGCGCCGCACGCTGGCCGTGATCGACGCCTGGTTTGACTCCGGCTCGATGCCGTTCGCCCAGTTCCATCACCCGTTCGAGAACTCAGAGCTGTTCGAGGAGCGATTTCCCGCCGACTTCATCTGCGAGGCGATCGACCAGACCCGCGGCTGGTTCTACACGCTGCACGCGATCTCGACCCTGCTCTTCGATCAGCCCAGCTATCTCAACTGCGTTTGCCTGGGACTGATCCTCGACCCCGAGGGGCAGAAGATGTCGAAGAGCCGCGGCAACGTGGTCGAGCCCGCCGACGTGATCGACCGCCACGGCGCAGATGCCTTCCGCTGGTACTACTTCACCGCCCAGCAGCCCTGGTCGGGCTACCGGTTCAGCGCCGACACGGTTGGCGAAGCGGTACGGCAGTTCCTGCTCACGCTCTGGAACACCTACTCGTTCTGGGTGCTCTACGCGAACTCCGAGGGCTTGGGCGCGGAGGAGTTTCGACGTCCGGCCCATCCACACGGTGACGTCCACGCTGCACACACCACAAGCCTCGACCGCTGGGCCGTGTCGCGGCTCCAGCACACGATCGAGGTGGTGCGCGAAAGGCTCGACGACTTCGACTCGACCACATCCGGACAGGCGATCGCTTCCTATGTCGAAGACCTCTCCAATTGGTACGTACGACTTTCCCGGCGACGTTTCTGGGAAGGCGACCGCAACGCCTTTGCGACCCTGCGCTATTGCCTGGTCGAGACGGCGAAGCTGCTTGCCCCGTTCACGCCCTTCCTCGCCGACGAGATCTACTCCAACCTGACCGGAGGGGCGGCAGGCGATTTCGGCGACGCTCCCGAGTCGGTTCACCTCTGCGACTTCCCGATGCTCAACTCGGAGCTCATCGACGACGCGCTGGAGGAAAAGATGGAACCGGTGCGCCGAACGGTGGAGCTTGGCCGCGCTGCACGTGTGCAGGCGAAGGTCAAGATGCGCCAACCGCTGCGAAAGGCGGTGATCGTCGCCACCGAGGCCGAGCGGGCTGCGATCGAGGCGCAGGCCGACCTCGTGACGGCGGAGCTCAATGTCAAGGAGCTGGACTTCGTCAGCGAGCATTCAGAGCTGGTGGCCTACCGGGTGCGTCCCGACTATCGGGCGCTGGGGCCGCGCTTCGGCAAGCTGATGCCGCAGGTCGCCGCCGCGGTTGAGGCGCTCGACGCCGCTCATGTCGCCGCCGCGGTCGAGGGGGGCCGCGAGGTCGGCATCAACATCGACGGCAAGGACCATTCGCTGTCGCCGGACGAGGTCTCGTTGGTGATGGAGCCGCTGGAGGGCTACCAGGTGGAAGCCGAGGCGGGCCACGCCGTCGCCCTGCAGCTGGAGCTGGACGAGGAGCTTCGGCGGGAGGGCCTGGCGCGCGAGATCGTCCACTCGATCCAGAACGCCCGCAAGGAGTCGGGCCTCGACGTCTCGGACCGGATCGAGCTGCGCCTCGGCGGTGACGCCGAGTTGCTCGAGGCCGCACGCAAGCACGAGGCCTATATCGCTGCCGAGACCCTGGCCACGGAGGTCCACTACGACGGTGCCGGCGCCGACGTCATCTCGGCGACGATCGAGGGCCGCGAGCTGAGCATCGGGGTCGCCCGAGCCCGCTGATCGGATACGGTCGCCGCAATGAGCGCTGAATTCGCGATCACACCGGAAGAGGTCGTCGACGGTGTCAACGAGCGCTACGGCCGCCATCCGGGCTACCGCGCCCTTCACGCCAAGGGCCGCTACTACAAGGCGACCTTCACCGCTACCCCCGAGGCAGCGCGCCTCACCCGCGCCGCTCACATGCAGGGAGAGCCGATTTCGGCTCTGGTCCGGCTCTCGAACGGCTCCGGTGACCCGGACTCGAAGGACTACGTCCCCGACGTTCGCGGCATGGCTGTTTCGTTCGAGCTTCCCGACGGGTCGCGGACAGACGTCCTCGGCCAGACCGCTCCGAACTTCCCGATCAACACCCCCGAGGGCTTCGTCGAGGTCGTGCAGGCAAACGTGACGGGGATCGCCCGTCTCTGGAGGTTTCCCGTCTTCCTCGCCAAGCATCCCGATGCGATACCAGGGCTGGGGGCCAACCTGGAGGCGCTGAAGCCCGCCAAGAGCTATGCGACCCGCCGCTACTTCCCGATCCACGCCTTCAAGTGGGTAAACGCCGAGGGTGGCGAGCAATACCTTCGCTACACCTGGCTCCCGGAGGCAGGGGAACAAAAGATCTCGCCGGGGGAGGCGAAGGAGGCGGGGGCTGACTATCTGCAGGAGGAGATGCTCAAACGCCTGCGGCGCGGGCCGGCTCGCTTCAACCTCCAGCTCCAGCTCGCCGCCGAGGGCGACTCGACCGATGACCCGAGAAAGAACTGGCCCGACGATCGCGAGACGGTGGTGGCGGGGACGCTGGAGATCACCGAGTTGGATCCAGCAGCCGAGACCGGCGGAGAGCTGATCGTCTTCGACCCGATGCGGCTCACCGACGGGATCGAGCCCTCAGACGATCCGATCCTGCGCTATCGCCCGCGCGCTTACTCGGTCTCAGCCGAGCGGCGAAGCTGATGTTGGCCGCGGCGTTACGCCGCGGCAATTAACTCTTTCGCTCTCCGCCGAAGTACCAGTCGGCCAGGGCGCCGTCCTCGAACTTCACCCAGACGTCCTCGGGCTTTGCCTTGCCGGTCTCGACCATCGCCTCGGTGACTCTTCGCGCGATCTCGGCCTTCTGTTCCTCGTCGCGTCCCTCGAGCCAGTGAATCTGCACGAACGGCATGGCGCGACCCTACTAGTCGCACAAAGCACCGCGCCTCCCCGAAGGGAGGCGCGGTAGGAGGTACCTAACAGGGGAAAGCGTTTAGGCGAGCGCCGGCTCCAGCTCTGCCTCGAGGCGGCGCTTGGGCATCGCGCCGATCACCTTCTTGGCGATCTCGCCGTTCTTGAACAGGATCAGGGTGGGGATCGAGAGAACCTCGTAGCGGGCGGTGGTCTGCTGGTTCTCGTCGGTGTTGAGGCTGACGATCTTCAGGTCCTCGCGCTCCGAATCGATCTCTTCGAGAATCGGGTGAACCACGCGGCAGGGCCCACACCAGGGTGCCCAGAAGTCGACCAAGACGGCTCCCTCCGCCTCCAGCACCTCTGCCTGAAAGTCTGCGTCGGTCACGTCGGTGAGCTTGCCTGTCACTGCTTCTCTCCTACCAAGTCGGTGTCTGCCTGCTCAATACTATACAAAGTATAGCGCCCTAATTTAGGCTCGGGCCGTTCGCATTTGGTGACTCCGCAAGGCTATCGGTTGCGGTGGCGCGAGATCGGTGCAGTCGCATCGCCGGGACCCGCCAGATCGCCTCGGCGACGATCGACCGGCTCATCTTTGAGCTGCCGACCCGGCGATCGTGGAACACGATCGGGACCTCGACGACTCGAAGCCCCGCCTCGATCGCCCGGTAGGTCATCTCGACCTGGAAGGCATACCCACGCGACGCCACGGAGTCGAGGTCTACCGCCTCCAACGCCTCCTGCCGCCAGCACTTGAACCCCCCCGTCAGGTCCCGGACCCCGACCCCGAGCACGACCCGGGCATAGGCGCTCCCGCCGCGGCTGATCATCCGTCGCAGCGGCCCCCATTCGGCGACGCCGCCGCCGGGCACGTAGCGCGAGCCGAGCACCAGGTCCGCGTTGCGGGCCGCCCCGAGGAACCGCGGCAGAAAGGCCGGGTCGTGCGAGAAGTCGGCGTCCATCTGTATCACCAGCTCCGCTCGCTGCTCCAGCGCGTGCCTGAAGCCGGCCAGATATGCGGGCCCCAGCCCTTCCTTCAGCGGCCGGTGCAGCACCTCTACGTCGTCGTGCTCGCTTGCCAGCCGGTCGGCGATCCGGCCCGTGCCGTCGGGCGACGAATCGTCGACGATCAGGATCCGACGCGAGGTCGGCAACACCTTGCGCACCGCCTCAACCAGAGCCTCGATGTTGTCGGCCTCGTTGAAGGTTGGCACGACCAGCCATACGGATGCCGCTTCGGCGGTCACCCGACGATGCTATTGGGGGCACCTTTGGCGCAGATAAGCGCCATACGCCGGGGAGCGCCGGCGGGCCGACGCAACTAACTTGGGGCGGATGCGAAACGCCGAGATTGCAGCCGCGCTGGACGAGCTGGGGACGCTCTATGAGTTGGACGGCGCCGTCCGCTACCGCGTCAACGCCTACCACGACGCGGCGAGGACGGTGCGTGAGAGCCCGGTCTCGGTCGAGGAGCTTGCGCGCGCCGGGCGCGCCACGGAGCTCGCGGGAATCGGCAAGACCCTGCAGGAGAAGATCGTCACCCTGCTCGACACAGGCGAGATCCCGTCGGCGGTGAAGCTGAAGCAGAAGTTCCCGCCGACCCTGATCGCAGTCACCCGGGTGCCGGGACTCGGCGCGAAGACGGCTCGGCGGCTTTTTGACGAGCTGGAGGTTGCTTCGCTCGAGGACCTTCGCGTCGCCGCCGAGGGACAGCGGATCCGCGAGCTGAAGGGGCTGGGACCGAAGGTCGAGGAGAGCATCCTCGCGAGCCTCGAAGCGATGAAGGACGTCGATGAGGCCGCCGCCGGGCGGCTACTTCTCTCCGATGTGCTGCCGGTCGCCGAGGAGCTGGCCGCGGCGCTGCGCGAGCATCCCGCCGCCCACCGGGTCGAGGTCGCCGGCTCGGCCCGCCGCCGCACCGAGACCTGCAAGGACATCGACCTGATCGCCACGGCCGAGGACCCGCAGGCCCTCTCCGAGCATCTGGCCACCCACCCGCTGATCTCGGCCGCCGGATCCCCCGGCCCCAACGGCACCCGGGCGCTGACCCACAACGGCATCCCGGTCGACCTGAGGATCGTCGCCCCCGACGCCTTCGGAAACCTGCTCCAGCACTTCACCGGCTCCGCCGCCCACAACATTCACCTGCGAGAGGGCGCGGTCGCCCGCGGCTTCTCGGTTTCCGAGCACGGGATCACCGAGGCCGAGAGCGGAAAGGTGTACCGATGCGCGAGCGAGGATGAGGTCTATGAACGGCTCGGCTACACCTACATCGAGCCGGAACTGCGCGAGGGAACCGGCGAGCTGCGGGCGGCCCGCGAGGGCGACCTGCCGCAGCTGGTCGAGCTGGGCGATATTCGCGGCGACCTTCATTCCCACACGACGCTCTCCGACGGCAAGAACAGCCTCGAGGAGATGGCCGAGGCGGCGCGCAAGCGCCGCTACTCCTACCTCGCGATCACCGACCACTCGGCCACGCACGGGTTCGGCGATGACGTCACGGCCGAGCGACTCTGGGAGCGGATTGAGGAGGTGCGCACCCTCGACACTAAGCTGCCCCGCTTCCATTTGCTGGCGGGGTCGGAGATCAATATCGGGACCGACGGCTCGCTCGACTATCCGGAGGACCTGGTCGCCGCCCTCGACTGGGTTGTCGCCAGCGTCCACACCTCCTTCTCCAACGACGAGAAGGTGATGACCGGCCGGGTGCTGGAGGCGATCGAGAATCCGCTCGTCGACTGCATCGGTCACCTCACCGGCCGGATGCTCTTGCGCCGCGAGCCCTACCCGATCAACGTCGAGTTGGTCGCCCAGGCGGCGGCACGAACCGGGACGATGCTGGAGATCAACGGCAACCCGAATCGGCGCGATCTCTCCGAGCGCCACGCACGTCTGGCCGCGGAGGCGGGGGCGATGATCGTTCTAAATACCGACGCCCATCGCGTCAGCACCCTCGACAACATCGAATACGGGCTGGCGACGGCGCGCCGCGCCTGGCTGACCAAGGAGCAGATCGCCAATACCCGCGGCTGGCGCGAGTTTGCGCGCCTGCGCAAGCGGTCGCGTCAAGGCAGCCGCAAGGACTAGCGCGATCCCAGGGGGCAAACCGCGCGGCCGAAACGGGGCCGGGCGAGCCTAGATCGCCGGCGGGGGTGGCGGTGGGTGCCCCGCCTGCACCCGATCGTGGCCCAGGCCTGGCGTTCGGACCAGTTGCACGGGGCGCAGCGCTGAGCTCGGCTCGACGTAGAACCTCACCCCGTCGCGATCCTCGATGCCGATCACCGCGGCCTCACGGGTCCGCCAGCCGAGCGCGACCAGCAGCGCATAGCCGGCCCCGATTGCGGTCACGCCGGGATAGGAGAAGCCAAGCGCGCCGGCGATCAACGCCGTCACGCCGATCGGCCAGAGGCGCTCGACGGCGATTCGCCCGGCGCTCTCGTTGGGCAGGCTGGTCGTAGTGCGCGCCGCCGCCAGCACGTCGCGCACTCCGTCAGCCGCACGCGATCGTCGCCCCAGGTAGAGCCCGATCGCGACCGCGATCGGCCACCAGACGGCGGCGACCAGCAGGGTCAGTGTGTCGTCGTGGCCGCCAGCCGAGATGACCGTCACCGCGGCCAGCGCAGTCGCTTCGGCGCCCGCCAGGAAGACGGTCAGGCGCAGCAAGTCGGTGAACAGCATCGCCGTGCCGCTCAGCCGGCCAGCGCCCGCAGCACGGCGAGCCAGCCGGCAGGCCCATCGACTGTGAGGTCCGCGTCCTCGGCGAGTTCCGCGGGGGCCTCGTCGGAGTCCACGCCGACGCAGACCGCCGTCTGAAGGCGGCCCTGGTCGCGCAGCTCACGCAGGCGCCGGAAGGCGTCGACGTCGGTGCGATCGTCACCGCCGTAGATCGCCGCGTTGACCCCGTCCTCGGCGAGCATCGCCCCAACCGCGGCCCCCTTGCCTCCACCCCCCGCCGGGCGCAGCTCCAGGACCTTGCGGCCCCAGCGGGGCTCCAGGCCTTCACGGCCGGCCTCTGCGGCGATCTCGCGGGCGCGACTTTCGGCGACGCGCTCATCGTCGGCCCCGCGCCAGTGCAGGGCCTGGATCGGGCCCTTGTCCTCGGTCCGCAGCCCGACCGCCGTCAGCCCGTTGCTGTCGAGTCCGGAGAGAAAATGCGCCGCGGCGTCCTCGCGGTCGCGCAGCAACGGATCGAGCCGCGGCTCTTCGTCGCCGGGCAGCAGCAGCTCGAGCCCGTGATTGCCCGCGTAGGCGATCCCATCGACGCCGACCAGCTTGCGGGCCTCGGTTGCGCGGCGTCCCGAGATGCAGCCGACCACCGCGAAGCGGCCGCTGAGCTCCGCAAGGACCGCACGGGCCCCGTCCGGTACGGCCACCTGCTGGGGATCCTGCGCGATCGGGGCCAGGGTTCCGTCGATGTCGGTCAACACGGCGGCTGCCGACGGATCGTCGAGCAGCGGCGCGATCAGGGCGCTGAGGGTGGCGTCTGTGGTCGCGGGTGGCATAGGTAAAGATTTTGCATCGCGGGCATGCGAAAGGGAGTCCCGGACGCTCGCCCCGCTGTCCTTGCGGCCTCTAGTATCGCCGCCCGTGCCCGAAGCGCGTCCTGAACCCTTGCGACGAGACCAACTGTTGCGCCTCGCCGCGGTTGGAACCGCCGCGGGGATCTTCAGCGGTTTGTTCGGGGTCGGCGGCGGAACCGTGATCGTCCCGCTGCTGATCTTCTGGTTCGGATACGGCGAGCGGATGGCGGCTGGGACCAGCCTCGCCGCGATCGTCGTCATCGCTCTGCTGGCGGCTGCGCTCCAGGGGGGCGCCTACGGGAACGTGAAGGTGGTCAAGGGCCTGTTGCTCGCGATCCCGGCCGTGGGCGGCGTGATCGCGGGCACCGCCCTTCAGCAACGGCTACCGGAGCGCGCGGTCTCGCTGCTGTTCGCGGCTCTTCTGGTCGCGGTCGCGCTGGAGTTGATCATCCAGTGAACGAGCTGCTCGCGGCGTTGGTGGCGGTGGCCGGTGGGCTGGTCGGCGGTCTGGTCGGGGTCGGCGGCGGGATCCTCTTCGTCCCTGCGCTGACGATCTTCCTCGACGTCTCCCAGGTGCAGGCCGAGTCCACCTCGCTGCTGATGATCGCGATCGTCGCCCTGGTCGGCGCCGCACGCCAGAAGCAATACGGCAACGTCAACCTGCGCGATGCGGCGCTTGTCGGCGTGCTCTCGCCGATCGGTGTCGTGATTGGGGTGGTGGTCTCAAACGAGGTGTCCGAGCGGGCGCTGCAGTTGGGGTTCGCTGCATTGGCGCTGTTCATGGCGGCGCAGCTCGTACGGCGGGCGCTTGCCGAGCCGGACGCAGCTGCCACCGCGTCTTCGTCTTCCCCTCCGGAGCCATGAGCGACGGGTTGTCCGTCGTCGGGGGACCCGAGATCCCGCTCGCCGAGATCGACCTGAAGACAAGCCGCTCCTCCGGACCGGGAGGCCAGCACGCCAACGTCACCGCCTCGCGGGTCGAGGCGGTGTTCGACGTCGAGGCGTCAAGTGCACTGACCGACGCGCAGCGCCAGCGGCTGCTCGAGCGGCTCGGCCCTCGGGTCACGGCCGTCGCCCAGGACGCGCGCGGGCAGGCCCGCAATCGGGAGCTCGCGCTCCAGCGCCTCGCCGCAAAGCTCGGCGAGGGTCTGCGGGAGCCGAAGAAGCGCCGGGCGACCCGCCCTTCCCGCGCCGCGAAGGAGCGCCGCCTCGAGCAAAAGCGCCGCGCCGGGGAGCGCAAGCGCACCCGCCGCCGGCCCGCCGGCGACGACTGAGCGGCGGTCAGCCCAGCCCGTGTTCGAGGGCGCCCTTGACGTTTGCATCGAGGGCGTTCAGCCGGTAGAGCGCCACCGCCTCGGCGGAGGGAAAGGAGCGCATCCGCAGCGCGTCGGGCCCGTGGTGGCAGAGGATGCAGGAGAGCAGCGCCGCGCGCCGCTCCTCGGGCAGCCCACCCGCAGCCGCGCCGACGATCTCCGCGCCGATCTGAAGGTGGCCGAGCATCCTGCCGCGGTCGCTGAGCTCGATCTCGGCGCCGTAGGTGAACTCGCGCGTCTTGCCTACGTCGTGGAGCAGCGCCGCCGCCATCAGCAGGTCCGAGTCAAGGCGGGGGTGAAGCGTGCACAGCTCGCCGACCAGCGTCGCCACGGCGACCGTGTGCTCCAGCAGCCCTCCCAGATATGCGTGATGCCCGGCGCGGGTGCAGGGAGCGCGGCGAAACTCGGCCGCCAGCGGCTCGGAGAACAGAATCCCGTGGACCACCGCGGCGAGGCCCGGGTCGTAGACCTCCCGCCCAAGATGCTCGAGGAACCCCTCCAGCTCATCGCGGTTCCGGTAGGCGGCGGGCAGGAACTGCTCGGGATCGGCTTCTTCAGGGGCGAGCCGCCGCACGTCGTCGACCTCCACAGCCAGCTTGCCCCGAAAGCGCTGGGCGCGACCCCGAACCTCGACCGGGTCGCCACGCTCGAATCGCGACCCGATCCGGTCGGCCTCGCGGAACACCCGCGCTCCGATCGAGCCGCTGCGATCGCGCAGCTCCAGCGACAAGTAGGCGGAGCCGTTGCGGGCCACCTGACGGTCCTTGCGGACGCACGCGTAGCGACCCGAGAACGGCATCCCCGGGGTCAGTTCGGCGATCTCCGGACCGTGGTCGTTGCCCGCCGCGGGCTGGGGCTGTGCTGCTGCTTCCACGGGCACCGATGATGAGCCCGAGATCGGACGTGGCCGCGTGCGTGCGCCGTGCCTGGCGCGGTCAAGGGCGCTCGACCATGTGCCGATAGCCCCCGTAGGCAGTCTCAAACGACTTGGTGTCGCTCTTAAGGACGAGGTTTTCAGTGGTTTCTCGAATAGTCCGGTCCCAGCGACACCACCTTCGTCGCCGACGGCACCTACGCCGAGTCGTTGACCCTCGACCAGGGCAAGTCGCTTACGTCGCTCGTTCCTTCAGATCCGAGGCCGATCATCGACAACGGGTCGAGTACTGGAATCACGGTCTGCGGCTGCGGTGCCGGCACGATCAGCGGTCTGCGGCTGCGCTCCAGCGGGACGGGAATCGAGCTCGACGGACCGGCGACGCTCGAGGACAACGCCCTCGAGGCGACCGGTCCCGACGCGAGTCTCGTCATGGTTGAGACCAGCTCAGCGGCCATCGATGGCAACACATTCGAGGGGTCGGGCAGCGCCAACGGCTTTCAGCTCGGCGTAGCGGCCGATGCTCCCGATCCGGTGGTCTCGGACAACTCGTTCAGCGGTCTCGCCGGCGGTGTTCTTGTGGACAAGCAGCCCGACAAGCGCAGCGACGACACGACGCCGACCTTCAAGTTCTCCGGCGACCTGCCCGGCTCGAGCTTCCGCTGCAAGCTGGACGGCGCCCAGTAGAGGGCCTGCACCTCGCCTAGGACCTACCGCGGCCTCGACGTCGGCAGGCACATCTTCCGCGTCTACGCGATCGACCCGAGCGGCAAGAAGGGCACCCCGCGGGTGATCCGCTTTACGTCACCAACTAGGGACAGGCACGCCGAAGGCGTTTGCTGCTGGACACCAGGCGCCTTGCCGTAGTCTCAGAACAGTGGAGACGCTGATCTGGGAAACCGACCCACCCGAGCTTCGCGCGCCGATCCTCGTCTGCTCTTTTCGGGGCTGGAACGACGCCGCCGGCGCCGCATCCACGGCCCTGGCGACCGTCGCCGCCTCGCTCGACGCCGAGCTGGTCGCCTCGGTGGACCCTGAGGAGTTCTTCGACTTCCAGGCGAATCGGCCGATGATTACCCTCGAGGGGGGCCAGACCCGCCGCATCGACTGGCCGGCCAACACACTGATCGCAGCCGAGGCGCCCTCCGCCGAGCGCGACCTGTTGTTGCTCGACGGCACCGAGCCGAACCTGCGTTGGCGCGGCTTCAGCGAGGCGATCGCCAACGCCGCCGAGCGGATGGGGGTCGAGATGGTGATCACGCTCGGCGCCCTGCTCGCCGAGGTCGCCCACACCCTGCCGGTGCCGATCACCGGGCTCGCCTCCGACGAAGACCTGGTCGAGGAGCTCGACCTCTCGCGCTCGACATACGAGGGCCCGACCGGGATCGTCGGCGTCGTGCACGACATGTGCCGCGAGCGCGGCATGTCGTCGGCCTCGCTGTGGGCGGCGGTACCCCACTACGTCGCAGCGGTGCCCAACCCGAAGGCGGCACTGGCGCTGCTGCGCCGCCTCGAGGGCCTGACCGGGATCGCCGTCGATGCCTCCGAGCTGGAGGAGGAGACAACCGACTACGAGGAGCAGGTCGGCCGGGCCGTCGCCGCCAACCCGGAGATCGAGGAGTTGGTGACGCGCATCGAGGAGCAGCAGGCCGAGCAGCTCACCGAAGATGGCACCGACCTTCCCTCCGCCGACGCGATCGCCAGCGAGTTCCAGCGCTTCCTCCGCCAACGCGGCGGAGACCAGAACTGAGCCCCGCGATGGCGGAAGTCTGCACACATCTGGACCAGGTTCAGATCACCGATCTTCCCGATGAGATCGAGGGATGCGAGGAATGCCTGAAGATCGGCGCCGAGTGGGTGCACCTGCGCGAGTGCATGGTCTGCGGCAAGATCGGCTGTTGCGACCAGTCGCCAAACCGCCATGCCACCGCCCACTTCAAGGAGGCCGGCCATCCCCTGATTCGCTCCGCCCAGCCAGGCGAGGACTGGACCTGGTGCTACATCGATGAAGCGAGTACTACCGCGAGGCCTATCGCCCGTTCTGTGGAGGGGTCGTGCGGGAAGACGGCTAGCGGGGTAGGCTCAGACCTCGGCCGCCGGGCAGATCAGCCGGTAGTCGCACCAGGAGCAGACGGCGGGCGAGGGGCGAGGTTCGAAGTCCTGGCCGAGGATCCCCTCGCCGACCTGGAGCACCGTGCGCTCGACCCGTTCGGTGTCGTCGGCCGATCCCCCGACCGCCACCTTCTCCGCGTCGAGCACGTAGTAGTAACTGCCCAGCTCGGCGTCGAGGTCCCAAGCCTCGCGGGCGGCGACCCGATATAGCGCAAGCTGTAGGTCGTCGGCGAGCTCGGCCTCGGTCTTGCGCTCGCCCGTCTTGTAGTCGATCAGCTCGAAGCCGCCATCGGGAAGCCGGTCCACGCGGTCGACCCGACCCCGCAGGTGGTGGGCGCCGATGCTGAAGTCGAACTTGCGCTCGATCCAGACCGGTTCGGTGCCCGCCTCCTCTTCGTGCTCCCAGTAGCGGCGCAGCGCCTCGACCGCCCGGTCGCGGTACTGAAGCTCGTCGTCCGAGGTGCCGAAGCCGCCGCGCCGCCACCCGGCCTCGAAGAGGCGCATCAGCCGCCGCAGCCCGTCCTCGCCACCGGTTCCCCGCTCGCGCTCCTTGTGGAACTGCTCCAGCACCCGGTGGATGAGGATCCCGAAGCGCTGGTTGATCGTCGGGTCCTGGGGGATGCCGAAGACGCGCGCGAACTTGTACTTCAGCGGGCAGGTCCGGTACAGCTCCAGGTCCGACGCTGAGAGCGCCAGCCCGTTGCCGCGGCGGGGCAAAAAGGCCTCTAACGAGGGCTCCTCACGGGCGGCGATCAGCTCGCGGCGCCGGCCGCTCTCGCGCTCCTGGTCGAGCAGGTAATCGTCGAGGGCAGAGGCCTCGAGCTCGGCCTGCTGCTCGGGGGAGGCGACCTGGCGCAGCAGGCCGTTGAGGGCGTCGATGACGTCGGCCGCCGGCTCGTCACCGTGGCGCTGCGCCAGCGCCGCCAGCTTCAGCAACTCCAGATAGCGGGCGATCGCCCGGTTGACGTCGATTGCGGTGTCGAGGCGCAGCTCGGACAGCTCGCGCCCCGCCTTCCAGGAGGCCTCCAGGACCTCGTCGCGCAGCATCCGGTAGGTGGCGTGGACGCCCTCGGCTGGCCCGAACAGCTCCTCGTCGTGGATCTCCTCTGTGCCGCCGAGCACCGTTCGCGCCTCCTCGTAGAACGGCGAGGGGCGCTTCGACCCGGTGCGGCCGACCTCCACCCAGGAGAGCACCAGCCCCGACGCGGCGCGGTTCATCGCCACGTAGAGCGCCCGCCGCCGCCGCGCCAGCCAGGCGTCAGGGCCCGGTTGCGGCGCCGCGTCGCCGAGCAGCTCTGGCGGAACCCGTGGCGCGCCCGCGGGAGCGGCGCCGGGCATCGAGGAGTGGTCGAGTCCAAGCACGTAGACGTGCTCGAACTCCAAACCCTTCACGTCGTCGAGCGCGATCACCCGCACCGCACCCGCCGACGGCCCCTCCTCGTCGTCGGTGCTGATCCCGACCCCCGCGTCGGCGACCGCGCTCACGTAGCGGACGAAGTCGCGGGTCGAGCCCTGCGGCTCGCGCCGCGTCCAGGCCGAGGCCAGCTCGGCGAGCCGCGAGAGGCTGAGCAGGCGCTCGGCGGTCTCCGGCTGGGCGGCGAAGAGACGCTGACGGCGCAGCCCGATCCGCTCGACTAAGCGGCGCACGAAGACGTCGGCGCGCCGATCCTCCATCACCGCCGATGCTGCGCGGTAGAGCTTCAGGAAGTCCTGGAGGTGCTCGCGGGCATCGGGTGGGACCTGCGGACTCTCCAGCGCCGCCTCGGCGGCAGAGACCATGTCGAGCTTGCGGCGGCGCGAGATCGTCGTCAACCGCGCCAGGTCCACCGAGCGAAGCTCGACCGGCGGCCGGGTCAGCGCCCGCGCCGCGGCGGCGGAGTCGTCGGGATCGGCGAGCAGCCGCAGCCAGGCGATCGCGTCGCGCACCTCGGGGCGGCGGAACAGCGCCGCCGGGCCGGCGATGCGAAAGGGGACGCTTCGCTCCTCCATCGCCGCCGCGACCCCGCTGCCATGGCGGCCGGGCTGGTCGACGACCACGCAGATCTCCTCCGGTTGCACGCCGCCGGCGATCAGGTGCTCGACCTCGCGCGCCACCGCCTGCGCCTGGGCGCGCTCGTTGCGGCAGCGCCAGAAGTGCACCGGAACCTCGGCCTCGACCGCGCGCCCCGGCTTCTCGAGTCGATCGGCGATCCCGGCCACCACCGCCCGCGAGGCGTCGGCGATGTCCTGGCCGCCGCGGAAGGAACGGTCGAGTACGACCACGTCGGCCTCGGGGTGCAGGTCGCGGAACCAGGCGGCGGCGCGGGGGCCCGGCCCGCGGGTCGCCGCGTCGTCGTCGAGCGTGCAGAGCAGGTTGGTGGTGTCGGCGCCCAGCTCGGCGAGTGCCGCCCAGCGCGCCAGGGTCGCGTCCTCGAGCTCGTCGACCATCAAGAAGCGGAAGCGCTCCGCGATCTCGCGCCGCACGTCGGCCCGCTCGGCCAGCAGGCGCCCGAGCGCAAGTACGACGTCGCCGGAGTCGAGGCTGTCCGCGGCGGCGAGGACGCGGTCGTGCTCGGCATACAGCGCGGCGAACTCGCGTTCCCGCCGCGCGCTCTCGCGGGCCGCCTCGTCGTGCGCCGACTGCCCGCATTCGGCTGCCCAGGCGGCCAGCGATTCGGGGTCGACCGCCTCCGCCTTCAGCGCGTCGATGCGGCGCAGGAGCCGCGCCAGGAGCCCGGCCGGGTTTCCGCGGATCTCGTGGTGGCGCAGCGGCAGCTCGTCGATTCGGTCGAGCAGCATCGCCAGCCGCTCGGCTGGCCCGACGGTCTCGAAGAACGGGTCCAACCCGGCCTCGGCGGCGTGGTCGCGCAGCAGGCGCTCGCAGATCGTCTCCCAGGTGCCGATCCAAAGCTCCTCGAAGGGCCGCTCCAGCAGCGCCTCGGCGCGGTCGCGCAGCCGCCGCGCCGCGGCGCGCGAGGAGGCCAGCACCAGCACGTGCTCGGGGCCGGTGCCCTCGGCGGCCAGCAGGGCAAGCCGGCGCGCCAGCGCCTCCGTCTTGCCGGTGCCGGCGGCGCCGAGAACCAGCAGCGGCCCCTCGCGGTGGCAGATCGCCTGGTCCTGCGCTTCGCTCGGCTCGATCTCCCCGCGAGGGCGCACCTGCGGACCCTCGGTCGCCATAGCGTCCTGACTTTGCTCGGGCATCGACCAGACAAGCTAGCGGCCTGGCACGAGCGATCCAAATGGACCCGGCAGCGGCGCTCATCTAGCATGGCCCCATGTCCTCTCAGAGCGGCACGGAGGCCGTTCAAGCTTCCGCAGCCGCATCCATCGACGCCGACTGGGTGGCGATCTGCCGCCGCATCGTTGCTGCCCACCGCGAGCTGTTCAACGAAGTGCGGGGCAGCGCCGCGCGCACCGAGTACGAGGGAATCGGCAAGGGCGGGGACTGGTCGCTGGTGCTCGATCACCGCGCCGAGGACGTCGTCTTCACGGAGCTGGAAGCACTTGCCGCGAAGGGGGCGTCGTTCACGGCGATCTCCGAGGAGCGCGGCGACGTCGTTTTCGGAAAGTCCGACGCTCCGGCCCGCGTCGTCGTCGACCCGATCGACGGCTCGCTGAACGTGCGCCGCACGATCCCCTCCCACAGCCTCTCGCTCGCCGTCGCCTCCGCAGACTCGATGGCCGAGGTCGAGTTCGGCTACGTCTATGACTTCGGCGCCGGCGAGGAGTTCGTGGCGACCCGCGGCGCAGGCGCGACGCTCGACGGCGAGCCGCTGCGCGCCGAGCCGCAACCCAGCGACCGGCCGCTGGAGGTGGTCGGGGTCGAGGTCGCAAAGCCGGCGCTGATGGGCCCGGTGGTCGAAGCGATGGCCGACGACGTCTACCGCCTGCGCGCGATCGGCTCGCTGGCGATCACCCTCTGTTACGTCGCCGCGGCTCGTTTCGACGGCATGCTCAGCCACCGCCCGGCCCGCTCGGTGGACATCGCCGCCGCGCAGCTGATCGCCCGCGAGGCGGGGGCGAGCCTCGCCTTCGGCGACCGCGCGCCGGATGCCGCGGGGTTGGGGCTCGACGAGCGCTACCAGGTGGCCGCCGCCCACACCCCCGACGGCCTTGCGACGCTGGTCGCGGCGCAGCTGGAGGTGAGGGAGTGAGCACCGAGGCGCAATCGCAGGTGGTCGACTGGCGACTCGCCGAGCGCCTCGCGCGGACGCTGGCCGGCAACGGGTCCGGGAAGCGCTCGGTCCGCGAGGGCGACCTGCGCCGCGCCGCCCGCGGAAGCGTCGGAGTGGTGCGCGAGTACACAGGCCTTGAGCCGAAGGGCCGGCTGCCGTCGGCCGAGGTGGTCGATCGGCGCGAGTGGATCGGCGCCAACATCGGCTCGCTGCGCTCGATGTCGGCCGGCGTCGAGAAGAGCCTTGCCACCTCGATCGATCTGCCGGGACCGCTTGGACCCGGATTGCGCGCCGCCGCGGGCGCCGCGGTTGGGGTGGAGCTGGGCCTGGTCAGCGCCTACATGGCGCAGCGGGTGTTGGGCCAGTACGACATCGCTTTGCTGGGGCCCTCGCGCCCGGCGCGGCTTCTGTTCGTTGCCCCCAACCTGGCGGAGGCGCAGCGGCGCCTTGGCGCCGAGCGTGAGCCGTTCCTGCGCTGGGTCGCCCTTCACGAGGCGACCCACGTGGTGCAGTTCGGGTCGGTGCCCTGGCTGCGCGAGCACATCGGCGGCCTCGCCGAGGAACTTCTGTCAGGCGCCTTCGCCTCGGTCAGCACGTCGGAGCTGGCCCGCGCCGCACGCCGTCTGCTCAATCCCGACCCGCGGCGGATCGTCGCCGCGCTGCGCAACGGCGAGTGGCGCTCACCGTTCATCAGCGGGCGCCGCGCCCGTCTGCTGGGCAACCTTCAGGCGACGATGACGATCGTCGAGGGCTACTCCGAGCACGTCATGGACGCGGTGGTCGCCGACCTCGACGAGCCCTTTGTCGAGCTGCGCGAGCGCTTCGATCGTGGGCGCCAGGAACGCGGTCTGGTCGAGGCGCTGCTCAGCCGCCTGTTCGGCCTGGAGCTGAAGATGCGCCAGTACCGGGTCGGCAAGTCGTTCTGCGACGAGGTCGCCGAGCGCCGGGGGATCGAGACTCTGAACCGGGTCTGGTCGGAGCCGGCGATGCTGCCGCGCCCCTCGGAGCTGGAGCATCCCGGGCGTTGGCTCGCCCGCGTCGCCTGAGCAGGGCGCGGGATAATTCGGCGATGTCGCAGGAGAACGTCGAGATCGTGCGGCGCTCGATTGCCGCCTATAACCGCCGTGACTTCGAGGCCATGGGAACTATGAACGGCCCCGATGTGGAACTGGATTGGTCGGCGTCCCGGGGCCTGGAGGCGGGCGTCTACAAGGGATGGGAAGAGGTCATGCGCTTCTACCAGAACTTCCTCGGGATGTTCGAGAAGGTCAATATCGAGCCGGAACGCTTCATCGAGTCCGGTGATTCGGTCATAGTGCCCAACGCCGCTCAGATTCGAGGGCGCGATGGCATCGAAACGGTCGCGCGAAGCGCCCTGGTATTCGAGCTTCGCAGCGGCCGGATCGTCCGCATCTGCCTCTATCAGGAGACGCGCGAAGCGCTCGAAGCCGTCGGGCTGCAGGACTGACCGCCGGCTGCCGTCGCCAAAGAAGGGCGCGTCCGGGTTCGGATGCTCTCCACCGGCCCCGTGCATAAGAACGGCCGATCCCTCGGATGTGGATCCGCCCCCGCTGCAACGAAACGGCGTCTGCCATTCCCTTGGCTCGGCCGTTCGTAGAACAGATACCCACCGCGGGCATGGTCGATTCGCTCAGCGTTTCGCCTGCCCGAGCAGGTGGGGGGGCTGAATCCCGCGTCCAGCGAGGAGCGTTTCCCGCTCTTTGCGGACTGCGTGTCGCCGTAACCCCTCCCCAAACGAGGTTTAAGAACATACGTTCGCATAAGTTGTTATCGTTGAACATGCTTAGAGATAAGTAGATAGGGAAAGAAGAAAGAACAGACCCCACCCGAGGAGGGTTCAGAGCAGTCATGGCAACAAGCCAAAACACAAACACCGCGCAGCGCCGCACCACCACCAAGCGCGCCGCGCAGACCAAGACCCCGACCACCCCCAAGAATCCGGTGCAGCGCGCCGCTGAGACCGTCGTCGACGTCCCCGTCGGCGCCGCGCTTCGCGTCGTCGATCGCGTCCAGGAGCTGATCGAGCCGTGGACGAGTCGCGGCACCGCCGAGCGCGAGCTGCGCAGCTACCGCACGCAGCTGACCCGGACCGTGAACCGTTCCGAGCGCCGCGGCGCCACCGCCCGCCGCAAGGCCACCACCCAGGCCAAGCAGACGCGGACCCGCGCCGTGCGCGAGGTCCGTCGCGTCGAGCGCGAGGCGCGCAAGCGCCAGCGCAAGGCGACCACCACGCTGCGTCAGAACCGCCGCAAGGTGGAGACGACGCTGCGCCGCAACCGCCGCCAGGCTGAGACGCAGCTGCGCAAGGCCACACGCCAGGCGGAGAAGGTGCAGACGGACCTCCAGAAGACCGTCGAGGAGCAGTCCTCGCGGGCCCAGGAGTTCGTCAGCTCACTGGTCTAACCGCTTAGCCCGGGGCCGCTCAGGAGAGGCGGCGTTCCCGGGTAGAGCTGCCGGCAACAACCTCGCCGGTAGAGAAGCAACCTCTCCTCCCTCGCCAACCGGGCCCTAGTGGCCCGGTTGGCTCATGTAGGGGCATGCAGCAAGGGTGGAGAAGGGATCGCAGACGTCCGGCCAAGAAGCATCACCCGCCGCTCCGGCGGGTTTGATTCGATGGAGTCCGTTCTCTAGCCGAAGGGAGACATCATGAAGCGGCTCGTGTCGAAGCGACCGTCGCCTGCCCTCGTCCTCAGTGTCATCGCTGTGCTGATCGCGCTTGGCGGTCAGGCAGGAGCTCTGCCCGGCAAGCACAGCGTGGGAAAGGGCGATCTCGCGAAAGGGGCCGTGACGGCAGCAAGCCTTTCGCCCGGTGCGGTTACCAACCGGGCGATCGCCAAGCGCGCCATTCATGGCTCTTCGATTGCCAGCAAGTCGATCAAAGCGAGGATGCTTGCGCCGGGTTCAGTCGACGCGAAGGCGCTCGGATCGGTGACGGTGGTTGAAACCCAAATCCCCGATCTCGACACCGCAGTCGATTCCACCTATACGCAATCGGGCACGGCGCTGGCTTGCCCGAGCGGGCAGCGCCTACTCAGCGGGGGAGTTCGATCCTTCGCCAACCGCGTACTCATGGTGTCGTCCGGGCCGGGTTCGGACCGCTGGGAAGCCGCGATCACCAGCGACGCTGGTGGAGCCTTCCGTGCCGCGACTCTCGACATCCTCTGTCTCAAGTAGCCGTTGCCATTGTCGGGCGCGCAGCGTTTGCACTTGGTTTTGACCGGGCATGGCGATGCCGGTTAGTGACCGCCGACCACTTTGATCGGGCGGCCACGAGAATGTCCGGTCAGAAACGGATAACCGTTTTGAGCCGGAACAACCGCCCGCATCCGGTACTCGGTAGTCGTGAAGGTAGCCAGGAACCGGTACGTGGCACTGTAGTCACCGAGTTGATCGGTGCGGGCCTTTTGGAATGTCTTCCAGGTCTGATTCCTTCCCGGATACCGCGCCTGGAGCACGACGATCCGCCCCTCGTTGCTGGGCCCTGGGAGGGAGCCAAACAAACGAACCCGCCGTTCGTTTCTTACCCGCTCGCGCGACAGCTTCAATGAAGGTGCAACTCTTGCGAAGTAGCGCACGTTGCGCTGGAGTTGATGCCGGTTATAGCGGTAGCCGATCTCGATCTCGCGGTTTGGCCCTGGCGCGACCGTGTACCGATACCGGCCCTCGGTATTGGTCTTGACCGCTCCGACGTCGGCTAACCCCTCGCCAGGTGCCAATGTCGACTCGCTGACGCAGAGCATCGCCCCTGCGACCGGCTCATCTGACCGGTCAGTGAGTCGCCCAGTGACCGTCGCCGATTGCCGTGACCGGACGGTGAGCGCACCGTCACCGTTCCGCGCGAACTTGGCGCTGAGGTCGGTCCCGCCCGGGACCCGCGAGGCAGCACATGAGTCATCCACCTGAACGACCCGTTCGGGGGTGCAAGTCATGTTGGGCGGATCGCCATAGTCGCTCGCGCACGCCCGAATCGTGTTGCTCCCATCGTGGAACGGCGCCGTCTGGGTATCGAGGTTGAATTGGGTCTGCTGCGAAAGAGCGCAAGGCTGCATGCTGGTCGCCCCGTTGCAGCCGAAATTTCTCCGAGCGGTCTCTTGGTTATTGACCAGCACAGTCGCAGAGGTCAAGCCAGCGCCGACATCGTTGGCATTGACGTCAATCGTTCCCACGCCGCGTTGGATCTCGCCGTTCAGCAGTTCACCAGACGCTTCGATCATGGGCGAGGTGTCGTCGACCATGTCGAAGAGGAGATCCCTGATGAACAAGCCGGCCTGCAGGCTGCCGTTGCAGCCACTCCCCGAGATACAAGTCAAATGAGAAGTCAGCAACGTGTAGTAGCCACGGGCGGCAGTTCCGAGGCCACGCCAGGCATTCGCACCGTCACTGAAGGCACCTAGCGGAGTCCAGCCGCCTGGCCCGGCCACGTAGACCTCGAGAGCCCAGCCGGCGCCTGGATCGGATTTCCCCCTCTCGCTCATCCCGACCTGGCTGAAGTGCGTGCCAGCGGGAGTGCTGACTGACCAAGTGGCCCCGGACTGGTTCGCGGTCCAGCCAGCTGTCGGCAACGACATCCCCAGGCCAAGCCCCCCGCCCCCACAAGCCTGGTAGACGGCTCCCATGACGTGGCTCTGGCTGTAGGTCGCTACCGAACTGGTATTCGACCAGGCGCAATCGGTGGCGGAGTAGGTACCGGCATGGCTCTTCGTCGCAAGTGGTCCCGCGAGCAAAGCAGCCGCTCCGATCGCAGACAACGCAAACGTGCGCCGGACCCTTCGTGGATTGAGTTTTGTCCACCTCATGGGCCGAACTCGCCCCCCGAGCCGCCGCTCGACCCACCACCGGCTCCTCCTCCGCTACTGCTCCAGGCGCCGCCGAACTCGCCTCCGCTACTTGACCGGGAGACTGTTGGCGCAGGCGAGACCTCGGGGCTGAACTCGGCTGTGACCTGCGGAGGGGGCGAAGGCGGTTCGGGTGGGGGCGGCGGCGGGCTCACAGGCTGCGGCTCCGCATCGGGTGGAGGCTGTGGGGTTGGATCGACGACCGTCTGAGCCGCCTCCGTGGAGGTGTGAGCCGCCGAATCGTCGGCCACGCGCTCGATTCCCGAGCCGCCGTGCGATCCGACATGAACTGGAGGAACCACGCCGGCCGCCACGCAGGCTGCGGCTCCCCCAGCTGTGCCAAGGCAGGCGGTGAGGAGCTTCGCCGCCAACGCCATCCCGCTTCCCCTGGTCCCCCCGGCTGCAGTGAGCTGGCCGACCGCCGTTTCTGTGGCACCGGTTCGACCAGGCAGCCGCGATTGGGCACCCCCCACCAGATCGTGAAGACGCTCGGTGAACGAGCGCGCTGCTGGTAGTGCGGGGGCCAGTGCGGCCGCGGCCCGGGGTGCGGCGCGGTAGGCGCGCATCTTGGCGCGGCAATGGCTGCATTCACTGAGATGAGCCAACAGCTGCGCGGTCAAGCGCGAGCTTGCTTCGCCATCAACGAAGGCGGAGAGAGTGGGCGAGAGCTCGTCGCAACGGTGCCCCTCCTCGATGCTGTTGAGCACCGCCTTGAAACGCTGCCTCCCTTCTGCGAGGCAGCGGTTTACCTTCGTATATGACCATCCGGTCAGCTCGCAAATCTCGGCGTACGAGTAGCCCTCAGCCAAAAGGGTCAGCGCGCGCAGCTCCTGTGGCTTCAACGCCTTAAGTGCCTCACGCGCCTTGCCGATCCGCTCGCGACGCTCTGCGACGTCGGCGGGGCCGTCCTTCTCGGACGGAATGAGCTGGACCCAGTCCGCGTCTTGGTCGCGGCCCGATGATGCCGGCGTTCCGAGGTTGCGCTCACGATTTCGTCGAACCGCCAATGCCTCGTGCTTCGTCACCGTTTGCATCCAGCGGATCAGATCTCGTTGGTCTGAGGTCGGCGCTTTGGTCAGCAGGATCTCGAGGGCGCGCTGCAGCGCATCCTCGGCATCATCGGCACAGAGCGAATAACGCCGTGCGGTACGGCGCAGGGCGCGCTCGTGACAGCGGATCAGCTCGATCGCAGCGCGCTTGCGCGAGGCGAGCGCGGCCTCAGCGGTCCGGCCCACATCAACGGCTTGAAGGAACTCCCTATCTCCCATTTCCGACGTACCTGTTGCCGAGGGCGAAGGCCGCCAATGGCCCGTCGCCTCGTACTTGTGATCCTTGCCGCTAAGGGCCAGAGCTGCACAGGTTCTCCCCATGTCCTTGACGCAAATTGCGTGAAACTGCGTTCGCCTTGCGCCCTACCGCGCAGTTTGCGACCGAAATTGCCGCGCTAGGGGAACTGCGCGGATAGCCGAAGACCCCCACTACCATCACCCAGCCATGACTTTGCGCGGAAGGAACAACCGATGAGCACCTGTCTGGTCAGCGGAGGCGCCGGATTTCTCGGCTCGCATCTTTGCGAGGCGCTGCTGGAGCGCGGGCACCGGGTGGTCTGCCTCGACAACCTCGAGACCGGGTCGCTGGCCAACATCGAGCACATCCACGACGAGGCCTTCACCTTCGCCAACCACGACATCATCGAGCACGTCGAGATCTCCGAGCCGGTCGACTTCGTCTACCACCTCGCTTCGCCGGCGAGCCCGATCGACTACCAGCGCCTGCCTCTGCACACGCTCAAGGTCGGTTCCTATGGCACCCATCACATGCTCGGCGTCGCCAAGTTCAAGCGCGCTCGCTTCCTCATCTCTTCCACCTCGGAGGTCTACGGCGACCCCGAGATCCATCCCCAGTCAGAGGACTACTGGGGAAACGTCAACCCGATCGGCCCCCGCGGCGTCTATGACGAGGCCAAGCGCTACGCCGAGGCGCTGACCATGGCCTACCACCGCCAGCAGGGCCTCAACACCTGCATCGCGCGGATCTTCAACACCTACGGCCCCCGCATGCGCCCCCACGACGGGCGCGCGATCCCGACCTTCCTGCGCCAGGCGCTCCAGGACAAGCCGCTGACCGTCTTCGGCGACGGCAGCCAGACGCGCTCCTTCTGTTACGTCGAGGACGAGATCCGCGGGCTGATCGCGCTCGCCGAGTCAGACGTCCACATGCCGGTCAACATCGGCAACCCCGACGAGTACACCTTGCTCGACCTCGCCAAGGCCGTGGTCGAGGTCACCGGCTCGCGCTCGGAGATCGTCTTCGAGGCGCTGCCCGTCGACGACCCGAAGGTGCGCCAGCCCGACATCTCGCGGGCCCGCGACCTTCTCAGCTGGGAGCCGGCGGTCGGCCTCAACGACGGGCTGCGTCGCACGGTCGAGGAGTCCGGCGTCGAGCGGCTCGTCGGCGCAGTCAACTAACTCCTCCCGCTCCGGCGCACCGAAATTTCCCCGCCCCCGGCGGGTTCATACAGGCGATGAGCCCGCTAACCGCGCTGCTTTCTGGGCGTTTTCGTCCGCTGTCCGGCTTTAGAATGCCGATTCTGAGATTAGGGGTAAGCGATTCGTCGAGGTCACTGGGTGTGCCGACTCATACGGCTTTCATGCAAGTAGCGCAACTATCTGGGTATCTGGGAACCTCTACGGAGCGCTAGGGGAATAACCGTGCCCAGCAGCAGCCCCCTCAAATCCGCACCCGAGACCAAGCGCGACCGCCAGCACGGCGCTCACCGCGGTCCGGACCTATGGGCCCTGCTCGATGGCGGGAGGGACATCCGTGCCCGCCGCAAGCCGTGGGTCCTGCAGACCCTCACCGCGGCGACGACCTATCGCAAGGTCGGCCGCGTCTTCGCGCTGCTTGGCCTCGACCTGGTCGGCCTCTTCGCGGCGATCTGGACCGCGCTTGCGGTCAAGGCGCTGCTCGTCAGCGACTACCACGGCGCCGCGGTCCTGGGCGACACCACCGAGTTTCTCGCCTTCGCCTACCTGATCACGGTGCTGCTTTTCGCACGGGTCGGCCTCTACGGGCCGCGCGAGACGCGCCCCGGCCTCGCCCGGGTGATCGCGACCCTCTTCCAGGCGACCGTGATCGCGCTGATCTTCGCGCTCGTAAACGGGACCGAGTTCAACAGCTACTGGATCTTCTACGGCAGCCTCGTATTTGGCGCGATCTACATCGCCAGCCTGCGCTACCTCTACGAGGCCAGCACCGGCCGCCTGCTCGAGCGCCTCGGCTACGAGCGCCGCGCGGTGCTGGTCGGCACCGGCCACCGCATCGTCGAGGTCGCGCACGCGCTGGCCGACTCCCACGACCTGCTCAAGCCGATCGGCTTCTTCGCGCTGGACAGCGGCAGCCACGAGGGGCTTCCCGACCTCGGGGCGCTTTCCAACCTGCGCGAGCGCATCGACCAGCACGCGATCGAGGAACTGATCATCGTCGACCCCGACTTCCCCCAGGACCGCGCTGTGGAGCTGGTCGACCGCTGCCGCACCCACGGGGTCCGGGTCTGGGTCGCGCCGACGACCATGGAGGTGCTGACCCGCCGCACCGAGCTGGTCCCCGGCGAGGGCGTGCCGCTGCTGGAGGTAAAGCCGCCGGTGCTGGAGGGCTTTGACTTCGTGGTCAAGCGCAGCTTTGACTTCGTCATCGCCGGCCTGCTGATGCTGGTGCTCTCTCCGTTCATGGCGCTGATGGCGCTGCTCATCAAGCTGACCAGCTCCGGCCCGGTCCTGCACCGCAGCCCGCGGCCGGGGATCGGCGGCGTGCCGTTCGACTGTCTGAAGTTCCGCACCATGTACGAGGACGCCGAGCAGCGCCAGGACGAGCTCGAGGGGCTAAACGAGCAGTCGGGGGCGCTGTTCAAGATCCGCGACGACCCGCGGGTCACCCCGGTCGGCCGGATCCTGCGCCGCTACTCGCTCGATGAGCTGCCCCAGCTGATCAACGTGCTGCGCAGCGAGATGAGCCTC
>JBBQBH010000032.1:0-32320 GCA_038317345.1 Solirubrobacterales bacterium
CGTCGAGGACCACGAGTACCTGGTCGGACAGCCGGCCCCGAAGCCGGACCAGCTCTACCTCGGCGTCTTCGTCCAGATCCTCAACAAGAACAAGAACAGCCCCGTGACCGTCCCCTCGGGCTGGACGATCACCGACACCGACCACACCAACTACTACCCACTGCCCAGCCGCAGCCCTTACGCCCTTCGCCTCGGGTCGCCGATCGGGCCCGAGGACCAGGCGCCCGCCCTGGACAGCACGCCGCAGGTCGGGCCGATCGAGGGGTCGATGGTCCTCTTCTCGATCCCCGACTCGGCGACCGAGGTCCGGCCCGTAACTCTGATCATCCCGGGTCAGGGCGGACCAGCTGAAATAGAACTCGACATCTAGGTCATGAGGGCGCTGCGGCTCTCGCTGCTCCTCGCCGCCGCCGGTGCACTGGTCATCCTGCTGCGGCTGTTCGGAGATTTGGCGAGCTTCGCCGGACTCGCCGCGATCCTCGCCGGAACCGTGCTCTCGGCTCCCTATGCGCCGCCGCCCGATGCTCCCGGTCGGGGCTGGTGGACGATGCTGGCAAGCGGAGCCGCGATCACGATCGTGGCGGCGGCGCTGACGCTCGTCGCCGAGACGGCGGGCGGACTACTCGCCGTGCTGGGCTGCGTTCTGGTTGCGATCGCGGTCGCGCTCGGGTTCCCGATCCGCTCCGAGAGTGGATAGCGGCTAACCCAGTAAGCCGGTGGCAAGGATGTCGTGGGCGACCGGCGCCGCGACGGTGCCGCCGTCCGCATTTGCGTCGACCAGCAACACGGCGACCGCGAGGCGTGGTTTCGTCGCCGGCGCGAAGGACGTGAACCAGGCATCGACCGCCTGCTCGGGTTGCTCGCCGGGCGGGGGCGACGGGGCGCCCGGCTTTGGCCCCAGCTCCGCGGTGCCGGTCTTGCCGGCCACCTGGACGCCGGGCAGTGCAGCGGCGGTCCCGGTGCCACTCGTGACCACACCGATCATCAGCTCGCGGAGCTGGCTGGCGATCTTCGGCGACATCACGCGCACCGGTCCAGCGTCAGCCTGAAGCTTTTTCTTCACCACGATCGGCGTCGGCATGCGTATTCCGCGTAGCGCGACGGTCTGTGCGATCGACGCCATCTCCAGCGGCGTTGCCAGCACCTGGCCCTGACCGATCGCGGTCACCCCGAGGTCGAGGTCGTCGCCGATCTCCTGGGGGATGCTCGGCTCGGGCGGGTCGGTGAGGTCGGTCGCCCGCTGGTCGTAGAGGGTCGGCTTGGCGTTGAAGCCATAGCGCTGGGCTGTCGTGACCATGCCGCTCTGGCCGATCTTCGGCCCCAGCGGGGCGAAGACCGCATTGCACGACTCCGCGAACGCCTGTGTGAAGCTGCCGCCGCAGTACTCGTCGTGGGCATTGGCGATGAATCGGCCGCCGACGTTGATGCCGTTGGTGATCGGGAACTGGTCGTCGAGTGCGACCACACCCTTCTGAAGCGCGGCAGTCGTCGTCACGACCTTGAAGGTCGAACCGGGCGGCTGCGGCGCCGAGAATGCGCTGCCGGCGAGCGCCCGCACGGCGCCGGTGCGAGCGTCCAGCACGGCGACTCCGCCGGCTCGTCCGGCCAGACCGGCGACCGCTGTTTGCTGCAGGGCGGGGTCGATCGTCGTCTTCAGCGGCAGGCCCGGGGTGGGATCACTCTGGGCGATGATTCGCTGCGGTCCACCGTTGGGCGGCTGGGCGATCAGCTGTCCTCCCGGCTTGCCGGCCAGGTGCGAGTTGAAGGCGCGCTCCAACCCGCTGATGCCGACCGGCGTGCCGGCGGGAAAGCCCTGACGCGCCAGGGCCGGGAGCTCGGAGGCGTTCGGCTGGCCGATCTGACCGGCGGCGTCGATCGCCGCGCTTCCCAGTGGGGACGTGCGAGCCTCCGGTGGTCCCTCCGCGAGCGGCGTTCCATCGCGCGCCTTGATCGTTCCGCGGTGCGCCAAAGCGATGCTCTCGGCCAGCTCTTCGCCCGGCCGCAGCCCGGGGAAGACCAGGTGCGGGTCCCAGACGATCCCGCCATCGGCGAACGGCAGCGCCAGATCGGAGTCGAAGGCCCCAAATGCGACGGTTCCGACCCGGATCGGGACCGTCACAACCGTGCGCCCGCCGACCGTGTCGGGCCCCTTTGCCTCACCGGGGTCGAGGGTCCGCAGCGTTGCCTTCTCCTCGGCGTCGATGTAGGCGCTGCGAAGGTCCGCGGCCGAGTAGCGCTGCTGCGATGGCTGGCTCAGCTCCGCGTGCATCGCCGCGAAGTCCTGATCGACCCAATCGGAGACGAATCGCTCCGCCGACTGCTTTTCCGGCGGCGGCTCGGAGCCGACAATCGCCCCGGCGACGAACCCAACGAGCGCCAGAATCACGAGGGGAAAGGCGCGGGTGACGAGGCGGCGTCGCCGCTCCACCTCGGGAGGAAGCGATTTCATGGGTTCGGAAAAGTTAGTGACTGGGGTGACGACATTTATGCAAACCGGGTATCGCCCGGCCGGCTAAGCGGCCAATTCGGCTGCGCCGCGTAGGCCACGTGGTTGTATTCGGCGATGACCGTCCTCGACTGGGGCATTGTCGCGTTCACGGCAGCGCTGGCGATCTGGGGTTACGAGCAGGGCCTGATCGTCGGAGCGTTCACGCTCACCGGGTTCGCTGCGGGAGCCCTGGCCGGCAGCCGCCTCGCGCCGGCGCTTCTCGCCCAGGGTTCCCAGTCGCCCTACGCGCCGGTATTCGCGGCTCTCGGGGCGCTGATGGTCGGGGCCGCTGTTGCCGTCACCCTCGAGGGTCTCGGACTGGGGGTCAGGGCGCGGCTGATCCGCGGGCAGGCGATGCACTTCGCGGACGGGGCCGGGGGCGCCGTGTTGACCGCCGCGCTGGCGGTTGGCCTGGCGTGGGTCTTCGGTGCCGTCGCGCTGCACGCCCCCGGCGCCGGCGAGTTGAGGCGCGACGTCCAGCGGTCGCTGATCCTGGGCCACCTCAACGACCTGCTGCCGCCGTCGGGGCCGCTGCTCAACGCGCTGAACCGGGTTGACCCGAGGCCGAGCATCAGCGGTCCATCGGCGTCCGTCGGCCCACCCTCGAAGGGGATCGTCAACGATCCCGACGTGACCAGGGCGGGCGCCAGCGTGGTCAAGGTGCTGGGTACGGCCTGCGGGCTCGGAGTCGAGGGATCGGGTTGGATGGGAGTGCCGGGCCTTGTCGTCACCAACGCGCATGTGGTCGCCGGCGAGCGGGATACGACGGTGACGACGCAGGACGGGACCCAGGTCGACGCGACGCCCGTGCACTACGACCCGACCAACGATCTGGCGGTCCTGCGCGTCGGCCTCGACCTCCCACCTCTGCAGTTGGTCCAAAACCCCTCCGCGGGGACGAGCGCCGCGGTGATCGGGTATCCGGAGAACGGCGGCCTGCAGATCGTGCCCGCCCGCCTCGGCTCCACCCAGCTGGTGGTGAGCGAGGACGCCTACGGGCGCGGACCGGTGCAGCGTGAGATGACCTCGCTGCGCGGCGCGATCCGCAGCGGCAACTCGGGCGGCCCGGTCGTCGACTTGCGGGGTCGCGTGCTCGCAACCGTGTTCGCGGCGACGACCAGCGGCAAGCCGGGCGGCTACGGGGTGCCGGACGATCTGGTCAAGAAGGCGTTGCGCGATTCATTTGCGCCGGTTGGGACCGGGCCCTGCGCGGCAGATTGAGGCCGAGTCGGGCCAGGGGACCAAACGCCCCCGGCCCGTCACTTACGTTCAGTAAGGTGGGTGGCGGTGGCTACAGAGCACCCCGCAGAGACGGCTTTGGGTGCGACACCGAAGGTCTGCCCGCATTTTCATGCCGCGGTCGAACTGGTCGGCAAGCGCTGGTCGGGGGCGATCCTCTCGACGCTCAGCGAGAGGCCATGCCGGTTCGGCGAGCTGGCACATGGGGTGCCCGGGATGTCTGATCGGCTGCTCTCACAGCGCCTGCGCGAGCTGGAGGCGGAGGGTTTGGTCCAGCGGAAAGTGGAGCCAGGCTCCCCGGTCCGAGTCAGCTACTCGTTGACGATCAAGGGTGCCGACCTCGACCCCGCGCTGCGCGAGCTGCGCGTCTGGGGTCAGCGCTGGAAGGCCTGATCTCGGGCGAGTTTGGGCGCTGCAGCGACCCTTAATTCTGGGGTTGCCTGTCTGATGTCCTGCTAATAGGGTCCCCCGAGAGTACGATGCCTGAATCAGCTGGCAAAGCGAGCGCCGGAAGCCCGTCAAGAGTCCGGGCAAGGCGGCGGCCGACGCGCGTCCAGCTAACGGTCGCGATGACGGCGGTTTGGGCTGCAGTCGCAATCCTCGGGCCGGGAGCGGGATTGGCCCGACCAGCGGCCCAGCCACACTCCGACGGGACGTCGCAGTCAAACGCTCAGGACCTGCCACCGCCGGTAAAGACGCCTTCGTGGTGGCGAGGCGTCTGCGACAAGCAGGTGCAGGCCGGAAACTACAAGGGCCCCACGTGGCACGGGTTGATCTCCTGCGGGCCTGGCGGCCCGGTCGGCTATGAGACCGACCCTGGCAGCCCACTAAGTGGAAATGTCGAGTGGCAGTGTGTGGAGCTGGTGGAGCGCTGGCTGCATCAGGAATTCCACTTCCCGCAAGTCGTATTCGTGCCCGGCGACTCCCGCCCGACCGATGGCTGGCTGGTCGTGGCGCATTACTTGAAGTACATGCAGCTTCACAAGGCGACCAATTACCCGTTCAGGAGAGTCACCCCCGACACGGCGAAGCCCGGTTCGCTGGGCCCCGGGGACGTGATCAGCTTCGGAAACGTGGCACCGGGTCACACCGACGTCGTCGAACAGGCCCAGGTCGGAGACAAGGGCAACGGGCACATCCTGACCCTGAACCAGAACCTCCCCCTGCCCTGCGGGAAGAGCGGGTGCCCGCCAGCGGGCCCGATCGAGAAGAAGATCGACCTCAAGCGCTGGCACTTCCAGATCTACGGCCTGCCGCCCACCGGGTGGCTCCATTACACCGGGGGCACCGCATCCAAGCAGTTCGTCAAATGCGACCCGGTGTCTCCATTCCCCAATCCACCGTTCGCCGCCGGGGTGGGCTGCGATCACGCTCGAGACGTGGTCAGGACCTGGAACCAGCTGACCGCCGGGACGTGTGGCCTTAATGGCAGCGCCTGTCAGGTCTTGGACTTCACCTGCCAGGTGCCGGGGCCGAACTTCTCGAAGCTCGTTTGCAACAGGCCGGACGGCGCCGAGATTCGAATGGAGATCGGGCCCTATTAGCGGGCGCGGCGCGTTCGCGGACCGTCACGGCTCATCGTGCCGTTGCGCTCGCAATGAGCTCCGAGCCGCCGCCCATCACCACTCCCGCGGATTGCCCGGCGGGATCTCGTCGCGCACCAGCACCGGCTCGATCATCTCCACCGGCGGCGGGCCCGTCGTGTTCAGAAACAGCTCCCACTGTCCGTCGCCGAGGACGTTGAAGGCGGCCTCGATCGCGCGCAGGTAGGGCGCCATCGCGACCGCGCCGTCGGGAGGATGGGCGGCGAAGTGCTCGGGCTTCGCCGTGTAGGCGACGACGCGGTCGAATTCCTCGCCGCCCGTGACTGCCCCGCCAACGTCCACCTGGTCGTAGCGCAGCTCGCGCATATTGAGGCGCTCCAGCTCGGCCTCGTGGATCTCGATCAGGGCGCCGTTCGGCGCCAACTCCTCGTCGGCCTGCGGGTCGAGCTCGAGGTTGAGCCCAATCACCCAGCGTGGGACCTCGCCGCCATCTTCACGGGCGAAGGTCTTCTCGTGGGCGAGATTGTCGCGCTGGATCGACCAGCGGCGCCGCCAGCCAGGCAGCCGCGCCGGGTTCGACGCGCCGGGCTCACGGCCGAGGGTGCGGGCGAAGCTCTCCGGATTGACCAGAGACCCGTATGCGAACAGCGCAAGGCTCATCTGGGCGACTGCGGGACCTTCATCTCATTTGGCGGTGCCAGCTATGGCCCGGACAACCTCAACGCGGGCAACAACGGAATCCATAATCCATACCACCTCGTCAGCCAGAGCCCGGCGGTTTCAGGCAGCGGGACCAGCGCCGACCCTTACACGGTCGTGACCGTGGTCGACATCCTCGAGAGCGATGGGGTCGAGGAGACCACCGCGCAAGAGGAAACCCCGATCCTGACTATCACCCAGACCGATACCTACGTGGTCGGCGACCAGTTCTACAGCACCCACATCGAGGTGCGCAACGAAACCCTGG
Source organism: Solirubrobacterales bacterium (assembly GCA_038317345.1). Taxonomy (GTDB): domain Bacteria; phylum Actinomycetota; class Thermoleophilia; order Solirubrobacterales; family 70-9; genus Mayfieldus. The sequence goes on from JBBQBH010000032.1 coordinate 6,239, forward strand.
AGGACATCACCGCGACCCTCTATCACGCGGCTGACTGCTACCTGCAGAACTCGGACGTTGGCTTCGGTTTCCTCGACTCGAGCACTGGCGGGATCTACTGCACCGCGAACCCGAACAACAGCCCTGCCGGGCGCTTCGAGGGGTTCGTTCCGCTCACCGAAGGGAGTAACTACTACGAGGGGGACTACTACGACGTCTGGACCGCGATCAATGCGGCCGCCGATCCCTTCCCCGACGGCGTCAACGCCAACGGCGATCCGGCCAACCCGGGAACGGCGGAAGACAACGGGGCAGGTCTCAGTTGGCCGCTGACCATCAGTGGGGACGGCGGCACTGTCACGCGCTCGCTGCAGACCAGCTTCTCGTCAGGCGCGGCGCCGCCGGCCACGATCGCCCAGCAGCCGCCCCCGAAGTGCAAGTTGCGGATCTCGCGGGCGCGGGTATTCCTCTTCCGCAAGCATCCGCGGCTGAGGCTGGTGGCGCGCTATCGAAGCTCTGATCCCGCCGACGTGCTGATCAACTTCATCGCAATCGAGAACGGCAACAAGGTTGCGCTCGGCGACGTCACCCGGCACTTCAAGCGCCACGGCCTCTTCCGCCTCCGGGAGGAGCTGAGCCAGGACCAGTCGGACACGTTCTGGCGGACCAGTCACTTCGTCGTGCACTTCAAGATCCCGGGTGAGCCGGGCTTCTGCGAACGCAAGTACACGAAGAAGCTGACCGTTCCGCGGATCGTCGACGGGCAGCGGGTCGTGTTCCAGTCGGACTCGAAGTTCGGGCCCGGCTCGCCGGGGCACCCGGGAAACTGAGCAGGACCCAGCCTGGGCACCCCGGCTGAAGCCGTTAGTCGGCTTCGGCGAGGATTGCGTAGATCTTGCGCCGCGTCTCGTCGAGTAGCTCACGCACTCGCGTCGCCTGACCCTCGTCGCCTTCCTCGGCGACCTGCCGGGCAGCCGCGCGAAGTTGATGGAACGACTGGCGCAGCTGGATCTGCTGGGGGTCGACGCCGGCGGTGACGGTCTCCCAGGGCAGCGGGCCCTGGCGAGCCTCGTCCTGCTCGCGGCCTTCGGGGGTGAGCTCGAAGCGCCGCTTGCCTTCGCTCTCCTCGCCCTTGATCAGACCCTCGTCTTCGAGCAGCTGCAGGGTGGGGTAGATCGAGCCGGCGCTGGGGCGCCAAATGCCGCCCGTTCGCTGCTCCAGCTCCTGGATCATCTCGTAGCCGTGCATCGGGCGGTCGGCGAGCAATGCCAGTACTGCGGCCCGGACGTCGCCGCGCCGCGCTCGGGGGCCGCCGCGTCCGAATTGGCGCCCCGACCAATGCCGGTGGCGACGCCGGGAGCCGGGGCCTCCGGGGCGGACCTCATGGGTGAATCTGTCGTGCATCACGTACTCCTTGGTTTGAATTGAAGACAGTACGCGATATATCGTAACAGCGCGCTCAAGGGTTCTGCCTCATGACATGGCTGGACAATTCCCCACAGGCGAGTTCTTGTCGCCCTATTCGCCGGGCGGCGAGGCGGGCGCGCTGCAGAGGCGGCGCCGCGCCGGACAGTCGCGGCAGAGCTCCCAGGTGGGGTCAGGGGTGACCTCGAAGCGCCCGGCGGAGAGCTCGGCGATTCCCTCCTCGAGGCGACCGAGAGCGGCCTCGATCGCGGTGCCGTCAAGCTCCTCGATCACCGGCTCGTCGGGGCGCTCCAGGAACACGTAGGCGATCCGCACCCGCTCCGCATCGGTCGCCCGCTGCGCGGCGACCGCGTAGACGTCGCGCTGGGTCGAGTAGTCGGCGGCGGCCTCGGCTGGAGAGGTGGCGTCGAGCCGGTCTGTCTTGTAGTCGACCACCGTCGGGATGCCCTCGCGTGGCGTCGCAAGCAGGTCGAGGGTGCCGCGGACCAGCGCCCCGGCGAGCTCGATCTTGAACGGGACCTCGGAGAGCGTCCGCGTCCCGGCCGCGGCGAGCTCGGCCCGCAGCTCCGATTCGACCCAGCCGCGCACGAAGCCACGGGCGCGCTCGACCGTGGCGGGGTCGTCGAGGCCGTTTGCCGCCAGGCTCCGCTGCGCATAGGCCGAAGGCGGCTCGATCCAGCGGTGGCGGGCCGACCACTCGAGCAGCGCGTGTACCGCGCTCCCGAGGTGGCGGCCGCGATCAGACGCCTGACCGCCGTTGGTAACCGGGGCCATCCCGAGGACGCTCTCCATGTAGAAGCGGTATCCGCAGCGGTCGAACGAGTCCAGCGCCGAGTAGGACAGCGGTCGGCGCGGGGTGACCGGCGAGCTGGGCTCGACGATCGGCGGCGAACCTGCAGCGGGCGTGGCGGGCGGCCTGCGCGCCGGCGCGGCGGCGGCGAGCTCGGTCGCCCGCTCCGGGCTCGGGAGGTTGACCCGAACCTCTACTTCGAGCGCGCCGGGCAATTCGAGGGCGAGATCCGGGGAAACCGGCGCGGGGGGGAGGCTGACGATGCTGTCTCGCTCCAGCTCCTCGATTCCCCAGGCGCTGATCAGCCGCTCGCTGATCCGCGTGCTCGGCTTCGGATCCGGCTCCCGCTTCGCCCCGGTCACGCCGCTGAGCAGCAAGCGCTCGCGGGCGCGGGTCGCGGCGACGTAGAAGAGGCGCAGCTCCTCGACCGAATCCAGCGCGGTTGCCTCCTCGAGCAGCGCCTCGCGCTCGTAGAGGACGATCCAGGGCGCGCCGAAGCGGGCCAGCCGCATCCCGACCCGTTCCTCGCCTCCGTCGCCGCGGCCGATCACCAGGTGCCCCGGGCGTCCGGCGGCGAGGCTGCGGCCGAGGCCGGCCACCGCCACGACCGGGAACTCGAGCCCCTTGGCGGCGTGGATCGTCATCACCCGGACCCCCTCGTGGTCCTCGGCCTCGGTCGCGGCGACCGGCTCGTCGTCCTCGCCGCTTCGGAAGGCGAGGAAGTCGAGAAAGCCGCGGAGGTCGCGGCCCTCGTTGGCCTCGAACTCGCGCGCCATCCGCATCAGCTTGCGGATGTTGGCGAGCCGCAGCTCGGCCGGCCCGCGGATGAGGGCCGCGAGGTCGTAACCGGTGTCCGCGACGGCCCGCTCGACCAGCTCCTCGAGCGAGAGCCGCGCTCCCTCGCGACGCAGGCTCTCGATGCGGGCGTGAAAGTGGCGCAACCGCTCGAGGTCCTCGGCGGGAATCTGCTCGAGCCAGACGGGCTCCTCCAGCTTCGCTTCCTTCCAGGCGCCGACGACACGCTCGACCGCGGGCCAGAGGTGCGCACGCCGCCCTGAGGCGCGGCGCAATATCCAGAGCGTGTCCGGCAGCACTCCGCAGGCGGGCGAGGCGAGCGCGCCGAGCAACGGCTCGTCCTCGAGCGGGTTGGCGATCGTCGCCAGGAGGCAGCGCACGTCCTCGACTTGCTGCTGGGACCAGTAGCCGCGCCCGCCGACCACGTATGGACTGAGTCCGGCGCGCACCAGCGCCTCCTCGTACGCGTCGACGTGGGTGAAGGCGCGTAGCAGCAGCACGATTTCCGCGGGCTCTACGCCGGAGTCGGTCAGCTCGCGCAGCCGGGCAGCGAGGAAGCGCGCCTCCGCGACAGCCTCGGGCGGCGTCTTGTCGTCGACCGGAAGGTCGAGCTCGATTCCCTCGGCATCCCAGCCCTTGCGCTCGGTGAGCAGCAGCTCGACCGCGTTGCCTACACCGGCCGGCTGCTCGGTGGCGGGAGCGGCGCCGACGGTGAGCGGCCGGAAGCCCGGCAGCATTGAGGCGCCGATCGAGTTGGCGGCGGCGATCACCTCGGGGCGGGAGCGGAAATTGCCGCTCAACGGCAGCACCTCGGCGCCGTGGGCCTCGGCGAAGCGGTCGCGCTGCTCGCGGAAGACCGCCAGGTCGGCGTGGCGGAAGCCGTAGATCGACTGGAACTCGTCGCCGACCAGGAACAGGCTCGTTTCGGGTCCTCGCAGCGCGTCGATAAGCCGCAGCTGAAGGCGGTTGGTGTCCTGGAATTCGTCGACCATCAGCTCCGCGAAGCTCTCCCTGTAGGCCTCGCCGTGCTCCCCGCCGAGCAGCCGGACGCTGTGCAGCTGGAGGTCCTCGAAATCGAGCCCGCCCCGGGATGCCTTCTCGTCCTCGTAGCGGCGATGGAAGAGGCGCAGCAGGTCGCCCAGGTGCTCGTAGACGACGGCGCCCTCTCCCGCCGCCGCCGCGGCGGCGATCGCCGCCCGCAGCAGCCTCGCGAACTCGGCCCGCGGCCCCTGCTTCGGCTTGCCGATGCTCAGGGCGGCGAGCTGGTCGAGCGTCGGCGGCTCGCGATCGGACCCGGCGCAGAGCGTCAGCGCGCGCTCCATCTTGTCGCGCTGGCTGGCGCTTCCCCCCGGCGCCGCCATCGCCTCGGCGGCGCCGGCTTGCAGGGCGGAGATCGCGGCGGCCAGGTCGACCGCCGGCGCATCCGGCAGCTCGGGAGCCTCCTGGCCGCGGCTGCGCAGCTCCTCGTGGGTCTCGACGACCATCTCCCGCAGCCCGTCGACGTAATAGGCGGCGACGGTCGCCTCCCGCTCACGGTCCCCGGCGGCGAGGAAGTCGACCAGGGCGGCGTCGAAGGCCGTCCCGGCTGCGCGGGTCGCCTCGGCGGCGTCGAGGACGCGGAAGCGCGGGTCGATCTCGGCGGCGACGGGGTGGGCCGCGAGCAGGCGCCGGCAGAAGCCGTGGATCGTGGTGATCTGCGTCCCCCCAAAGCCGGAGATCAGGTTGGCGAGCAGGCGCGAGTCCGGCGCGGCGCGCTGGCGTCGATGCAGCTCGTCGCGGACCCGCTCACGGAGCTGTGCCGCCGCCTTGTCGGTGAAGGTGAAGGCGAGGATCCGGTCGGTCTCGATCTCGTCGGCGGCGACGAGGTCGCAATAGCGGTCGACCAGAACTCCGGTCTTGCCGCTTCCCGCTCCGGCTTCGAGCAGGACGTCGCGGCCGCGGACGTCGATCGCCGCGCGTTGCTCGCGAGTTGGCTCGCGGGCGCTCACGACACGCCTTTCGGTTCGCGCTCGGCCTCGCGTGATGCTCTTTGCTTGAGCCTCGCGCTCATGGGAGGTCCTCTTCCTCGTCGTCATCCGGGGCCACGAACGGGGCCCGCTCGCGGCGGCAGATCGGCGCGAAGTTGCAGAAGCGCGGACATTGGTCGTGTCCCTTGATCCCCTCGGGAGGTCCCGGGTCACGTTCGATCTCGCCGCGGCGCATCCGTACGACCGCGGCGCCGGCCCGGTCCGCGGCCTCGCTGAGCGCCGCCTCGAACTCCTCCGGAGGGAGGACGTCGTTGTCGTAGATGCGCAGGTCCTCCAGCTCTCCCTTCGCGTCCTCGCGGACCAGCCCGCGCGGACGCGGGCTGTTGGTCGGGCGCAGCGGCTGGTAGAGCCCGCCTACCATCTCGATCCCCCAGAGCTCGCGCAACGCCAGCAGGTAGAGGGGCAGCTGCAGGGTGCCCTTCTCGATGAACTTGGCGTAGGCGGTGCCCTCGCGCGAGAGCTTGTAGTCGAACGCGACGCCGACCCCGTCTCCCGTGTCGACCCGGTCGATGCGACCGTGAAGCGCCCAGCCGTCGATCTCGAGCCGGGGCATCTCGGCCGTCTCGCCGTCGCCGAACTCGGCCTCGAGCAGCGCCGGGCGCAGCCGTGGGTCCTCGCGCGCCGCCTCGCGGTGCAGGAAGGCGACCAGCAGCCGCTCGACCCGCCTTCGCATCGCGCGGTCCGCCGGGTGCTCGCTGAGCTGATCGGTGACCTCGTCGACGATCTCGCGGCCGCGGGCGATCCACGCCTCCACGTCGGCGGGACGGGGCAACGTGTCCTCGCCCGGGGGATCGCCGTAGAGCTGCTCGAGCGCTGCGTGCATCAGCCCGCCCTGGGTGAGTGGCTCCGGGGCCGGATCGAGAGGCTGCGGGCGCAGCTCGTGGTCGACGAACCAGCGGTAGGAGCAGAGATCGAAGCCCTCCAGCGTCGTGCCCCCGTAGGCGGGCACCGATGCGAGCGCCTCGATCACCGCCGGGACCGTCAGCGGCCCCGGCTTGCGGGTCAGGGCCTCGGCCTCGCGCGCGGCGTCGAGGGCCGCCGTGAGGCGCTGGCGGCAGGCATCGTCGAGCTCCAGCGCCTCGAGCGCCTCCTCGCCGCCGCCGGCCTGTGCCAGTGCCCGGGCCAGCTCTGGCTCGCTCGGCGCGTCGCCGGGGGCGAAGACGAGGTCGCCCAGTGGCCGCGTGACGGTGATCTCGGCCTCCACCGGGTCCTCCGCGTCGCGGTCCTCGGGCGCCGCCGGGTCGAGCAGCCGCCGCACTTCGTCGACGAACGGCGAGCGCGGCTCGGCGCCGCCCGCCTCGTCGCTGACCCGGTAGGAGAGGTTCAGGCTCTTGGTCGGTCGCGAGAGGCAGACCGCGAACAGGTAGCGCTCCTCGTCCTCGGGCTCTGCCCGCTCCGGCATTCCCAGCGCCGCGCGCTGCTCCTTGGAGAGGAACGGCCCCTCGGGGCGGTGGCGAGGGAACTCGCCGTCCTGGAGCGATCCGACGAACAGGTGCTCGAAGCGGGACGCGCGCAGGTCGTAAGGGCTGGCGATCCGCACCCGTCCCGTCGCCGGGCCGGACCAGGAGCGGATCGTCAGGGCCTCGAGCTCAGCTACAAGCTCCTCGGGCGAGGGCTCGATCCCCTCGAGCTCCGCCAGCCCTTCGGCGGTGGCGGCGATCCGCTCCCCGATCCGCAGCTCTGCGGCGGCGTTTGAGTCGGGCAGGCTGCCACGGCCCTCGTCCGTGGCCAGGGGCCACTGGGCGATATCGCGGGCAAGCTTCGCGACCTGGCGAAGCAGGTCCTGGGGGCTGCCAGCAGCCTCGAGCAATCGGATCAGGTCGCGGGGCCGCTCGCCGGTCTGGCTCTCCCACTCCTCGGCGGCCTCCTCCGAAGTGCTCAACCGACCGCGGCGGATCGCGAGCTCGAGCCGGTCGACCTGGCCCTGGCCGGCGCGGCGCGGCCCGCGCAGGTAGGTGAGCAGGTCAGAGGAGCGCCGCGAGGTGAAGGCGGCTCGGAGCAGGGCCAGCAGGCAGGTGCCGGTCCCGCTCTGGGCGACGGGGAGCTCGGTCTCCAGGGCGACCGGGATTCCATAGCTGCGCAGCACGCGGGCCTGCAAAGGGCCGCGGCGGGCCGGGTCGCGCAACGCGATCGCAATCTCCTCGGCCTCGGCGCCGCCCGCGAGCAGGGCGGCGATTCGCGCTCCGATCAGCTCCGCCTCGCCGCGGTCGCCGGCGCTGCGCAGCATCCGCAGGCTCGGGTCCGGCGGGCGACGCTCGGAGCCCTCGCGCAGAAAGCAGCGCTGAAGGTGGAAGAGCAGCGGGCTCTCGGTGTTGCCCGGGTCCGCCTCGGTGGCGACCTCGCCGGCGGGCCCGAGCTCGCTGAGCTGTTGGTAGAGGCGGGCGCGGTCGCCGAGGGCGACGCTGTCCTCGTAGGTGAGTGAGACGGTGACCTCGGCCGCGCCCGCAAGCGCCTCGACCAGGGCCCGCTGCTCGACCGTGAGGTCGTCGAATCCATACAGAAAGACGGGGCGGCCGCGCCAGAGGTCGGGCTCGCGGCGCAGGGCCGCGATCGCAGCCTGGGCAATGGTGTGGCTGTCGGCATGACCGCGGGAGTCGCGCAACCGTGCGTAGGCGCCGTAGAGCGCCGTGAGGTCGTCGAGGTAGGCGGAGGCCTCGAGCGTCGAGGCGCCGGCGAGCATCGAGTCCGGGCTGCGCATCGCCCCCTGCAGCTCATCGATCAGCTCGTCGAGCGCTGCCGCAAAGCCAAGCCGTTGCGCGGAGGCGGCCAGCGGTCCGAGCGTGACCTCGCCGATCGCGGCGCGCAGCACCCGCATCCGCTGGCTGCGGCTGAGCGGCTCCGGGAAGGACTCGCCTGCTGCCCGCGCCACCTCGCCGAAGAGGCCCGCGAAGACGAGGACCGAGCCTCCGAGAAGCGCGCCGCTGCCGGCGCTGAGCTCGCGCTCGAAGGCGAAGACGTCATCGAGGGTCGGGACGACCAGGACCGGGTCGCGCCCCAGAGCGGCGAGAAATCGCTCGCGGATCACGCCGGCGCGGCCGGAGTTGGGGGGTCCGTGTACGAGGTGCAGTGGCATCGATGCTTCGGTTCCAGGATATGGACGGCCGCGGGCGTGCCCCAGCCGCGGCCGGGTGAGTCGCTCTGTCGAGGATCCGATAAAGCGCCAATTGGCGCATTTCCGGCGTCGATTTGCCGTCTTGCGCGGTCTTTATCTTGGGCCGCGATGTCGCTCTGCTTCGTAGACCCCGCCGACGCGATCCGCGCGATCGCAGACTCGATCGGCCGTGAGGCCCGCCGCCAGCTGCTTGGCGAGGCGGTGCGCGCCTGGGTCGACGAGATCCCCGACGACGAGCTCGAGACCCACTACGCGCGCGCGCTATCGGAGCTCGACGAGCACGACCTATCGATGCTCGCCGCCTGGCACGGCTCGCTTGACGTCGGCCAGCCGGTCCCCAGCCGCGACTTCCTGATGGGCGCATTCCCTTCGCTGGGGGTGAACCGCCGTGAGGCGCTGAAGCTCGCCGCAGGTTTCCGCGGCGAGGAGGCGGTCGACGCCGGCGTCACCGAGGAGCGGGCGCTGGAAACGGTCGTCGAGTGGCTCTCGCCGCCGCGGTTGATGGAGCTGGCGGCTGAGGCCGTCGATCTGTACATCTGGGACCGCGCCGGCGGCGACAATTAGAGGCCGCTGCAAAGCAGCGCATCTCGGGGTCCTCGGCCGATCGCCTCGCTCGCGCACGGTCTAGTGCGCTCGCTTCGCCGATCGGCCTGCGTCCCCCGACCTGCTTGCTTTTCGCGGCCTCCGCGCAGCGAGCATCCACCGAACTGCTCGGTTCTCGCAGCCTCCACGTAGCTCGGCTCCGGGTCTGCTTGGTTTCGCGGCCTCCGCGTCCCGCAATACTGCGGCGATGCGCGTCCTCTTTGTCTGCCTGCACAACGCCGGGCGCTCGCAAATGAGCGAGGCGCTGTTCAGCCGCGCGGCCGCCGGTCGCCACGAAGCGAGGTCGGCGGGGACCGAGCCGGCGCAGCAGGTGCACCCGGAGGTCGTCGAGGCGATGCGGGAGATCGGGATCGACCTCTCCGAGCGCACTCCGCACCTGCTCGAGCGCGGTGACGCCGAGTGGGCCGACCTGGTGGTGACGATGGGTTGCGGGGACAGCTGCCCCTACATCCCCGGCAGGCGCTATCTCGACTGGGAGCTGGAGGACCCCTCCGGCCGCCCCCTGGAGGAGGTGAGGGCGACCCGCGACGAGATCGAACGGCGGGTCAGCTCGCTGCTCGAGGAGCTGGATTCGAGCTCAGGCGAGGCCTAGAGAGCGGCACGGCGCCCGGGGCTCGACCGCATGCTCCCCCGTGCAGCTGGGAGACCTGGACCATTGGGCCGGGGTGCTGGTAGGACAGCGGGTAGAAGTCGTATGACCAGTCGTAGTCGAACGGGACGACGTCCCGACCGGGCCCGCCCGGACGTCCGAGGTCACCCCAAGGAGAGGCGCTGTAGCGAACCGTCCCATAGTGCGCGAGCGCCGCGTAGTAGCTCGCCGCGCGCTTGCCGACGATCGGATCGGAGAGCGCCAGGCCCCAGTAGTTCGAGCTGGCAACGACCCAGCAGTAGCCGTCCCGCACGTATGTGCGAACCAGCCGGTCGCTGAGGTAGCGCGCGTAGGCCGACTCGCCACCCAACAGCAGCTGCGGGCTGGTGATCGCGTGGTCCCAGGGCGAGTTCCAGGCGTTGGCGACAAAGGGCTCGGTGATCACCTTTGCATCGCGGGGCACGTGGTCGAGCATCCAGATGCGGGCCAGGTTCAGGGTGTGGGGGCGCGAGAGGACGCGGTCGTTGTGGACCGAGTGGACGATGCCCTGCGCCGCCAAGGCGACGGCGGCGAGGGCCGTGAGCGCGATCGCGACCTGGGGTCGGCGCAGGCGGGCGGCGGCGAGGTCTGCCGCGCGCACGGCCCCATAGGCGGCCAACATGCAGACGATCGGGAACACGGGCAGCATCCAGCGACCGAAGTAGCGGGTCTTCAACCCCATGTAGAGGACGAACAGCGGAACGATCGGAATCAGGACCAGCGCCCGGTGGCGGTCCGTGCGCGCCAGCAGGGTCGCCCCAGCGAGCGCGGCGATCACAGGCACCCAGCCGAGCCCCCAGGTGAAGGTGCGCAGATAGTGCTCGATTCCCCCCTCCGAGGGCTGGCCGAACTTGTGCTTGCCGACGACGTCGCCCTGAGTACCGAGGCTGCCGATGAAGTGCGCCGGCTTGATCACGGCGAACGGGTTGCAGATCACGAAGGCGGCCACGGCGACGCCCAACGCCAACAAAAGAGCACGACGCAACGTCGGCGCGCCGGGGCCGCGGGGGGCAAGCAGGATTGCCGTCAGCATCGGGACCACCACGATCCCCTCCAGGTACTTGGTGGCCGCCGCGACACCGACGAAGGCGCCGGCGAGGACGTAGTCCCGCGCCGCGCCGCGCCTGAGGATTCCGGCGATGCCGATCAGGGCCGCCGATGCCGCCGCCATGGCGGGGACGTTGTTGAGCGCTACGTGCGAGTAGAAGACGGGCAGGAAGGCCACCGCCATCAACAGCGCGGCTACCAACCCCACACGGCGATCGAAGAAGCGACGCGCGGCGGCGAAGGTCAGCCACACGGCGAGCGTGCCGATCAGCGCCGTGACGATGCGGGCGGTAAGAAAGAGGTCGGTGCGCTGCGGGACCTCGCCGATCAGCCGGTGCGCTTCCCCGCCCCCGTAGCGCACGGCGAAGATCGCCTCCAGGAGGTAGGTGAACAGCGGCGGGTTCTGCATGTAATGCGGGTTGACGCTCCCGGCATCGAGCATTCGTGCAGCCCCCCGAACGTAGATCCGCTCCTCGTCTATTTGGTAGCCGAACGGGAGCCCGTACTTGATCCCCCAGAGCCTCAGCAGCAGGGCCAGCAAGAGGATGGCGCCGAGGGCGAGCATCCATGGCTCGATTCGCGACCGCTCCAAGCGGGCGCGTAGGGACGCCGTGACCGGCGGGGTGCTCAGCGAGGTCGGCAAGCCGGGAAGCCTAGATCAGGCCGATCCGCCGAGACCTGCCCTGATCTCTTCGATCGCCTGCTCGTTGGCCCGGAAATGCACCGCCGTCATTCCCAGCTCCCGCGCTGCCGCGCAATTGACTTCGACATCGTCGACGAACAGGCATTCATCGCCCGCGAGCCCGATGCGCTCGAGGGTGATCTTGTAGATCTCGGGGTCCGGCTTGCGGCAGCCGACGAAGGCGGAATCGACCACTACGTCGAACAGCTCGTCGATCGGGACCATCGAACGCCACAGCGGCTCCCACTCGCGCACGTTGTTGGTCAGCAGCGCCATTCGCAGACCCCGTCTCTTCAATTCCCGCATCAAGTCGATCATCGGTGGATTGGGCTTCAGGGCCTCGAAGTAGATTTCGCTGAAGCGGTGCATCTCGGGCCGGTGGCCCAGCTCGGGCTCGAGCTCGTCGGCGATCCGCTCCAGGAACGACGCCTCGGTCAGTTCCCCTTTCTCCAGCTCGTACAGGGGGTGGCTGCCGTCGCGCTCCGCCATCCGCTGCATGGCCGAACCGAGCATCTCCATCGCGATCCCGGTCTGGTCCTGGAAGGCGACGAACGACTGGATCAGCGGGGTAGTGAGCACGCCGCCGAAGTCGGAGATGACCGCCCTGGTGCTCAATCGGCCGCCGGCGCGGAGAGGATCTCATAGCGCCCCAGGCCCGGCCTGCCGTCCATCGACCAGCGAAAGAAGGCGACGTCCAGTCGGCGCTTGCCGACCGGCAGCGAGGTCCCGCAGACGATCGAGCCGGCGGCCCGTAGCGGTGGGCGGGGCTCGGTTTCCTGCTCTGGCCACAGCTCCAGGGTCGCGCGGGCCTGCCTTCCCGCCTCGTCGTAGTGCGTGGAAAGGAGCGTTTCGCGCACCTGCATGAGCTCGCCTGCGGGGTCGGCCAGGGCGGCGGTGATCTCCTCGTCGCCGTGATCGGTTGCCCCGTGCGGTCGCGCGGCGCGCAGGGCGAGCAGGCCGCCATCGCTGAAGACGACCGCGATCGAGCGGGTCAGGGAGACCTGATCCGGATCGGCCTCCGAGACAGCCTCAGAGCGGATTCCCAGGCAGGCCACCTGTTGCGTTTCGCCGTCCCGCCGAAGCTCGCCGAGCACCTGGCAGACAGCCAGCTCCTCGGCGCCCGCCCGCTCGCCGCCGAGGCTGACCGGCTCGCCTATCCGCGACAGCTCCAGCTGGACCGCGACGCCCTCGATCTCCAGGCTGGCGGATGCGTCGATACCGTCGCTGAGCTCTGCTGCGGCGTCGGGGCTTGCCGCCAACACATCGTCGTGGTCGAAGAGGACCGCCGCACCGGAGGGGCGCAAGGTGCCCGAGAGCCCGCGCTCGGGGTCGGCGAAGTCAAAGCCGATCATGAAGGTGGCAGGCGTGGCTGCTCGGGGCCATTCGACTTCGACTCCTCGTGGCCGGCCCCGTTCGAGGGCATCTCCTGCGCTGAGCCCTCGAAGTCGTAGGGCTGCCCGCCGGGCGGGGGGCGATCCTGGCCCGCGCTGAACCCGCCCGCCCCAACCACGACGGCGCGGCGGCGCAGGTAACGGAACAGCCCGGCGCGAATCAGCGCCCTGGTCGGCGGCAGCAGGAGCAACACCCCGGCGACGTCACTGATGAAGCCCGGCGTGAGCAGCAGCGTGCCACCCACGGCGATCATCACCCCGTCGGCCGCTTCGCGCCCGGGGAAGCGGCCCTCGGCGATCGCGGCGTTGAATCGGCGCCAAGCCGAACGTCCCTGATGGCGCAGCAGCAGCGATCCCAGCACCGCGTCGGCGAGCAGGATCGCCAGCGTTGGCAGGATGCCAATCGCCTCGCCGACCTTGATGATCACGTACAGCTCGGCGATCGGCACGACTATGAAGAGCAGGACCAGGAACAGCATGGTTCATACAAGCCTATTGAGCCGGTGATCTACGATGAAGGCATGGCAACCGAGAATGGCACCGCCACAGAGGACGAGGTCCTCGAGGCGCTCGAGGAGGTCATCGACCCCGAGCTGGGGCTCGATTTCGTCTCCCTGGGGCTCGTCTACGAGGTCGAGGTCGAGGGCCCCGAGGTCTACGTCACCTTCACCTTGACCACGCCCGCCTGTCCGATCGGACCCCAGGTTTCAGAACAGATGAAGGAGTTCGTCGGTGGGCTGCCGGGGGTCGAGAAGGTGCACCCGAAGATGATCTTCGAGCCGCCCTGGTCCCCGGAGATGATGTCCGAGGACGCGAAGTTCGCGCTCGGCTACTAGGGGCCGAAACTCCCTGCTCAGGGGCGGTTTCCGCCGACTCGGCCTCAGCCGCGTCAGTGGTCGATGCACCCGCGGTGCAGCCAATCTCCGGGTCCGTGCGCGCTTTCAGCAGCGCAGTAAGCCGGTCGGCCGCATCCTTCTGCGGGACGTGGTGCACGTAGCGCATGGTGGTCCCGATGTCCGCCTGCCCCATGAACGCCTTCACGTCGGTCAGCGGGAATTCCTGCACGGCCAGAGTCCCGAATGAGTGTCGAAGATCATGGAACCTGAGGGGCGCGCGGCCGGCGGCTTTCAGCGCCTTGACGTAGCGGCGGCGCATGGTCGAGCGTTCTAGGTGGTCGCCGACCGCGTTCACGAAAACTAGATCGCCCGCGTCGGCCCATCGGTCGCGCTGACTCAATCGGTCGAGCGCGCCCGCGGCCTGATCGACGAGCGGAACGCTCCGCACCTTGCCCGACTTTGGCGGGCCTTCCTGGCCGCGCGTATAGGAGCGCCGGACGTGGAGCAGGTGGAGCGACCAATCCACGTCGCCCCATCGGAGCGCGAGCAGCTCGCCAAGGCGCAAGCCGGTGAAAGCGGCGACGGTGAACAGCGCTCCGTCCTGCGGGTTGGCCGCCTTCGCCGCCAGCCGCTCGACCTCGCCGGGGTCGAGGACGTCGAAGTCGCCGCTCCGCCGCTCGGGTCGGCGCGCGACCTTCGCCGCGGGATTGGGGGTCAGCCCGGCATGCCTGAAGATTGCGGAGATTTGCTGGTGGCGCTTATTGATGGTGCGGTCGGAGCGGCCGTCGGCGGCCAGCCGAGATAGGTAGTCCTCGATCCGCTTCGAGGTGATTGAAGCGAGCGGCGTGCTCCCGCCAAACTCCGCGCGCAGGGCGCGCTCCCCGGTCGCGTAATCCTCCACGGTCGAAGGCCGACAGCCGCGGTCGTGTTCGACGTAGCGCAGCCATTCGCGCCCGGCGGCGGCGAAGGTGATGGCGGCGCCCGGCTCCGGAGCGGCCTGCGCCAGGTCGTCGCGGAGCGCTTCGGCCTTCACTTCGGCCTGCGAGCGAGTCAGAAAGCCGGCGGGCGCGCGGGAGCGTTTGGCCCAAACCTTGCCGAGCGTTCGCTGAAACTGCTTCCCGGTCGGGAGCTTCCCGGCCGCCCGGAAAACCTCGGTCCCATCCTTGAGGATCACGGTGCGAACAAACCCGGTTGCTCGCTTACTCACCGGCGCCCCAGAGGCCTCAGGGGGGCGTCGTCACTGGGCGGCGGCTTAGGCTAACCCGGCGGCGCGATCACCTCGGCGATCGCTTCCTGTCCCGCTTCTTCGAGGATGTGCTCAAGCTCCGGGTCGTCGTCGTACCAGCCCAGGCGCCGGTGCTCGTACTCGCGGACGTGCTCAGGATTCTCGGCCCGATATTTGCGGTGGCGCCTGCGTTCCTGGTTACGATTCTCGGACCGATATTTGCGGCCGTACTCCCGGACCTTTTCAGGATTCTCGGACCGATATTTGGAACAGCGCTCTCGATTCTTGTCGCGCTTAGTCGCCATCGGCTGCTTTCTGCTCAGCGACCCAGCGGTCTAGGTCGGCGGCGTCGAAGCGCCGGTAACGACCGCACTGCACCGATGGCAGCCGGCCATCGCGGGCGGCCGCGTAGACCCAGGTCGTCGGAACTTGCAGCACGTCCGCGACCTCTTCCGCTTTCAGCAGCCCTGTGAGCATGCCGCATGATTCCATGCGCCCCCGGGCTAACAGAAGGCAGCGGCGCAAGTATGTGCCGGTACGCACTAGCAGCGGGCACCCCGGGATGTTGCCGGCCAGGGGTAAAGAGCGGGCGGATCGCTGCGACCCGGGGCGCCGTGGAGGCTTCGGACCAGGGACCGGGACCCTGAGCCGATTTCCTGCGAGGCCACGCAGGGACCGTTTTCAATCTGTGAGGATTTCCGGGAGCGCTCGGGTGTTGGCGCCTTTCGAACCTGGCTAGTAGCGGACGACTCCCGAGCGGCAGTGCTTCGCCTTGGTGAGGGTCAGGCGGTCGATGAACACCGCGGAGTCGTACATCCTGTCGCTCTGGTCGAAGATCGACAGGTGCAGCAGGTGCACGCCCGGCTTGACGGGCGTCGAGGCGCGGAGCTTGCCGGTCGCCGCGTCATAGGTTGTGCCGCGCGCGGCCTTCCTGTTGACCCGGGCGACATTGGTGCCGTTGACGCTGATCAGGTTCCCGTCGCGGGTGGTCGCGAAGTCGCCCGGCGCCGTGATCGTGGGAGTCTGCGTGCCCGAGGCGTCCCATGAGGGGAAGCGGCTCAGCTCGGCGATGAACGCGTCGTTGTATATCGAGTTGATGAACTCCGGGTACTCCTCGGAGAGGAACTTGAAGCGGAACGAGAGGCAGTTTCTGTCCTTCGGCACGACGACCCGGATCCTCCAGATCGTTACGTCGCGAGCGCCGCGGAACTTGACGCCGCCGTCGCGGCAGCCCGTGTCGGGCGCGTTGTTGGGGTTGTCGGCGAGCAGGGCGCAGCCGGTCGTGAGTATCGCGAACGCCCTGCCCCGGCCGGGGAACCCCGCCATGTGCTTGGTCGAGATCGCGGCGGGGGTGCCGCCGGGCGGGATCATGACCCACTTCGCCCGAACCAGCGCCTTGTTGCCCTCGAAGATTGCTTTGGCCAGGTTTGTGGCGCCCTTGTTGGAGCGCAGCACCGGCGTGATCTTTCCCTTGCCTGCATGGTGAGGGGCGAAAGCGGCGCTCGCGATACTGGCGACCGCCACCGAAACGGCGAGCGGGATGCTGGTGGCTCGCAAGAGCGAAGACCTTCTGCGACGTGAGCTCATGCGGATACTTCCTTTCTGATTACCCTGGAAGCCTGCTCGTTGAGGCAGCTCGCCGCCTCAAGCAACCAAACCTCGGCGCAGCGAAAAGTTGCTGCCAGCACCTAACCGCCGCGCGCTGCCTCGGGGAGCAACGCCGCAATGCGTTACGCCGCGCTCCCTCTTCGTCCCCAATTCAGCAGCGCGCGTAGAGCAGCCAGGATTCGTTTGCGGGCTGACGCAGACCTTGCAATCTGCCCGGCGCTCATCCCTGCTAGCCGCCATGCGGTGGAAGGCGTCGAGCGGCTTAGTCTCGCCGCACTTCGAGCAGCGCTTCGAGGTCATACGCCGCTCAGGTAGTCATTCTCGTACGCCTCACGCGCCCGTTGCTGGGAACGTTCAAGTCTGAGGGAAGCATACCTCAAAGTGCCTTTCATTTTCTTCTGGAGCCGCCGATCTGGATCCTGCCACGCGGCGCGGGAGGAGTAGCGGTTGGCAGCGCGGGCCTTAGGGGTTTGCGCGTAGCGGCGCTGGGCAGCACGGCGGCACTCGGCACATTGACTTTGGAAGCCGTCCGGGCGGGCACGGTTGCGGTGAAAGTCATTCAGCGGCTTAGTCTCGCCGCAGCGAGAGCAGCGCTTCATGCGCCAAGCTCCCTGCCGCCGGCCGCGTAGCGGTTCCACGAATACCGCTTGCCGCCTTGGCGATTGCGGCTCACGAGCAGAGCGCCCTCAGCGTCCAGAGTGGCGACCGCGCCTCGGACGCCGGCCGGCGGCTGCCCGGTGATGCCCGCCAGCTCGGCCACGCTGAGTGCCCAGCGCGCCTTGCGGAGTGCGGCCTCTACATCCGAACGGGCGGCGGCTAGCTTGACGGTCATCGGCGCCCCCATTCCGCGGGCGTCGGGTCATCTTCGGACCACTCCGGAGACATCGTCGGCGTCATTGGTGGCTTGCTCGTGCTCGGCGTCATTATCTACGCGATCATCTCCCTGCCTTTGGATTGATCGAGCGCCGGCGCTAGCCACCCCGGCGTCCCGCATGGTCGGCGCCCTTCCACCATGACGGGCGGCGACCGGAAAATGGTCGTGCTCATGACGGGCGGATAGCGTTGCGTCGTAGAAGAAGCAGCGCTCGCCGCAGCCTTTGACCTCGCACGTCCTCACGATGCAGCATCCGTGCAGCGAGTTTTGCCGAGCCGCCCGTCCCGGACCGAATTCAGAGCATCTTGCAGCGCCTGGAGGCGGCCACTAACCCCCGGCAGGCGTCGCTCAGCGGTTGATGATGTCCGAGGACGCGAAGTTCGCGCTCGGCTACTAGTCGCTAAGCCGATGTTCTAGGCGCGCGTGCGTGCTCAGGCACGGATTTCAAGTGCCTGGGCTGAGTGTCGATGGATGATCGCCATGCAACGGATTGCAGGGGTCCTCAACGACGCTCGCGCCAACCTTCCGCACGGAGGAGGGCTGCCCGAAGCCGAATGGAGGCGCAGGCATCGCGCGATGGTCGCGGTGCTGTGGGCCACCGCCCTGGTGATTCTTCCCTACAGCCTCGCCGAGGGTTACGGGCCCGGTCACACCGTCCTGCACATGGGCCCGATCATCTTGACCGCGATCTTGGCCAGCCTCGGCTCGCTCGGTCGGCGGACTCGCTCAGCGCTGGTCGCTCTCGGGCTGATGACCGCCTGCGCCGTGTTCGTGCACGCTTCTCATGGGCTCATCGAGGCGCACTTCTCGTTCTTCGTCTTCATCGTCGCGCTGACGATCTACGAGGACTGGATTCCCTTCCTGGTCGCAGTCGCCTTCGTACTCCTGCATCACGGGATCTACGGGATGATCGATCCGGGTGCCGTCTACGACCAGCCCGGCCAGGCGGCTGAGCCGTGGAAGTGGGCGGCTATCCACGCCGCCTTCGTGGCAGCCGCCGGACTGGCGGCGATCGTCGCCTGGCGCTTCAATGAGGACGTACGCCGCGACATCCAGCAGCTGGCCAGCGAGAAGGAGGAGCTGGCCGACCAGTTGGAAGCGATGGCGCACGAGGATTGGCTTACGGGTCTTCCGAACCGACGTGCCTGGGACCACCACTTCACCCTCGAGCTCGAGCGCGCCAAGCGAAGCGGTGTTCCGCTCACCGTCGGATTGCTCGACGTGGACAGCCTCAAGGAGGTCAACGACAATGGCGGCCACCAGGCCGGCGACCGGCTGCTGAAGACGCTCACCGCCGGCTGGCTGGAATCGCTTCGCGGCGCCGACTTCATCGCACGGCTGGGCGGCGATGAGTTCGGCCTGGTCTTCTACGACTGCGATGAGCTTGCCGCGAGGGGCCTGGTCGCCCGCCTACGGGCGAAGGCCTCCGACGGACCCTGGTCGATCGGCCTTGCAACCTGGGACGGCTCCGAGAGCGAGATATCGCTGATCCGGCGGGCCGACAAAGAGCTGTATCGCAACAAGCCGACACGCCGCGGCGACACGCTGCCGGTCGTTTAGCGGCTCAGCCGCTCCCTGCAGTTGCCGCCTCGAGCTCCTCTTCGATCTCCACAGCGCCCAGCGGAGCCGGAGTCAGTGCCGCCGCTCCGATCACCAGCACGAAGGCCGCAAGGCGGGCGATCAACCCCAGCGAGTCGCCGGGCAGCGGGTCGCCGAAGATGATCGGTCCGGCGGCGATCGTCACCGTGTTCGCGGTCACGCTGGTGACTGCGATCACCGGCACTCCGTCCCCGATCTGAAGGCTCTTGGCCGAGACCAACAGGCCGATCAACGAGAGGACCAACACCGTCAGAGCGAGCGGATTGGCCAGCACCGCGGCCAGCCCGTCGCCGAGGCTGTCGCTCGCGCCCTTGATCGACACGTCCGATGCCCCCCAGAGCAGGCCCGCCGAAGCTCCGAAGAGAACACCGGCTTGATGACTGCCACGAGCGAGGACGCAGACGGCGAATCCCGCCGCCGTGATCACCGCCACGTAGACCGCGATCGTGCCCGGCTGGAAGTCGGAGTGAGCACTGTCACCGGCGCCATTCAGGGTCGCCGCCAAGAAGGCAAGCCCGGCGGCCGCCGGTGCGACGCTGATCCATTCGCGGCGCGTGACCTCGAATCCGAACGCCCGGTCGGCGATCACAGTGAGCATCACCAGTCCCCCGGCGATCACCGACTGGACGAGCGAGATCGGGGCCAGCGACAGGGCTGCGGCGTAAAATCCCCAGGAGCCCATCGCGATCGCGATTCCCAGCGTGTACCAACCGGAGCCGAACAGGACCAGCGAGCTGCGCACGGGACGGCGAAAGTCGACCGCCGGCGCCCGCACCGCGCCGCGCTGCTTGTAGAAGGAGCCGAAGATCGAGGTGAGGGCGGTCGCGATCGCGAGCAGCAGCCCCACCTGCACCGAGAGCGGCATGGGTTGCCCAGGGTAGCGAGGCGGTTCGGCGGCTCAGCCGGACTCGCCGGACCCGCGCTCGCCGGCGTCGAGCTGGATCGCACGGATCGAGTGCTCGTCGGGGAGCCTTCCCAGAACCTCATGGATGACCCCGTCCGACCAGCTTCTCGTCGTGCCCGAAGTCGTCGAGCAGGGACTTGAGCGCCGTGTGGGTGACCTTGAGCTGCTGGGGAGTCAGCTCGAGGTGGTAGTTGACGTCGCCCCCGGGCCCCTCATCGCTCATCCCGCCGGCGCCTCCGCGGGCTCGCTTGCCTGCTGCTTGGGCTCGGACTCCTTGGCCGCCTCCAAGAGCTCCTCCAGCGACTCGGAGAGCCCCTCGGAGATGATCTCGACGTCCTCCATTGCGTCGTAGTCCGCAAGCAGGCCGAAGTTGATGCGGCCGTTGTAGCTCATGATCGCGATCGCCAGCGCATGGTTCTGGGGCAGGAAGGCGACCGGGAAGACCTCCTCCAGCTCGCGACCCAGCAGGTAGAGGGGTATCTGCGGACCGGGGACGTTGGTGACGATCAGGTTGAAAAGGCGGGTCGAGAAGTTGATCCTCGACGCCTGCGCGAGCAGGGTGGGGGGTGCGAAGTCGTTCATGCGTGAGATCACCTCGGCGCCGAGTGCCTGCTTGGACTGCTTCAGCTCTCCCATCGCCTTCCGCACGACCTGCAGCCGCCGCACCGGGTCCTCGACGTAAACCGGCAGCGGGCCGCGCATCGCGGCGATCCGATTTCCGAGCTGCCCGCGGTCGTCCTCGGCCCGGATCGAGACCGGCACCAGCGCCCGCAGCTCCAGTCCTTCGGTTCTGATGCCGCGCCGGTCCAGCCACTTGCGCAGCGCCCCCGTCACCACCGCCAGCACCACGTCGTTGACTGTTCCACCGAGCGCATCCTTGATCCGCTTGAAGGTCGCCAGCTCGGAGCGAGCCCAGATGAAGCGGCGGTGAGTGCCGATCTCGACGTTGAGCGGCACGTCCGGAGCCGGGTTGGTGAAGTTCCAGGCCACCTCGCTCAGTGCCTCCAACCCTTCGCCGACCCGGCGGGCGGTGGCCTCCGGGTGCTGGACGGCATTTGCCAAGCGCTCCGCCGCCTTCAGGGGCACGGCCGCCACATCGGCAACCCCGCGGGCGACGAGCTGCCCCGTCGAGGGCTCGGGGTTCGGGACCCACTCGCGCTCCTCCTCTGCCGGCTCGGGAACCGGCTTGACGTCAAACAGGACGGTCGAGATGTCGACGCCGGCGACGCCGTCGACCAGCGCGTGATGGGTCTTGGAGAGAAGCGCGAAGCGATTCCGCTCCAGACCCTGCACCAGCCACATCTCCCACAGCGGCTTCGAGCGATCCAGCGCCTGCGAGAAGACCCGGCCGGTCAGCCTGCGCAGCTGCCCTTCGGAGCCGGGGGCGGGCAGCGCCGTATGGCGGACGTGGTAGGAGAGGTTGAAGCCGGGGTCGTCTGCCCACAGCGGCCTCCCGGCCTCAAACGGCGGGAAGACGAGCTTCTGGCGGAAGCGCGGCACGAGATCGAGCCGCGAGCGGACCTGGTCGAGGAAGTCCTCGTAGCGGGGCGGCGGGCCCTCGAAGATCAGCACCGCCCCCACATGCATGTGGCTGGACGAGGACTCGTTTGTAAGGAACGAGGCGTCTATTGAGCTGAGGCGGTCCAGATGCGACTGCGGGCTCATCTTGGTCCGTACCCTAGCGCCGCTGAGCAGGCCAATTGGTCGATTCGGTCCCCCGCTACCCTTTGCAGCGATGTCCTCCTCGGCGACTGGGGCCGCCGCCAAGCCGGCCCCGAAGAAGGTTCTGCTCGCGGCCCCGCGCGGCTACTGCGCGGGCGTCGACCGTGCGGTGCAGGCGGTCGAGCAGGCGCTCGACCTCTACGGGCCGCCGATCTACGTGCGCAAGGAGATCGTCCACAACAAGCACGTGGTGCAGGAGCTGAGCAAGCGCGGTGCGATCTTCGTCGACCAGGAGACCGAGGTCCCGGAGGGCGAGAGGGTGGTCTTCTCGGCCCACGGCGTGGCCCCCTCGGTGCACGCCAACGCCGCCCAGCGCGAGCTGCGAACGATCGACGCCACCTGCCCGCTGGTCACCAAGGTCCACGTGGAGGCGCGCAAGTTCGCCGCCGAGGGCTACACGATTATCCTCATCGGCCACGCCGGCCACGAGGAGGTCGAGGGGACGACCGGCGAGGCACCCGACAGCATCGTCCTGGTGCAGAGCGCCGACGAGGTCGACGAGCTGGAGATCTCCGACCCCGACAAGGTCGCCTTCATCACCCAGACGACGCTGTCGGTCGACGAGACGACGCAGATCATCGAGCGCTTGCGGCGTCGCTTCCCGAAGATCGTCAGCCCGAAGTCAGACGACATCTGTTACGCGACCACGAATCGCCAGATCGCGGTCAAGCAGCTAGCCCGCGAGTGCGAGCTGGTGCTCGTGATCGGGTCCACCAATTCCTCCAATTCCAATCGCCTGGTCGAGGTCGCCCGCGAGCACGGCGCCGCCTCCCACCTGATCGACAACCACCTCCAGGTCCAGGACGAGTGGCTGGAGGGCGTGGAGACGGTTGGCATCACATCCGGCGCCAGCGCTCCCGAGGAATTGGTCGAGCGATTGGTCGACCTGTTCCGCGAGCGTGGGGCGGATGACGTCTCGGAGCTTCGCACCGTCGAGGAGGACGTGCGCTTCATGCTTCCGAAGGAGATCCGCGAGGAGCTGGCCGCCCGGGCCTAGACGCAAGCGCCCGGCTACGGCATGCCGGGCGCGAAGCTGACTGACCAGATTGCCATCTCGCCGGCGACGAATTCGAGCGCCAACCTATGGGGCTCGTGCCGCGGATGGAGCGCCAGCTCGTACAGCCCGGCACCTTCGACCCGAACCGGGTCGGCAAGCTCGCCGTCCACCGTTGCTGCGATCTCGCCCCTTCCTTCGATCGTCGCGTAGGCGCCGCCGGCCTCGTACTCCACCTCGAGACGGTCGCTGCCCTCGCCCAATGCGAACGGCCTGCCTTCGCCGGCCGGGAACAGCTCAGGGGTAGGCGGCATCACGGCGGCGTCCGGAGCGTCGGTGGCGCGCACCGGGTCCATAGGGGCGGGCAGCTCGCGCAGGGCGTCGCCTTCGCGCAGCTCCTCCTGGATCGCCTCCTCTGTCGCCCGGTAGTCGCCCTCGCCGAAGTGGTACCAGCGCAGCGCCCCGCCGCGACCCCACAGGAACAGGCTCGGCCAGCCCTTGCAGCCGTAGTCGAACCACATCTCGCGCTCGGCGTCGATCGCGACCGGGTGCGAGACCCCGAGATGCCGCAGGCCGGTGCCGACGGCGTCCGGGTCGGCGCCGAACGGAAAGCGCGGCGCCTGCACGCCGATCACCGATAGCCCCGCGTCGGCGTAGCGACGGTGCCATTCGCGCAGGTACGGCATCGCCCGCACGCTGTTGAGCTGCGCGAAGTCGAAGAAGTGAACGAGCACCGGACCGCTCACCGTCAACTGCGGCATCGAGCGCGGCGGATCTCCGACCCAGCTGATGTCGGAGGGGAGTTCGGGGACGGCGATGTCGGGGCGACCGGGACGCACGTAGGTATCCTGCCGGCTCGGCAGCGATCACCGATAGGAGGGAGACATCGTGAAGACCATCTGGCAGCGAATCGAGGACGCCCGAGCCCGCTGGGACGTGCTCCAGCACCCCTTCTACCTGCGCTGGTCGGCGGGAGAGTTGAGCCGCGAGGAGCTGGCCAACTACGCGGGCCAGTACCGGCACGCGACCGAGGCGATCGCGACGCTGTCCGAGCAGGTGGCCGAGGCGGCACCGGAGCGCGGCGAGCTGCGCCGCCACGCCGCCGAGGAGGCCGACCACGTTGCGCTGTGGGATGGCTTCGTGGAGTCGGTGGGCGGAGAGGTCGACGCCGAGCCCACCCCCGATACCGAGGCTTGCGTCGCAACCTGGAGGGCCGAGGACGGCCTGCTTCCGTCGCTGGTGCGTCTCTACGCGATCGAGAGCGGCCAGCCCGCGATCTCGCGCACAAAGCGTGAGGGACTCGCCGCTTTCTACGACGTCGGCGATGGCGAGGGCAACGCCTACTTCCGTGTCCACGAGAGTCTCGACGTCGAACACTCGGACGCGGACCGGGAGCTGATCGAGCACCACCTGGAGCGGGCCGACGAGGACGCTCTCGTCGCTGCCGCGGAGTCTGCCTTTCGCGCCAATTGGCGTCTGCTGGACGGCGTCTAGGTCCCTGGTGCCCCGCTCCGCAGAGGGGCAGAACGAAGCCGGCGAACCGGCCCCGTACCGTCCGAGAAAGATCGGGCCTCCCGGTCCGGGGCCCGCGACGAAGCGGCCATGGCGGTGGCTGGACCGGATCATCGGCGTGGTGGTCGGCCTGGTGCTCGGGATCGGGGTGATAGTCGTCTTCGTCTTCAAGGGCAGCGAAACGACCATCGACGCCCCGCGCATCTCGGGCATCGACAGCGGCCAGCCGCGCCCGGGGCTGCCACTGGGCAGCCCGCGCGTGCCTCTGGTTCGGGTGATCGGGGGCGCACCACCATCCAGTGGTCCGGTGCGGCTCGACTTCAAGCAGGGCCGGACGGCGCGCTTCGTGGTCGGCTCCGACCAGGAGATCGGGATCGAGATCCCCGGCTACGGCGTCAGCCGCACGGTCGGGCCGGGGCGGACCCTTGTCTCGTTCAAGGCGTCGAAGCGCGGCCAGTACCCGGTTGTGGTCTCCGCCTCGCACATCGACGTCGCGACCCTGCACGTGGCACGCCCCTGACCGTCGGCGCTGGCTGTTCGCATGGGCGGCCTCGGTGGTGCTGATCGTCTCCTTCTTCGCGCTCTCGACCCTCTGGAAGCAGCCGCGCTTCGAGCGCGAGGACTGGCGCCCGCTCGGAGCAGGGCTCTCCCGGGCCCTGCTGAACCACAATGATGACGATGGCCCAGTTGATCCCCTATGCGCACGCCGGGCACTGGCTCTGGGTGCTCTACGTGCCGCCGGTCGCCGTGGTCGTGTTCTCGATCGTCAAGACGACGGTCTCCGAGCGCCGCGCGATGCGCGAGGAGCGCGAGGGCGCGAAGAAGCAAGAGCCAAGCGCTTAACAGCTGGCTCACAACGAGGTCACGGCACCTTCACAGGTGCGTTACCTGCCCTTCTAGGCGAGGATCTCGCCGAGGCGCCGCTCTAGCGCCCCGGAGACTTCCTCGCGCACCTTGCCCTCGGCAAGGCGCTCGACCAGAGCCTCGAGGAAGGCCTCGATGATCACCCGCTTCGCCGCCTCTTCGTCGAGGCCGCGCGACCGCAGGTAGAAGAGCTGCTCGCGGTCGATCTGGGCGACCGCCGCCGCGTGGGTGCAGCGGACGTCGTTGGCCTCGATCTCGAGGCCGGGGATCGCGTCCGCGTGAGCGCTGGTGGAGAGCAGCAGGTTGCGGCTCTCCTGGAATGCGTCTGTCCCCTGAGCGTCGGGGTCGACACGGATCATTCCGCGCCACACCGCGGTGCCGTGCCCGGCGAGCACGCCCCGGAAGGCGAGGTCGGAGGAGGTGTTGGGCGCCGCGTGCTCCTGGATGGTGTCGACGTCGAGGTGCTGGCTGCCGGCACCGACGTAGGCGCCGGTCACCCTGGCCTCGGCACCCTGGCCGGCGAGCTTGGTTTCCATCCGCACCTTGCCGCGCGCCGAGCCAAAGCCGAGCGCGGTCCAGTCGAGCGAGCCGTCACGTCCCACCTCGGCGCGTTGGGTGGCGAAGATCCAGCTCTGCTCGGAGATGTCCTGGGTGCAGACGTAGCGCAGCCGGGCGCCGTCCCCGACCCGCAGCTCGACCACCGCGTTCAGCACCGAATCGAGTTCATCGTCCTCTGACCCGTAGCTCTCCCAGACCTCGGCTTCGGCGCCCTCCTCGAGGACGATCAGGGTGCGCCAGTTCAGCGTCGAGCCGGCAGCGGTCTGAATCACGGAGATCTCGATCGGCTCCGGGACCCGGACGCCGCGCGGCACGTAGATCAGCGCGCCGCTGTCCCAGTTCGCGTCGTTTCGGGCCACGAACGGGTCCTCGATCGAGACCAGCGCCCCGAGGTGCTCGCGCAGGGTCTCCCCACGCTCCCCCAGCGCGACCTCGAGCGGCAGCACCAGCGCGCCGGCCTCGGCGGCCCCTCCGTCGTCAAGTCCCACCGTTCCTCCGGCGGGCTCGTAGGCCTCGAGGTCGAGGCCCGCCAGGTCGGTGAATTCCCAGCCTTTCTTCTTCGCGTCTGGAAGCGGCAGCTCCAACGCTAAAGAGGCGCCCTTGCGGCGCCTCTCCGAAAGCCAGTCCGGCTCTGCGCGGGCAGCGACGGCGTTAGCCAATCGATCCTTCCATCTGCAGCTCGATCAGCCGGTTGAGCTCGACCGCGTACTCCATCGGCAGCTCCTTGGTGACCGGCTCGATGAAGCCGTTGACGATCATCTTCGAGGCCTCTTCCTCGTCGAGGCCGTGCGACTGAAGGTAGAAGACCTGCTCGTCGCCGATCTTCGAGACGGTCGCCTCGTGGCCGACGTCGGCGTCGCTCTCGTCGATGCGGATCGTCGGGTAGGTGTCGGAGCGCGAGTCCTCG
>JBBQBH010000033.1:0-30808 GCA_038317345.1 Solirubrobacterales bacterium
CTGGTTGGCGTTCTCGGCCACCGCCTCCTGCATCGCCTTGACGATGTGGGGGTAGGTGGGCTCGTCGGGGTCGCCGATCCCGAGGCTGATCACGTCGATCCCCGCCTCGCGCTTGGCGGCGATCCGCCGCTCCAGCTCGGCAAACGCGTAGGGCGGCATCGCCTCGACTCGCCGCGAGGGGTCTGTCAACGCACGCTTTTGGGTCTCCGAGGCGCCCACGGCCGCCAAGCCTACGGAAGGCCCTTCTGAAGGGCGGTAACGCTCCTCGCTCGAGGAGCCTCCCCTAAGAGTGGAACTTAGTCTCCGAGACTGACCGGACCGGCGGCATCAGGTGTTTCGTTGTCCCCGATCGAGGTCGTGTTGCCATAACCGAGGTTGCTGCCCTCTCCCCAGCAGCGAACATCGCCTGTGTCCATCAAGGCGCACGAGTGGTAGCGCCCCGCACTCACGGCAACTGCCGTTCGCCCGGGTCCCAGATTGACAGCGCCGGTAGAGCCCGGGGTCTCGTTGTCGCCGACATCGGCGGTGTTGCCATAGCCCAGACGGCCATCGTCACCGAAACCCCAGCAACGGATGCTGTGGTCATCCAAGACGGCACAGTTGTGATCAGCGCCGCCTTCGATCGACAGGGCGGTACGCCCGGGTCCAAAGTCGACCGGCTGCGTGGGAGGGCTGAAATAGTCAGTCTGCCCGGGATAGCCATTGATGCCGCGATAACCCGAACCCCAGCAGCGGACCGTGTGATCGTCGAGGACCGCACACGTATCGTTGTCTCCGCCGGTCACCTGTAGCGCCGTGTGTCCTCCAAGGTCGATCGTGCCGACAGAAGCGGGCGTTTCGTCATCGCCAATGTTGTTGTTGACGGTCTCGTTGTATCCGTAGCCGAGCTTCCCGATGAAATTGCCGCCCCAGCACATCACACCTCCTGTGGTCAAGATGACGCAGGTGTAATTGACAGCGGTATCGATCGCTACCGCTGTGCGGCCGGCGCCCAGGTCAACCGGACCGACTGTGCTGGGATCGAAGACATTGGTGGTATTGCCGTAGCCCAACTCTCCATAGGTGCCTGCTCCCCAGCATTTGACCGAGTGATCGTCAAGGATTGCGCAACTGTAGGAACCGCCAGCGGCCACGGCGACCGCGGTGTGGTTTGCGCCGAGATCAACAGGTCCCACCGAACCGGGGGTTTCGTTATCGCCGATGTCTGATTGGTCGCCTTGACCCAGGGCTCCTGCGGCGCCACTGCCCCAACAGAGAACGCTGTGATCGTCGAGCAGAGCGCAGGTGTGATCGAATCCAGAACTGATCTGCAAGGCCGTGCGGCCTTGCCCGAGGTCCACCGGGGGTTCGGAATCGGGAAGCGTGTTCGATGTATGACCCACATCGTGGGCGTTTCCCAACCCGAGCTGCCCGTCGGAGTTGCTGCCCCAGCAACGAACGGACCCGTTGTGAAGAATCGCGCAGGTTTGGTCGAACCCAGCCGCCACTTGTTTTACCTGTGGGGCCGGCGGCGTCACCGTCAAATGGGCGACCCCGGCCCGCGTCTGTCCACTTACCTGTGCATACGCCACGACCACGTACGACCCGGTGGTCGTGCCGGTGGGAACCGGAACTCGGACGGTCATGTTGTTGTCGCTGTTGGCGGCCGGCGTGAGGCTGGTGATCGAGGGGGTCGATGCCGCCGATGGCACGTTGCTGAACGCCCCCACCGTGAAGGGCCCGACGCCCGAGCTGCCCGCGTACTTGAGGTCGAAGCGAAGTGTTGCCGTATTCCCCGAGGGCGCGGTGTTGTCGGTGTGCAGAACACCGAGGTCCCGGGTGGCCTGAGAGCCAGCGCTTGTGCTGGGGTTCGACAAGCCCCCGCTGTCGGATTCCTGGACCGTCACCGAATACGGGAACCCGCCTGTGAAAGGGCTTCCGTCGCTGCCCTGGGTGAGCTTGAACTCCGGCTTCACCTGAACAGTCTCGGCGGCCCCGTTGTAGGTGAAGCTGTTCGACGAATACCCAACCCACTTGCTGCCCGCCGGCACGGTGACGCCGGCCTTCGCCGCGGTGTAGGTCGAATCCTGGGTGAAGGTCAGGGTACGTCCCGAAACGGTGCTGAAGCTGGTCGGAGCCGTCGCCGCCGCGGGCACCTTGTAGCCAATCTTCAAAACAACCGACTGGTTGTTGGCGTTGACAGATCCGCAAGTGGTGCCCCCGCTCTGGGTGGTCGTGCAAATCGTCGTGGTGAGCTGAACGTTGCCGATCGAGTTCAGCTGCGCGGAGGTCTGGCTGCTGATCCTCACGTACTGCGTGTTCGCACAGCCCGCCGCGCCGAGGGAGAGGAGGGCAATTGCGCCGACCGCGAGAAACGACCTCGCGGACTTCATGGGACTTCTGAGACCGCAGGATCGATACTCACTGAACTCCTACCAGGTTAAGAAACGCCAAGTTGACGCGCGGTCAGCTCCGAGTCGGCGCGATCCTACACCCTCAGCCAGGCTGTGCGAGCTATTCGAAGGGCAGCGCAACCGGGAGCCCCGGTTCACAACGCGCCCAGGGTCGCGATCAGCTCGGCCGACAGCTCCCCCGCGCAGACCTGCTCCGCCCAACCGCTCAGCTGCACCTCGAGATCATCTGAGATCTCGACCTCGAGCTCGCCGCCGTCCAGCACCACTGTGATCGTGCTTCGCACCCCACCGAGGTGAGCCGCCACCGCCGCCCCGCTGGCCCCGGTGCCGGAGGAGAGCGTCTCCCCCACCCCGCGCTCGAAGATTCGCGCCCGCACGCGGTCACCTTCAACGCGGAAGAAAGAGACGTTGGTGCGGTTGGGAAATAGCTCGTTGTGCTCGATCGCGGGCCCGATCTCGCCCAGGTCGAGCTCCTCGAGGCCGTCGGCGACCTCGATCGCGCACTGCGGGTTGCCGATCGAGACGTGCCGGAACTCCCACTCGCGCCCGGCGGCGCTCAAAGTGCCTCGCCCATCCGCCGGGCCGGAGGGAAAGTCGTTGGACGCGGTGCTTGCCCGCCCGATCCGCATCGTGGCCGTGCGTGCCGACGTGATCGTCGGCGTCACCGGCACCGCGGCGGTCTCGATCGAAAAGCTCTCGGCGTCGGTCCAGCCATGGCGATGGATGTACAGCGCCGCCTGACGTGCGCCGTTGCCCGACAACTCGGCCTCCGAGCCGTCGGGGTTGAAGATCCGCAACTCGGCGACGGCTGTGCCCTGGTCGAGACGGCGAAGCAGCAGGACCCCGTCCGATCCAATCCCGAAGTGGGGATCGCAGATGAGTTTCGCTCGCTCGGCGCTCAGCTCCCAGGGCAGCGACTCTGCCTCCAGGATCACGTAATCGTTACCGAGCGCCTGCCACTTCTCGAAGTGCATTCCGCGGCCAGTATCTCAGCGCGACTCGTCGAATAAAGGGAGGATTCGGCCCGCGACCTCGCCGTCCGAAACCCCGGTCCGATCGATCACCTCAACGTCCTCCATACGGCGCATCCAGGTGAGCTGGCGGCGCGCGTAGACGCGCTGGGCTCTCTTGGTGGCTTCGACGTCACCGGCCAGCAGCTCCTCGAAACCGATCGCCGCGCGGGCGGTCCGCGAGGCGCCGGCACGGTCCGCGTCGGCGACCTCCTCCAGGGCCCCGCCCTCCACCATCGAATCGACTCGAGCATCGATGCGTGCCCCCAGTTCGTCCCCGTCGATCGTCAGTCCCACCAGCAGCGTCGGGTGGCGAAGCTCCGCCGTCCACAGCTTTCCGCCCTCCCTATGGACCCATGGCGGCTCCAGCCCGGCCCGCTGAAGCTCCAGACTGCGTGCGATCCGCTTGCGATCGTTGGGGTGGATCGTCGCCGCAACATCGGGGTCCAGTTCGGCGTGCAGCGCCTCGGGTCCGCTGGCGGCCATCTCCTCCTCGACCCGCCGCCTGACCTGATCCTCAACCGGCGGTCGCAGGTCCAGGTCGCTGAGAGCGGCACGCAGGTAGAGGCCCGTGCCCCCGACCACGATCGGCCGCCGACCCTGATCCATCAGTTCGTCGATCTCGCGATGCGCCAGATGCGCGAAGCGGCCGGCGCTGAACTCGTCGCCGATCGTGACGATCCCGAGCATGCGGTGCTCGAGCTGGCGGCGCTCGCCAGCGCTCGCGGCGCCGCTCAGCACCTCCAGGCCGCTGTAGACCTGGATCGCATCGCAGGAGATCGCCACCGGGTCCTCGCCGCGCTCGCGCAGCAACTCCGAGACGGCAACGGCGACGCCGGTCTTACCGACCGCGGTCGGGCCGAAGATCGCGAGGACCTGCAATTAAGAACACAAAAGGCTTCGCGCTCGATCCAACATCATGCTCTCTGCATGAGTCTCGCGCTCAGCGATTCGAACCCAGACAGGGTGGTGGACGTGGCCTTCGAAACTTCGACGTCGACGAACTGACCCGGCGACGCCGTACCGTCGAAGTTGACCGTCTTGTTGTGGCGGCTTCGGCCCCGCATCCGCGTTGGGTCTGTTCGGCTCGGGCCTTCGACCAGCACCTCGACGGTGCGCCCGACAAAGCGCTGCCCACGCTCGCTGGCGCGGCGCTGCACCAGCGCCACCAGCCGCTCCATTCGCTCGCGCTTGACCGGATGCGGGACCTGCTCGCCGAGCGTCGCCGCCTCGGTGCCGCGGCGCGGCGAGAAGACGAATGTGAAGGCGCTGTCGTATCCGACCTCCTCGACCACCTCGAGCGTCTGGCTGAAGTCGTCCTCGGTCTCGCCTGGGAAGCCGACGATGATGTCTGTGGTGAGCGCACAATCGGGCACCTGCTCGCGGATCTCCGCGACGCGGGCCATGTAGCGCTCGCGGTTGTAGGTGCGCCGCATCGCCTTCAGCACCCGGCTCGAGCCGGACTGAAGCGGCAGATGGATGTGCTCGCAGAGCGCCGGCAGCTCGGCGTGGGCGCGGATCACGTCCTCGCGGATGTCCTTCGGGTGCGGGCTCGTGTAGCGGATGCGCTCGATGCCGTCGATCGCATCGACCCGCGCCAGCAGCTCTGAGAACGCGATCCGGGTCTCGGGCGGGAGGTCGCGCCCGTAGCTGTTCACGTTCTGGCCCAGCAGGGTGATTTCCACCACACCGTCGGAGGCGAGCCCAGCGACCTCGTCGACCAGCTCGTCTGGATCGCGGCTCTCCTCGCGGCCACGGGTCGACGGGACGATGCAGTACGAGCAGACGCAGTTGCAGCCCTGCGAGATCTGAAGCCAAGCCTGGAAGTCGCGCTCGCGCTTCGCCGGCAGGTGCCCGGAGAAGTCCTCGAACTCGAAGTACCCCTGCGCGGTCAGCGAGTCGGAGGTCAGGAACTCGGCCAAGCGCCCGATCTGGCCCGGCCCGAACGCGACGTCGACGAATGGGAAGCGGTCGAATACCTCGTGCTTGACCGATTGCGCCCAGCAACCCCCCACGCCCACCACCCGCTCGGGGTCCTCGGATTTGAGGCGCTTGGCCTCGCCGAGGTGGGCAATGAAGCGGTTGTCGGCGGACTCGCGGATCGAGCAGGTGTTGAAGAGGATCAGGTCGGCCTCGGCGCGGGCGTCGACCTCCTCATAGCCGAGCGAGTCCAGCATGCCGCGCATGCGCTCGGAGTCGTGCTCGTTCATCTGGCACCCGAAGGTGGTGACGTGGTACCGCTTGCCCATCGGGGCTGAGGGTAGCGCGGGCCGCCTCGTCAACGACCGGGAGGCGCCCGGAGTGCAGCACCCGAGCGCCTCCAGCCGCCCTCACCTCGTCAATGGCCCTTCTTGACCTTGGCCGAGAACTGAAGCGTCGCGTTGCAATGAGGCAATTGGGGCAGCGTGGTCTTGACGCTTCCCGTCACCTTGCCCCCGGCCTTGAACGTTCCTGAGACCTTGCCCTTGGCGATCACGGTGCCATTGGTGGCGAGCTCCTTGACCAGGCCGGTGAACTTGCCGTTCTTGATCTTCGCGGTCTTCGATGTCTCCTTGGGCGGAGGGCCTCCGGAGCCGCACTTGTTGGGGACAAACGGCACCAACCGCAGCTTCTTCACCTTCGTCTTGCTCTTGTCGACCGTGAATGTGACGAACTCGGTCGTGCTCTTGAACCCCTGGAAGCTCTCCGGGCCTGAGTACTTGCCGGGTTTGATCGTCGCGGCGAATGCGCCGTTTATGCCGAGGATGGCTGGAATCGCGACGGCTAGGACCGTTGCCAGGGCCCACGCCCTGCGTGCACGATGGGGTCGAGCGGTCGGTTTGCGGGTAGACATATGCATGCGTGACTCTCCTGTCGGATCGGGCCGCCGCTGGCGCCCTCCCTCATCGCTCGCCTTCGTGCTTCTGGCCGCGCGATGCCCCGCCGTGCGGGTTGGCGCTCTTTTCGGTGCCCCGGATCCTATTTTTCCCGGAGCCCGGTGCAACCTCACTATTCGCTGTTTGGCCAACACCGCGGCGTCATTCGACAGTGTCAGCGCGGCCGGGCTTACTTGACCGTCAGCGTGCCCTGCATGCCAGCCTGGCGATGGCCCGGCACAGTGCAGTAGAAGACGTACTTTCCGGGTGCCAGGTCGGCGCTCACCGAGGTGCTGCTCTGCGAGATCAGCGGTGACTTGGCGAGCTCCTGACTGCCCTTCGCGACCGCCACGTCGTGCTGAATCGGCGCCGGGTTGTTGAAGTCGATCGTGACCTTCCCCGGCTTGCTGGAGAGGGTCGTGGTCGTATAGGCGATCTGGGTCGGGTCGGCTGCCAACTTCACGGTCCCGCCAGATCCCTTGACCACCGGCTGCTTGGTCTGGGCTGCGGGTTGGGAGGCGCCCGCGGCGCCGCCCTGGGTACCTTGCTGCTTTTCCTCGGCCGCCAGCTTGGCGCGCCGATCGCTCTGTTCGTTGCGCGAATAGCGCACCGCGAAGGTCGTCGTGCCGACGACGAGCACCACGAACACCAGAATCCCCACTCGCGCGGCGGTCTTCGACGAGAAGGCCTTCGAGTCACGCAGGCCGATCGCCGTCACCGCCAGCGCCAGGGTGGCCAGGCAGATGCCGAGCACATAGAAGGCGGTCCCGTTGAGGATGCCGAGGACTTGGAATGCGGTCCCGTTCACGCGCCGCGGATCCTATCCAGCACCGGGCCCCTATTCGGCGAAGGTGGTCGAGCGACTCTCCCGGATCACGGTGATCTTGATCCGTCCCGGGTATTCCGTCTCGCGCTCGACCGCGGTCGCGATCTCGTGCGAGATCAGCGCCGCCGCGTCGTCATCGACCTGGCCGGGGTCGACCATGACCCGAATCTCCCGCCCTGCCTGCATCGCGTAGACCTTGCGCACCCCGTCCTGGCGCTGGGCGATCTCCTCGAGGTCGCGCAGACGCGTGACGTAGCGCTCCAGTGACTCTCCCCGCGCCCCGGGGCGGGCACCGGACAGTGAGTCGGCGGTCTGCACGATCACCGCCTCGACGGTGCGCGGCTCGACCTCGTTGTGGTGGGCTTCGATCGCGTGCGCCACCGCCTCCGGCTCTTCGAAACGGCGGGCCAGTCGGGCGCCAACCTCGGCATGGGGGCCGTCCATCTCGTGGCTCACGGCCTTGCCGATGTCGTGCAGCAGTGCTCCGCGACGGGCAACCTCGGCCGAGGCCCCCAGTTCGTCGGCCATCAGCGAAGCCAGGTGCGCGCATTCGACCAGGTGGTCGAGCACGTTCTGGCCGTAGCTGGTTCGGAAGCGCAGGCGTCCGAGCAGCCGCACAACCTCCGGGTGGACCCCGGTGACCCCCGCGTCGAGCATCGCGCGCTCGGCCTCGGCGACGATGCTGTCCTCGACCTCCGAGCAGGCCTGCTCGTAGGCCTCCTCGCAGCGTGAGGGATGGATGCGACCGTCGGCGATCAGCTTCTCGAGCGTCAGCCGGGCTATCTCACGACGAACGCCGTCGAAGCTGGACAGCACGACTGCGGAGGGGGTCTCGTCGATGATGAAGTCGACGCCGGTGAGGTTCTCCAGAGCACGGATGTTCCGCCCGTCGCGACCTATGATGCGGCCCTTCATCTCGTCGCTGGGCAGCTGCACAAGGCGGGTCGTCGTCTGACTGGCCTGGTCGGCCGCCAGGCGCTGCATGGCGACGGCGAGGATCCCACGGGCGCGACGCTCGGCCTCCAGCTTCGTCTCCTCGTCCATCCGCTGGAGCGACAACGCGGCCTGGTGGCGCCCCTCCTCCTCGACCTCCTTGATGAGGATCTGGCGGGCCTGCGCGGCACTCAGTCCCGCTATTCGTTCCAGCTCGCGCAGGTGCTGGCGCTTTGCCTGCTTCAACTCCCCGGCGCGGTGCTCCAAATTGCGTTCGCGGTCGTCGAGCGCCCCACCGCGCCGCTCCAGCTCTCGTAGCTGCGTCTCCACCGACTCCATCTGGCGCAGCGCCCGCTCTTCCATGCGAACGATCTCAGCCCGCCGGGTGCGCAGCTCGTCGTGGACGTGGTCGGGGTCGCTCGCGATCTCGGCGCCCGGTGAGCCCGGCGCCTCCGATTCAACGGCTTCGACCACCGCGTCATCGCCCTTCTGCCCCGGGCGAATCCAGGGGGGCAACAATGACCGGATCTCCATCGTTTCCTCTCCCGAACCGTGGCCCCGGATCCGGAGGGGTCCGATCCGCCTCTACACAGCTGCCTGAGCAGCTGATCCAAGTTTCAATCTGAACGGCGACCGATCCGCGACGCCTCACACGATGGTAGTACCGCGATGCCTGGCTGGCAAGCCAGACAGGCATCCAGCTCCGGACCGTGCCCAATCAGCTCAGGGCGGCGGATCGCTGTCTGGCTTGCTGGGATCGAGGATGATCCGGTCCGATGAGCGCGAGCGCGTCGAATTGCGTCCTGATCACGATTCCAATCAGCCACTACTGCGAGAAGGCTCGCTGGGCGTTGGATCGCGCGGGGGTCGGTTACCGAGAGCAAGCCCACCTGCAGCTCATCCACTGGGTCGCCGTGCGTCGCGGCGGCGGCGGAAGGACTGCCCCGGTGTTCGTCTGCGGCGATCGGGTGCTGGCCGACTCGGCCGACATCGTCGATGAGGCCGACGCGCATGCGCCGCCAGACCGGCGGCTGTACCCGGACGATCCGAACGCTGCCGAGGAAGTCCGGTCGCTGGAGCGTGACTTCGACGCAAATCTGGGACCGGATGGGCGCAGGTGGATGTACAACGGCCTGCGCGGGCGGCGCGATCTCGCCGTCGCCTACGGGTGCACCGGCGTCCCCACCTGGGAACGCCGCGCACTGTCAATGGCCTACCCGGTGTTGATACGGGTGATCGACCGCTACCTCGACATCACCCCGGCCGCGGCGGCGGAATCCGAGGCCCGAGTACGAGCGACATTCGACAGCGTCGCTGAAAAGTTGAGCGATGGCAGGCCATATCTCTGCGGCGAGCGCTTCACGGCCGCAGATCTGACCTTCGCCGCGCTGTCGGCGGCGGTCTTGATGCCGCCCGAGTACGGGGTGCCGCTACCGCAACCGGACGAGCTGCCGGTGGCCGCGGCCGCGGTCGTCCGCGAGCTACGCGAACACCCGGCAGGAGCCCACGCGCTCGCCATGTTCCGCGACGAGCGGCGCTGAACGGTCTTCGAGACCAAACGAACTGAGGCTGCCGATCCGCCTCGTCTACTGATCGTTGTTTGGAACCTTGCTGGCTAAGTGAATCGAAGTCAGAAAACTCATCACTTTTCTGTGCTCATAGTGCAGGTTCTGAGGTTGCTTTGCGACCCGGGCAACTGAAAGTGTGGACAGCGAGGACGCGCAACATAAGCAATGTGAAGGGAGATCAATGAGGAGCAAGAAGCTCTGGGCGACCGCAGTCGCACTTGTGCTCGCTGTCGCAATAACCGGCTGCAACTGGTTCGAGGGGAAGGACTACTACCTCACCGGGGGAAACGGGGTCTACGTGAACATCAGGGAACCCGCGACGAAGTTGATCAACACCGCCCTGGTGCCTGGCTGCCATTACAACGGGCATTGCGTGGCGCAATGGCTCCACAACAACATCCAACCGAACGGCATCGCCGGGCGTTACTGGAAGACAGCGACAAGCTACGAGGGTGATCTGTGGCAACACGCGATCGTGCCGTCACTCAACAGCCACGGGCGCTGCCCAACCTTCCATATCGATCTCACAAACGACATCAATTGGGAGACCCACGGCTGCCATTGGTAAGGACGCTGGGACGCCCCGACCCACGCGGTCGGGGCGTCCTTTCTCTAGCTGCCCATCAACTGCCGTGTGGGCAAGGACGACGTTGGGGACGGTTAGGCTGGTCGGGATGACTCCGGTCCTCACCCTCGAGGCGATCGGCCCGAAGGCCGAGCAGCTCGCCACCGAGGCCGGCAAGGTGACGGACATCCCGGTCGACTACGACCCGGAGTTCGAATGCGCCACCTTCGACTCCGGCACGCTCGAGGGCAAGGAGCTCGAAGCGGTCGTCATCGATGCGCTCGCCGCCATCGATCCCGAGTGGCAAGCGCACCTTCGGCTGGCTGACTAGCCTCGCCGCGCGCGGCGAATCGCCTCGTAGGCGACCTCTGAGTCATAGCCGCGCCGGGCCAGCAGACCCAGGGCCCGCTGGCGCTCCAGCGCATCGGCCAGCGCCGCGCCGCGGTCGCCCAGCAGCTCCACCGCCCGCTCGATCTCCTGCCCAGCGTCCGCGTCGCCGAGTGCTTCCTCCGCGTCCTCGGTCGAGATCCCGCGGTCGAGAAGGGCGGCGCGGATCCGCCCGCTACCCCAGCGCTTGAGCTGGCGCTTGTCCTCGGCGTAACGCTGCGCGTAGCGCGCGTCATCGAGCACCCCATCGCAGACCAGGCGGTCGACCACGTCATCGACCTCCTCGGGACCCACGCCACGCGCCCGCAGCCAGCTGCCCATCTCGGCGACGGTGCGCTCCTTCTGCTCGAGCGCTTTCAGGGCCAGCGAGAGAGGCTCGTCACCCATTGAGAATCCGTCGACCTCTCAAGCCGCTTTCTTGGCCTCGGCCTTCTTCGGCGCCGGCTCTTCCTCCTCGACCGTCGCAATGGCGGGCGCCTGGGCGGCCTCGCGCTCGGCGTCAACCTTGGCCATGACCTTGGCCTCGATCTCGTCGGCCAGCTTCGGGTTCTCGGTCAGGTACTGCTTGGCGTTGTTGCGCCCCTGACCGAGCCGCAGCTCACCGTAGGAGAAGAACGAGCCCGACTTCTGGACCAGGTCGTGCTCGAGGCCGAGGTCGATCAGGCATCCCTGCTTGGAGATGCCGGCTCCGTACTCGACGTCGAACTCGGCGAGGCGGAACGGCGCCGCCACCTTGTTCTTGACCACCTTGACGCGGACCCGGTTACCAACCGCCTCGGTTCCCTCCTTGAGGGTCTCGATGCGGCGCAGGTCCAGCCGCTGCGAGGCATAGAACTTCAGCGCCCGTCCGCCCGGCTGGGTTTCCGGCGACCCGAATTGGACCCCCACCTTCTCGCGGATCTGATTGGTGAACAGGCAGCACGTGTTGGCGCGGTTGAGGTTGCCGGCAAGCTTGCGCAGCGCCTGCGACATCAGGCGGGCCTGGAGGCCGACCTGCATCTCCCCCATCTGTCCCTCCAACTCAGTGCGGGGAACCAGCGCCGCGACGGAGTCCACCGCAACGACGTCAACCGCTGCCGAGCGGGTGAGGATGTCGACTATCTCGAGCGCCTGTTCGCCGTAGTCCGGCTGCGAAATCAGCAGCTCGTCGGTGTCGACGCCGATCCGGCGTGCGTAGATCGGGTCTATGGCGTGCTCGGCGTCGATGAAGGCGCAGATTCCGCCCTTCGCCTGGGCCTCGGCAATGATGTGGTAGACGAGGGTTGTCTTCCCCGACGACTCGGGCCCGAATATCTCCACGATCCGGCCGCGCGGGACGCCTCGGACCCCGAGCGCCAGGTCCAGGGACAGCGCTCCGGTGGAAATCGCCTCGATGTTGATAGCGCTGCGGTCCCCCAGGCGCATCATCGAGCCCTCTCCGTACTCCTTCGTGATGTGGGTCAGCGCGGCGTCCAGTGCCGCGTCCTTTGCCTTGGCGTCCTTTGCCGAGACCTCTTTCAAAGCTGTTTTGCTCTCTGTCATCTCTTTCACCTCATTTGTTAGTCCGCGGGCAGCGCAACCTGCGCCAGGGGCGCGTACTCGGCGCCCTGCGGCCTGAGCATTGAACGGTAGAGCGTGCATCGGAGCGAAAAAAACGGCTCGTGAAGCGCCTCGGGGAGTGGTCCCGGAGCCGTCTCGATCCGCGCCGGCCGCTTCGATCCGCGCTTCTCCGGCCGCACCCGGGCAATCGTCACGTGGGGCCAGAAGGGCCGCTTCTCGGGCTTGTAGAGCCGCCCTGCGACCAGCTCCTTCTCCAGCTCCGCCTGTAGAGCGACCGCCTGCTCCGACACCGCATCGAGGGCAAAGAGACGTGGGCGCCCCTTCGGCCTTCCGACGGGCTGCGTCACAAACTCGATCCGCGGCGCCTGTGCAGTGACCGCGTTGACCACCTCCGCCACCGACCCGATTTCCTTCTCCGGCGTGTAGCCGAGGAAGGCGAGCGTTATGTGAAGGTTTTCCGGACCCACGACCCGCAGCGCTTCGTCGCTGAGCTCGGCGCGCTGCCAGGCCACGATGCCCTCGCGAACGGGCTCTGGCAGGTCCAGCGCCACAAACAGCCGTGCTCGCGGGGACTTCAACCGCTCCTTTGCCATCGCCGCCAAGCTACGCGGCCAGCGCGCGCGGTGCAACAGGGGGATTGCGCCGATAGGCGCACGAAAAATAGACTCGGGACGCGCATGAGCGGAGGGCCAACGGCGCAAGCCCAAGATCACGCCCACGACCTGCCCGAGATCGAGGGCGTCGAGCACCGGTTCGTAAACGCGAACGGCATCGATGTCCACGTCGCCGAAGCCGGTAACGGCCCCCCCGTGCTTCTCCTTCATGGCTGGCCGCAGCACTGGTACATGTGGCGCGGCGTGATCGAGCGGCTGGCGCCGCAGTTCCGGCTCATCGCTCCCGACCTGCGCGGCTTCGGCTGGACCGAGGCTCCGGGCGAGGGCTACGACGCCGAGACTTTCGCCGCCGACCAGGTCGCTCTGCTCGACGCATTGGAGATCGAGAGCGCAAGCGTGATCGGTCACGACTGGGGCGGCTGGACTGCCTTCCTGCTCGGACTCGATCACCCGGACCGCATCGAGCGGATGGTGGTCTGCAACACGCCCCATCCCTGGCCAAGGATTGAACCCAGTCTGTTGCTGGAGGCGTGGCGGAGCTGGTACGCGATCGCGAATGCATCTCCGCTGCTCGGAAGGTGGCTGGCGCAATCGACTCGGATTCCCGACTTCATCCTCAGCCACGGCAACGTCGGCGACCCTTTCCCGGACGGTCTCGACGTCTATCTCGGACAGTTCAACGATCCCGCCCGTGCCGAAGCCGCGGTCAAGCTCTATCGCTACTACCTGCGGATCTTCGTCGCAGGGCTCCGGGGCGGCCCCTACAGGGATAAGCGGCTTGGGGCTCCAACCCTGCTGCTCTTCGGAGCCGCGGACCGTTGGGTCTCCACCCGCCTGCTGCCCGGCTACGAACACCACGCCGACGACATGCAGCTCGAGCTGGTCCCCAACTCCGGGCACTTCCTCGTCAACGAGAAGCCCGACCTGGTTGCACGCCGAGCGCTCGCTTTTCTCAGCTGACTACAGGTCGCCGAGAAACGCCAGCACGTCGTCGGCCAGCAACCCCGGCTCCTCGTGCGCCGCGAAGTGACCCCCGCGCGGCATCTCGGTCCAGCGCCGCAGGTCGGTGAGCAGGCGGGCTGTCCACTCGCGTGGCGGGTTGACGATCTCGGCCGGGAAGATCCCCGCCGCGGCCGGTACGTCGATCGTCTCCCCCACTCCGAGCCGCCATCGATCGGCGCGCTCACCCCAGTAGAGGCGCATCGAGGAGGCGATCGTCCCGGTCGCCCAGTACATCGTCAGGTAGTCGCAGAGCTGGTCCTTGGAAAAGCGCTTCTCGACCTCGCCGTCGCAATCGCTCCAGCGGCGGTACTTCTCTACCAGGTAGGCGGCGAGGCCGGCTGGGGAGTCATTGAGGCCCACCGAGACGACGTCCGGCACGGTGGACTGGACCAGCATGTGGTGGCCGTGCCGGCGGCGCCACCTCAACCCAGATTCGATGAACGTCTGCTCGGCTTCTGTGGGCGGCGGATCGGCGAGCTCCGCGGCCGGGGGCAGGGTCCCAGGCGTGAACAGATAGAGCGCGGCGACCTGCTGCGGCGAGTCGAAGGCAATACGAGCCGCTATCGGCGCCCCCCAGTCGCCGCCGACCACCCCGTAGCGCTCCCATCCGAGCCCCTGCTCGGCCAGTTCGCGAAATCGAGCGGCGACGGCGGCGATGTTCAGCGGCGAGCCGGGGTCATCCGACCACGCATAGCCCGGCATCGAGGGGACCGCGACCTCGTGACCGGCCTCCAGCAGCCGCGGGATCACCTCCAGGTACTCGATCGGGCCCCCGGGCCAACCATGCAGCAACAGCAGCGGCAGCTCGCTCCCCTCCCCTCGCTCGTGGATCAGGTGAAGCCCCTCCCAGCGGTAGTTGCGAAACTGGTTCAGCAGTCCGGGCAGTCGGCCCGGGTCATACCCGTTGGCCCAGTAGTCGCAGAGCTGGCGCAGGTAGCCGACGTCGACCCCCAGCTCCCAGCCCTCGGCTGGTTGCGCGGCCCAGCGGGTCCTCGCCAGCCGCTTGCGAAGATCGTCCACCACCTCGTCCCGCACGGAGACCTCATAGGCCTCGAGCTCAGCCATCGAGAAACGAGGAGCGAGTAACGAGGAACGAGCTCACAGCGGCGCTTCCTTCCCGCTGAGCAGGATGCGCAGCATGTGCATGCCGACCAGCGCCGAGCGCTCGCGAATATCCTGGCGCCCGCCCGGGATCACCGGGTCGCGGGCCAGGCTGGCGCCGTCGGTGGTGAGGGCAAAGAAGCAGACGTAGCCAACCGGCTTCTCCTTGGTTCCGCCGTCGGGCCCGGCGATTCCGGTCACCGACACCGCGAGGTCGGCGTCGAAGCGCTCCAGCGCCCCGCGCGCCATCGCCTCGGCCACCTCGGGCGATACAGCGCCATGCTTTTCGATCAGCTCCGGGTCGACCCCCAGCAGCTCGATCTTCGCGTCGTTGGAGTAGGCGACGACGCTGCCGGCCAGGTAGGCAGAGGCGCCGGGGGTGTTGGTGACCCGCGCTGCCAGCAGGCCACCGGAGCACGATTCGCCAATTCCGAGCCGATGGCCCGCGAGCAGCTCCGCGACCTGCTCATCGATCGTCGTGCCGTCCTGGCTGAACAGGAAGCGTTCGTGGCGGTCGGCGAGGCCGCTGCGCACCGCGTCCGCCGCCGCCTCGGCGCCATCGCGGTAGCGGACGTCGACCTCGATCTCGCCCCGGCGCAGGCAGGTGGTGATCTCCAGCGCGGTCAGGTCGGTCTCGGACTCGATCTCGCGCAGGCTCTTGGCAATCTCCGATTCGGGAATGCCCATCAGCCGCAGCGTGTAGCCGTGAAACGGCGTTGCCCGATCGAGTACCGCCCGGGCTGCCTTCGACTCGATCGCCGCCTCCCACATCGCCTGAAGCTCGCGCGGCGGTCCGGGCAGCACGATCACCGTCAGGCGCTCCGCCGGCACGACCAGCCCAGGCGCGGTGCCGGCCGGATCGATCGTGGTCGCCCCCTCGGGCACCATCGCCTGTTTGCGGTTCGCGGCCCGCAGCGCGTCCTCGTCGAGCCGCAACCGGCGCGCGAAGTCGCGCAGGATGCGGGCGATCTTGTTCTCCATGCTCTCGTCGAGGACCAGCTCGCGGCCGGCGAATCGGGCCACCACCTCCGCCGTGAGGTCGTCGGCCGTCGGCCCGAGACCGCCCGAGGTCACGAGCAGGTCCATCCCCTCGGCCTCCATGTAGCGAAGCGCAGACTCGAGGTCGTCGGGGCGGTCGGCGACGACGAGGATGTTCGCGACCTCGACGCCCAGCTCCGCCAGGCGCTCCGAGATCCAGGGGCCGTTGCTGTCCTGGACGCGCCCGTTGAGCACCTCGTTACCGGTGACGACGATGCCTGCCCGTACGCTCACTTGCCGCTCACGTGCAATCCGGCCTGGTGCCTGGTTGGAGAAGGCGGGTGCCCTTC
Source organism: Solirubrobacterales bacterium (assembly GCA_038317345.1). Lineage (GTDB taxonomy): Bacteria > Actinomycetota > Thermoleophilia > Solirubrobacterales > 70-9 > Mayfieldus. The sequence continues at coordinate 16,122 of JBBQBH010000033.1, forward strand.
GGGGTCACCTCGTAGCCAACCGGGCTGGGGGTGTTCTGGACCTGGACCGGCTTGCCGTCCACCTTCAAGTCGACTGCTCCGTTACCGAACGCGAGGTCGAACTTGCCGGAATGAAACGGGCCCTCCTGGGTCCCCGCAGGAAGGATCTGGCCGTTGACGACCCGGGTGCCGTCCGCCGCCAGCGCGCAGACCCAGACCTCCGCCGTCGCAGTGAGCTGGATCGAGACCTGGGGCTTGTTCTTCGCCGCACCGGTCCCCTGGTGCTTGCCCTGCTTCGCATTTGCCCCGCCGGCATTGGCCCCCCCAGTGGTTTTGTCGTTGCCCGAATTGGAGGTCAGGCCCAGCACCGCCACCACTGCCACCAGCGCCACGGCGATCAGGGCCCCGATCACGCCTGGCCCAAAGCGAGGCCCGCCCCCAGCCCCGGCCAGGCGGGACGGCAGCGGATGTGGCTCGCGGGGGCCGGCGACCTCCGCCATGCCGTCCTCCTCGAGGCGGCGATAGTCGTCGGCAAGGCGGTCCCCGTCGAGCCCGAGAAATGTCGCGTAGGTACGGATGAAGCTGCGGGTGTAGGTGGGACCTGGAAGCACGTCCCACTCCTCGGTCTCCAGCGCCCGCAGGTAGCGGACGCGGATCTTGGTCCGTTCCTCGATCTCGGTGAGATCGATCTTGTGGCGGATCCGCGCCTCCCGCAGAGTGGGTCCGATTTCGGTCTCCACGACCGAATTGTCCTACGAGAGGTCGGGATTCGCGGTTCAGCGAGTCGAGGGCGAGAGCCAGCGCCCAACTGCGGCTCAGACGGTCTCGTGCGAGCTGGTGACTGGCTCGGGGTCGGGTGAGGCGTCCGGCGTGTCGCTGAGCACGCGGGCCAGATCGGCCTCGGTGATCAATACCTGGCGCGGCTTCGAGCCCTCATAGCCGGAGATCACGCCGCGCCGTTCGAGCATGTCGATCAGCCGGCCGGCGCGCGTGTAGCCGACCCGCAGCCGCCGCTGAAGCATCGAGACCGAGGCTGTCTGCGTCTGCACGACCATGTGAATCGCCTCGTCGAGCAGGTCATCCTGATCCGGGTCGATGTCTCTCGCCTCGGCGTCGTCCTCAGGCTCGGCGCGGGCCTCGAGCAGCTCCTGTTCGAACTCGGGCTCGCCCTGCTTTGACCAGTGGGTGGTGATGCGGGCGATCTCCTCCTCGGTCACGAATGCACCCTGGATCCGCTGCATCTTCGAGGTCCCCGCCGGCCGGAACAGCATGTCGCCCTGGCCGAGCAGCGCCTCCGCCCCACCCTGGTCGAGGATCACCCGCGAGTCGATCTGCGAAGAGACGGCGAAGGCGATCCGGGCCGGGATGTTGACCTTGATCGTCCCGGTGATGATGTCGGTGGAAGGGCGCTGGGTCGCCAGCACCAGGTGGATCCCGGTGGCACGCGACTTCTGGGCGAGGCGGATGATCGAGTCCTCGACCTCGGCTGGGGCGACCATCATCAGGTCGGCGAGCTCGTCGATCACGCAGAGGATGTGCGGCAACAGCGGTTCGCCGACCCGTTTGCGGGCCCGGTTGAGCTCGGCGAGGTTGCGGCAGCGGGCCTCGGCCATGATCCCGTAGCGATTCTCCATCTCGCCGATCAGGTTGGCGAGAACGTTGGCGGCCAACCGTGGCGAGGTCACCATCGGCGTCAGCAGGTGAGGGATGTTCTCGTAGTGATTGAGCTCGACTCGCTTCGGGTCGACGAGCACCATGCGAACCTCGTTCGGCGAGGCGCTCATCAGGATCGAGCTGAGCACAGCATTTATGCAGCCCGACTTCCCCGATCCGGTCGTCCCGGCGACGAGAACGTGCGGCATTTTCTGCAGGTCTGTCCAAACCGCCTTGCCGGCGATGTCCTTGCCCAGCCAGCCGACCAGCGGCGAGGCCTTCGCCGGGCGGCCTTGGTAGATGTCGCCGAGCCGCACCAGCCGCCGTTTCGCGTTGGGCACTTCGACCCCGACCGCCTGCTTGCCGGGAATCGGCGCCAGGATGCGGATGTCGGTCGAGGCAAGGGCGTAGGCCAGGTCGTTCGCAAGCTCGGTCACCTTCTTGACCTTCGTGCCCGGGGCCAGGCGCAGCTCATAGCGCGAGACATGCGGGCCGCTGACGATGCCGACGATCTTCGCCTCGACGCCGAAATGGCCGAGAGTCTCGACCAGCTTCTTCGCCACTGATTCCTGGTCGCGCGGATCGGGGCCCTTGTCGGCCTTGCCCTTCTCGAGCACGTTGGCCGGCGGCGGCTTGTAGTCGATCTCATCCGAGACGGTGGCGCCGCGCTTCTCCCCCATCGGGGTTCTCGCAACGTCTTGCGCCGGGGTGGGTGCGACAGGCGCACCGTCCGCGCCAAGCTCCGCCTCCACCGCTTCAGGCTCCTCCTCGGCGTCTTCGCCGTCGAGAATCTCAATCGCCGCAAGCTCGCCCGTCGGCGCCTCCGAGTCCGGCACGTCGGGCTCGGGATCGTGGTCGAACTCCACCACCCGCACCTCCGGTTCGAGGTCCTCCTCGGGGTACTCGCTCATCACGTCGGTGGGCGCCACCTGGGTCTGGAGGCCGGCCATCTCCTCGTCCCTTCGCCACCGGGTCTGGGCGACCGTGCGCGCCATCTCGGCGCTGCCCGCCCGCGCCTTCGTGAGCGCCTTGCCGGTGCCACTCAGGAAGGCGGCGATCGAGGTCCCGGTCAGAAGCAGCGCCCCGGCGAAGACCAGCAATACGGCGACGATGTGGGCGCCGACGCGCTGGAACAGGGTCGAGGTGGCCCAGTAGAGCGCTTCGCCGGCCAGCCCGCCGTGCTGTGGGAACCACGCTGGATCGAAGTAGCCGGGCCGCAGTGGGTGATCGGCCCCGATGTGCGCCGTCTGCGCCGCAAAGGCGAGCAGCAGACCGGCGATCACGCAGATGCCGCCGGTGCGCAGCGGCCGGATAGCCGGCAGGAACGGCTTCAGGATCAGCGCCGCCCCGCTCGCGAACAGCGCCAGCGGCGCCAGGTAGGCGACCTTGCCGAACATGTAGGTAAGGGCGTCCTGAGCACCGGAACCGATCTTGCCGCCCTCCCATCCCAGGTAGAGAACGAAGGTCAGATAGACGCCGACCGCGATCAGGCTGAGCCCGAGCACGTCGAGATGGCGCTGCTCGAGCTTTTCGAGCTGCTCGCGACTGAGGCGCGGCGAAACCTTGGGGCGTCGCTGTTTCTGAGCACGCGAACCGCCGCGCCGGCGCGCGGGACGTCTTCGGCGTTTTCGCCGCGCGGACATCAGAGTTCAGTTCGACGCCTGAGGGAGCTCCCCTGCGCGCCTGAAACGCCGTAAAGAAGCCATAAATCCTCCGCTTGGGACACCGGCACAGGGCTAACATCGACCCATGCCTGTAGAAGAGGAGCTGCTCGGCGGGCGCGTCCTCGTGATCGAGGACGACACCGAGATCACCGACGCGCTGCGGCGCTCCCTGCGTCACGAGGGCTACGAGGTGCGCACCGCCGGTGACGGCGTCGAAGCGCTCGACGCAGCCGCCGAGTTCATCCCTGACCTCGTCGTCCTCGATCTCGGCCTTCCGCGCCTCGACGGGATCGAAGTCTGCAGACAGCTGCGCGCCGACGGCGACGTGCCGATTCTCATCCTCACCGCACGCACCGAGACCGACGATCGGGTGACCGGCCTCGACAGCGGCGCCGACGACTACCTGGTCAAGCCGTTCGAGCGCCAGGAGTTCCTGGCAAGGATCCGGGCGCTGCTGCGGCGCCGCCCGCCGCGCGGATCCGCATCGCTGAGCGTCGGCGACCTGACGCTCAACCCAGACACCCGCGAGGTCAATCGTGGCGACCGTGAGATCGAGCTGACCAATCGCGAGTTCGAGCTGCTCGAGTACCTGATGCGCAATGAGCGCCTGGTCGTCTCGCGCGAGCGCCTGCTCGACGAGGTCTGGGGCTATGACCCGATGGCGGCCACCAACACGATCGACGTCTTCATCTCCAACCTGCGGCGCAAGCTCGAGGCCGCCGGTGAGCCACGTCTCCTCCACACCAAACGGGGGGCGGGGTACGTTCTGAGGGCCTAGGCGTGGCCATCCTGCGCCGCCTCACTCACCCAAAGGTCTGGCCGGTGCGCTGGCGGCTCGCCGTCGGCTCCGCCGGGTTGACGCTTGCGATCCTGCTCGTCTTCGCGGCGGTGATCGGGCACCTCGCCACCGAGCGGATCCGAAACGACTTCAACCGCGAGATGCACGAAGCGGTTACCAACCTCGCCGCTCAGGCCCGAGTGACCCAAACGCCGGAGGGCCCCCTCGTCCAAAGCCCGGGGCTCGACGACTTCGCGCTTCCCAACGGTGCCGTGGTGCGGATCTTCGACACCACCGGTCAGGTGCACGCCAGGACCCGCGACGCTCCGCACCTGGGCCTCCCCCGCCCCGGCGTCACGCATGTGGGCGACCTGCGGGTGATCAGCGCCCCGATCGTCAGCAAGTTCGGCTCGATCGTCGGCTATGTGCAGTACGCGCGCAGCGACCAGCACATCGACTCGACGATCGAGCGGCTGTGGCTGTTCATCGCCGCGGGGGTCGTCGGGGGGGTGCTGCTGGCCAGCCTTGCGGGCCTCGCGATCGCCAACCAGGCGATGCGGCCGATCGCCTCGCTGACCGCGACCGCGGGCGAGATCGCGAGCACCCGTGACCCCTCGCGACGGATGCCGCAGCCGGACATCGACGACGAGGTCGGCGAGCTGGCGCGCACCCTGGATCGGATGCTTCGCTCGCTCGACGCGGCGCGAACCGAGCGAGAACAGGCGATGCAGCAGCAACGCGAGTTCGTCGCCGACGCCTCGCACGAGTTGCGCACCCCGCTGACCAGCGTGATCGCGAACCTGGAGCTGCTCCAGGCCTCGCTCCCCTCCCCTCAGAGCTCGGAGGACCACGAGATGGTCGATTCCGCGCTTCGCTCCTCGCGACGGATGAGCCGGCTGGTCGCCGACCTGCTGCTGCTGGCCAGGGCCGACGCCGGAAGGATCAGCGAGCGCACCGACTGCGATCTTGCCGAGATCGCCGGCAACGCCGCGGCCGAGGTGGCGCCGGTCGCCCGAGGGCGGCAGCTCAACATCGACAACGGGCGCCCGGTGCCAATCCACGGGAATCCCGACGAGCTGCATCGGATGGTCGTCAACCTGCTCGACAACGCCGTTCGGCACACGCCCGACGGCTCGACGATCGAGCTCCGACTCAAGGTCGATGGCGACAAGGCGACCATCGAGGTCGCCGACGACGGACCGGGCATCCCCGACGGCATGCGCGAGCATGTCTTCGATCGCTTCGTGCGAGGAAGCGGCCCGGCCGACACCGCGATCGGCGGCGGCACCGGCCTTGGCCTGGCGATCGTGCGCGCCGTCGCCCGCTCGCATGGCGGTGAGGTGAAGGCGAGCGAGTCGTCCCTCGGAGGGGCGCTGGTCACCGTCACCCTGCCGCTGAGAAAGACTGAGCAACCAATTACATCCTCTTTAGGGGCGCTTTAAAGCTCGGATCTAGTTTCCATCGTGGACGAGACACACGGGCTCGTCGAGGGATTTCCCCCTTAGCACCTCGGCGAGCCCAACTTCAGCCCTAGGGCTGAAGCAGCCGCCGGGCTTCCCCCCTCCCTAGAAGCCCGGCGGCTTAACTTTTTGCGCCTAGACTTCGACGACGACCGGCAGCACCATCGGGCGGCGGCGCAGCTTCTCGTAGACGAACTCGGCGATGTCGTCGTGGAGGTCCTCGTGCAGCAACGACAGCTCGCGCTCCTCGTGGCGCGCGGCGTCGGCAAGCGAGTCCTCGACCACGTCGCGGAGCTCCTCGACCAGCCCATCGGCCTCCTCGAGGAAGGGGACGCCGCGGAAGATCACCTCGGGCGGCGCAACCATCGAGCCGTCGTCGGAGGAGATCGTCGCGACGACGATGAAAATGCCGTCGGCGGAGATCGTCCGGCGGTCGCGCAGGGCGACGTCGTCGGGCTCGCCGATGTCGACGCCGTCGACGAAGATCATCCCGGCGCCGACGTCGGCTCCGAGCCGGGCGCCGGATTCGTCCAGCTCGAGGGGCACCCCGTTGGCGCCCTGGAAGACGCGGTCGGACTCGATGCCGACCGATCTCGCCAGGTCGGCGTGAAGGCGCAAGCGCTTGTGGTCTCCGTGAACGGGCAGCACGTAGCGGGGCTTGGTCAGGTTGAGCATCAGCTTCAGCTCCTCCTGGCAGCCGTGACCGGATGCGTGGATCGGCGCGTCGGCTGCGGTCACCACCGAGGCGCCGATCTGGAAGATGCGGTCGATGGTCTCGTTGACGGCCCGCTCGTTGCCGGGGATCGGAGACGCCGAGAAGACGACCGTGTCGCCGGAATGAAGCTCGACGTCGCGATGGTCGTTGTGGGCCATGCGGCGCAGGGCCGAGAGCGGCTCGCCCTGGCTGCCGGTGGAGATCGCGATCACCTTCTCGTCGGGGAAGTTCTCGATCTCCTTCGGCTGGATGAACAGCCCGGACGGCGCGTTCGCCATGCCGAGGTTGGAGGCGATGTTGAAGTTCTTGCGCATCGAGCGCCCCACCAGGGCAACCCGCCGGTCGAGCTTTACGGCGGCGTCGATGGCCTGCTGCACGCGATGAATGTTGGAGGCGAACGAGGTGACGATGATCCGCCCCTCGCAATGGGAGAAGGTCTCCAGCAGGGCGGGCCCGACGCTCGACTCCGAGGGGGAAACGCCCGGCCGGTCGGCATTGGTCGAGTCGCCGCAGAGGAGCAGCAGGCCCTCGCGCCCGACCTCGGCCAGCCGAGAGACGTCGGCGGGATGGCCGTCGACCGGCGTCTGGTCGAACTTGTAGTCGCCGGTCAGCAGCACCGAGCCGAGCTCGGTCCTCAGTAGCGCCGCGCGCATGTCGGGAATCGAGTGCGAGAGGTGGATCAGCTCGAGCTCGAACGGTCCCAGCTTCACCCGCTCCCCGGCCTCCAGCTCTTCCAGCGGGGCGTCGCCGAGCTTGTGCTCGTCCAGCTTCGAGCGAACGAGGCCAACGGTTAGCAGGCCGCCATAGATCACCGGCGGGTAACCGAGCTCCCGCAGCACATAGGGCAGAGCGCCGACGTGATCCTCGTGACCGTGGGTGAGCACGATCGCCTCGATGTCGCCCGCGCGCTCGCGCAGATAGGAGAAGTCGGGCAGGACCAGGTCGATGCCGAGCATGTCGGTGGTCGGGAACATCAGCCCGGTATCGACGACGACTATGCGCCCGTCGTACTCGACGACGGTCATGTTCTTGCCGATCTCCCCCAGCCCGCCGAGGGGGAGCACTCTCAGCGTCCCGCTCAACCCGCCGCTGCCAGAATCCCGGCCGCCTCTAGCGCTGGGCGGATCGCTTGTCGTTGGTCCTCGGTCGCCGAAATCAGCGGCAGTCTCAGGGCGTCGGACTCGATCAGCCCCAACATCTTCAAGGCCGCCTTCACGGGGATCGGGTTGGCTGTCACGGTGAGGGCCTCGTAGACCGGCGCCAGCTCAGCATCGATCTCGCGGGCGCGCTCAATGTCACCTTCCTGCGCCGCGTCCCAGATCTCGCGCATCCGCGGGCCGACGATGTGGGAGGAAACAAGCACGCCGCCGGCGCCGCCGAACTCCAGAGCGCGAATGAAGATTTCGTCGTTGCCGGCGAGGACGTCAAGACCCGCGATCGGACCCAGCTCGTCGTTGTTTGCCTGCTTGACCGCGACCACGTTTGGCAGCTTGCCTATCTCAGCCAGCAGATCCGGCTTGATGTTGATTACCACTCGAGAGGGGATGTTGTAGAGGACGATCGGAAGCCCAACCTGCGAGACAGCCTCGTAGTGGGCCATCAATCCGAGCTCGTTGGGCTTGTTGTAGTACGGGGTGACGACGATCGCGGCGTCGGCGCCGCCTTCGGCGGCGAGCTTTGTCAGCTCGACCGTGTGCAGGGTGTCGTTGGACCCGGTGCCGAGGATCAGCGTCGCCTCGTCCCCGAGCTCGTCGCGGACGGCGCGAAAGACAGACAGCTTCTCGTCGTCTGAGAGCGTCGGCGCCTCGCCTGTCGTGCCCGCGATCACGAGGCCGTGCGAACCGTGCTCGACCAGGTGTCGCGCCAGTCGTCGTGTGCCGGCCTCGTCGACTCCCCCGTCCTCGTGGAACGGCGTCACCATGGCGGTTAGGACTCCGCGAAGCTCCGGCATCCGAGCAGGGTACCGCGCAGCTCAGCCCGCGGCCGGGGACTGCGATCGGGCGACGGCCTCGCCTGGACGGCGATCGGCCCAGGGCTGCGCTTCCTCGAGCTGCGCCGCCACACGGATCAGCAGGTCCTCGCGCCCATACGCGGCCACGAGCTGGGTTCCGATCGGCAGCCCCTCGTCGCTCCAGTGCAGGGGCAGCGAGATTCCAGGCTGGCCGGTCGTGTTCCAGAAGGCGACGAATCCGGCGGTGGGGATGCAGCGAAACAGCGGCGCCACGGGATTCTCGGGGTCGGGCGCAAAGGTGCCCAGCGGCGTCGGCGGCTCGCCCATCGTCGGCGTCAGCAGCAGGTCGAAGTCCCCCTCCCACCAGGCGGCGGCGTCTCGGGCGGAGCGCTGCTGGTACTCGAGCGCGCTGAGGTAGTCGGGGCCGCTGAACGAGCGACCCATCTGTGCGATCCCCCAGGTCGAGGCCTCCACCCCATCCTCGCTGACCTCCACCCCCGTCTTGCGCGACCATTAGTCGAGGTTCCAGCCAACGCCCGCGGCCCAGCGCTGGATGAAGCGCTCGGTGTAATCGCCGTCGTCGAGTGCGGCGGGATGGGAAAGCTCGACCGAATGGCCGAGCGACTCGAGCAGCTTCCCCGTCGCCACCGCCGCCGCAACGCAATCCGGGTGCACCTCGAACTGACCGGCCGGCGCGGTCGTCATCAATCCCACCCGCAGCTTGCCGGGGTCGGCGCCGACCTCCTCGAGATAGGGGCGCGCGGGTGTCGGTGCCGCATAGGGATCGCCGGGCGCCTCCCCGTCGATCAGATCGAGAATCCGGGCGCTGTCGCGGACCGAGTACGAGACGACGTGCTCGCTGATCAGTCCGGTCATCACGTCGCCGAACTCGGGTGCCTGGCTGACCCGGCCCCGCGACGGCTTCAGCCCGACCAGGCCACAGGCGGAGGCCGGCATGCGGATCGAGCCACCGCCGTCATTGGCGTGGGCCACCGAGACCATCCCGGCGGCGACCGCGGCCGCCGAGCCGCCGCTCGACCCTGCCGGCGAACGGTCCTTGTCCCAAGGGTTGTGGGTCGGCCCGTAGGCCTCGGGCTCGGTGGTGGCGAGGATGCCCAGCTCCGGCGTGTTGGTATGGCCGAGGACGACGAAGCCCGCGGCACGGAAACGGCGCACCAGCTCGGTGTCCGACTTCTCGGTCCAGCCGATGTCGCGCAGGTGCGTCATGCCCTCGTGGAAGGGATCGCCAGCGGAGTGCGCCATGAAGTCCTTGAGCAAGAAGGGGACGCCGCGGAAGGGACCGTCGGGAAGCTCGCCCTTCGCGGACTCCACGCCCTTCTCGAACAGCGGGTGGATCACCGCGTTGAGCTCCGGGTTGCTCGCCTCGATGCGAGCGATCGCCGCCTCGACCAACTCGACGGGGCTCGCCTCGCCCGACCGGACCAGATCTGCCTGGGCCGTCGCGTCCATGCGGGCCAAATCGGTCACCGGGCGATCCTATTGGTCGGCTGGCCAGCCAGGGCGCTTAAAGAAGGCTCTCGAGCCCGACCGTGAAGCGCTCCGGCAGCTTCCCCACCTTGCGCACCGCGAGCAGCACCCCGGGCATGAACGAGTGGCGGTCGGTGGAGTCGTGGCGGATCGTCAGCGTCTGGCCCTCGCCGCCGAAGATGACCTCCTGATGGGCCACCAATCCGGGCAGGCGAACCGAGTGAATCGGCTCATGGACCTTTCCGCCTGCCTCGCAGATCAGCTCGGCGGTGCGCATTGCGGTGCCCGAGGGGGCGTCGAGCTTGCGGTCGTGGTGAAGCTCGACGATCTCGCACTCGGGCATGTGAGGGGCCACCTGCTGGGCAAGCTGCATCATCAGCGCCGCGCCGATCGCGAAGTTGGGAGCGACGAAGCAGTTGGCATCGCCGGCGGCTCCGTTAACCGCCTCGCGGAGCGCCGTCAGGTCGAACCCGGTCGTTCCGACCACTACGTGGACGCCCGCCTCCAGGCAGACGCGGACGTTGTCGGAGGCCGCGTCGGGGGTGCTGAAGTCGACCACGACGTCGGCGCCACCGAGGACGGCGGACAGGTCGTCACTCAGCGCCGGGTCTGCGCGTCCGGTCAGCTCCAAGTCGTCGGCGCTCTCGACCGCCTCGCACACGGTCTTCCCCATCCGCCCCGCAGCGCCCGAAACGGCGACTCGAGTCAATTGTTTGCCGCGGCCAAGGGCTCGGCCACATCCGCGACCGCGCGGCGGAAAAGCTCCTCGTCACGCCCAATGCCGGCTGCGGAGAGGTGTTGCGGGTCGTAGAGGTCCTCGCACAGCGCCGTGACGTCGTCGACCGTGACCGCGTCCACCTTCGCCAGGACCTCATCGAGCGAATAGAGCGGCAGCCCGAAGAGGACGGCGCGGCCGAGCCTCGACATCCGTGACGCGGTCGACTCCGAGGAGAGAACGGTGCGGCCCTTGACGTTCTCCTTGCCGCGCCTGAGCTCCTCCTCGGACACGGGCTCGTTTCGCAGCCGCTCCAGCTCCGCCGCGATCACCGAACAGGCCTCTTCGACGTTCTCCTCGCGCGTGCCGACATAGGTTGCGACAAGCCCCTGGTCCGTGTACTTGTCGTTGTAGGAGCCGACCGAATATGCAAGTCCACGCTTCTCGCGAATCTCGATGAACAGCCGCGAGGAGGAGGAGCCGCCGAAGATCGAGTCGAACACCTCGAGCGCATAGCGACGCTCGTCGTCGCGGGTCAGCCCAGGCCCACCGAAGCAGAGGTGGTACTGCTCGGTGTCCTTCTGGTGGAAGCGCAGGGGCGCCTCGGTGCTCGCGTCGCTGCCGTTCCACTCACCTGCGCCCTTTGTCGGCGCGACGATGTATCGCTGCGCCAGCTCAGAGATCTGCTCGTGCTCGAGATGCCCAGCGGCAGAGACGACGAGGTTCGGCGCCACGTAGTGGCCATCGTGGTAGGCGGCGATCTCGGGCACCGGGACCGACGCGATCACCTCGGCGCGGCCGAGGATCCGGCGTCCGAGCGGGTGCTTGCCGAATACCGCCTCGGCAAGGAAATCGTGCACGCGGTCCATCGGCTCGTCCTCGTACATCGCGATCTCCTCCAGCACGACCTGGCGCTCGGAGTCGACCTCGGCGTAGGTCGGCTCGAGCAGCATCTCGCTGAGCAGCTTGAAGGCCTCCTCGGTGTGCTCGTCGAGGAAACGGCCATTCAGATGGGTGGTCTCCTTGCCGGTCGCCGCGTTCACCGACGCACCCAGGCCGTCGAAGAGCTCCGAGATCTCGATTGCCGAGTGCGCCTCGGTGCCCTTGAACAACATGTGCTCGAGGAAGTGCGAGACACCCTCCTGTGCGGGGGTCTCGTTGCGCGACCCGGTCCTCACCCAGAGGCCCAGGGCGACCGAGCGCACCGAGGGCACAGCCTCGGTGACGACTCGAACGCCGGATTCGAGCTCGGTTAGCTGGCTGCTATCGCTCACGCCTGCTGCGATCAGGCCGCCGTCCACCGCGATCGCCGTCGCGTGGCGGGCGCCGGTCGCCGCCGTCGCGGCGGCCCCCGCCGTCGCTGCCGGTCCCAACCGACGCCAGCTCCTCGGCGGTCTTGCCTGCGACCGACGGATCGTCGGAGAGCCGCAGGCCAATCCGGCCTCGCTCCTTGTCGACCTCGACCACGGTCACGTCGAGCTCCTCGCCGGGCTTCAGCACACTCTCCACGGTGTCGACCCTCTCTCCGGGCTTCACGTTGGAGATGTGCAGCAACCCGTCGGTGCCCTTCGTCAACTCGATGAAGGCACCGAAGGTGGTCGTCTTGACCACTTTCGCGTGGTCGTAGCGGTCGCCGACCTCGGCTTCCTTCGTCATCGACTCGATGCGGGCGATGCAGGCCTCGACCAACTCGCCGCTGGTCGCATAGACCTTCACCGTGCCGTCGTCGTCGACGTCGATCTCGGCCTCGAACTCCTCGCAGAGGGCGCGGATCGTCTCCCCGCCCTTGCCGATCACGGCCCCGATCTTCTCGGGGTCGATCTGGATCGCCTCGATCCTCGGCGCGTAGGGTGAGAGCTGATCGCGCGGACCGTCGATCGTCTCGGCCATCTTGTCGAGGATGAACAGGCGTCCCTTGTTGGCCTGCTCGAGCGCGTCACGCAGGATGTCGAAGGTGACGCCGGTGATCTTGATGTCCATCTGGAGGGCGGTGATGCCCTCCGACGTCCCGGCGACCTTGAAGTCCATGTCGCCGAGGTGGTCCTCGACGCCCGCGATGTCGGTGAGGACGACGTAGTCGTCGCCCTCCTTGATCAGGCCCATCGCGACTCCGGCCACCGGGGCGGAGACGGGGACGGCCGCCGCCTGAAGCGCCATCGATGAGGCGCATACAGAGCCCATCGAGGAGGAGCCGTTCGACTCCAGGGTCTCGGAGACCACCCGAATCACATAGGGGAAGCTCTCCTCGTCGGGAATCGTCGGCGCCAAGGCGCGCTCGGCGAGCGCACCGTGGCCGATGTCGCGGCGCTTCGGACCGCGCATGAAGCCAGCCTCCCCGACCGAGAAGGGCGGGAAGTTGTAGTGATGCCAGAAGCGCTTCGACGTCGCGATTCCGAGCGTGTCGAGCCGCATGTCCATTCGGCTCGTGCCCAGTGCGACATTGGAGAGGATCTGGGTCTCACCGCGAGTGAACAGCGCCGAGCCATGTACACGCGGCGCGACGTCCACCTCACACTCGATCGGGCGGATCTCATCCTGGGCGCGCCCGTCGGGTCGCTTCTTGTCGACCGCGATTCGGCGCCGAATGATCGCCTTCTCGAGCGTTGCGAAGGCAGCCTCGACGGCCTGCCGGCGCTCGGGGTCGGACTCGTCTGAGTCCTTGGCGCCTGCGTACTGCTCGAGCACCTCGTCCTCGACGGCCTTTGCCGCCTCCTGGCGGGCCAGCTTGTCGGGGACCGAGGTGGCCTCGTCGATCTTCGCCCCGTGCGAGGAGCGGATCTCCTCCAGCAGGCCCTCGTCGACCACTGGCTCGTCGACCTCGAGCTTCTCCTTGCCGGCCTTACCGCGCAGCTCTTCGATCATCGCGACGATCTTCTTGATCTCGGCATGGGCGATGTCGAGGGCGTCGAGGATCTCGGCCTCGCTGACGCCCTTGGCGCCTGCCTCGACCATCAGGATCGCCTCGTCGGTGCCGGCGATGATCAGGTCCAGCTCCAGCTCATCGAGGGTTTCTTCCTCGGGGTTGACGACGAAGTCGCCATCGAGCTTGCCGATCCGAACCGCACCGACGTGCTTGGCGACCGGAATCTCGGACAGCGCAAGCGCCGCGGAGGCGCCGTTCATCGCCAGGATGTCGTAGGGGTGGACCTGGTCCACCGACATCGGCTGGGCGACAATTTGGGTTTCGAAGTGCCAGCCCTTCGGGAAGAGGGGACGGATCGGACGGTCGATCATCCGCGCCGTCAGGGTCGCCTTCTCTCCCGAACGCCCCTCGCGGCGGAAGAACGAGCCCGGGATCTTGCCCGCGGCGTACATCCGCTCCTCCACGTCGACGGTCAGGGGCAGGAAATCAACGTCTCGCAGATTGCCCATCGTCGCTGTGCACAGCACCATCGTTTCCCCGGCCTGCACGACCACGGAGCCGCTCGCCTGCTTGGCGAGTTTGCCGGTCTCGAAGGAAATTTCGCTTTCGCCAACTTCCGCCGACACGCGGCTAACGTCAAACATACTCATCTAAGTTTTTACCTCCGGCCGCCCGGTTGGCGACCCTTTCGCTTTAAGAACTCTCGTTCTCTGTCGGAGGCGATGTTACAGAGGAGTCGCTGGTTGCTAGTTGCCAATCGCTGGCGGTAAGGGACTCCAGGTCGCCGAGGGCAACCATTTCGCCCTCACGGAACAGGGCAGGCGTGCCGGTGACCCCAGCCCGGATGCCGGACTCGAAGTCCCGGCGGACCCTGGCCTCGACCTCAGGGGAGCGGCGCTCGGCCTCGAAGCGCTCGAGGTCGAGGCCGAGTCGCTCGACGCGCTCCCACAGATGCGGATCGTCCACGTGCCCACGATCGGCGAACAGCGAGTCGACCAACTCGAAGAACCGCGCCTGGCTTCCCGCCGCCTCGGCGGCGGCGTGCAGGACCGGCGAGCGAGGATGTTTGCTGGCCATCGGCAGGTGGCGAAAGACGAGCCGCGCAGGCAAAACGCTGATCCGCTCCCAGGCCGCGGCGCAGTGCGGGCAGCCGAGGTCGGCGTAGACGATCAGCTCATCTCCGTCGCCGCGGGCGTGATCGTCAGGCCCGAGCGGGGGAACAGCGGCGCTGGTTAGGTTGCTCATCAGTTGGGCAGCTGGCGGCCGCCGCGAGGGACCGGCCTAGCTGTCCTGCCCACGGAGGTTGTGAACGCGGCTGATCGGCGGCCGGTCCCCCAAAGAGCTGTGGGGCCTGCGTCGGTTGTAGTAGCGAAGGAAGGATCCCAGAGCACGGGACCGCCGCGCTGAGCTGGGCCAAACGT
>JBBQBH010000034.1:0-30137 GCA_038317345.1 Solirubrobacterales bacterium
AGCAGGCGAAAGCCGCTGGCGTGAACATCAAGCTGCAGCAGACAAACACTGCCCAGTACTTCGGCCCCAATTGGCTTTCCTGGAACTTTGCCCAGGATTACTGGAATTGGTACACGTACCTGGTGCAGGCGGCACAGGTGACCGGTCCGAAAGCACAGCTTGACGAGACGCATTTCAGCAACCCCAAGTACGACAAGCTGTTCAAAGAGGCCGTCGGTACGACCGACAAGTCGAGGCAAACGGAGCTGATTCACGAGCTGCAGAAGGTCGATTACGACGAGGGTGCCTACATCATTCCCAACTTCCCTCCCATCATCGACGGCTACGCGAGCAACGTAAACGGTCTCGTACCTTCGAAGAACGGAATTTCGTTCAACAACTACGACCTGAAGTCGGCTTGGCTGGCGTAGCTAGTCGTAGAACAATGGCCGCGCCAACCGGGCGACGAGGTCGTCCTGCCGGGCTTCCCGCCCAGCAAATAATGAATTGGTCACTGAACGGTCCTGCACCTTACGTCCACCGCTCGTTAAGTGAGGGGCACCTTCGCGAACGGCATCATCGATGGTCAGGCTCCCAAGTGCCCCTTTCCATGACGGTCAGCTGGCCGAGTTGCTCGGGTACCGGGAGGGGCGCGGGGCGCGAAGCTCTGGCTCATCTCGCCCAAGAGGGCCCCATCGACCAAGAGCTACATCGCGGCGCTCACGTCCGATCGCTCGGAGACGACGATGTGCGCGATATCTACGCAGCGCGCCAGCGATCGAGACATATGCTGCGGTCGGCGGGATCGACGATGAGCAGGAGCGCAATCTTCCCGCGCGCCAGAGGCGACGTTGAACAAGATCAGAATCTTGTCACAGGGAGTGGCCGTCCGTCCGACCGTCCCATCGAAGCTCACGTCCATCTAAATCGGCAGATTGCCGATCTTGCCGGAAGTCGTCGGCTCGGTGGCGCTTTCGGGACCCTGGCATCTGATTTGCGGATGGTCTTGCATTTGTACCCGGCCGAGTTCCTTAGCGTAGATCGTCGACGGTCGGGGCGCCCCCGAATTCGCTGAGGGAATCCTATGCCTGTTTCTGCCGATCACACTTCACCATCAGATCAACACTCGACATTCCTGTCAACGCTCGAGGAACGTGATCGCCGTTACGCCGCACTCCGCGTAGACATGGTCAGCAGGGGTCTCGACGCCCTGCTCGTCGCCGCGAAAGGCGATGCCTGCTCCCGAGGTAAATTGAACTATCTCGCAGGCATCAAGAATTTCGTGGAGCCCTCCGCAATCCTACTTCTTCCCTTGGAAGGAGAGCCGATCCTGTTCCTTGACCCGGTACGGATTTACGCTCTCCCCGATTGGGTGCCCGATACGCGATCAAGCCACGATCGCGGCAGAGCCGTCGCGGACGCACTATCGGAGCTAGGCCTTGCGGAGAGCCGACTTGGGACTGTCGCTTTCGATGATCACCTGACAGTCAAGGATTGGCGCAGTCTTTCTTCCAGTGTCCCTCGGGCTGCCTTTACTCCCGCGGACGATGTCCTCGAAGCGGCAAGCATTTGTAAAACCGATGCTGAGCTCGCTGCATTGCGGAATTCTGCGGCAATCGTCAGGCGTGCAGCGGACATTTTCGAGCGAGCCCTTCGCCCCGGAGTCCAACCTAGTGAGCTTATTGCCGACGCGCATCGGTCATTGCGTGGCGATGGCATCTGTGACGGCGCTGTTGCATTCTCGCGCAAGCCATTCCGAGGTCTGGGTTGTCGCGCAAGTGGATGGAATGTCGGCGGAACAGCCCCCGATAACGAGCCCGTTGTCCGAGACGATTTGATCGTCGTAGAAATGGACATCGCGGGTCCCGAGGGCTATTGGGTGGAGCTTCGCCGACGTTATCGCTTCACGCATTTCACGGATGATGAGCGCCGGTTCTGGGAGATGCGCTGTGAAGCCTTTCAAGCCGCGCTGGAGTTCATGCGACCTGGACGGTACACGGAGGATCTTGAGGCGGCAATCAATGGCGTGTACCGGCGCCACGGCTACCGCAATGAGGGACAAGTATGTTTCCACGCACATGGAACCGGCGTGGACGCCGTGGAGGTGCCGACCTGTCCCGGCGCGCACCGGAGGTTGAGCGCCGGGATGACCGTGGTCCTCCATCCGCTGCTCTGGCTGGAGCGCACCGAGAATCGGGCAGTGGGCGATCTCGCTCCCGTGGACACCATTCTCGTTTCCGAGGATGAGCCGGTGCGACTCGTCGACGCGAGCGACGCCCTGACAGTGCTCGATGTCTGACCGGGAAGCCATTACCGTGCCATGGCGTGGTAAAGCCCGGAAAGACGTCTTCGGTTACGCGGACAAGCTGGGGGTGACAGTCGGGGATCACGTGGAGGTAAAGGTCAGTTGCGAACGACCAAACTTTCGTGCGGACATCGTCCGCCTTCGGCATGGCATCGATGATCCGGCTGGGCCAGGCGTTCGGGAGACTGTGCATTCCTCCGGTGCGAACGGCGAGTACAAAGGGCGGGTCCAACGGATCCGTGCCGGCTCGTATATGAAACTCGATGACTGCGAGGAATTCGCCGAGTTAAACGCTCTGACGTGCAGCGCTTGGATCCGACCGAGTCCGGCGAGCCAAAGCGATCAGGGTGTTATCTGTAGGTGGAACGAAATCGTGGAGTCTGGGTTTGCGCTGCTCGTCGGCGCGAATAGCGACTTGGAATGTTGGATAGGCGATTCAGGTAGGGAGCCGGACCGGCTGAGGACAGGCGTTCCGATTCCATCGGATCAGTGGACGTTTGTCGCCGCTAGCGTCGATTTTGAATCTCGCCAGGCGACACTCGTGCAGCGGCCCAATCGGAGATGGCCGCATGCAGACGCATGGGCAACGGTCTCCGCGCCTCTAGGATGTGGCGGCGTAGGTGATACCGCCGGCTCACTATTTGTCGCCGCGATAGGTGAAGAAGATATCGTCTATGGGCACTTCGACGGGAAAATCGAGAGTCCGGCAATCTGGCGTCGCGCGCTGACCGTCACAGAGCTTGAGTCAGAGGCGCATGTTCGCGCTTCAAGGCACGCTGACGCCGACCTAATAGCTGCATGGGACTTCTCTGAAAGCATCAGCAGTCGGCGCGTGATCGATCGTTCGCCGACCGGGCTCGATGCACTCCTGGTCAACATGCCGGCCAGGGGGGTTACCGGACGGAGATGGACAGGAGAGGAACATTCGTGGAAGCAAGCGCCGGAACACTATGCGGCAATTCACTTCCATTCTGACGATGTTGAGGACGTGGGATGGGAGACGGACCTGAGAGTTGTAATCGACGAGTCTTACCCGAGCGGACTCTATGCGATCCGACTGATAGCTGGAGACAGCGAGGATCGGGTTCCGTTCGTCGTGCGCCCCGGTCCTGACGCTGACCGCACCCGGGTCGTGGTGCTGTTACCAACGCTGACTTGGCAAGCGTACGCCAACGCCAACCATTTTGGAGGACCTTCCGCAAAGGTCGAACAAGCGGAAGATCGGTGGATTGCGGACCACGGGTTGCGGGGACTCTATGACGTACACAGAGACGGCAGCCCGGTCTACTACGCCTCACGCCTCCAGCCAAGCACGATGCGGCCGAACTACTACGCGCAGAACATCGGCGCTCCGGCGCGTATGAGCGCGGACCTCTTCCTCATCGATTGGCTGCTGGAACAGAACATCGACCACGATGTGATCACGGACCAGGATCTTCACCGTGAGGGATCCGAGCTCCTTTCCCACTATCCAGTCGTTATTACCGGATCTCACCCGGAATACTGGACGCGCGAAATGGTGGACGGCCTGCGGGGCTACCTCGACACCGGCGGTTGCCTCGCCTACCTCGGGGGCGAGCTTTGCTACTGGGTGACCACGCTCGATCCCCAAAACGATGCGGTCATGGAGGTGCGCCGCGATAGTGGGAGCCGCACCTGGACCGCTCTACCCGGTGAACATCACCACAGCGCAACTGGAGAGCGTGGCGGTCTATGGCGATACAGTGGACACACGACACAGTCGATCGCCGGTACAGGTTACACCGCATGGGGGTCGGAGCAGGGATCTGGTTATCGACGCCTGCCAGACAGTTGTAATCCCCGAGCCTCGTTCATCTTCGAAGGTGTTGGTGACGATGAAGTTATTGGGAATTTCGGACTCGTTCTCGGCGGGGCGGCGGGGTATGAGATGGACCGTCTTGACTACGGGCTAGGCACTCCGCCACATGCGCTCCTTCTCGCATCGTCGGTTGGCTCCCATTCTGAGTCTTTTGTACCTGCTATTGAAGACGTCATGGATGCTTCCGAGGTTGAGGCACTGAAACCCGACCATGTCCGCGCGGACATGGTCTTCTTCGAAACTGGCACCGGCGGCGCGGTCTTCTCCACCGGTTCCATCGCCTGGAGCGGGAGCTTGTCACACAACAACTACGACAACAACGTCGCGAGGATCTCGCGGAATGTAATCCAAAGGTTTGCGTCTGGCGTCCCGTTCGACGTGTGCGCCCGATCAGTAGAGCGTCTAGATCAATACAATCGATGAACGAGCAGCCGGAGTCGCGACACGTGATGACGGTTGACTCCAACTCCACTATGGCGCATTTCGATTCACCGAAGAGACGCTGCCGGCGTCGGACCTACATCGCCCTTATTATCGGGTTCTAAGTCCGAAAACCCGGTTCGAATCCCGATACCGATGCCTTCTCCGGGCTTCTCCCGACCTTGGGCTGCTGTGCAGACCCGTGCGTCTGTAGCACTGATGTAGCACTCAGGCCGTGGAACGTGCCGGAAAGAGATGGAACCGACCGGAACGCCGAATCCTTATTGTCGATCAGATCTGCCTGAGTTGCAGGCGTGGAACGGCGACAATAAGCAAGAAGCTGAGCGGGCCCGACAGGATTCAACCTGTGACCTTCGGTTTCGTAGACCGGACAGCGCAAAAGAACCCTGATCCTCAGTCGCCCATCCCTCCGAAAGACTGCCCTTTACCGGATGCGTCAGGGAATGACTTGCCGGTTCAGCATGCCGCTCGCTAGCCCACCCTCAGAAGCTCATCTCAGCCCCAACCTCGCCCCCCGACACACTACGCACCCTCCGGTGGGGTGGCCCTCAGGGCGGCTGAGCGAATCGGGAATTCAGCGAGGCAAACCGCGCTTTTGGCGGACAGAAGCGGTGAAGATCATGGAATCGAGCAGGATCAAACTCCATCCACGGACCGTCGAAGCAATCGCGTACCGGGTCATTGACTTGCTTCAGCGAAACGCGGCTGCAGCCCCCGAGTTGATCGATGCTGCCGAACTCGCCAGGCGCTTGGGTGTCGATCGCTCCTGGGTCTACACACATGCGATCAAACTGGGAGGGATAAGGCTGGGCAAGGGCCCTCGGCCGCGGCTTCGGTTCGATCCGAAGCTGGCTGCCGTTCGAATGAGGGCCCTGGGACAAGACACCGATCGGCCCGGGCCTCGGGATGGAAGGCGAAGGGCTGATCCCTCCGATCGAGATGATGCCCCCCGCCTCCTGCCGATCAAGGGTGGCGGGGCGAGTTGACCGGTGGCATACGCTCAGCTGAGCATGGCTCGCAAGCTCACCGGGCAGGTCTTGGTGTTGGATCGGAAGGGCGGGCAGGTCTACGCACTCCGCTTCCGCGCCTACGGCAAGCGGCGCTATCTGACGCTCGGAACGCGGGCCGAGGGCTGGACTCGGCAGAAAGCCGCGGAGGAGCTCTCGAACGTTCTGGCGGATGTCAGGCGCGGGATCTGGAAGCCGCCGGCAGCGCCATCGGTTCGAGAGCCTCAAGAGGAGCCGACCTTCCACGAGTTCGCCTCGGAGTGGCTCGAGGCGCGCCGCCACGAGTTCGCCGCGCGGACCGCCGAGGACTACGAGCTCGCCCTCACTCACCACCTGCTGCCATTCTTTGCGAAGCACAAGCTCTCTGAGATCACCGCGCAGGAGGTCGATCGCTACAAGGCAGCGAAGGTGCGCGAGCGCGAGCGAGGTCGCGTCGATCGGCCGCTGTCCAACCGCACGATCAACAAGACCCTGACCCGGCTCGGCCAGATCCTCGACGCTGCGGTTCGCTACGAGCTGATCGAGCACAACCCGGTCAAGACCAAGGTTTCGAAACTCAAGGAGGCCGAGCCGCGGCGCGCCAGGCTTACCGGGGACCAAGTCCAGGTCCTGTTGCGAGCGGCGGGGGGCAACCGGGCGCTGCTCGCCACCGCGATCATGGCCGGCGGGTTGCGGGTCTCCGAACTGACGCACCTTCGTTGGCGCGACCTTAACTTGCGAGAAGGCGCGCTCATCGTCGCAACCTCCAAGACCGCCGCCGGCGTGCGCCGCGTCTCGCTCGAGCCGGAGCTCGTGCAGCTGCTCCGCGAGCACAAGGTCGCCTCCCGCTGGAGCCAGCCCGAGGACTTCGTCTTCCCCGGCCGCGACCGCAGCCGCCCTCGCGATCGCAACAGCGTCCGCACGCGGGTCCTCTATTCCACGATCGAGCAAGCTGACGAGCTGCTCACCAGCAAGGGACAGCCGCCGCTCCCAGAGGGCATCACATTCCACGCCCTGCGCCGCACGTATGCCGCGCTCCGGGCAGAGCTCGGTGAGCACCCAGCGATCACAGCCGCCCAGATGGGCCATCGCGATCCGCGGATGACTCTGCGCGTCTACACCGACGTCACCGGCCTCCGCCCGAAAACCCGCATGGGAGGCCTGCTCGGCGACGCTGATTGGGCACTAATGGGCACTAACGCCGATTCTGAGGGTGCTGAACCCGGCGAACAGCTCTCCCCGGAAGAGCCGAAAACTGCCGCACTTGCAAGGCAAACCAGTAACGGGAGCGACGGGACTCGAACCCGCGGCCTCCGGCGTGACAGGCCGGCGCTCTAACCAACTGAGCTACGCCCCCGAGGGCTGACGGGCGCCCGAAGCTGGTGGCAGCCCGCCCGCTGATTATCACAGGGCGCGGTTAGGCTGCCCGCCGTGAGGCTGGTGAGCTATCGATCCCCGGACGGCCCCAGGGCCGGGGTGCTGCGCGGCGACCAGGTATTCGACGCCTGGAGCGCGCTCGGCGACCCGCAGCGCTCCAGCCTCCGCGAGCTGATCGCCGAGGACCGGGTCGGTGAGCTGGAGACCGCCGACGATGAGGCCGCGGTGGCGGACGCGGCCCTGTTGCCGCCAATGCCGGACCCGGAGAAGATCGTCTGCATCGGCCTCAACTACCGCTCCCACGCGGCCGAGGCGGGCATCGACCCGCCCTCCAGCCCCACCTTCTTCGCCAAGTACCGAAACGCCCTCGCCGAGCCCGGCGCCACGGTTCCGCTTCCGGCCACCAGCGAGAAGGTCGACTACGAGGCCGAGGTCGCCTTCGTGATCGGCCGCCGGGCGAGCGACGTCGCTGAGGACCGCGCCCTCGATCACGTCGCCGGCTACACGCTGTTCAATGATCTCTCGGCCCGCGACCTGCAGTTCTCCACTCCTCAGTGGATGCCGGGCAAGGTGTTCGACGGCTCCGCACCCTGCGGCCCCGCCCTGGTTACCCCCGACGAGGCCGGCCCGCACGATGCGATCGAACTGGCGCTGGAGCTGAACGGGGAAACCATGCAGTCGGCCTCGACCGCCGACCTCGTCTTCTCGATACCGCAGCTGGTTGCGCACCTCTCGTCTCTGATGACGCTTGAGCCGGGAGATCTGGTCTCCACCGGTACCCCGTCGGGCGTCGGCAGCGTTCGCGAGCCGCGCGTCTGGCTCAAGACGGGCGACGAGGTCGTGGTCAGCTCGCCGACTCTCGGCCGGCTCGAGACCCGGATCGGCTAGTCAGGGAATCAGCGCGGTGAGCTTGAAGCGCGTCAGGCGGCGGCCGTGGCGCCGCACCACCGCGGTCAGCCCCCGCTGGCCGCAGATTTGGTAGCTGACCGACTCCTGCGAGCCGACGCCGTCGGAGCGAGCGAGGACATGACCGGTGGAGTCGAGCAGCTTCAGAGCGAGGTCGGCGCGGTCCGGCCCGCTCAGGCTCAGCTTCAGGTCGCCGTCGAGGGGCGTGCCGAATCTCTTCATGATCTTCTTCGGCCGGCGCTTCTTGGGAAAGTGACCGCGGCGCTTCTCGACGCTGTCGCCATTCCAGGGATGCAGGGCGTCGCGCTGGATCGACGGATAGGCGCCGGTACTGGGGTCAGGGAAGTCGGGCCATTCCCAGGGCACGGGCTGGGTCGGGAAGGCGTTGTGGGCGAACGACTCCGCCCACGCCTCGCCGGGATTGTCGTAGTAGTGATCGCCTTCGTCACCTGGGAAGTAGCGGCCCGCAACCACCCCTGGCAAACGCCCGCGAAGCTGGCCCAGTTCTTTGGGCCCCAGTCGACCGCCGGATTCTGGAACGGAGCGTTGTTGCGGTGGTTGGCGAGGTGATGGCCGTACTCGTGGGCGATCACGTAGAGCTGGGTGGCGTTGTCCGGTTGGTCATTGATGGTGTCGCCACTGGCAACCATCCGGTTCTCGCCCGGGAAGTAGCAGGAAAGGGCCAGCGCGGATCCGCAGGCCGCCGCCATCGACGCGCCGAAGTCGACGTTGCGTGTCACGAGGTCGACCTCGAGCAGGTTCATCTCGTCGCCGTGGGGAAGCGTGCCGAGGAAGTTGGCGATCGTCTGGGGGTCGGCGTTGTCGCAGGAGATCGAGCAGGTGGGCGACACGTCTATCGCCACCGTGCGTCCAGCGCCGTCATTGACCGGATAGGGCTGCGCCGAGGCTGTCGCCGAGGCGGAGGCCCGCGCCTCCGCGCGGCTCGGACGCTCGATCACGAGATCGCGGATCGGAGCGGTCGGCACCGGCACGGCAAACGCCGCCGCCTGAACCTCCCTCTGTGTCGCGGCTCCGGCCGGCGCCGCGATCAGAAGCGAGGTGACGAGCGCGCCGAGTGCCGCCGCCGCGACTCTTACGGCCGCGGCCCGGGGTCGATCTCGTTGCGGCGGGGCGGCAGCGAGGCCGAGAGCGGCGCGTCCGCGCCGCCCGGCCGTGCCGTTATCGAGCGCGACCGGCGGTTGTAGACGGGGGAACCCCACTCGACCGTCACCGGGGTGTAGTCGAGCAGCTTGCGCCATGTCTCGGTTCCGATCATCCCGTCGGCCAGCAGCCCCTTCTGCTGCTGGAAGGCGGCCACGGCAGCTTCCGTGCGGCTCGCGAAGATCCCGGTCACCGGTAGGTCGCTCTGCCCGGCCGCGATCAGGTGCTCCTGCGCCCAAACCACCAGGTCGCCCTTGCTTCCCTTCTTGATCAGCGGCAGCTCGAGGCTGGGCTGAACGCCCCTCATGCGCCCCACTCTCTTGGCGAGCACGTCCCATTCGCTGCCCGTAGTTTCCTGCCATGACCACCAACTCACGCCGGTTGCCCCGTAGTTGATCGCATAGCGGCGGAACCTCTTCATCGTCCCCAGGCCCGGCGCCTCATAGGTCTGTCCGATCGGGTAGATCGGCCGCTGGTAGACCCGGTTGTAGAGGAAGGTGTGGGCATAGATGTTGCCGACGCTGGTTCCGATCGTCTTCCAATACATCTGCGGCTGGTTGTACTGGGCGCCCCCGGGGCCCAGGAAGACCGAATAGGGAAACCCCGGGTGGTAGTCGACGTAGGGAAAGGCGGCCAATGAGACAGGGAAGTTGGGACCGACCTGCGAGCGCAGCTTGCGGATGTACTTGTCGGCCGACGCGTACTTGCCCTCGTACTGACCCTCGGCGTCGATGATCAGGCAGTCGGCCCCCTTTGCTTCCGCCGCGGCGCCGAGCTTGGCCTCTTTGTAGGGCGCGCTGCCGTAGACGAACTGCCAGGCGCAGACCTTCAGCCCGCCGGCGTGCAGAGCGGAGACCAGCGAGCTGGTGAACTGGCTCCAGCCGGTGGAGCCGTCGCTCGCCTTCACGTAGACGGTCCCGATATGGGCGCGGTGGGCGCGGGCGATGATCTGCGGCACGTTGCCGCCGTTGGAGCGGCTGATGTACCAGATCCACATGCCCTGGGCGTCGAAGGCGCTGGCATTCGCGGTGCCGCTGCCCGGCGCCGGCACGGTGTCGGCGGCGGCCGGTTGTGCAATTGCGGCCGCCGTCGCCAGTGCGAGCAGCAGTGAGATCGCGCAGCGGGCGACCACGGCACGGCGCCAAGGCTGCCGACCGAGCTGCCAATAGGGGGCTGCGGTCACGTCTTCTCCAACACGATGATGCGGGGGGCGCTGCGGTCGTGCGCTCCCGACGCACCCACCACGCCTCGCCCAAGGTTGCAGGCTTACTGCGGCTTTGTCGTCGCAGAAGCGCCAATGCCGCACGCCCGCAAGATCCCTCTCACTCAGGCGGTGCCGTGTCGGGCTAGGGCCGCGTGACGCTGACCGTGAACGGCCCGGCCCCGCTGCGGCGGCGAACCTCGACGCGAATCGAGCTCTGCCCGCACAGGTTCAGGTCGAGTTGCTCGCTGGAGCTACTGGAGGCTGCGCGGTCGATCACGCGCCGGCGAACCCTGAACCTGCGGTGGTGCTTTCTGAGGTGCTTGGCTGTGCGCAGCTTCGGACCGAGCAGGAAGAGGTCGTAGTTCGACCCCGCCGGCGGCCCATCGAGGCGAATCTCGACCTGGCCGTCGAGCGGCGTGGAGAAGCGGCGCTCGGCGGGGTTGCGGCGCGTCGGCCACATGCTCCCGTTCCAAACGGCGGTGGTCGGTTCTGTCCAGGGACTGATGATGTCGGCCTCCAGCTTCGCCAACGAGCCCTGGGTGGGCTGCAGAAGCGAGCTGTAGCCCCACGGCACCGAAACGCCCGGGAAGTTGAGGTGCGCGTTTGACTCCGCAAAACCCTCGCCCGGGTTCTCCCAGTAGTGGTACTGCTCGTCACCGGGAAAGAGCTGGCCCTTGCGCGTGCCCTGGCAGACTCGCTCGTAGGTGGCCCAGCGCTTGGCGCCGGAGTCGAGCGCGGTCCACGGCGGGTTGACCCGGTTGTTGGCGATGTGGTGCCCGTACTCGTGGGCGATCGTGAAGTCGCGCGGCACGCCGTAGGAGGAACCGTCGTCGCCCGAGACGATCATCTCGCTGATCCCCGGGGCATAGCAGGCAAGCGCGCCCTGGCCACACATGTCCGTGACCTCCGTGGGACTGGCGACATATACAGACAATGTGTTCATCTCGGGCCCGTGGATGAGGCCGCCGAGCACGTTGACGACGCTCTGCATCTGCTCGTCCGTGTAATAGGTCGAAGACACTTCGACCTGCTCGCCGCCGAGCACCGGGTAGGAGTTCTCGCGCAGGGCCGGGCCGTCGATGCGGCTGAGCAGGGGCCGGTTGTGGATCAGGGTGTCTGGAAAGGGGCCGGCGGGGCCGGGTAGCTCGAGTGTCGAACCCTCGGCCAGCGGCGAACGGGTCGCAGCGCCGGCCGCGGGGGGCAAAACCAGCGACGCCGCCAGGCACAGCAGGGCGGCCAGCGCCGCTCTCGCTGAGCGCCCGCCAAATCCCGTCGTGAGTCGAGTCCCCTCGCCGAAGTTCACCTCGATCGAATCGGTGCCTGCGAGGCACGGTCAGAGCGATCTGGCCGGATGTCTCATCGAATTCGCTGATCTTGGGCAGGGGATTGCAGGCCAGGCGTGGTCCGCTAGCGTGGATGCGACTTGCGCTCTCGAGCGAGCAAGGGCGGGCGGCCAGGCCGCAGGGCCGCGGCCTTCGCGGGCCTGGCGCTAGTGCTGTCGGGGGTGGCGTCGCAGGCTGCCGCCAGGCACGATCGCGCCCGCCCACTGGTGTTCGTGAACGGCGACTCGCTTGCCGTCGGCACCGAGCCGTACCTGCCCGGTGATCTGCACGGCTTCAACCTGCGCCAGTCCGCATCGATCTCCCGCCACGCGCCCCAGGGGGTCGAGCTGCTGCGCCACCTGGGCAAGTTCCCGCGCGTGGTCGTGATCAGCCTCGGGACCAACGATGACCCGCATGCCGTCGGCACATTTCGCTCTGCGGTGCGCTCGACGATCCATCTCGCCGGCCGCCGTCGCTGCGTGGTCTGGGCCAACATCGTGCGCCCACCGGTGGGCGGGGCGAGCTACGCGGGCTACAACCATGTGCTCGCGCAGCAGAACCGTCGGCACCGAAACATGCGGGTCGTCAAGTGGACCCGGATCGTCCGCGACCACTCGCTGTCGCTCTCCGCGGACGGCGTCCATCCCACCGCCGACGGCTACAAGATCCGCGCCCGGGCAATCGCCCGCGAGGTCAAAAGCTGCGCAGGACGGCGAGCGGGGCACTGACCACCTGCCGGACCGCGGCGGCGAGACGCTGCCCCTCCAGCTCGAGCGCAGCAAACAACACGGCTGGGTTCGACAGGCCAAGCCTCGCCCAGTCGACCTTCGGCTGCCGGGGCGACGATGGAGCCGCCTGCCCTGCGAGCGGCGACTCACCCTCGGGCGCGCCGCTCGCCGGCGGCACCGAGGCGCTGCCCGAGAAGCAGCCGAGGATCCCCTGCGCGATCAGCTGCGCGCGGGTCGAGTAGCCGGTCGCTGTCGCGTGCACCCCGTCGGGCCCCAGGAGTCCCGGGGTCGAGAGCGCCGCCGCCCGCCAGTCGACCAGCTGCGTGGGCGGCGAGCCGACGGCGAAGTCCCGTACGGCGCCATTCAGCCCGTCGATCGAGACGCCGTTGTAGGGCGGGCGTTTGAGGGTCGCGACGACCACACAGCGCCCCCCGACGATCGAGCGAACCGCGGTCAGGTCGGCGGCAAGCACCTGCGGTTGGGCGGGGTCGTCGTTGGTCCCCAGATCGAAGACGACGACCTGGTCGCTGCTCTGTAGTCGCGATCGCAGGATCGCCACGCCGGTGGAGCTTGGACGGCTGGTCTGGGCGTCGACGGTGAGCGGAATGCCACGCAGCAGTCCTCGCAGGTAGGGCGAGGTGCCGACTTCGAGGCTGTCGCCGACCACGAGCACGCCTCCGGCCGCTGATGCGGGCGGCTGCGACGCCCAGAAGATGACGGCGACGGCGATCAGCATCGCCAAGCGCCCTGTCCTTGGCCGCGCCTTCCTCATTTTGAGGATGGGGGAGTACAGAAAAGGCAAACGAATGGCCAAATATCTGGCAAGAATGTTCGCGGGTGTGTGCCAGACTCGAACAAGGGGAACTTTGGCGAATCGATGATCTCAGGGACGATTCTCATCGAAGCTGTGACGGGCGCGTCAATGAGGGCGTTCTTCACCGACTGGTATCCGGTCTTCGGCGTCTTCTTCATGGCCGCGTTGCTGGGCATCTTCATCCTTATCTACAAGGGGACGCTGGGCGCGACGCGGCCCGAAACGGTGAAGGCGACCCACGGGGGAACGGTGCTCTGGGAGGAGGTCCAGGGAGTCGACGCGGCCAAGTCGGAGCTTCTCGACGTCACCGAGTGGCTGAAGGACCCCGACCGCTTCGAGGCGCTCGGCGCCAGGGCGCCGCGGGGCGTCCTGCTCTACGGCCCACCCGGCACCGGCAAGACGATGCTCGCTCGTGCGGTGGCCGCCCAGGCGGGGGTGGACTTCTTCTCCGCCTCGGGCTCGAGCTTCGTGGAGATGTTCGTGGGCCGCGGCGCAGCCCGCATTCGCCGCTTGTTCAGGGAGGCGCGCAAGGGCGGGCGCGCGGTGGTCTTCATCGACGAGCTGGACGCTGTCGGGGGGCATCGCGGCTCCGGCGCCGGCGATGGCGGAACCAGCGAGCGCGAGCAGGCGCTGAACCAGCTGCTGGTCGAGCTCGACGGCTTCGAGCGCGACCCCGGCACGGTGATCGTGATCGCAGCCTCCAACAACGTCGAAAAGCTTGATCCGGCGCTGCTGCGACCGGGACGATTCGACCGCCAGGTCCTGGTCGCCCCGCCGGACCGCGACGGCCGCGAGGCGATCCTCCATGCGCACGCTCGCAACAAGCCGTTGGGGCCAGATCTCGACCTCACCGACGTCGCCCGAAAGACGACCGGGATGACCGGGGCGCAGCTCGCGAACGCGCTCAACGAAGCGGCGATCATCGCCGGCCGCCTGGGGCATGAGGCGATGGCGCGCGACGATCTCGACGAGGCCCTGCTGCGCCAGTCGGTGGGCTCGCAACAGGCGCGCCGGCTGACCGACAAGGAGCGCCGCATCGTCGCCTACCACGAGGCCGGCCACGCCCTCTGCCGGCGCCTGGTCGGGCTCGACCCGCCGGAGATCATGAGCATCGTGCCGCGCGGGCCGGCGCTCGGTTTCGTCGCCAGCGCGCCCAGCGAGGACCGCTATCTGAACTCCCGCAAGCAGCTTCTGTCCGAGGTGGTCACGGCGCTGGGTGGGCGCGCCGCCGAGGAGGAGATCTTCGGCGAGGCCTATTCGGGGGCCGCCGACGACCTGTCCCGTGTGCACAAGATCTGCGTGCAAATGGTCACCGAGTTCGGGATGACGGTGGCGACCGAGCCCCTGGAGGGGACGCCGCTGGCGCTGCCGACCGGCGATTACGCGCTGTCGGACGCGACGCGACGCGACGTCGACCTCAACGCGCAGGCGCTCGCCGAGATGGCCTTCAGCCGCGCCCGCCAGCTTTTGGCGCTGAACCGCGACTGCCTCGTCCACCTCGCCACCAACGTGCTCGAGCGGGAGACGCTGACCCGCGAGGACCTCGACGACATCTTCGACGCGCACGAGCTCAGCACCGCCCTTCTCCCCCAGGAGGCCGGATTCGTCGAGTTCGGGGGCGCGGCGGAAATACCCGCTCCGCACCTCTCCTCGAAGCCAGCCGAGCCCGAGGACCCTCAGAGCAAGCAGTAGCAGCGGCGAGCAGGGTTCTCGCCGTTGACCTACGGCGAGGGCATAATGCCGCGCCAGGGAAGGTTTCTTCCCGCATTGCCCGGTCAACAAGGAGGAGATCGGCGCGCTTTGCGCACGCAGAACCCCTGCTATTGGGTAGATGCCCGGCCAGGAAAGTCCGCTTCAGGCAGTGCTGCTCTCAGGAATGGCCAAAGCCACACCGATGAGATCCTGATGGACAGGCACGAATGCAACCGGGCGCGGCCGGCGGCCGCGACGTTCGCGTGAGCTAGATCGATGTCGCGCTGGGCAATCGCCAACCCGCGCCGCGCCCTCGCCGTCTGGGGTGCGATCGCCGGCATCCTCGCCCTGATCGGCATCGGGGTCGGCAATCGCCTGCACCGGACCAACATCCTGATCCCGGATACGCAGGCGGGCAAGGCCGAGAGCCTGCAGAGCTCGCGCTTCGGTGACAGCTGGGGCGCCCTGATCCTGCTCAAGGGACCGGACTCTGCATTGCGGCGCCAGGGCCCGCGCCTCGCCAACAGTCTCGAGCGCCAGCGCCATATCTCTGTGACGAGCCCGTGGACCCCCGGCCTGGGCAAGGCGCTTCGCCCGCATCGCGGCCAGGCTCTGCTGTTGGTTCGCATCCAGGAACCGTTCGAGCAGACCAGCGGCGAGGCGGTCCCGCGCATTCGCGACCAGCTCGACCACCAAGTCAAAGCACCGGTCGTCGCTCATATGACCGGCTTCCCCGACATCGCCAACGCAATCCACAGCGGCACCGTGAAGGCGATCGAGAAGGCCGAGCTGATCGCGGCCCCGTTGCTGATCATCATCCTGCTGCTGGTTTTCCGAAGCCCAGTGGCCGCCGCTGTGCCGCTGGCGCTCGGCATGACCACAGTTGGCGCAGCGGGCGGCGTCCTCGACCTGATCAACCGCTTCGCGGTCCTCGACGTCGTCTCGTTCAACCTCGCCTCGATGATGGGGCTGGCGCTCGGCGTCGACTACTCACTGCTTCTTGTGTCGAGATTCCGCGAAGAGCTGGCCACCGGTCAGGAGGTCCGGTTCGCGGCCCAGACAGCGGCCAACACGGCCGGGCACACCGTCCGCTTCGCCGGCCTGGCGCTCGGCGTTGCGATGGTGGCTGCACTGTTGATCTCCCCGGGCACGATCATGCTTTCCAGCGCCGTGGGTGTTCTGGTCGCCGCCGTCCTCAGCGTGATCACGGCCAACACGGCGCTCCCGGCGACGTTGATGCTGCTCGGCAAGAAGATCAACGCCTACCGCTTCGGACGCGGCTCGGGCGAGAGGTCCGGGATCGCCGGGGCGGCGCTCACCGCGCTGCGGCGCCCGGCGCTGGCCGCCGGCCTCGTCCTGGTCCTCGTGATCGCCCTCGCGGCGCCCGCGCTCGCGATCGAGACCGGCCCGCCGGATCCCCGGATCCTGCCCGACAGCTCCCGTGAGAAGCAGGACTTCGACGCCATTCAGCAGACGCTTGGCGACGGTTGGGGGGCTCCATACGAGATCACCGTCGCAGCAGACAATGGGGCGATCACCAGCCCCTCCCGGCTGAAGCAAATCCAGAAGTTCCAGAACAAGCTCGCCGACAACAAACGGGTGCTGGCGGTCTTCGGCCCCGGTCTGATCTCCCGGCAGACCGCACCCCTTCGCGACGCGTCCGGGCAGCTCGCAAAGGGGCGCAAGCAGCTGGCCCATAGCCAGGTCGCGCTGGGTCGACTGAATCGAGGGCTGGGTAAAGCCGCAACCGGCACGGTCCAGCTGCGAGCTGGCATCGCCACGGCAAGCGCGGGGGCGAGCAAGCTTGCCTCTGGCGGGAACAGCGCCCAGGAGGGTGCGCTCCAGCTCCAGGCCGGCCTCGCTACCTCGCAGCAGGGGGCCTCGCTTCTGGAGGCCGGACTGAGCCGCAGCTCCCCCGGCCTCGCAAAGCTCGCCCGGGGCGCGAGCCACACCCGGGCAGGGGTCGGCAGCCTGCGCTCCGGCATCTTGCGGATCCGTCGCGGCGCCGCGAACGGGCTTCCGCGGCTCAACAAGCTGCGTAAGCAGCTGCAGGACGCGCAGAGCGGCCTCAACAAGCTGCGTCAACCGGTCGGCGTCGCCACCACAAACCTCAACAAGGCGCTGGCCGCGCTGGAC
The DNA here is from genome assembly GCA_038317345.1 of Solirubrobacterales bacterium. Taxonomy (GTDB): domain Bacteria; phylum Actinomycetota; class Thermoleophilia; order Solirubrobacterales; family 70-9; genus Mayfieldus. The sequence continues at coordinate 16,892 of JBBQBH010000034.1, forward strand.
GCAATGGGGCCGGTGGCCAGGACTGACCCGAAGTACTTCGAGACCTATCAGGCGGTCGACGCCGCCGCAGCGGCAATCTCGGGCAACGATTCACTCACCGGCCAGCCGGCCTCACCCGGCTACGACGGCCTCGACGCCGGGCTCGCCGCGGCCAGCGACGGCGCCGGGCAGGCCGCCGACGCCGTGTCGAAGATCCACAGCCGGACGGTCAAGTTGATCAACGGCACGAAGAAGCTGACCCGCGGGACCAACGACCTGCGACAGGCATTAACGCGGATCAGCGCCGGGGCATCGCAGCTCAACCAGGGCGGCAGCAAGGCGATCGCGGGTGCCGGAAGCCTGAGCTCGGGCCTCGCCCGCCTGGACGGCGGAGCCGGCAGCCTGGCCACCGGGGTCGGCAGCCTGCAGAGCGGTGCAAACGCCCTGGCCACCGGGTTGAGTACCGGCAACTCCAAGACCACCCAGCTTGTCTCCGGCCTTCAGCGGCTGAAGCGGGGTGTGGTCACCTTCCAGGCGCGAACCGCGCAATCGAGCAAGCAGCTACAGCAGACCGGGCGGCTCAGCAAGGTCCTGGGCTCCGGCTACGCGACCTTGGCGGCGGTCGACAGCGCCAGCTCCGCCACACGCTCGGCCGCAAGCCAGGCCGTGAACCTCGACCAAGGGGGCACGGCGGCGCGGATCCTCGTCGTCGAGCACGGCAACTCCGACCGAGCCGGCGACCCGTTGCGAAAGCAGCTGGAGACGGATGCCGCCGCACTGGGCCGTGAGACCGGTGCCCAGGTCCGGGTCGGTGGTCCGGCCGCGGACCTGCAGGACTTCGACACCGCTATCGCGACTCGCTTCCCGTGGTTGGTGCTGGTCCTTTGCGTGGTCACCTTCCTGGTCCTGATCCCGCTGCTGCGCTCGGTGCTCCTGCCACTGATCGCGGTCGCCTTGAACGTTCTCACGGTCGCCGCGGCGCTCGGCGTGCTCACCCTCTGCTTCACGGGCAGCGCGCCGCTCGGCGGCCCGGGCTTCGTCGACGACATCATGCGAACGTCGATCTTCAGCCTCGTCTTCGCGCTCTCGATCGACTACGAGGTCTTCCTGCTGGCGCGCATGCGCGAGGGCTATCTGCACACGGGCGACTCCGACGCGGCGATCGAATATGGCCTCCGTCACACCGCCGGGGTGATCACGGGCGCCGCCTTCATCATGACCGGCGTCTTCGTCGCCTTCGCCCTCGCGCCGATCATCAGCATGCGCGAGCTGGGTCTCGGCCTCAGCGTCGCCGTTCTGCTCGACGCGACCGTGATCCGCCTCGTCCTGCTGCCGGCCGCGATGCGGCTGGCCGGAGATCGGATCTGGTGGATGCCGGGCTGGATGGAGCGGCTGTTGGGCGAGGAACGCCGGATGCCGACCGGCGAGCCCGAGCTGGCACGGGTGCGCCGGCTCGCGGGTTAACCGACTGCCGCGAGCCGACGGTCCGCTGGGTTCGTTAATGGGCGGTGCCGGGCTCGAACCAGCGACCTCCTGCTTGTAAGGCAGGCGCTCTCCCAACTGAGCTAACCGCCCGAAGGGGTGATTATCGCGAAGATCCAAATCGCGTCCCCGTACGATCGTTGCCCCTTATGGCTCGTCGCGAGGACCTCCGAAACGTCGCCATCGTCGCCCATGTCGACCATGGCAAGACGACCCTGGTCGACGCCATGCTCTGGCAGTCGGGCGCCTTCCGCACCGGTCAGGACGTCGCAGAGCGGGTCATGGACTCGATGGATCTGGAGCGGGAGAAGGGCATCACGATCCTCGCGAAGAACACGGCGGTCAACTACCGCGGCGTGAAGCTGAACATCATCGACACGCCCGGCCATGCCGACTTCGGCGGCGAGGTCGAGCGCGGGCTGACGATGGTCGACGGGGTATTGCTCTTGGTCGACGCCTCCGAGGGTCCGCTCCCCCAAACCCGCTTCGTGCTCCGCAAGGCGCTGGAAGCCCGGCTGCCGGTGATTCTCGTCGTCAACAAGGTCGACCGTCCCGACGCGCGCATCGCTACGGTCGTCGACGAGGTCTACGAGCTCTTTCTCGACCTCGACGCGGACTCCGAGCAGATCGAGTTCCCGATCGTCTACACCAACGCCCGAGCGGGTTGGGCCTCGCTCAGCGAGGGCGAGGAGGGCACCGACCTCTCGCCCCTTCTCGACTTGATGTTGGAGCGCATCCCGGCTCCCTACTACGACCCTGACCACCCGCTGCAGGCGCTCGTCACCAATCTCGACGCGTCGTCGTACGTCGGCCGCCTGGCACTCTGCCGCGTGCGCCACGGCACGATCCGCGCCGGGCAGCGGATCGCCTGGTGCCGCGCCGACGACAGCATCGAGAACGCGGCGGTCAGCGGCCTCTACGTGACCGAGGCCCTCGACCGGGTCGAGGCGGAGGAGGCGGGGCCGGGCGAGATCATCGCCGTCTCCGGCCTGCCGGATGTGACGATCGGCGAGACGCTCGCCGATCCCGACGACCCGCGCCCGTTGCCGGTGATCAGCGTCGACGAGCCCTCGCTGTCGATCGTCCTCGGCATCAACACCTCCCCCTTGGCGGGCCGCGACGGCAACAGGCTCACGGCCCGCCAGATCCGCGATCGTCTCGACTCAGAGCTGGTCGGAAACGTCTCGATTCGGGTCCTCGACACCGACCGCCCCGACGCCTGGGAGGTCCAGGGCCGGGGCGAACTTCAGCTCGTGGTGCTGCTCGAGCTGATGCGACGCGAGGGCTTCGAGCTGACCGCCGGCCAGCCGCAGGTGTTGACGCGCGAGATCGACGGCACCCTGCACGAGCCCGTGGAGCGTCTGGCTATCGACGTGCCCGAGGACTACCTCGGTGTCGTCACCCAACTGCTCGCATTGCGCAAGGGGCGCCTTGACCAGATGGTCAACCACTCGACCGGCTGGGTCCGGATTGACTATCTGGTGCCGGCCCGCGGGCTGATCGGCTTTCGCACCGAGTTCATCACCGAGACGCGTGGCACCGGGGTGCTGCACCACGTCTTCGAACGCTGGGAACCATGGGCCGGGGAGATGCGCACCCGACCGACCGGCGCACTGGTTGCCGACCGGCGTGGCACCACGGCAAGCTTTGCCCTCTTCGGGCTGCAGGAGCGCGGGACCCTGTTCGTCGGACCTGGTGAAGAGGTCTACGAGGGGATGATCGTCGGCGAGAATGCCCGCGCCGAAGACCTCGACGTCAACGCGATCAAGGAGAAGCACCAGACCAACGTACGGGCGGCGAGCGCCGACATCCTGGTGCGACTGATCCCGGCACGGCAGCTCTCACTCGATCAGGCGCTGGAGTTTCTGCGCGAGGATGAGTGCGTGGAGATCACCCCCGGCGCTGTGCGGCTGCGTAAGACAGAGCTCGGGAAGACGGCGCGCCTGAAGGCTGCCCGGCGAGTGCGAGCGGACCGACGCTAACCGCCCGATATAGAGTCGAGTTTCGGGGTGATCGGGCCCTGGTCTGGCTCCCGATCACCACCAGGTAGCGAGGGAGAGCGAGATTGAGCGGCGACACCAGCTTCGTCGAGGGCTTCAAGGGAAAGCGGCGGCCCGGTCCCTGCCTGCAGATCTGGGCCGAGGACGGATTCCAGGACTACACCCAGGACCAATGGCGGGCGGCGGCCGACCGGGCGGGGGCCGCGTTGCGCGCCAAAGGGGTCGTGCCGGGGGAGCCGGTTGGCTGCCTGCTTACCAACATCTTCCCGGTCTGCGCCGGCGCGATCGGTGTCTGGCTCGCGGGCGGCGCGGTGGTCTCGCTTCCTACGCCTGCCCGGGGAATGGCGATCGAGATCTACCTCGCGCAGCTTCAGGACATCTGCGATGGGATGGAGCTGCGGCTGCTGCTGGCCGAGGAGAACTACGCTGGACTGCTGCGCGAGCACGGCCCCGAGGAAGTCGAGGTCGTCTCCTTCGAGTCCCTCGACGCCGCCGGACCGGCGCCTGACGAACCCCCCGGCCCCGACGACCTGGCATTCGTCCAGTACTCGTCCGGCAGCACCAGCAATCCGCGCGGCTGCATGCTCACGGCAGGTGCGATCGGCGCCCAGCTCGAGATGCTCGCTGAGGCCATCGACCTCGATCCCGAGCGCGATTGGGGCGTGACCTGGCTGCCCCTCTCCCACGACATGGGCTTCTTCGGGACGATCATGCTCGACTACGCCAAGGGCCTCGGGGGCAGGATCGGAACACCCGAGCGCTTCCTGCGCTCGCCCCGCACCTGGTTCGAGGATTGCGCGGAGACGCAGGCGACGATGACCGTGGCTCCCAACTTCGCCCTCGAGCTCGCCGCCCGGGCGGCGAAGATGACGCCGCCCGACCGATTCCCGATGCGCAACTGCATCCTCGGAGGAGAGCGAATCGAGACCTCGACTCTCGAAAAGGCGCTCGACGCCCTTGGCCCGAGCGGCCTCGACGGCTCCTCGTTGGCTCCCGCCTACGGGCTTGCGGAAGCGGTGCTGGCGGTGACCTTGACGCCCGCGGGGGAAACGCCGCGCCTGCTGAGCGTCGACGCCGACGCCCTTGCCGACGGACGCGTCGAGCCGCTCGATGACGGCGATGGCTCTCCCGGCGCGCAGACATTCGTCTCCTGTGGGCCCCCACTGTCCGGTGTCGAGCTGCGAACCGACGGCGAGGGCCAGCAGGGCGAAATCCTGATCAGCACCCCGAGCCTCGCCAGCGGCTACGCCGGCGACCCGCAGACGACCGCCGAGCGCTTCGTCGACGGCGAGCTGCACACCCGCGACCTCGGCTTCGTCCACGAGGGGGAGCTCTACGTGCAGGGGAGGCTCGATGACGTCCTGGTCGTCGGCGGCCGCAACATCTCCGCCCTCGACGTCGAGGCCCGGGTGGCCGGGACGGCTCCAGTTCGCCCCGGCTGCGCCGCGCTCGTCGACGTCCCTCGCGACGGCAAGGTGGACCTGGTGCTGTTGGCCGAGGCGAAAGACGACGCGCCCGAGCCGGAGCGCACCGCGGCGGCGATTCGCGATGCCGCCATGTCGGTGGCCGGCGTGCGGGTGGACGAGTGCGTGATCCTGCCGAAGGGCACGCTTCCAAAGACACCGAGCGGCAAGGTCCAGCGCTATCGCTGCCGCGACCTGCTTGCGTCGGAAAGCCTCCCCGCCGAGGCCCATGCGGGCCTCTGAGGCTCGCGACTAGCGGCCGCCCGAACCCGGGGTCGGCCCGCCGATGGGTACGCCCTGACCCGCGATCTCGTCGATCCGGGCCAGGTCGGAGTCGCTGAGCTCGATGTCGGCCGCCTCGAGGCTCTCGGCTATGTGGTCGGCGTTGCGGGTGCCGACGATCGCTACGTGCACAGCCGGGTTGGCGAGCACCCAGGCAAGCGCAAGCTGACTGACACTGCGGCCGCTTTCGTGCGCCAGCTGGCCTAGCCGCCGCACGACCTCGACGTTTCGCTTCAGGTTCTCGCCCTGGAAGAGATCGCTCTGGCCACGCCAGTCGTCCTCGGGGAAAGTGGTGTTCTCGTCGATCGCGCCGCTCAGCAGCCCATGGGCGAGCGGCCCGTAGACGAGGACGCCGATGTCGTGCTCGCGGCAGTAGGGCAGTACTTCGTCCTCGACCTCGCGGCGGAACAGGTGATAGGGCGGCTGCAGGGTCTCGACCGGGCGCGTGCGGGCGAACTCGGCAATCTGGGCTGCATCGAAGTTCGAGACGCCGACATGGCGGATCTTCCCCTCGTCGACGAGCTCCTGGAGGGCGCCGGCGGTCTCCGCAAACGGGGTGTCGGGGTCGGGCCAATGCACCTGGTAGAGGTCGATGTGCTCGACCCCCAGCGCCTCCAGGCTTTGATCGACCCCTTCTCGCAGCCACTGGGGGCTCGAGACGCGGCGCAGCTGATCGCCGTCCATTCGCAACCCGCCCTTGGTCGCGATCACCAATGCGTCGCGATCGGAGCGCAGCTCGTCGGCGAGTGCCCGGCCGAGCAGCCGCTCGGATTCCCCCCAGCCATAGCCCTGGGCGGTGTCGAAGAAATCGATTCCCAGCTCGCGGGCGCGGCGGATCGCGCCGATCGCCTCCTGCTCGTCGAAGCTGCCCCAATCGTTTCCCAGCTGCCAGGTGCCGAAGCAGATCCGCGAAACTTCGAGCCCGGTCATCCCCAGCGTCGTCCTGCGTCCGCTCATCGATGTCCACTTTCCCACAGCCTGCGCCCTCGATACATGCCGAGGGGTGACAATGAAGACATGGACGGCTCGGTGCTGTGGCGCGCCGCCGCACTCCAGGTGGCGGCGGTCGCTGCGCTTTCGGTGCTGCTGGCGCTCGCCCTGCCTCACAGCTTCTTCGACGATTGGGGCTGGCTCACAGGTCCGGCCGCGTGGCTTCTGTGTGCGGCGCTGACCGCCCGGTTGCTCGACCTGCCGCGCGCCCGGGTAGTGCTCGGCGCGGCGCTCGCCGGCCTGCCGAGCATCCCGGCGGTCGTGCTCGGCCTGCACTGGCTCGGCGTCGTGATCGCGGTCGGCCTCTTCGCCGCATGGTGCGGGCGCCTGTCTAGTCGGACTAGGGTGCCCGCATGGAACTCGGGATAAAGGGCCGCACAGCCCTGGTTTTGGGAGCCAGTCGCGGAATCGGCCGTGGGATCGCAACCTCGTTGGTCCGCGAGGGCGCGCGGGTCGCGATCGCCAGCCGCACGCCCGAGGACCTTGTGAAGACGGCGGCCGAGATCGAAGGCGACGTGACCGCCTTCGGAGCCGAAACCGGCAACCTCGAGCACCTCGCCGGGGTGCCGGCCGAGGTCGAAAAGGAGCTCGGGCCGATCGAGATCCTGGTCACCAACACGGGTGGTCCACCACCCGGAGGTGCGCTCGAGAACGACCTCGACGAATGGCAGGCCGCATACACCTCGCTGGTGCTGGCGCCGCGGGTGCTGATCGGGGCGGTGGCGCGGGGGATGCGTGACCGCAAATGGGGTCGGATCGTCAACGTCGGCTCCAGCTCCACACGCCAGCCGATACCAGAGCTCAACCTCTCCAACGTCCACCGGGCCGCCGCGGTCGCCTTCTTCAAGACGCTCTCCAACGAGCTGGCCCCGTATGGCATCACTGTCAACACGGTGGCCACCGGCATGTTCGCGACCAACCGCCTCGCCGACGTGGGAGGCTCGCTGGACGCCGCGCACGAGGTGGCGCGCCAGAGCGTCCCCGCCAGGCGACTCGGGGACCCGGCCGAGTTCGGCGACCTGGTCGCCTTCCTCTGCTCCGAGCGCGCCGCCTACCTCACCGGTGCGGTCATCCCGCTCGACGGCGGCATGGTCCGAGCCCTGTAATCAGGCCGGGGCGGGGGCCGGCCGCAGGCCGCCGCGCCTGGCGGCGACGACGAGCCAAACCGTTCCCGCGACCATCATCCCGAGGCTCTCAAGCTGTGCCGAGGTGAGACCGGCGAAGACGTGGTCGTTGCGTCGGATGAACTCGACCAGGAAGCGCTCGGTTCCCGCGTAGACGAGGTAGATCGCGAACAGCACCCCGACCCGGAAGCGGTCGCGGAGGTTCCAGAGGATCAGCGCCCCGATCCCCATTGCCAGGGTCTCGTAGACGGGGGTCGGATGGACCGTGTGACGGGTCGGCAGCGTGCCGTTCGGGTAGGCCATCGCCCACGGCCCGTCCCACGGCTTTCCGTAATCGCCGTCGCCGGAGAGCTGACAACCGATGCGGCCAATCGCGTAGCCGAGGGCAAGCGCCGGAGCGCAGAGGTCGAGCAGGGCGAGTCCGAGGAAGCCGCGATACCAGGCCCATGCCAGCACCGCGAGCGTGCCGCCAATCGCGCCGCCATACCAGACCAACCCGGAGCCGGAAAGAAGCTGATTCGAGTGGTAGGCGTTGTTCTGGACGATGTAGTAGACGCGGGCGCCAACCGCCCCGCCGACCAAACCACAGAAGATGATCTCGTAGGCCCAGTCGACAGGCTTGCCGAGCTCCTTCAGCCGCCGTCCCACCACTGCCCCGGCGGCGAGGAAGGCGAGCGCGAACATCAGCCCGAAGGTGTGGAGGGTGACTGGGCCTAGGTTCAGGTCGGGGTACATGGGTCAGCTGGCGAGGAAGGTGGCGTTCCGTTCGGTGTAGCGATAGCCCCGGGGAGAATCGAACTCCCGTTCCCAGGTTGAAAACCTGATGTCCTGACCATTGGACGACGGGGCCGCCAGGCACCAAGTCTAGGCAGCAACCATGGCGCTCAGCCCAGCAGCTGCTCCATCAACGCCTTCTGCGCATGGAGGCGGTTCTCAGCCTGGTCCCAGACCGCGGAGCGCTCGCCGTAGAGCATCTCCTCGGTGATCTCCTCCCCTGGGTGGGCGGGGAGGCAGTGCAGGACGATCGCCCGGTCGGCTGCACCGGCGAGCAGCTCCGCGTCGACGCGGTACGGCGAAAGCGCCGCCACCCGTGGCTCCGCCTCGGCCTCGTCGCCCATGCTCACCCATACGTCGGTGTAGACCGCGTCGGCGCCCTCCACCGCGGCCTGCGGATCGTCGGTGAGCGTCGCGCCGTGCCCATCCTCGAGGGCGAAGCCAGGTGGCGACGCAATCCGCACCTCCACCCCGGCCAGACCGGCGAGGATCGCCAGCGACCGCGCCACGTTGTTGCCGTCGCCGACATAGGCGAGCCGAAGGCCCTCCAGTTCGCCAAAGCGCTCCTGCAGCGTCTGCAGGTCGGCCAGCGCCTGGCAGGGATGGTGCGTCGGGGTGAGCGCGTTGATCACCGGCACCGATGCGGCCTCCGCGAACTCGGAGACGATCGTGTGCGAGCCGGAGCGGATCACGATCGCGTGCACGTAGCGCGACAGAACCCGTGCGGTGTCCGCGACCGACTCGCCGCGCGCGAGCTGCAGCTCGTCTCCGCGCAGCACCAGCGGTGTGCCGCCAAGCTCCGCGACACCCACCTCGAACGACACCCGGGTCCTGGTCGAGGGCTTCTCGAAGACCAGCGCCACGCTGCGCCCGGCGAGTGCCTGCCCGGCTTCGCGGCGCTCGCGCCCCTGCTTCAGCTCGGCTGCGCGGTCGAGCAGGCCCGCGAGATCCTCGCGGCTCAGCTCCTCACCTGTAAGAAAATGCCCCTTCAAGGCGCGGATACTACCCGGGTGAAATTCCACGCCATCACCTGGAATCTCTTTCACGGCCGCGACAAGCCACCCGATCCGGCGCTGTTCACCTGGCGCTCGCGACTGCTGAAGGTCACCGAGCGCGGGCCCGAGTACGCGCAGGTCAATCGCAGCCTGTTCGCCGAGTTCGCGACGGCGCTCAGCGGAATGCGCTGGGACGTGGCCCTTCTCCAGGAGACCCCACCGCGCTGGGCGCCGCGGCTCGCCGAGGCGCTCGGGGCCGAGACCCACTTGGTGCTGACCTCCCGCAACCAGCTGGCGCCGCTCAGCGGCTGGGCTGCCGAGCTGAATCCCGATCTGATCGCCTCCTGGGACGGCGGGTCGAACCTGACGCTTCTGAGGGGCGCGCTGATCGGAGGGGATGAGCCGCCGATCGCCCAGCGACGCGAGCTGGTCATCCACGAGGGGCGGCCGGAGCGGCGCACCATGGCCTTCACCCGAACCGCCGCCGGCCTCTGCGTCGCCAACCTGCACGCGACCAACGACCGCCCCGACGTGGCGGGCCCCGAGGTGCTGCGCGCCGCCGAGACCGCGATCGGGTGGGCGGGCGGCGCACCGTTGTTGTTCGGCGGCGACCTCAATCTGCGCCCGGCCGAGCACCCGGAAATCTTCGAACAGCTACGAGATAGCTACGGATTGGCGCCTCCAACTGGGCCGCGCGCGATCGACCACCTGCTTTCGCGGGGGGTCGAGGTGGTCGAGCCACCGGCGCCTCTCCCGCACCCCGAGGTCGTCCGCGAGGAGGACTTTCACGGTCCGCTCGGCATTTGGCGGCGCGAGGCCGGGCGTCGCATACGCCTCTCCGATCACGCCCCGGTCGGCGCGGCCTACGCGCTCGCAACCGCACAGGATGCAGAGCGCTGACCCGACCCACGCACCCGCCGGAATGAGATAGTGGGGCCAACGAGCGCAAGGGAATCGGAAGGAGACTGAGATGGCGGCCAAACGAAGTACGAGCAAGAAGAGCCCGGCGAAACGCAGCACCGCAAAGCGCAGCGGGGCGGCCAGCGCCAGCGTTTCCGGCTCCGGCAAGTCCAGCAGTGCCGCGACCGCCGGCCTCGACAAGAGCATCGAAAGCTTCCGCGACAGCCTCGAGCGGAGCCTGACGCTGAGTCGCGATCGCCTCCAGGAGGTCGTCGACGACACGGTGAGACGCGGCCGCATGCAACGGCGTGACGCCGAGAAGCTGGTCTCCGACCTGATCAGCCGCAGCCGCAGCCAGACGAGTTCGCTGCTTCAGGATCTGGAGCAGATGGCCGAGCAGGCGCGCAAGGAGCTGCGCGGCCGCACCTCGCCCGCCCGGCGTCAGGCGACCCAGGCTGCACGACGCGCAGGCCGCGCTGCGCGCGACGCCGCCGACCGCCCGCTCGCCGAGGCCGATCGCCTGCGCCGGCGCAGCGGGCTCCCGAGCCGCTTCCCGATCACGGCCTACGACCAGCTCACCGCGACGCAGGTGAAGTCGCGCCTTACCGACCTCAGCGCGGCCGAGCTGCGCAAGGTGCGCGACTACGAGAAGCGCAACCAGAACCGCAAGGGCGTCATCAAAGAGATAGACAAGCGGCTCGGTAGCCCCGCATGATTTGCAGGGCTCGGCGGATCTGACGTGCCGGCAAACACCTAGTTGAACTCGGTCGCGAGGTCGGCGAGGTCCAGCCGCTCGCCAAGCATCTCGGCAGCCAGCTCGTCGGCTCGTAGGCTCTGACCGCGCCGCCACAGCGCGACCAGCCATTCCCCGGCGGCCGACTCGGTGAACCAGGTCTCACCAAAGCGCTCACGCAGCGCCGCGCGCCACTTCGTCTCCAGCGCCCAGGCCCGCAGGTAGCGGGCGACGTAGAAACCGCCGTCCACGTCGGCGAGCCAGGTGGCTGTTGTCCATTCGACGCGCGTGGCCTCGCCGAGCAACTCCGCATAGCGTTCCGGCATCACGCCCAGGTCGGCGCCAGCGCCGTGCAGCTCCAGCTCGTAGGCGATCTTCGCGACGTAGCGGCGCAGGTAGATCAGCTTCACGGCGCGCACGTGGGCGGCGACGCCGTCACCGTCCGCCGTGCCCAGCACCCCGGTCAGCCATCCCGGTTGCTCGATCACGTGCTCGAGCAGGAAGGCGAAGGACTCGGTAACGGAGTTGTCGCCGAGGTGGCGAAACTCGGCCGGCAGCGTCGCGTCGACGTTTGCGTAGTGCTCGGCGTGCCCGCCCTCGTGAAAGAGCGCCGCGTAATCCTCGCGCCCGCCGATTCGCGGGACCACCAGGTAGACCTCTTGCGGCACCCGCACCGGCGCGCAGTAGGCCCGCGGCGTCTTCGTGGGACGCTGCTCGGCGTCGAGCAACACGTTGGGCTGGGCGTCGAGGTCGAGCCCGATGCCGGCCATCGTCCGCGCGAAGGAGTCGATCAGCTGGCCGGGTGGAAAGGCGGCGTCGAGGTCGGGGGCGCGAAAGAAGCGCGCCAGGTCTGAGCGGCGGATAGCGGCGAGCGGCATGCCCAGCACCCGCTCCAGCTCGGGGTCCATGACCGCCTCATAGACCGGATCGGTCGCCTCGAGGAATCGGCGCGCCTGGGCGGCCAGGTTGTCGAGATCGATGCCGCTCAGCTCGGCGCAGGCCTCGGCGTAGCTGTCCCAACCGAGCTCGCCGACCAGCGAATGGGTGCGCTCGAGCACCTCGAGGTGCAGGGGGTTGAGGTGCTCGGCGAGCAGCTCGAGGCGCGCCGCCTCCAGCGCCGCGCGCCGCTCTGAATCGGGCTCGTTGGCCTGCTCGGCAGGGGCCCGCCGGTAGGGGATCCGCTCGCCGTCCAGATCGAGCTCCAACTTGGTCTCGCGCCGTGCGATCTCGGCTTCTTCGGCCGAGCAGGCAAGGCCCAGAAAGCCGCCCACAGCCAGCTCCAGAAGCAGCGCGGCGCGGCGCGGCGTCTCATCACCGCCACCGGTCGCCGTCTCCCGCAGCGCCTCGATCGCATCGCGCCCGAACAGCTCCCGGTGACGGTCGTAGATCTCCTCGACCCGGTACTCGGCCTGCTGCCCGGAGAAGTGCAAGTGGTACTCGCGATCGAGCTCGGAGACGAATTGCTCCGCCCGCTCCGAGTAGCTCTCCAGGTCAAAAGCCATGTCTGCGCAACGATACGAGGGTGAACGTCCCAACTGCGACAGGACCAGCCGCCAAGCGGGGGGAGCTGCTCACCCTCGACATCGACTCGCTCGCCTACGGCGGCCGCGGGGTCGCCCGCCGCGATGGCTACGTTGTTTTCGTGGCCGGTGGCCTACCCGGCGACCAGGTGCGCGCGGAGGTGACGAAGGCAAAACGTCAGTTCGCAGAGGCGCAAACCGTGGAGCTGCTGCGACCCAGCCCCGACCGCGTCCCCGATCGCTGCCAGCACGCCGGCGAGGCCTGTCCGGGGGCCCCCTGGCAGGGACTCGACTACGAGCGCCAGTTGAGCACCAAGCGCGATCAGGTCGACGACGCCCTGCGCCGCATCGGCGAGCTGGACGGATACGAGCTGGAGTCGATCGAGCCCGCCATCGAGCAGTGGCGCTACCGCAACAAGCTCGAGTACACGTTCGGCGATCGAGATGGCGAGCTGGTGCTGGGGTTCCACGCCCGCGGCCGCTGGGACCGCGTGGTCGGCGTCGAGGATTGCCAGCTCGCATCGGAGCCCGGCAACGCCGCGCGCAACCGGGTTCGCGACTGGGCGCGGGCGGCGGGCCTTGACGCCTATGACCGCCGCTCCAGGGAGGGGCTGCTGCGAAACCTCATCGTTCGCGAGGGCCGCCGCACGGGCGAGATTCAGACCCGCCTCGTCACATCGGCCGCCCAGATCCCCCAGCCGCCGGTCGACCTGCACACGATGATCGAGGGCCCTTCGGGCGGGACGGACGGACCCACCGGTGCGCTCGGCAAGGAGCGCTTCGGAGAAGAGCTTTCGGGCCTGCGCCTGCAGATCTCGCACTCAGCCTTCTTTCAAACCAACACCGAGATGGCCGAACGCCTCTACGGGGTGGCTCGGGACTACGCCGATCTGCGGGGCACAGAACGGGTCTTCGACCTCTACTGCGGCATCGGCACGCTGGGCCTGGCGATGGCGCGCGAGGCCGGCGAGGTCTGGGGGCTCGAGATCGTCCCCGAGGCGGTC
>JBBQBH010000035.1:0-29932 GCA_038317345.1 Solirubrobacterales bacterium
CAGCGTTTAGGTTGGGGACATCGGGTGCTGTGCCGAAGTTCAGCGCACCGGGAGTAACTGAGAATTGCGTCGTGTCTGTAACTGAGCCAAGGGCTGTTGCTGGCAGGACACAAACTGCAAGCGCGCTAGCAGCGACCGCAAGGCCGATCCGCAGGCGTCGCACCGAGGCGTTGAGGTGATTCTCTTTATTCCGCATGCAGGCCTTCTCGGCCCCCGAGGGTGCCGACTCGACACCGGTTTTTGGTACGGCCAAGCCATTTGGACGGGCGTCCCAGAGACCGCTACTGAGAATTGGCGACCCTGCCTACGAAAGCGCGACTTCCAGCGTTTTCGCCTAGCCCTAACGCCGGAGCTTTTCGATCCGAATGCTCAGCGGGTCGGCGAAAGCCGACGCTCGATCACGTGGCGCTCTGGGTCGAAATCGCGGATCGGCAGCTCCTGCGGGAAGCCCTGTAGTGCGGCAGCCGGCACCAGTCCGACGATCTCCGCCTCCACCGGACGGGCCCCTTGCTCCGCCGCCAGCTCGGTGACTCGCGCCACGATCATGCGCAGCGGCACCGCGATCGGGTCGTGGACGTTGGTCGAGACCTGCGACCGACCGCCCTCCAGCGGCAGCCCGATCGCTCGCACCCCGGGGGGCCCGCCGCCTGCCTCACGCAACGCGGCGGCGACCCGCTGGGCGACGACTGCATCGCCGGTGTCGAGCTCGATGTTGAAGGCGGCCAGCGGCGGGCGCGCGGTGACCAGCGTTGCTCCCGCGCTGAGGTGCGGGATCTCGGGTCCCATGTCGGGCGCCAGCTCGCCCGCCTTCATCCGCCGCCGCAGCTCCGTCAGTCCTCCCTCGCGAAAGAAGGCGCGCTCCTGGCGCTCCTCGGAGCTCGCCAGCTCCCCGTACAGAAACACGGGGACACCGAGCGACCCGATCCGCTCCCCCACCGAACGAGCTCGTGCTCGAGCCGGCTCCCGCCCTCCGATATCGAGCCAGACCAGCGGGCAGACGTCTAGGGCCCCGATGCAGGGATGTAGGCATCGCTGGCGTCGCATGTCGATCTGCTCGATCGCGACGCTGGCGCCGGCGGCCAGGCGATCCTCCAGCGCCCGTCCCTCCCCCGCGAGCGTGTAGACGGTTCGGTTGTGCTCGGGGTCGGAGTGGCGATCGAGCAGCCCCCGATCGGCGTCGAGCGCGGCGCGGATCGCTGCGATCACCGAGGTATCGCGGCCTTCGGAGAAGTTGGGGACGGCGAGCAGGCTCACGGCTCCAAGGCTATTCCGCGGGTCAAAGCCCCGGCTTGGCTATGTTGGAAGAGACGGCAAGAGCGGAAGGAGAACGTCATGGCACCACAGACGATCGAACTCACCGACGAGACCGCTGGCACTCTGACCCTCGGCGGGGAGCTCACTGTTCGCCGCCTCGGTTACGGCGCGATGCGGATCACCGGCGACGGGATCTGGGGGCCTCCGAAGGACCACGATGGCGCTATCGCCACCCTGCGCCGCGCTGTCGAGCTGGGCATCAACCTGATCGACACGGCCGACTCCTACGGGCCACACGTGAGCGAGGAGCTGATTGCCGAGGCGCTGCATCCTTCCCCCGACGACCTGGTGATCGCCACCAAGGGTGGATTGACACGCGGCGGCCCGAGCCAGTGGGCGCCCAATGGGCGCCCCGAGCACCTGCGCGAGGCCTGCGAGGGGTCGCTGAAGAGACTGCGGGTCGATCGCATCGACCTCTACCAACTGCACTCGCCCGATCGCAACGTGCCTTATGAGGAATCGGTCGGCGCCCTGAAGGAGCTACAGGACGAAGGCAAGATCCGCCTCGTCGGCGTCTCCAACGTGTCGGTCGATCAGCTCGAGACCGCGCGCGAGATCGTCCAGGTGGTATCGGTGCAAAACCGCTTCAACCTCACCGACCGCAGCACGGAGGACGTGCTGGAGCGCTGTGAGGAGCTGGGCCTGGGCTTCATTCCCTGGTTCCCGCTCGCGGCGGGTTCGCTGGCCGAGCCCGGCGGGCCGCTTGCTGAGATCGCAGCGCGCCATGACGCCGCCCCCGGGCAGATCGCGCTCGCCTGGCTGCTTGTCCGCTCCGAGGTGATTCTGCCGATACCAGGGACCTCGTCGGTCGACCACCTGGAGGAGAACATCGCCGCAGCGGCAATCGAGCTCAACGACCAGGAGATCGCGGAGATCAACGAGGCGGCCTGAGGCTTGGCAGAGCCCGCGCCCTCGCTGGCCGTTGAGCAGTACTGCTATCTGACCACGACCGGTCGGTCGAGCGGCGAGCCGCGAGAGACCGAGCTCTGGTTCGGCCTCGAGGGCTCGACCGTCTACCTGCTCTCGGGGATGCAGGAGCGTTCGAACTGGGTTCGCAACCTGATCGCCGATCCGGCGGTCGCGGTGACGATCGGCGGCCACCGATTCGAGGGTCAGGCGCGGATCGTCGACGACTCCGACGAGGACGCGCTCGCCAGGCGCCTGCTGCTCGACAAGTACGCCGAGGGGTACTCGGGCGACCTCACCGACTGCGAGCAAAACGCGTTGCCGGTTGCGATCGAGATCAAGGGCTGAGCCCGACCTCGCCGATACGATTGCCTGCACCCCGCCGGAGTAGCTCAGCTGGTTAGAGCAGCGGAATCATAATCCGCGTGTCGGGGGTTCGAGTCCCTCCTCCGGCATGAAGTACCTGCAAATCGGCACCATTGAAAAGCTCGAAACACGCGGATTCTGAGTCCGACGCAGAAGTCCGCGTGTTGGAGGCGGCGAAATCCGTGCGTGGAGGACGGTCCGAGAACACGCGGATTTTTGACGCACCGACGCGCGGTCGCGGTTAATTGGAACCTCGCTGATCAGGAGCGCCGGATTCGCTAGGCGCTGCTGCTTTCACGCGAAAGCAGGAACGCGCGGGACGCATTCCCGGACCACCCTTGGCATCGCATTGCTCTCCTCCTGCATGTAAGGCCTGGGCCACCAGCATCGCCGGAGACCGGAGCCGGCGCCTCATCTGCTCGCCTCGAGAGCCGGGTGGGTGAGCCCGTGCTCCGCGCAGAGCCGCGGCAGGCTCTCGGGATCGACCTCGAGCCCGTAGCGAGCTCCGAGCTCGCCCAGCTCCGCCGGGTCGAACCCCTCCCCGGCCTCGCTCAACATCGTGGCGAGCTCGTCGAAGAAGCGCTCGAATCCAGCCGGCGAGATGATCTCGAGGATGCGGGCTGGCTCGTCGCCGGCGTTCCAGAACGTGTGCCATTGGTCGCGTGGCTTGAAGATCAGATCGCCGGGCTGGCCGATCACGACTTCGTCGCCGAGTAGTGCCCCACATTTGCCTTCGAGCACGAAGCTGTACTCGTCCTCGCGGGTGTGGCGGTGAAGCGGCGCCGCCAGCCTCCGAGCTGGCATTGGGTGCTCGACCAGCGAGAAGCCGCCACCGGACTCCTTCCCGTCGATCATGAACCGGGCTCCGATCGAGCCCAGGTCGACTGCCTTGCCGTCCTCTGGACCGAGGACTCTTGCCGTCACGGTTTCCATCGTCAAACCCCTTTCAGTAAACGGCGCGGTTTCTGATCTGGCGGCAGGCTATCATTTAACTGAACACGATGTCATCTGAAAAGCGAACATATGAGTTGAAGGAACGAGCGAAGAGCCGGGAGGAGACGCGTCGCCGCATCGTCGAGGCGACCGCAGAGCTGCACGAGGAAGTCGGCCCCGCCCGCACGACGGTCGCAGAGATCGCCCGCCGCGCCGGGGTCCAACGGCTCACTGTCTACAACCATTTTCCGGAGGAGAGCGCGCTCTTCGCTGCCTGCGGGGGGCACTACATGAAGACACACCCGGTGCCCGATCTCGACGATGCGCTCGGCCTCGAGGACCCGCAAGAGCGGGTCAGCGTAGTGCTCGGCCGCCTTTACCGCTGGTATCGCGAGAACGAGCCCATGATCGCCAACATCCAGCGCGACCGCCTGCTTCTTCCGGCGCTGGATGCGGTGGTCAGCCGCGGCAGGGACCAATCGATGGCCCAGGTCGCGTCAGCGCTTGTGGCCGGCTTTGAGGCTCGCGGGCGGCGAGCGGAGCGAGTAGGGGCCATGGTGGGCGTGGCGCTGGATTTCTGGACCTGGCGGCGCCTCAATCAACAGGGGATCGACGATGCGGCGGCGGCAGAGCTGATGGGCGACGTGATCGCGTGCGTCGCGAAGCATGTCGCTCGACCCCGCGAAACGAGCTGAGTGACTGGTAATCGGGGCGGCTGGATTTGCCACTGCGAGCGCTGGACCTCGATCGCAGGCTCTAGGCATGGGAATCGGCTCAAACAATGACGTGCGGCGGCGCGGGCGCTCATCACATGCGGACCGGGCTTCTGCTTTGCGCGAGGAGCGGGAGCCCAGCCCCCGCCTATCAAGTCTCTATGCGCGCATCGATGGGCTCAAACAGTTGGCGTTGCGGCGACCTCATCCAAACCGTGCGTCCACTGTGCGTCCAACTCCCGACTTCGAGTCGAACTGAAGGCACCTCAACACACCCGAGCCGTGCCTAATCAGCTTCAGACGACCCCGCCTCGCCGTCATCATAATCCGCGTGTCGGGAGTTCGAGTCCCTCCTCCGGCATGAAGCCCCTGCAAATTGGCACTTTATCAAACAGCTCAACACGCGGCGGCCGGCGGCTAGACATCAGGGAGCCAGGCGGCGATTGATCCAGGCCGACCCGGACCTGACCGACCCTCGGGCGCGTATATTCAGAGTGGCGCCACGACTCTTCTCAATCCTCAGGTCGATGCTTACTGCGTCGGCCGTGGCCTTGGCGGCGCTACTTGCGCCAGCTTCGGCTGGCGGCGACGTAGGTATCACCAGCCGAAGCCCGGCAGTAGCGGCATTGGGTGATCGGGTCAGCGTCACGTTCAAAGCCGGGTCGTCCATCTCGGTGCCAAACAGACCCAACTACCCGGTCTCGCTCGTTCCCCTCGACGTAGCGCCGCCCTACCCCTGCCGACCAGCGCCGGCCAGGTGTCCAATGCCAAAGGCACCACCCCGGAGCCGACCGTACACCTATCTCGGTCGTGCCAAGCTGGTGCCCAGCTCCAATCCGGTAAAGACCTACCGTCTGCGCTTCCGCGTACCGCGCGTTAAGCCCGGGAGCTATGTCTTCGTCGTCTTTAACCGCGATCTCCGGTCACCCGGCAAGCGCGGCGCGCTGGTTGCTTACACCCGGGACAACGTCGACCGCTTGCGCGTCATTAGCAAGGCAGACGTGGCAGGTCCACGGCGCAACGACAGCGGATCAAGCGACTCGTTCCCATGGGCTTTGGCCAGCGTGGTAGTAGCACTGCTGACGCTGGGCGGCACGGTCCTGGCCCGCCGAAGGCGAAGGGACAGCTCGGAACGCACCGACCGCTGACGGAAGGGTCCGCAAGGGACTCGATGGGTTGCTCCAAGCGGCACGTCCCACTCCGACTATTGCGCCGGCCGGATCCAGTCGATGATCAAGCGGTTCACCTCCCTCGGCTTCTCGAGCTGGAGAAAATGGCCGGCGCCCTCGACGACGACCATGCGCGAGCCGGGCGCCAGATGCCGCTCCGCATCGCGAACCAGGTCGAGCGCGATGCAACCATCCCTATCGCCGTGCAGGTAGAGGGTCGCCTGCGGCGCGGTCTCGATCGACTCGGGCTGGTCAGCCCGGTAGTAGCCGATCGCGGCACTCAGGTTCGCGGGGTTCCGGATGCAATCCTTGGCGAGCGACAGGTCCCGCCCGGCGTCGTAGCCGGGCGACCAATCGCTCCAAAGTCGGTCCAGGAAGGCCATCCCGCCACCGGTGACCACCTTCTCGGCCTCGGGGGTGCGCAGGAAGAACAGGTACTCGAAGCGCTTCCGTTGTCCGGCGTCGGCGAATAATTCCGGATCGAGCGCCAGCGGCGGGATCGCGAGCGTGACCAAGCGTCGCCATCGCTCCGGAGCCACGGCCCCCGCGAGGTAGGCCGCCTCGGCTCCCCAGTCGTTGCCGATGAGCACGGCCTCGTCGTCGCCGCCGAGGACGTCATGGAGGGCGTTGGCGTCGGCGGCGATCGTCGTGAGCCGGTAGTCGCCGTCTGCCGGGATCGAGCTCGGCGAGTAGCCCCGCATGAACGGGGCCACGGCGTGGAAACCCGCCTCAGCCAGTGCCGGCAGCAAGTGTCGCCAGGTGTGGGCCGAGTCGGGGAAGCCGTGCAGGCATAGCGCTAGTGGACCCGTCCCCCCCTCCTCGAGCACCACGAACTCGATTCCGTTCGCGGAGACGCGCTCGGTCACGCTTGGAGGCTATATCGCGTGAATCAGCGCGGCGAGGAGTTATCCGCCGAGCCGAGAGGGCTCTTGCCACAACATGGAGGCGGTCCTTTCCGGCTGAGTTAGGCCGCGGTCTCGCGGTTGGAAGCTTCCAGCCCGGGCTGCGGGAAGAAGGTGTGGCCGTCCGGATAGCGCTGGAGGTAGTTCTGGTCTTCGGCCTCGCCCTCCCAGAAGGGGCAGGCCTCGCTGATCTCGGTCACGACCTTGCCGGGAAAGCGGCCTGCGGCGTCCAGGTCGGCGATCGTGTCCTCGGCGACCTGGCGCTGCTCGTCGGTCGTATGGAAGATCTCCGAGCGATAGCTGGAGCCAACCAGGTGTTCGCCAAGGTCGGGTCGGTGGATCTGGAAGAAGAACTCGAGAAGTTCCCGGTAGGAGATCCGCTCGGGGTCGAAGACGATCTCGACCGCCTCGGCGTGACCCGGATGGTTTTCGTCGGTCGGGTTGTCGTTCTCCCCACCGGTGTATCCGACCCGGGTGGAGATGACTCCTTCGCGGTGGCGCAGCAGTTCCTGCGCGGGCCAGAAGCAGCCTCCCGCGAGGATCGCGGTCTCGGCATTGTCGCTCATCGCGTTTTCCTTCTCTTCGAAGTTCTGTTTGAAGACTAGTCCCGGAATGCCCGAGTTGCCGTCAGTTGGCCGCACCACGTCTTCGTCAGCAAGAGCTTCAAGGTCCTCGGCGCCGCCTATGCACGGGATGTGCCACCACTCCTGAAAGCCGTGGCGGCGGCGGCACTCAGTCAAGAGCGGGATACTGAGCGGGCGATGTCGGAGGAGAACCTGGAACTCATCAGGGCAGGATTCGCCGCGCACAACAACGGTGACCTCGATGCTCTGACCCAGGTCTATGACCCAGACGTGGTCTTCGAGACGCTCCTCCTGGGGACCCACCACGGCAATGAGGCCATACGTCTGATCTACGAGGAGAACCAAAAGACCCTGTCGGGGTACGCGGTTGACCCAATAGAGCTGATCGACGCTGGAGACCAGGTGGTCGCGGTGGCCCAGGTAAACGGAGTCGGTCCTGCGAGCCAGATCGCCATGGAGGACCGGGACCGCTTCGCCTTCCTCTTCACGATCAAGAACGGGCGGGTGGTGCGAGAACAGGCTTTCCGAAACAGGGAGGAAGCCCTCGAAGCCGCCGGGCTACGGGGCTGACGAAGGTACGAAATACTGCGCGGGCTTCGTCGCAGATCGCGACGACACTTACCACAGAGGAGGAAGGATGCTTCTAGCAACGACGACGGTTGAGGATTTCGATCGCTTCCTGAATATCTTCTCAACCAAGGGTCTTGAGAAGCGAAAGGAACACGGGTCCAAGGGTGCGACCGTCTTTCGCGACCCCAATGAGGACGACCGGGTCTGGGTGCTCTTCGACTGGGATGCGGAGGGCTTTCAGAACTTCGCCTCCGACCCCGAGGTCCCGCCGATCATGCAGGAAGCCGGGCACAAAGGTAAGCCCCAGCCGGCGGAGCTCGGCGGCCAGTACGACGCCTAGCCCCAAGCCTCCAATCGGACCATCGAAGCCGTGGGCTCAAGTTCGGTGGGCTTCGGCCCAGCCCCACTCACACTCGGATAAAGAGAGCGAAAAGGAGAAAAAACGATGACAGCAGACGAAAACGTAGAGATCATGCGGCGCGCTTACGACGCCTTCAACAAGGCCGACTTGAACACGCTCACCGAAATCTTCGGCGAGAACGCTGTGTGGCATTTGCCGGGGCGGAGCTCGTTCGCCTCCGACTACCAGGGCAGCGAGGCGATTTTGGCCTACTTCGGCCAGCTGGGCCAGGAGACAGGGGGCACCTTCCGGGCCGAGCTCGACGACTTGTTTGCAGCTGGTGACGACCGCGTGATCGGCGTCCAGCGCAGCACCGGGGAACGGGACGGCAAGCACCTGGATGTCAGCAACTGCATCGTCTTCGAGCTCAAGGACGGCCGGGTTACCGACGGTCGGGAGCACTTTCACGATCTCTACGCTTGGGACGAGTTCTGGTCGTAGCCCCGTCGGCGCGAGGCCGGCAGGAGCTGATCAAGAACCAGTAGCGCTCCACCGACCGATAGCGGGGGTTCGGCATGAACTCGGGGCCGAGAACGCTCAGCGGCGTTCGGCTCGGGCCCGCAATCGACCCCCGAGCGCGTGCGCGAGCATCCCGATGACTGCGGTGAACACGACGAGGATGGGAGCGAAGCCCGGCAGCTTGACGGTCTCGTCGGTCCCAGCCACCGCGTGAGCAATGAGGAGAAAGGTGCCAAACAGCGTGCCTCCGACCAGACCTCGCCTGGCGGCCTCCCGGCCATCGGGGTGCTCTAAGCCCCCCACGATGGCCCCGATCAGCGCCACAACCTGGAGCACCCAGTACGCGCCGGCCGAGATCCCGAGGACGACGCCGCAGACGGCGCCGAATGCCGCGGGTACGACAGCGCCGCTAACGATCCGCAAAGCGAGCGGCCGTTCGGCGAACAGGGGCACCCTCGCAAGCAGCGAGCCCTGCTGCCTCGCCTCATCCATGCTTTCTATCGAGGCCTGAATCGCGTCACGGACGCGATCAAGATCCGCGATCAGCCCGTCCGCTGCGCGCGGATTCGCCTCGCCATCGGTCCCGATGATTCGCAGTTCCGTCGCGTGGGTCGAATCGCTCACCAGCACCTCGATCCTCGTGGGGTCTGGCATGGAGCCCGACTCGGCGTAGGAGACGATGCGGTCGCCAGCGACGGATTCGATGCGCCAGCCAAGACCGTCGATGGCCTCCGCGCATGCAGCAAGCGCGTCTGGCGGCGCCAGATCGGTCTGAAAGTCGCCACTCAGCTTGGTCATGGCTCCAAGGGCTTCCCTCTCCTCCCGGCGATCATATTCGCGCGTCGGGCCCGAGACGGCCGAACAGAACCGTGCCCCGGCGCATGGCCGGGCACGGTTCGGCAAGGGGAGGCTTTGACGGCCTCTCACGAAGCCCAACGGTCCAACCAGCGCGGGCCTCGTTGTGTCCCTGACCTCTCACTTCCCCGTCTTGGGGTCGGGCTAAACCCCCGTTTTCTCGCCAGGCACGACCTCGTATCTCAAGGAAATCGTCGGGTAGGCACGTCGACAGGCGGCAAAGGAGGAACCGAAATGCCACCCCGCGGAATCAAGAAGGACAGCAATCGCGCCCGCCAGTACGAGCACATCAGGAAGAGCGAGAAGCGACAGGGGCGCTCGGAGAGTAGGGCCGAGGAGATCGCAGCCCGCACGGTCAACAACGAGCGCGCTCGCTCCGGTGAGTCGAGGCGGCGCTCCCGAACCTCTACCGGGGACATCTCGTCGGGGCGTCGCGGGGGCAAGCGTTCGGGCAGCTCCGGACCTCGCGGTCGTACCCGCGAGCAGCTCGACAACGATGCCAAGCGACTCAACGTCGAGGGCCGCTCGAAGATGAGCAGGTCCCGGCTTCAGCGCGCAGTCGACGGCAAGAAGAGCTGGCGGAACTAGCGCGGCGGGCGGGGCGCGTCGTCACGCCGGTGCGCGAGCGCCCATGCTTCGAGACCGATCAACCCGACCAGCACGATCGAGAAAGCGACGAGGGGCGGAACCCAGCCCGACGGCCTGGCAAGCGCAAGCGACGCGACAGTGAAGACGTCAGCGAGCAGTAGGAAGGCAATGAGGACGGGGCGCAACGCCGCCCAGCTGGGCTCTACGTCGGGGCGGCGGCTAGTCGTCGCTCGCCGCGCGCTCCTCCGCCAGTTGGGCGATCTTCTCGTATGCCTCCGGAAGCTTCTTCTTCATCCGCTGAAGCTCCCAGTGCTCGATCTTGATCAGCTTCACGCGTGAGGTTGCCTCGACGGTGGCGGTGCGCCTTTCCTTTTCGAGCACGCCGACCTCGCCGAAGATGTCGCCGGGACCAAGGTCACCGACGTGCTCGCCGTTGCGCGTGACCCTCGCGGTGCCCTCCTCGATCGCCATGAACGTATTGGCGTAATCGCCTTCCTTGACGATCACCGCGCCTTCCGGCACCTCGTCGGAGGTGGCGAACGTCGTGATCACCGTCAGGTCCTCGTCGGGCACATTCGCGAAGATCGGGATTCTCTTCAACTGGGTGGCGTCCATCGCTCCTCTTCTCTGCCTTGCAGACCGCGCTTGGCCCAACCTATCCGATCCGGCAATGGCAGTGTCCCCGTAACCTTCTCGCCCATGCGGATGCGAATCCTGGCGCTCCTGGGGGCAATCCTGCTGATCGGCGGCAGCGTGGCGGCTGCGGTGCTGGTCAAGGGGGCCGAGCGGCACGTCGTCAAGCCCGACATCCCCGGCACCCCCTACATCGACGTGCTCTCGCCGCGCGATGGCGAAAAGCCGCACTCGAATGCAGTTGTGGTCAAGGTCAAGGTGCACAACTTCACCCTGGCGCCGGCGCAATTCGGCAAGACGCCACAGCTCGGCGAAGGGATCCTCCGCTTCTCGCTCAACAAGGTGCCCGACTCCGCCGACCAGAGCCAGCTCGAGAGAGCCAACAGCCCGCTTGGCAGTGGGCGCGTGATCGGGCGCTCGTTCGACTTCCCCAAGTTCGCGGGACCGAATGGAACCCTCGGAGCCCGGCTGCACGCGGACGGTCAGTACTCACCGGCAACCCTGCCGCAGATGTACTACCACGACCTCCCAACGGGTCTGTTCCGGCTGATCATCACGCTGGGCCAGAACGACGGCACCCCGACCCCGTACCACACGGTCACCCACTTCCGGATCGAGTAGCCGGGCCCCTCTTTCGCTCGTAGCCCCGGCACTCGCGTACGGGCAGGCGCGGGTAGCGGGGGAAGTCCGGATCGGTCTTCGATCGCTCGCATAGCGAGAAGCTCGAGCCGCGCGTGTTGCGGACGATCCGCTGGTGCTGGCAGCTGTCGCAGAGCCCGGCGTCGGACCGATCCATACCCCAAGTATCGCCCCGCCCAGGTGACGCCGGACACGCCCAGCCTTTACTTCACTTTGTAAAGTTAAAGCGATGCGCTCCCCGACCTACCGCCGCCTGATGGGTTTCCTGCGGCCCTATCGCAAGCAGCTTTGGTGGTCGCTCGCATTCGCCTGGCTGGCGATGGGGATGACGGTGGTGATCCCACCTCTGATCGGGCACACGGTCAACGAGATCCAGGACGGCAACAGGAATGCGCTGCTGCCGCTCGCCGCCGCGATCGTCGTCGCCGCAATCCTGCGGGTGGGCCTCACAGTGGTGAGGCGCCTGGTCGCCGGCAAGGTCTCGCTGGCGGTCGAGTTCGACCTCCGCCAGCGCTTCTACTCGCACCTCCAATCGCTGGAGCTGAGCTTCTTTGACGGTCAGCAAACGGGGCAGCTGATGTCGCGAGCGACGGTCGACCTGCAATCGATCCGCTTCTTTCTCGGCTACGGGCTGATCTTTATCACCCAGAACCTGCTCACGATCACCCTCGCCGCCGCGGTGATGCTCGTCTACAACCCAGGACTGGCGCTGATCGCCTTGGCGCCGGCGCCGATCGTCATCTATACGGCGGCGCGCTACAACAGGGTCTCGCGCCCGGCGCTGCAGGAGGTCCAGCAGCGGATCGCCGAGCTGACTGCCGAGGCGGAGGAGAACGTCTCGGGAATCCGGATCGTGAAGGCGTTCGCCCGCGAGGAGCACCAGCTGCATCGCTTCCAGCGCGCGATCGGCAGGGTCTTCGACCAGAGCATCTACTCGACCAAGCTGCAGGCGTTCTTCTCCCCGATCATCGGCCTGCTTCCGCAGCTCGGCACCGGTGCAGTGCTTCTGGTCGGCGGGCGCGAGGTGATCAACGGCAGCCTCAGTCTCGGCGCTCTGACCGCCTTCTACATCTTCCTGGCGTTGCTCGCCGCCCCGATGCGGATGCTGGGGATCGCGATGGGGATGTCGCAGCGGGCGGTCGCGTCCGGCAACCGGCTGTTCGAGATTCTCGATCGCGAGCCTCAGATCAAGAGCCCTCCGGGGGCTCCCCCCCTCCCAGCCGGCGGCGGCGAGGTCGAGATGCGCGGCGTCACGCTGCGCTACGACGGGGCAGGCCCGGCGCTCACCGACATCGACCTCGACGTGGCGCCAGGGAAGACCGTCGCACTGGTGGGGCCGAGCGGGGCGGGCAAGACCAGCCTCGTGGCCCTGATCGCGCGCCTCTACGACCCCTCCGAGGGGGCCGTCCTTGTCGATGGCGCCGATGTGCGCTCGGTCGACGTCGCATCGCTGCGCTCGGAGATCGCGTTCGTCGCCGACGAGAGCTTCCTCTTCTCAGCCAGCGTGGCCGAGAACATCGCTTACGCGCATCCTGAAGCGTCGCGCCAAGAGATCGAGGAGGCGGCGCGGCGGGCCCAGGCCGACGGCTTCATCCGCGACCTGCCGGACGGCTACGACACCCGGGTCGGAGAGCGCGGCCTGACGCTCTCCGGTGGCCAGCGCCAGCGGGTCGCGATCGCGCGCGCCCTGCTCGCCGACCCCCGCATCCTGATCCTCGACGATGCCACCTCATCCGTCGACGCGCGCACCGAGCGGGCGATCAAGCGGGGCCTACGCGAGGTGATGGAAGGACGGACGACGTTCATCATCGCCCACCGTCTCTCGACGATCTCGCTCGCCGACGAGATCGTCGTCATCGACGGCGGCCGGATCGTCGATCGCGGTACCCACGACGAGCTGATGAAGCGCTGCTCGTTCTACGCTGAGATCGCCGAGTTCGGCCTCGCCGACTCGGTCTTCCTGCAGCGCGACCTCGAAGAGCGAGAGGAGGTGGCGAAGCTTTGAGCAGCAAGGACGGCAAGCGCCCGGAGTCCGAACGCACCGAGGAACAGCGAACCGAGGAACAGCGCGAGATCGTCGCCGAGGAAGAGATCGAGCGCGAGGAGGCGACCTACTCGCCGGAGCGCAACCGCCTGCGCGAGGTCTTCCTGCTCTTCGCGGCGCTCTGGCGGCTGGTTCGCGGCGAGGACGGGCGCGGGCGCAAGGTCCGCTGGCTGATCGGGCTGCTGCGCCCCTACCGCGCCAAGGTGGCCTTGATGTTCGCGGGCCTCCTTGCCGCAACCGGTGCCGCCCTCGCTCCCCCCTACCTGGCAGGTCGAGCGATCCAGACGATATCCACCGCAGTCCATTCCCATTCACATAACGTCGCGAAGCTCGACTGGATCGTCGCGGTGTTCGTCGGCGCCGCCCTTGTCTACGCGGTCGCGAGCTACGTACAGACCTATTTGGTCGGCTGGGTGGGCACCCGGGTGCTCCAGGACCTGCGCGAGCGGGTCTTCACCCACCTGCAGGCGATGTCGATCGGCTTCTTCACCCGCAACCGCCCGGGAGTCCTGATCTCGCGGATGACCAACGACATCGAGGCGCTCAACCAGGTCCTGAGTGACGGCGTGGCCACGCTTTTCTCCAGCACCCTGACCCTGCTCGGGGTCGTGGTGATCCTGATGCTGCTCGACCTGAAGCTGGCCCTGCTCGTATTCCTCACCTTCCCCCTGCTCGCGATCGCCAGCCTGGTCTTCCGCATCGTCTCCGCGGGCGCCTACCGCGCGACGCGGGAGAAGATCGCCGCGATCACCGCCTACCTGCAGGAGACGCTTAGCGGCGTCCGCGTGGTGCGCAGCTTCGGACAGGAGCCGCGTCACATCGACGTGATGACGGATCTGAACGACCAAAACCGCGCCGCCAACATGAAGACCGTCTACCTCAACGCCGCCTACTTCCCCGCCGTCGAGCTGCTCTCGGCAGTCGGCACGGCTGTGATCCTGCTCTACGGTGGAAGCCAGGCGATCGACAAGACGATCGAGATCGGCACCATCGTCGCCTTCGTCGGCTACCTGCAGACCTTCTTCGATCCGATCCAGCAGCTCTCGCAGCTCTATACGACCTACCAGCAGGGAATGGCGGCGCTGGACAAGATCTTTGACCTGCTCGACACGGCGCCCGACATGACCGACAAGGAAGGTGCCGAGGACCCCGGCAGACTGGATGGGGAGATCCGCATGGAGGGGGTGTCCTTCTCCTATCTCGACGACGCCGAGGAGCGCGAAGCTCGAGGCGAAGAGGTCGAGTGGGCGCTGCGCGACGTCGATCTGGAGGTCCCGCCAGGCCAGACGCTTGCTCTTGTCGGCGCGACCGGGGCGGGCAAGTCGACCTTCGCGAAGCTCATAGCCCGCTTCTATGACCCGCAGAGCGGCACGGTGCGAATCGACGGGCACGACCTGCGTGACCTCTCGCAGCAGGCGCTGCGCCGCCAACTTGGGATCGTGCCCCAGGAGGGCTTTCTGTTCTCGGGCACGGTGCGCGAGAACATCGCCTTCGGCCGCCCGGACGCCAGCCAGGAGGACATCGAGGCGGCGGCCGCGGCGGTCGGCGCCACCGGTTTCATCGCCGCACTTCCCGACGGCCTCGACACCGAGGTCGGCGAGCGCGGAATCCAACTATCGGCGGGGCAGCGCCAGTTGGTCGCCTTCGCACGCGCGCTGCTCGCAGAGCCGAGCATCCTGATCCTCGACGAGGCGACGTCGAACGTCGACGTGCGAACCGAGAAGGTGATCGAGCGGGGGCTGCAGCGGCTGCTCGCGAACCGCACGGCAATCGTGATCGCGCACCGGCTGTCGACGATCCGCCGGGCCGGGAAGATCGTCGTCCTGGACGGCGGGCGGATCGCCGAGTCCGGCACCCACGAGGAGCTGATCGCTGCGGGCGGCTTTTACGCCCGCCTGTACGGGGCCTGGGAGGAATCGGCCGCCGCCTGAGGCACTGCTGCGCCTGGCTTCTAGCCGGGTCCGACCCCGCCAGAGCCGCCCGAGGTGCCGCCGGATCCGCCCCCGGTCCCGGCCGCGCCACCGCCCGTGCCGCCCTCGGTTCCGGTCGCGCCTCCGGTGCCGCCGCTCGGGGCCGGCGCCACCGGGGTGGGTGTGGTCGCGGTCGGGGTGACCGGCGCCGCGGTCGAGGGGGCGGTGGCCGTTCCCGATGTCGATGGCGATGTAGTGGTCGGCCCCTGGCCGCATTGCTGGAACCCGTAGGCGCTGGCGGCGCTTGCGAAGCGCGATTCGGCCGAGTCAACCTCATTCTGGGCGCTTGCCAGCGCCGCGCTGTCGTTGTTTCGTGCCGCCTGCTGGACCTTGTCCTCGGCCGTGGCGATGTCCTCGCCAGCGGTCAAGAACTCGTCCAAGCCCGTCTGGTCGTCAGGGGTGCCGAGATCGCGCAGGTGCAGGATCAGCCCACCGTAGTACTCATTGAGGTCGCGGGCCAGGGCCGCCGGGTCGCTCGTCGTCGTGCCGTTGGCGAGTGCGCCCAACGCCGCGTTCAGCTCGGCGCAGTAGCCGTCGGCCTGTTTGATGAAGTCGGCTTTGCTCAGCTTCTTGGGCGACTGCGCTGTCGGCGGGGTGATCTGTGTTTGGGTGGAACCGCCGCTGCCGCCGCAACCGGCAAGGATCGCCATCGGGAGAAGGGTCATGAGGCAAATGGCACGTTTCATGAACGGCGGCAAGGTAGCAAAGGAGGGGGCGGCCCCTAGGCTAGGCGCTCTGCCGCCTCCGCCGCGCCGACACCCTGCAGACGGAGCAGTTTCCGGGTTTTTGTGACCACCTATGACCTCTACCCGGCGGGCTCGTTTCGAACTGCGCCCCAGGGACTCGAACCCCGAATTCCAGCTCCAGAGGCTGGCGTGTTGCCAATTACACTAGGGCGCAAGGACGAGGCCAACGATAGCGTCAACATTGGGCTCACTAGGGCGTACTCAAGCACCCCGTCCGCTGTCGCTGGTCAGCCGATTTCGCCCAGGTCGGTACCCGGATCGGCGATCTTCTCGCGATCGGCCGAGACGTCTGCTCCCTCGGCGAGCAGCTCGCGCGCCCGGCTTAGGTCCTCGGATCGCTCGACACTCAGGCACCCCGCCACCTTGCCGTCCTTCAGGTACCAGGCCGAGAACTCGCCCGAGTCGCGGTCACCCCGCCAGACGATCTCGTCCCAGTCCTGAGCCGGCCCCACGTACTCGAGGCTCGCCCAGTCGGCGAGGTCACTGAAGAAGTAGGGGACGACGTCGTAGTCCCTGTCCTCCCCAAGCATGTTCGCCCCCGCCGCCTGGCCCTGTTGAAGGGCGACGTCCCAGTGCTCGACCCGCAGGCGCCGTCCGTGAACAACGCTGTCGTAGCTGCACACGTCGCCCGCCGCGTAGATCCCCTCGACCGAGGTCTGAAGCTTGGCGTCGCAGATGATCCCGTCGCCCACCTCGAGGCCGGCCTTCTGGGCCAGCATCACGTCGGGCTTCACCCCCGCTCCGACAACGACCGCGTCGCACTCAACCTGCTTGCCGCTTTCCGTGACCACGGCCTCCACGCGGCCGTCGCCCTCGAACGCCTGCAAGGTCTCGCCGCCGAGGATCTCGATCCCGTGCGACTCGACCAGGTCGTGAAAGAAGCGCCCCGCCTCCTCCCCGAAGTTGTTCGAGAGCAACACCTCCTCCATCATCACGATCGTGCACTTGGTGCCCTTCGCTGTCAGCGACGCCGCGACCTCGCTGCCGATGTAGCTGCCGCCGATCAGCACCACGTGCTCGGCCTTTTCGGCGTCCGCGCGGATCGCTTCCGTGTTGCCGAAGGCGCGCAGATAGTGGATCCCCTCGTTCTCGGCCCCCTCGACCCGCAGGATGTTGACGTTGGCGCCGGTGGCCAGCAAGGCCTTTTCGAAGCGCACCTGGTCGCCGCCCTGAAGCTTTGCGCTCCGCTCCTCGGGGTCGAGCGACATCACGTTGCGGCCGGTCAGCAGCTCGACGTCGTTCTCCTCGTACCAGGAGGCCGGGTGAACGTAGGCGTCGGAGCGCTCCGACTCCCCGCGCATGTATTCCTTGCTCAGCGGCGGGCGCTCATACGGCAGCTCGGGCTCGCGGCCAACGAGCAGGATCTCCCCTTCGGCCCCGCGCTTTCTCAGCTCGGTGGCGCAGTGGCCCGACGCAAATCCCCCACCGACGAGCAGGAACTCGACCTTGCGCTCAGCGGTCACGTCGGCAGGTACGTGCCGTACTTGGTGACGGGGCCGCTAGCCATCCCCCCCGGCTCCGTCGGGCCCGAGAAACACCTTCAGGTCCTCCTCGCGGCCAGGATCGAGCACGGCAAGGATCTCGTCTCCCGGCTCCAACATCGTCTCGGGGCCGGGGACGAATCCACGCCCCTCGCGCAGCACCGAGATCAGCAGGCTGCCCTCTGGCATGTCCAGGTCGCCGACCCGCTGACCGGCCACCCGCGAGTCCTTCTCGAGCAGCATCTCGATGATCTCCAGCCGCTCCTCTGGGAAGTCGAGCAGGTGCACGAGGCCGTACTCGGGAACCTCGTGCTCGATCAGGTTCAGGATCAAGCCGGTCGCCGAGACCGAGGGCTTTATCCCCAGCAGCTCGAAGTGCTCGAGGTTTCGCGGGTTGTTGACCCGGGCGATGATCCGCTCGACCATGTACTTCTCGCGGGCTACCTGACAGATCAGCATGTTGTCCTCGTCGTCGCCGGTCACAGCGATCACCATGTCGGCTCGCTGGATCCCGGCCCGCTCGAGCACCCACAGCTCCGATGCGTCGCCGTACTGGATGTTGTGCTCCAGCTCCTGCTCGACCGTCAGGTAGCGGCGCCGGTTGGCCTCGATCACGGTTACCTCGTGCTCCTTGTTGATCAGCTCCCGCGCCAGGTTCCAGCCCACCTTCCCGGCTCCGACGATGATGATGTACATGCCCCTGTCCCTCCGCTAGCCGGCCGGCTCGGACGTCGGCGTCGCGTTCGGGGCGCCGCCGTGCTTGCCTGCCGCCTCGCGCACGTCGTTCTCGAGCATCTCGATTGCGACCTTGGTGGGACAGACGGTGTGAACACCCTGATGCTCGTACCACTCGGCGCGGTACGGATCGAGGATGCGTGCGATCACCGTCGGCACGTTGTATCGACGCTGAGCAATCTGGGCGATCACGATGTTCGTGTTGTCGCCATCGGTGGCGGCGATGAACGCGTCCGCCTTCTCGATTCCCGCCTCGGTCAGCGCGTCGACCTCGAGCGCGGTTCCAACCGTGAACTGGCCCCCGAGGTCCTCCCAGCTCTGCTCGATCCCAAGCTCTAGCCGGGCATGCGATTCCGGGTCCTCGTCCAGACACGACACCTCGTGTCCGTCCTGGAGCATCTGCCTCGCGACCGACGACCCCACACGGCCGCAACCGACGATAAGGATGAACATGCCCGGATACTAGGGCTTGCCCTCGCCCGAGGCAGCTTCCGCGCCGACGCCACGCTGGGCGTCGGAAGCCTCCGGCGGGGCGGTGAGCAGAACCCGGCTGGGCGCCTTTTTGAGCACGTATTCGGTGGCCGCACCAACCTCGTCGGGCCGCGCCGCGCCGATTCCGCCGAGGACTGCGCCGCCGCGAATCCTCGTCGGCGGCTCGCCGCCCATCACGATCGCCTCGGCACCGGTCCGCCGCGCCATCTCGACGATGCCACCGCCAACCGAGCGAGCGGGCACAAGCTCGGTGTGCACGTCAACCGACTCGTACTCCTCCCCCACCTCCTTCGCCCTCCGAAGCGCCTCGCGTGCCTTCTCCTCCTTCTCGGGTGGCAGCTTGGCGTCGAGTGGCAACGTCAACGGCACCTCGACCACATAGATGACGTCGAGGCGGGCGCCGGGCTTCTCGTCATCGGTGTCCTCGTCCGCCGCCGCGAGCCGGCCCGCCGTGCCGATGATGTCGTCGTCGAGCTCGGTGCCGAACACCGGTACCAGGATGCGCTTGTACTCGATCTCCGGAACCTTTTTGGTCAGCGCCTCGGCGGTCACCGAGACGCGTTTGGTCAGGCTGGTGCCCTCGACCAGCCGCCGGTAGACGAAATAGGAGACGAGCCCGAACACCATCCAGCCGCCGCCGACCCAGCGGGCGCCGCTGTGGAATGCGATCACGCTGGCGAAGGCGAGGATGCTGAGGACGGCGGCCAGGATTGCCAGGCCGGGCAGCTCATAACCGCGCCAGTGGATCGTCCCCGGCGCTCGATACGGCCGTTCCCGGTCGGGCTCGGTGATCCGCAGCCGCACGATCGAGAGGTGGGCGATCGTGAGGGCGAGCATGGCGCCGAAGGCGTAGATGCCGGCCAGCAGCTTCACGTCGGTCGGCACCAAGAGCCCGAACGCGATCAATCCCGAGCCGATGATCGCCAGGTACGGCGTCTCGTGGACGGTGCCCAACTTGCCCAGCCAGCTGGGGATCTGGCGGTTGATCGCCAGCGTGTAGATATGGCGGGAGACGCCCAGCATCGAGGTGTAGGCGGCGATGACCAGCACCGGCGCCGCGATCAACGCGACCATCCACCGCATCAGTACCGAGAGCCAATGGGGGTTGTAGGCCGAGACCACCCCCAGCACCGGCGCCTCGATGTAGCGCCCGCCGAGTGCCGTATGCGGTCCGTGGGGCCCGGCGACGACCGGCACCGCCATCAGGGCGATCGCCGCCATGCCAGCGTAGATCAGCGGCACCGTGAGCGCCCCCGTCGAGACGATGCGACGCAGGTCCTTGGGCTCGAAATGGATGTCTGGCGCCAGGTTGGAAGCAGCCTCGATTCCGGCGTAGGCCACCATCGCGACCACCGTCGCGTAGGCGATGTCGACGAGGCTGGGAGAGCTGAAGAGGTCGAGTTGAGCGGTGAGGCGATCGGGGTGCATGACCACAATCGCCCCGACGATGACCACGGCGAGCTGAAGGAAGACGTCCGCGAGAGCGAAGCTGGCCAGCAACCGCCGGTACGAGCGACCGCTGATGTCGATGATGTTCAGGACCGAGACCGCGGCGATCACGATCCCGCCGATCGCGATCTCGAATCCGGCATCGCCGAGGTGGGGAGAGATCGGCTCCAGGTAGTGGGGAACCGAGATCGCCGCCAGAGCGATCACGATCAGGTAGTCGATCAGGATCGCCCATCCGGCGATGAAGGAGACCAGCTCGTCGAACGCATAGCGCGCGAAGGTCGAGGAGCCGCCGCGCTCGCCGAACATCGTGGCGCCCTCCAGGTAGGTGAGCGTGGTGAGCACGAAGAGCAGGCCGGCGATCAGGAAGATCACCGGCGTGAAGCCGAGTCCGCGGTCGGCAACGACCCCGAGCGCGAAGTAGATCGAGAAGCCAACCGTCGCGTAGATGACCGCGAACAGCCATGGCACCCCGACCGCACGCTTCAGCGCCGTCGGACGTTCCTCCTCCGGCGCCTGACCTTCCGCTTCGGTTTCCTGCTCCGGGGTCACCGCTTCATCCGCGAGGCCATCCAGAGCCGTCCAGCCCCGACGCCCACGAAGGCGATGCCCAGCAGGACGCCAATCGACAGCGGACCGCCGCCGCCGGCAAATGTCACTACCAGGATTGCCACCCCGAGCCCGAGCATCACGATCGACATAGCCCGGACCGAGCCGCGGTATATCCCTTCAGGAGAGGCCATCAGGCCGATTCTACGACCGCCCCCCGTCCCCCTCGACGGAGCCTGACGCTCGGATCAGGCGGGCACCAGCGCTGGTCGGCGCCGTGACACACCGTCGGCTTCCGGATCGGAGACGACTATCACCCGGGTCGGGCGCTCGGCGAGCACGGTTTGAAGCGTTTCGTCATACAGCGGGTGGCCGTTGCGGAAGCGCAGCCCGATCACGATCGCGGCGGCATTGATCATTCTCGCCTCCTTGGCAATCGCGTAGCCCGCCTGGCCCGGGCGCACCCGCTCGACGTGGCCGCTGACCCGCAGTCCGCCGATCAGCTTCGCGCGCTCGATCTTGTTCCGCGCCTCGCTCTCCTCCTTCTCCATCGGCGCATCGAGCGGCATGTTTGTCGGCACGGTGATCATCGCGTGAATGTGGACGCCGCGACGCCGCTTCGAGGCCAACTTGATTGCCGTCGCGACCATGAGGTCGGAGAACGGCTGGTTGTCGCGGAAGGCGACCAGGACGCTTCGGTACTCGATCTCCTCGACCCCAAGCGCCTCCGGCAGCACCACCTTCACGGTCTTGGTGATCGGCAGGTGCTGCGAACGCCGGTAGAGCAGATACACGACGATTCCCAACGCCATCCAGCCGCCGCCGATCGCCAACGTGCGCGGGTTGAGCGCCATCACCACGATCCAGGCGGAGAAGGTCCCTAGCCCACCGAGCACAGCCGTCAGGGGGATTTCGAAGCCAAAGACATGGAAATTGAGCGGCGGCTTCCAGGGGCGTTCGTGATCCGCCTTCTGCTTTCGCAGCCAGATCACGGACGCGTGGGCAACCGTGAACGAGAGCATGGCGCCGAACGAATACATCGTCGCCAGCAGGTCGGTCTGGCCCGGGATCAGGGTGATCGCCGCGACCGCGGAGAAGACCAGGATCGCGATGTAGGGGGTGCGATAACGGGGATGGACCTGGCGCAGCCGTTCCGGCAGCTGGCGGTGTTGGCCCATCGAGTAGGTGAGCCGGGAGACCCCGATCAGCCCAGCGTTGGTGGCGATCAAGAGGATCACCGCAGCGAGAACACCGACGTAGTAGCGCATCACCTGGGTCAGGCCGTGACCAAGCCCGAGGTTCTCGACGATGCCGAGGATCGGGTCGCCGGCGAACTTGGAGCCGAGCGCGGTCGAGTACTCGCCACCGACGTGGTGAACCGGCATCGCGGACAGCGCCACGACAGGGATCAGCAGATACAAGCCGAGCACCGCGAGGACGACCAGGCCGACGCCGTGCGGGATCGTCCGCGCCGCGTCCTTGGCCTCCTCGGCCATGTTCGAGATTGTCTCGATCCCGGTGTAGGCGATCATCCCGACCGCGATCCCGAGCGCGAAGTCGCCCCAGCTCGGGGCCACGCCGAGGTGGACGTTGTCGACCAGGGTGCTGGGACTGAGCACCAGCACGATTCCGATCATGACCAGGACGACCTGGGTGCAGAGATCGGCCACCGCCAGCACGAGGTTGAAGCGCGCCGACTCCTTGGTGCCCCTGATGTTGAGCGCCGCCAGGGCGGCGATCAGCACCACGCCCCCGATCACGTCCCCCGGACCGTGGTGGAGCGGGTGCCAGAACACGGCCAGGTAGTGGGGCACGAAGTAGGCCGAGATCGCGACCGTGATCACGTAGTTGAGCATCTGGCCCCAGCCGGCGATGAAGCTGACCAGCTCGTTGAAGGCGTGGCGGGCGAAACTCGCGGAACCACCAGCCTCCGGGTACATCACGGTCGCCTCGGTGTA
Source organism: Solirubrobacterales bacterium (assembly GCA_038317345.1). Taxonomy (GTDB): domain Bacteria; phylum Actinomycetota; class Thermoleophilia; order Solirubrobacterales; family 70-9; genus Mayfieldus. Next base: position 22,456 of record JBBQBH010000035.1, read on the forward strand.
GGAGGCGGCGGTGAACATGAAGATCAGCCCCGCGATCACGAAGGCGACCGGGGTGAGCCCGAGCGCGAAGGCGGCGGTGACGCCGAGCGCGTAATAGATCGAGGAGCCGACGTTGCCGTATGCGGCCGAGAACAGGTCGCCGACCCCGTAAACCCGGCTGAGACTCTCGTCGCGTGGAATTCGTTGGGCCATCAGCTCCGACTATAGGGACGGTTACGGCGCGGCTCGGACGTGATCGCCGGTGACTGCGCCAGGCGACGGACAACCGGCCAGTGCCAGGGCCAGCTCGAGCTCGTTGCGGAGGATCTGAAGCACCCGCAGCGCGCCCCGCTCGCCATCCGCGGCGAGGCCCCAGAGCGCCGGCCGGCCGACCATCACGGCGTCGGCGCCAAGCGCCAGGGCGACGAGCACGTCGGTGCCGCGACGCACGCCGCCGTCGACGAGAACCAGGCCACGCCCCGAGACCGCATCGGCCACCTCGGGGAGCGCCTCGGCAGACGGCGCAACACCGTCGAGCTGGCGGCCGCCGTGGTTGGAGACGATCACCCCAGCCGCGCCGTGCTCGAGCGCCAGCTCGGCGTCCTCGGCGGTCAGCACCCCCTTTACGAGGACGGGCAGGTCGCATCCCGAGACCAGCTGCTCGAGGTCTGCCCAGGTGATCGTCGGATCGAGAAGCGCAAACGCCTCTGCGACCCCGATCGGCTTGTCGGCTCCGAGCGCCGCCGCGACACTCGGCACCGTGACGCTTGCTGGGACGACGAACCCGGACCGAAGGTCGCGCTCGCGCCAGCCGAGGCGCGGCGCGTCGACGGTCAGCACGATCGCCTCATAGCCGAACTCGGCCGCCTCGTCGATCAGGGCCTGGGTGACGGCACGGTCGCGGAAGCAGTAGAGCTGGAACCAGCGATGCCCGCGCGGCGCCGCTTCGGCCACTTCACTCGGTCGCGCCGTGGCGATCGTCGACAGGCACATCAGGGCCCCCGCCTCGGCCGCCGCCCGCGCCATCCCGGGCTCGCCGTCCTCGTGCGCCATACGCTGGAAGGCGACCGGCGCGACGACGATCGGCATCGATAGCTCGCTGCCCAGCAGCTCGGTGGCGGTGCTGACCTCGCCGACGTCGACCAGCATCCGCGGCCGCAACCGCCAGCGCCGCCAGGCATCTACGTTCTCGCGCAGTGTGAACTCGCCCCAAGCCCCACCCGAGAAGTAGCCGAGCGGGCCGGCGTCGAGCGCCTCCGATGCGAGGCGCTCGTAGTCGGCGACGTTTATCGGCCCCGTACCTGATTCGGCCATGCGGCCGAGCCTATCTAGTGCCCCGTCAACCGATGAGCGTCCCGCTCTGGCGGACGCAGCACTAGGAGATATGGACGATCGGAATGATCAGGATGGCAACGATGTTGGCGACCTTGATCATCGGGTTGATCGCCGGCCCGGCGGTGTCCTTGTAGGGATCGCCGACGGTGTCGCCGGTTACCGACGCCGCATGCGCCTCGGTTCCCTTGCCGCCGTAGGCGCCGTCCTCGATCAGCTTCTTGGCGTTGTCCCAGGCGCCGCCGCCGGCGGTCATCGAGATCGCCATGAACAGCCCGACCACGATCACCCCGATCAGCAGGCCGCCGAGCGCCTGGGCGCTGAGTAGGCCGACAACCAGCGTCACCACGATCGGGATCAGCGACGGAGCGATCATCTCGCGCTGCGCCGCGGCGGTGACGATGCTGACCGTGCGCCCGTACTCGGGCCGCTGCGTGCCCTCCATGATTCCCGGGTTCTCGCGGAACTGGCGCCGCACCTCCTCGACCACCTGGCCGCCGGCACGGCCCACCGCCTCGATCGCCAGGGCGGCGAACAGGTAGACCATCATGCCGCCGACGATCAGGCCGATCAGCACGTCGGGCTGGGTGAGGTTGAAGTTGATCACCTTGTTCACGCCTGCCTCCGCCTGGAGTTCCTGCTGGAAGGCGTTGAACAGCACGAGTGCCGCCAGCGCCGCGGAGCCGATCGCGTATCCCTTGGTGACCGCCTTGGTGGTGTTGCCGACCGCGTCGAGCGGATCGGTGACATTGCGAACCTCCTCCGGGAGTTTGGCCATCTCGGCGATTCCGCCGGCGTTGTCGGTGATCGGCCCAAATGCGTCCAGCGCCACGATCAGCCCGCACAGCGAGAGCTGCGCCATCACCGCGACGCCGATCCCGTAGATCCCGGCCAGTTGGTTGGCGCCGAGGATCGCCAGCGCGATCACGATCGCCGGTGCGGCGGTCGACTGAAGTCCCTGCGCGAGCCCCTGGATGATGTTGGTGGCGTGGCCGGTCTGCGAAGCGCGGCTGATCGTCCGAACGGGCCGGAAGCGGGTCGAGGTGTAGTAGTCGGTGATCACGAACAGGAACGCGGTCACACCGAGTCCGATCAGCGCGCACAGGTAGAGATCGCCAACCCCGGGCGCATTCGCGGTCAGGTCGGTGCTCTTCAGGTTCAGCCCGTCCATGAGCCACTTGGTCACCGGATAAAAGGCCGCGGCCGAGATAAGGGCCGAGACGATCAGGCCCTGGTAGAGAGCCCCCTCGACCCGGTCCGTTTTGGTGCGCACCGAGAGCGCGCCGACGATCGAGGCGATGATCGCAACGCCGCCGATCACCAGAGGGTAGATCGCCACCTGCGCCTGCTCGGTGAAGGTCAGAACCCCGAGCAGCATCACCGCGACGGCGGTGACCGCGTAGGTCTCGAACAGGTCGGCCGCCATCCCGGCGCAGTCGCCGACGTTGTCGCCCACGTTGTCAGCGATCACTGCCGGGTTGCGGGGATCGTCCTCGGGGATCCCGGCCTCCACCTTGCCGACCAGGTCGGCGCCGACATCGGCGGCTTTGGTGAAGATGCCGCCGCCGAGACGCGCGAAGACGGAGATCAGCGAGCCACCGAAGCCGAGGCCGATCAGAGCGTCAACGGCGCTCTTGTCGCTGGACCCGGTGGCGACGAGGATCCCGTAATAGCCGGCGACCCCGAGAAGGGCGAGGCCGACGACGAGAAGCCCGGTCACCGAGCCGCCCTTGAAGGCGGCGTCGAGCGCCGGGGGGACGCCGCCGCGCGCAGCCTCCGCGACCCGGGCATTTGCCCGGACCGAGAGGTTCATGCCGATGAAGCCGGCGGCTCCGGAAAGAGTCGCCCCGATCACGAAGCCGATCGCCGTCTGGTAGTTCTGGAGAGGGATCAGGGCGACTGCGATCACGACCGCGACTACGGCGATGATCGTGTACTGTCGGGTCAGGTAGGCCTTGGCGCCTTCCTGCACGGCGGCCGAAATCTCCTGCATCTGCTCGTTGCCCGGCGAGAGCTTGAGCAGTCGCCGCGTGATCAAGGCGCCGTAAGCGACAGCGGCGGCCGCGCAGGCGAGGGCCACGACTGGCCCATACGACGTCAAAAAGTCGGTCAAAGGTTGCTCCTCCAGGGTTCGGGCGGCCGGACTTCGAACCCAGCCGTAGCGGCGCGGAAGTCTATCTACGAGCAGCGCAGCCGCGTCAGCTTGATGGCCTACTTCGAGCCCGGAGGAGTCCAGATACGCGGCGCCGGCTCACTTGAAGTGCGCGGCGCCTCCTCAGCTTCGCTTCCGGGGGCGCCGCGGGGGTGCCCACCTTGCTCAGCCCCAGGTTGATCGCCCTCGGCTCCCGGCTTGCCACCCCCGCCCCCCTCGACGGCGGCGGCGTACAGCATCTGAAGCTCCGAGAGCGCGTTTCGGATCTGCGTCGCGGCTTCGTCGGGCAGCAGGTCGACCCAGGCCTTAACGGCGTCGATCCCGATCCGAGCCTGGTCGAGGTCGCGCTCGTCCTCCTTGGCGATCCGGCGTGCGGTCAGGTTGAGCACGCTGACCACGCTCTCGACCATCAGATCCTGAACGCGCAGGTTGCGGATCTGCTCCTCGATCCGTGCCCGGACCTCTTCCTCCGTTTGCGGCACGTCCTCAGCTCCGCTTCCGGGCGTGCCGGGGTCGGCTTCTCCTTGCTCAGCCCCAGACTGCTCCGGCTTTTGTTCTTCGTCGTTCACCCGACCAGCTCCTCGACTCCGTAGGTCCGCTTGGTCTCCGCCACGGCATCCTTGTATATCTCTTCCATGGGCTGCCCGTCCCGCAGGGCCCGCCGGGAGCGCTGGGCGCCGTTTGCCTCCGGCAGCGCCACCTCCACCCCGAGCCGCTCCCGGGCCGGGGCCGTCCACTCGACTATCTGCTCGAGCACTCGCTTCGCCTCCACCTCGGCGCCGCCCCGAAAGTCGATCATCTTGCCGTCCATCCCATATCGGATCGCGCGCCAGAGGTTCTCCTCGATCTCACGGTCGCGCAGCGGACTCCCGGCCCCGTCGTAGCCATGGCGGTCGTAGTCGAGCGCCGTCTGGGCAGTGCACGCTGCGATCAGAGTCAACAGCGCTGAGGACTCGTCGCCGCGCGTCTGGGCGTCACAGATGCGCACCTCGACCGTGCCGAAGCGGTGATGGGGCCTGACGCTCCACCAAAGCTGTGTCGACTCGACGATCGAGTTCATGCGCACCAGCGTCTGCACGAACTCGGCGTACTCGGCCCAAGTGCCGAACGTCGACGGAATCCCACAGCGGGGGAAGACCCGCGTGAAGATCTCGGTGCGTATCGAGTGCAGGCCGGTGTCCTGGCGATCGAGGAACGGGGAGTTGGCCGACACCGCGAGCAACAGAGGCAGCAGCTCGCGCAGCCAGTCGCAGACGGCGATCGCGCGGTCCGCCCCATTGATGCCGATGTGCAGGTGGAGACTCCAGGTGTTGTTGCGCTGCGCAACCCACTGGAGGTCTCCCTTGAGGCGGCGATAGTGCTGGGTATCGATGATTCGCTGGTCTCGATAGTCGGCCCAGGGGTGGGTGCCGGTGGCGGCCAGCGCCAGGCCCATCTCCTCGGCGAGCGCGAACAGGGCTACTCGACACTTCGTCTGGCGCTCGATCGCCTCGGCAAAGGTCGCGCCGCGACCCGACCGAATCTCGATCTCGGTGTCGATCAGCTCCCCGGCTGCGGACTCGGCGAGCAGCTCATCGGCCTGGCAGCGTTCGTAGAGGTCCTCGAAGCGGTGTTCGAGCTCGAGGCTCGCGGGGTCGACGATCGCGAATTCCTCTTCGATCCCGATCGTGAAGTCGGTCGAGGCCTCAAAGACCTCGCGGACCTGGTTCAGATCGAGGCCGGAGGACGTCACCTTGTTCGCGCCTCGAGCCGCTAGGCGAGATAGAAGTACAGCGCGTAGAGCAGGTCTACCGCGGGAGAGGACGTGTGGACGGTCACCTCGGGCGGCACCTGAAGCAGCTGCTCGGAGTAGTTGAAGATGATCTTCACTCCCGCATCCACCAACCTGTCGGCAACGTCCTGAGCCGCGGACGCCGGCACCGCGAGGACGCCGACGACGATCTCCTCGTCGCCGACGACCTGGTCGATCTGGGAGAAGTCACGCACTTGGAGGTCGCCGACCTGCATCCCGATCACGCTCTGGTCGACGTCGAATACCGCGACGATCTGGAACCCATGATCGGCGAAGATGTCGGAGCTGGCGATCGCCTGGCCGAGCTTTCCGGCGCCGAACAGGGCGATGTTGTGCTGGCCGGAGGTGCGCAGGATCTTGCGGATCTCTGCGACCAGCGACTCGACGTTGTAGCCGACGCCGCGCTTGCCGAACTTGCCAAACCCGGAGAGGTCGCGCCGGATCTGGGTCGGGTTGATGTGGGTGTAGTCGGAGAGCTCCTGCGACGAGATCGTCTCGCGCCCCATCTTGCGCGCCTGGGTGAGGACTTGAAGGTAACGGGAGAGGCGCGCCGCAACTCCGAGCGAGAGTCGCTCGCCGTCGGCGAGCCCCGAGCCGTTGTCGCCGCGCTCCACGGTTCCCTGCTCGATCATGCGGGTACGGTATCGAGCCTCGACCGCAGGGCGTCCAGGTCCAGGATCAGCTCCGAGACGATCTCCCCCTCGACGGTCACCACCGGGATCCTTTCCAGGTAGCGCGAGAGCAGCTCGTCGTCGCTGTCGATATCGATCTCCTGCAGCTCGAATCGCAGGCCCTGATCGCGGATCGCGAGGATCGCGGCTCGGGCCTCGTCGCAGAGGTGGCAGTCGGGGCGGGAGTAAAGGATCACCGTGGTCATAGGGATCTCGTTGCTCGTTGCTCGTTGCTCGTTGCTCGGGCTGAGACGGTCTCGGCAGTCGCATCCAGCGACAGATATTCGGGGTACGGGATCGGCTCGGTGAAGCGGGCGGCGGAGGCGATCATCGCAGCGTTGTCGGTGCAGAGCTCCGGCGCGACGAGCTTCATCCGCAGGTTGCGCTCTTCGCAGAGCCTTGACACAGCGTCGCGAAGGGGGCCGTTCGCGGCCACCCCTCCTCCCAGCGCCACGGCTTGCCACTCGTCCGAGCGAAGGGCTCGTTCCAGCTTTGCGACGAGCTGTTTGACAACCGCAGCCTGAAAGCCCGCGGCGAGGTCCGCCCGCCGGTGTCCGGTCTCGGCCTCGCCCAAGTCCCGGCAGCGGTAGACCAGCGCGGTCTTCAAGCCGCTGAAGCTGAAATCGAGGTTGGGCCCGCGGGTCATCGCGACCGGGAAGTCGAAGGCCTCGGGGTCGCCGTCGCGAGCCAGCCGCTCGATCTCCGGGCCGCCGGGGAATCCAAGGCCGAGCAACCGCGCCGCCTTGTCGAGCGCCTCGCCCGCAGCGTCGTCCAGCGTCTGACCGAGCACTTCGTAGGAAGAGGGCTCGCGCACGGCCGCCAACAGCGTGTGGCCGCCGCTCGCCAGCAGACAAAGGAACGGCGGCTCGAGCGGATCGGGCTCGAGGAAGTTCGCCGCCACATGCCCGTGCAGATGGTCGACAGCGACCAGCGGCAGCCGCCGCGACGCGGCGAGCGCCTTGGCGCTGCTGACACCGACCAGCAGCGCACCGATCAGGCCTGGCCCGGCGGTGACGGCGATCGCATCGACGTCGCTCAGCTGGGCCCCTGCGTCCGCGAGCGCGGCGTCGGTCACCGGTCCGATCAGTTCGAGGTGATGGCGCGATGCGACCTCCGGCACCACCCCGCCGAACCGCTCATGGGCGGCTGCCTGCGAGGAGATCAGGTTCGACAGCACCTTCGCCCCATCGGTGACCGCGGCGCAAGTGTCGTCGCAGGAGGTCTCGAGGGCGAGGATCAGTGCACTAGGCAAAGGCGCTGGCACGCTCGGACTCGCGCTCGTACCACATGATCACAGCGTCCTCACCGTTGTCGTGGTAATAGCCACGGCGCGTCCCCGCCGAGCGAAAGCCGAAGCGCTCGTACATCAGAATCGCCTCGCGGTTGGACACCCGGACCTCGAGTGTGTAGGGGCTCTGCGCTCCCCCCTCCTCGAAGAGGCGGTTGATGAGCAGCGTGGCGATCCCCTGACGGCGCCGCTCAGGGTCCACGGCGACGTTCATCAAGTGCCAGATCGTGTCGTATCGCGAGCAGACCAGGTAACCGGCGAGA
>JBBQBH010000036.1:0-29780 GCA_038317345.1 Solirubrobacterales bacterium
CCTGCACGTGCCCGATGACGGCGACACCGTCGTCGAGGACCGGATTCACGGCCCGGTCGCCTTTCCTAACCGCAGCCAGGACGACTTCGTGATCGCCCGCGGCGACGGCTCGGTCCTTTACAACTTCGCGGTCGCCGTCGATGACGCCGAGATGGCGATCACAGACGTCGTGCGCGGCGACGACCACCTCTCCAACACTCCCAAGCAGCTGCTGGTCCTGAGGGCGCTCGGGGTGGCGGAGCCCCGCTACGCGCACCTGCCGCTGCTCCACGGCCCAGACGGCCGCAAGCTCTCCAAGCGCCACGGCGCCGCCTCGGTCGAGGAGCTGCGCGAGGCCGGATACCTGCCGGAGGCGGTTCGCAACTACCTGGCGCTGCTCGGGTGGGGGACGACGGACGACACGACACTGATGTCGACCGAGGAGCTGGTGCAGCGGTTCCGGATCGAGGACGTCGGCCGCGCGTCCGCGGTCTTCGACGAGCAGAAGCTGCGCTGGATCAACGGCCGCTACATGCGCGAGCTGCCGCTCGACGAGTACACCGCGCGCGTCGCCGCCTTCCTCGGTCGCGAGCCCGACGACCGCCTTCGCGCCGGCTGCGCGATCACCCAGGAGAAGGCGCAGACGCTGGCCGAGGTCTGGCCGCTGATCCGCTTCCTCTTCGAGCCGCCGGTCGACGATCCGAAGGCCTGGCGCAAGGTGATGGGGGAGGGAGCCGGGGAGGGGGAGAGGTCCAAGAACCTGCTGGCGGCCGCCCGCGAGGCGCTGGCCGCCGCCGACGGCTTCGAGCCCTCAGACATCGAGTCGGCCCTGGAACCCCTGCTGGAGCGGCTCGACGTCAAGCCGGGCCGGCTCTACCAGCCGATCCGGGTCGCGGTCACCGGGACCACCGTCTCCCCGGGCATATTCGAGACCCTGGCGGCGCTTGGGCGCGAGGAATCTCTCCACAGAATTGACGATGCGGTGGCCCGACTGAGCGAATAGGCTGCCGCGGTCCACTTGGGAATCCGGGACAACGTGGGGGATTCCGAAATCACACTGAGAGGAGTTCCTCTTGCGTTCATCCAATTTGGCGTGCCGGCTTGCGCTCGCGGCCTGCGCCGTGACCGCTGTCGCTGCGCTAGCCGCTTGCGGCAGCAGCAGCACCAAGCCGAGCAAGCTGTCCATGTCGATCTCAGAACAAGGTAAGGCGGCCAGCTTCCAAGTGGCCAAGTCCGCCAAGGGCGGCCTTGTCGACCTGACTCTCAAGAACAACGGCAAGGCGCCGCACGGAGTTCAGTTCATCCAGTACACCGGCAACCACACCCTGGCCGACGTCCTCAAGCAGCTCGGCAGCAACAGCAACAAGATCCCGTCCTGGGCAAAGTTGAATGGCGGCATCGGTGTCGTCCCCGGCGGACAGACGGGAACCGCGACCCTCAACCTTCCACAGGGCAACTATGTGCTCGTCGATGCGGCGGCGCTCGGCGGGCCTAGCAGCGGCCCACCTGCTACCGCCGGCATGAAGCTGAGCGGGGGCTCCACTGGCAGCCTGCCCAGCACAAGCGCGCAGATCACCGCCAAGACGGCTGGCAAGGACAAGTACAAGTGGGATATCTCCGGCCTGAAGGCGGGCAGCAACCAGATCACCTTCGACAGCAAGGGCAAGAAAGCAGTGCATTTGATCGGCGCTATCCCGGTCAAGGGCAAGGCGCCGCCTCTCGGCAAGATCCGCAGTGATTTGGCCAAGATCGGGAGCGGCCCCCCGCCGCCCTACGTGGGAGGCGCCCCCGAGACGACGGCGATCCTCGACGGCGGGACTTCCCAGACCGTGACTCTGAATCTGAAGCCGGGGCAGTACATCTTCTTCTGCCCCCTTCACGATCGCGATGGCAAGGGCAAGTCGCACGACCAGGAGGGTCTGCTGAAGACGGTGACTGTGAAGTAATCGCCGGAGCGCGTCGGCGCCAAGAACAGAGTTCCCTGCAAACGGCTCGCATTTACGCGGGCCGCTTGCTTGCAAGGCCGTGCCTGGCGGCTAAGGGAACATCGAACATATGCCGATGAATCAGGCGGATCGGCGGGCGTGACGAAAGCCACGTCCGCGGTTCGCTGAAATGGCCGCCACGAAGAGCAAAACGAACGGGCACGGCTCGACCAGCAATGTCGCTGCGCGCGACGATGCCCGTCGCAAGACGCCGGCGCCGGGCAGCCGTCTCGCCGAGGCCTTCGAAGCCGTTGAGCGATTCCCGGTTCTGCTCGAGTCGCGCGAGCGCGTGATGCGCGCCGCGACCGCGGAGACGGCGAGAGTGGGGGAGATCATCGAGGCGGTCGAGTCGGACGTGGCGCTGACGATGGCGGTGCTTCAGTTCGCGAATCGCAGCGGCGCCCGTAACAGCGGCACGATCGCCAGCATTCCGATTGCCGTCGAGGTTCTGAAGCCCTCCGGCGTCCTGGCAATCGCGGGGACTGCCCCGACCTACGACTTCTTCGAGCCCAACGGGGGCTGGGAGCTGCGCCCCGAGCATTTCCGAATTCACGCGCTCGCCAGTCAGCGAGCCGCGGGTCGGGTTGCCCGTGCCGTTGGCTTCAAGGAGCGCGACGAGCTCGCGGTGGTGGCCCTCCTTCACGACGTCGGGCGTCTGGTGATCACGCGGCTCCATCCCGGCTATCAGGACTTCTTCGACATGGTGGGACGCACCCCCGAGCAGCGCCTGCGGGCCGAGCGCGAGAAGCTCGGCATCGACCACGCGATCGTCGGCGGCGTGCTTGCTCGCCGCTGGAACCTGCCGGGCCGTACGGCGGTGGCGATCGAGCGCCATCACGCCGACGACTCCGATGGGCTTTCGGCGCTTATCGCGACGGCCGACATGCTCGCCCACTACGGACAGGGTGAGGCGGTCTCCCGCGATCGCCTCGAGGGCGCCGCGTTGCGCGCCGGGATCAGCGACGAGCTGCTGCGAGAACTTCTGTACGAGCTCCCATACCCACGCCAGGACGCCCCCAGGGTGAGCGAGCCGTGCCCGCTTTCCAACCGAGAGCTTGACGTCCTGCGCCTACTCGCGGAGGGCAAGGTCTACAAGCAGATCGCCGGCGAGATGCAGCTTTCCGTCTCGACGATTCGCACCCACCTGCACAACGTCTACGGCAAGATCGGCGCCGTCGACCGCGCACAAGCCGTCCTCACGGCTCACGACAGAGGCTGGATCTAGCCGCTCGCCCGCGGGTCCTGTCACGGCGGACCCGTTCCCGCCCGTGCTCCAGAGTCCGCGCGCGCGGGAATCGGGCCCGCCGCACCACCCGCGGAGGGGCGCTACTCGATCAGGCTCTCCCTCAACCCGATGGCGACGGCATGTGCGCGGTTCCGCGCTTCGAGGCGGGCGATGAGGTTCTTGGTGTGGGTTCGCACCGTCTCCTCGCTGACCTGCAACTCCTCGGCGGCGATTGTTGTCGATCCGCCGTCCGCTAGCAGCTGCAGGATCTGGCGCTGACGGCGGGTCAGCCGCCCGCGGCTGCCCGGCCCCGGAACGGCAGGATCGACGAAGCGCTCCTGTTCGAGGGCGGCGGCGACCGCGGAGCGCAGCTCATCCGGGCCCGCGCCCCGGCTCACGTAGGCGCTCGCCCCGGCCGAGAGTGCCTGGGTCGCGAGGTGACGCTCGGCGCGGTCACCATGGGCGACGATGCCCAGCGCCGGCTCGGCCTTGCGCAGCTCGCGGATCGCATCGGATCCGGTCAGCTCCTCGGTGCTGCCACCAACTCGTGAGCGGATGTCGACGACCACGACGTCGTAGTCGCCAATGCTGCGGACCAGCTCCACCGCCTCCTCGCGGCTGCTCAGCTCCTCGATCTCGTACCCGGGATCGAGCACCCGTCGCATCCCGAGCCTGACGAGCGGCTGGGGTTCCACGACCAGGCAGCGCGGTACTTCGCTCACAACTTCGTCTCCGAGGATTCGGGTGCGGTCGGGAACGGTCGGCGGCACGACCGAGGCTCGATCCTAACCGAGCCGGGGCCAGCGGACGACCCCAATTTTCGGCCATCGAGAAATTCCCTTCCGCTCTTTGCGATACCCGCCGTCTGCGATACAAAGAGAACGTGATCTCTGTCACGTCCAAATCCCGCTACGCCGTCGTCGCGATGGCCGAGCTTGCGCGCGCCGGCGAGCGTCCGGTTCCGATCAAGGAGTTGGCCGAGCGGCGCGACATCCCCGAGCAGTTCCTGGAGCAGCTGTTCTCGACCTTGCGCCGGGCCGGGTTGCTGACCAGCCACCGTGGTGTGAAGGGGGGCTACACGCTGGCCCGGCCGCCGGAGGAGATCAACGTGCTCGAGATCGTGCAGGCCCTCGATGGGAAGATCGGCCAGGAGGCTGACGAGGCTGGCGGCATCTGGGAGGAGGGCGTCGGCTCGCTCCGCAAGGTGTTCAGCCGCACGACGATCGCCGAGATCGCCCGCCGCGAGATCGAGGGCGCCGGCACGACGATGTACCACATTTAGAACGCTTCGATAGCTTGCCGCCGATGCGCAGGGCATTCATCGTCGGTCTGGCCGCAATCCTCGCCGCCATCGTGGTCGGCTGCGGTGGCTCGAGTGCGAACGACAAGCAGGTGGAGGCGATCACCAAGACCTACAACGACTATTTCGCGGCGGTGAAGAGCGGCGACGGCAAGGCTGCCTGCGACCTGCTCACGCCCGCCTACCAACGCCGGGCCTCGAGGTTCGTCACCCCGATCAAGCAGGCGCAGCTGAAGGGCGCCAGCTGCCCGAAGGCGATCAGCCAGGGCACTCTGTCGCTGCTGAAGAGCTTCAAGCCGACCCTCGAGCGGGTCCAGGTGAACGGCAACCGGGCCTCCGGGTTTCAGCCCGGCGAGGGGCGATTCGGGCCCCAGAAGACGATCTTCAGACGCCTCGAGGGCGACTGGAAGATCTCCGCGACGATCTACACCAAACCCGCCCCGAAAAACACCGGCTGAGCCGCGCCGCGCACGGGTGGCGAGGCAGTCGGCCGCGCGACTGATCGCCGCCATGCGCGTGGGTCGGCCGCTGGCTGTAGTTTGGGCACGATGTCGGTAACTCCGCCCACCGATGCAGGCGCAGCCACGCGGATCGGCCGCGAGGCCGGCGACGTGGTCGGCAACACCCCGATGGTCGCCTTGCTGCGTCTCGGCGAGGGGGTCGGCGCCGAGGTCTGCGCGAAGCTCGAGTACTTCAATCCAGGCGGGTCGGTCAAGGACCGCATCGGTGTGGCGATGATCGACGCGGCCGAGGCCGAGGGCCAGATCGAGCGCGGCTGCTCGCTGATAGTCGAGCCGACCAGCGGCAACACCGGAATCGCATTGGCGATGGTCTGCGCGGCGCGCGGCTACGAGCTAGTGCTGACCCTGCCCGAGGGGATGACCCGCGAGCGCTCCGATCTTCTGCGCGCCTACGGAGCCGAGGTGCAGGAGACAGCATCGCTGGGCGGCATGAACGAGTCCGTTGACCTTGCCCGCCGGATCGCCGAGGAGCGGGGGGCCTTCATCCCGCAGCAGTTCACCAACCCGGCCAATCCCGAGGTTCACCGACGCACGACCGCGGAGGAGATCTGGGGCGACACCGGAGGCGAGGTCGACGCCTTCGTCTGCGGGGTCGGAACCGGTGGCACGATCAGCGGCGTGGGTCAGGTGCTGAAGGAGCGGCGGCCCGAGGCCCTTGTGGTCGCGGTCGAGCCGGCCGGCTCGGCGGTGCTCTCCGGCGGTCAGCCCGGCACCCACAAGATCCAGGGGATCGGCGCCGGATTCGTCCCCGACGTGCTCGATCGCTCGGTGATCGACGAGGTGATCGCGGTCGAAGACAACGATGCGCTCGACATGGCTGAGCTGTGCGCGCGGCGCGAGGGCCTGCTGGTCGGGTTCTCGGCCGGCGCCGCGATCCACGCTTCGCTGCAGGTCGCGGCTCGACCCGAGATGGCCGGCAAGCGGGTCGTGACGATCGTCCCCGACTCGGGTGAGCGGTACATGTCGCTGCCCTTCTTCCCCTCCTGACGCATGCTCGGACTGGGGACACTTCGCAACGTGGTGCGTGAGGTCGCCTCGGACGTCGCGACCGCGCGTGAGCGCGATCCGGCTGCGCGCCGTGCCGGCACGGTCGAGATCCTCTCCAGCTGGGCCGGGGTGCAGGCGCTGCTCGCCCACCGCGTCGCGCATGCGCTGAACCAGGCCGACGTTCCGCTGGCGCCATTGGCGATCTCCTATGTGACCCGCTCGATAACCGGGGTCGAGATCCATCCGGCGGCGCAAATCGGCGACGACTTCTTCATCGACCACGGCTCCGGTGTGGTGATCGGCGAGACGGCAGAGATCGGCGATCGCGTGACCCTCTACCAAGGGGTGACGCTGGGCGGGACCGGATTTCAACGCGGCAAGCGGCACCCGACGCTGGGCGACAACGTGACGGTCGGCTCCGGCGCAAAGTTGCTGGGGCCGATCGAGGTCGGGCACGGCGCCAAGGTGGGCGCGAACACGGTCGTGGTCGAGGACGTGCCGCCGAACGCCACGGTGGTCGGCAACCCCGGACATACGGTGAAGGTGGAGGGCCGTCGGGTCGAGGGCCCCGATGCCGACTGGATCCACCGGCCCGATCCGATCGCCGACGCGATCCGGGGGCTGTCGGAGAGGATCGCCGAGCTGGAGGGTCGGATCGCCGAGCTGACCGGCGAAGAGAAGCCCGATTCGAAGGTGCGCGAGCTGGGCAGCCGCAAGGGCCGCTCCTCGGCCGGCGGCTGATCCGAGGCATCGCCCCGGCGCAACGCTGCGACAAGCACTTCAGCCCGCCCGAGCGGCCGGATATCTTCAGTAGGTGACCGAATTGGCCGAATCGGAGCACTCACAGGGAGCCCAAGGTGCCGGAGCCCAAGGTGCCCCGACCGCGCCGGGCGCGGACCAGGTCGAGCGCCTGCTCGCGGAGCTGAACGACGCCCAGCGCGAGGCGGTCACCCACGGCGAAGGGCCGCTGCTGGTGCTGGCGGGAGCCGGCTCCGGCAAGACCCGCGTGCTCACCCACCGGATCGCCTACCTGCTTGCGACAGGTCGCGCCCGGCCCGGTGAGATCCTCGCGATCACTTTCACCAACAAGGCCGCCGGCGAGATGCGTGAGCGGGTCGAGCGACTTGTCGGCCGCGCCACCCGGGCGATGTGGGTGATGACCTTCCACTCCGCCTGTGCGCGGATCATGCGCGTGGAGGCCGAGCGGCTCGGTTACTCGCGCAGCTTCACGATCTACGACGAGGCCGACTCGCTGCGGATGGTGAAGCGCTGCATGGAGGAGCTCGAGGTGGACCCGAAGCGCTACCCGCCGCGCGCGATCAGATCTCAGATCTCCGGTGCGAAGAACAAGCTGCTCGACGCGTCGGAGTTCCAACAGACACAGGGATCGGTGTTCGAGGAGACCGCGGGCGAGGTCTACGCGCTATATGAGCGCCGCATGCTGGAGGCCAACGCGATGGACTTCGACGACCTGCTCGTGCGCACGGTCAACGTGCTGGAGCTGTTCGAGCCGGCCCGCGACCGCTGGCGCCGCGCCTTCGGACAGGTGCTCGTCGACGAGTACCAGGACACCAACCGCGCCCAGTACCGGCTCCTGCAGCTGCTCGCCGAGGAGCACCGCAACCTCTTCGTGGTCGGCGACGACGCGCAGTGTGTCCTTGAAGGGACGCTCGTTCAGATGGCTGATGGCACCGAAAGACCGATTGAAGAGATCAAGGTCGGCGACCAGGTCAGATCTTCGATCGGCAAGGGGAAGTTTGGGCCGGCCCGTGTCAACCGTGTCCACAAGGGCTCAGATGCAGAGGGAATCGCCATCATGACCAAATCCGGGCGTCATCTGGTGACCACCCCCGACCACATGCATTTCGCCGGTTATCGACTGGGAACGACGCCGCAAATGCATCTGACCTACCTGATGTGGAAAAGGGACGTCGGATTCCGGGTCGGAGTCTCGCGTGTCTACACAGAAGGTCAGAAGAAACCGACAATCGGCATCAGGCAACGTTGCTTTTCCGAGCAGGCAGATGCCGTTTGGGTCATCTCGTCGCACGGGTCAGATGCTGAGGCGAGGGTCGCCGAGGCCCAGCTGTCGCTTCAGTACGGCCTTCCGACCCTGCCGTTTCACCGACGCGCCACGAAGTCGGGGAAGAGCCTCATCGGGAATCAGGAGTTGATCGACGAGGTCTTCGCCTCGGTTGACAGCGAGGCGGGAGGCCTTCAGCTATTGGAGGACGAGGGCCTGAGCCTTGATCATCCGCATCACCGTGCCAACAGCTCACATCGTCGCCGGAATCTGACCCTGACCCTCTGTGCGGAGACGCGTGGCACCCAGCCTCGCCACCGCATTGCCGTACATGGTCACGACCCCGAAGGCCGAGCGGCACTCGAGGAGATCGGACTGAGCGTCCGGCCAGCCGGAAACGGACGCAAGACTTGGCGCTTCGAGACCGTCCTCAAGGATTTCGGCAACGCCGTCGACCTCGCAGGGAAGATCCAATCTGCGCTGGATGTGGAGACTCGAATCCAAGGTCGGTTCGGGCCTCAGCAGCCGGGAAGGATCGTTGGTAACTCCCTCCCTTGCCTCCCCGCAAGTTCGATTCGACCTGGGATGACCGTTTTTTCTGACGACGGGTCCTATGACGTCGTTGAATGGGTCTCGCGAGTGCCTTTGGATCGCCCCGTCTATGACATCGACATCGAAGACACGCACAACTTCATCGCCAACGGGATCGTCACTCACAACTCGATCTACTCCTTCCGCCACGCGGAGATCCGCAACATCCTCGACTTCGAGCGCGACTTCCCCGACGCCTCGGTGGTGATGCTGGAGCAGAACTACCGCTCCACACAGACGATCCTTTCGGCAACCAATGCGCTGATCGCCAAGAACCATGAGAACAGGCCGAAGCGGCTGTTCACGGACGGCGCCCAGGGCGAGCCGATCCAGGTCGTCCAGCTCGGCGACGAGCACGAGGAGGCCCGCTGGGTCGCTGGGGAAGTGGAACGGCTGGTGACCGACGAGGGGGTGGGGCGGGACGAGATCGCGGTCTTCTACCGCACCAACGCGATGAGCCGGGTGCTCGAGGACACGCTGGTCCGCTTCGAGCTGCCCTATCAGGTGGTCGGCGGGACCAAGTTCTACGAGCGGGCCGAGGTCAAGGACGCGGTCGCATATCTGAGCCTCCTGGTCAATCCCTCCGACGCGATCTCCTTCGCGCGGGTCGTCAACTCTCCCCGGCGCGGGATCGGCAACACCAGCCAGGGGCGGCTGCTCTCGCACGCGAACACCACCGGACTGCCGATCTGGGAGGTCGCGGGCCGCCCCGACGCGGTCCCGGGGCTCGGCGCGGCTGCGGTGAAGGCGATCTCTCGCTTTCACCAGACGATCGAGGGCCTGCGCGAGCGCGCCGCCACGGCGCCGGTCGCCGAGTTGCTCGAGGCGCTGTTGCACGAGACCGGCTACCTCGAGGCCCTGGAGGCCGAGCGCACGGTGGAGGCTGAGGGTCGAGTCGAGAACCTCCAGGAGCTGATCGGCGTCGCGGGGGAGTTCGACGCCAACCGCGAGCTCGAAAGCGATGCGGAGGTGCCGCCGCTGGAGGAGTTCCTGCAGCAGATCTCGCTCTACACCGATCAGGACTCGATCGCCGAGCAGGAGTCGCTTGTGACCCTGATGACGATTCACAACGCCAAGGGCCTCGAGTACGAGACCGTGTTCCTGATCGGCTGCGAGGAGGGGGTGTTTCCCCACATGCGGGCCCTGGAGGAGGGTGGCGAGGAGGAGGAGCGACGCCTCTGCTACGTCGGCATGACGCGGGCGCGCAGCCGCCTCTACCTCACCTACGCGCGCGAGCGACGCATCTTCGGCGGCCGCCGCGAGCCGACGATCGCCTCGCGCTTCCTCGACGAGCTGCCCAACGAGCTGGTCGAGCAGGAGCGAAGCGCGCCGCAGGCGGGCCGGCCCTGGCGTCCGGTTGGGGGCGCCCTGGGCGAGCCGATCAAGCCGCGCCCCGCGGTCGAGCTTCAGACCGGCGACGACATCGTCCATGCCGGCTTTGGCGAAGGAGTGGTGACCGGCACCGAGCCTGGGGGAGTGGTCGTCGTGCGCTTCGCCGGCGACGGGCAGGAGCGCAAGCTGATGGCCGATTACGCACCGATCAAGAAGAAGTGAGCGGGACGGACGCGAGGGTGAGTGCGAACGTCATCGACGGCAAGGCGGTCGCCGCCGAGGTGCGTGAGCGGGTTCGGTCCGAGGTCGCCGAGTATGCGGATGCCCACGGCCGCGCACCGGGGCTGGCGACGGCGCTGGTCGGCGACGACCCGGGATCCCAGATCTACGTCCACAACAAGCACAAGGCCAGCGAGGAGGTCGGGATCCGCTCGTTCGACCACCAGCTGACGGTGCAGACGACCGAGGACGAACTTCTGGGTCTGATCGAGCGGCTCAACGCCGATCAGGCGGTCGACGGGATCCTGGTCCAGCTGCCGCTGCCGGAGCAGATCGACCCCGACGCCGTGCTCGCCACGCTTGACCCGCGCAAGGACGTCGACGGGCTCACCCCGACCAACGCCGGACTGCTGGCAAGTGGCGCCCCGGGCCTTGTCCCCTGCACCCCGGCGGGGGTGATGGAGCTTCTGGATCACGAGGGCGTCGAGCTGGAGGGAGTCGAGGCGGTGGTCGTGGGGCGCTCGAACCTGGTCGGGCGCCCGGTGGCCAGCCTGCTGCTCGGCGCCAACGCCACCGTGACCAGCTGCCACTCGCGCACCCGCGACCTGGCCGGCGTCTGTCGGCGCGCCGACGTCCTCGTCGCCGCGGTCGGCTCGCCACGCCTGCTCGGCACCGACGCCATCAAGCCAGGGGCGACGGTAATCGACGTGGGGATGAACCGCACAGACGACGGCCTGGTCGGCGACGTCGACTTCGAGGCCGGGCGGGAGGTCGCCGGGGCGATCACGCCGGTGCCGGGCGGCGTCGGACCGATGACGATCGCGATGCTGCTCGTCAACACGCTTGCTGCGGCGCGCTCCGCGCACCCCTGAAGCACGCACGGTCAGGCACGATTCAGGCGTCCCTAAGACCCCTGGCCAGGCCCCTTTCTTACGACCTGTGGGCGGTGTACTGTCACGTTCGAACCCCTATCCCATCGGAGGGAGCTAGCTAGATGGACATCACCAGACTGCGACAGGGAGAGAAGATCGCCGGCGTTTCGGCGATCCTGCTCTTCATTTTCATGTTCTTCGACTGGTTTGGCCTCAAGGTCTCAGGAGGCGGAGTGTCGGTCTCGTCCGCCGGCGGAAACGCCTGGGACGCGCTGGACGTCATCCCGATCATCCTGATCATCGCGATCCTCGCCGTGCTGGCGATGGTCGTGGTTCGGGCCAACAACATGGAAGTCGACCTGCCCGTGTCGCTCAGTGTGATTGCCACCGCGCTGGCCGCTCTGGGGACCCTGCTGATTCTCTACAGGATCATCAACCCGCCCGACTTCGGCACCTCGGGCTTCGGGGGTGTCTCGGTTGACACGACCCGCAAGTTCGGTGTCTTTTTGGGGCTCATTGCCGCGGCGGCGATGACCTACGGGAGCTGGCGAACGATGGAGGAAGAGGGCACCTCCTTTGGTGACGCCGCCGACCGCCTCGGAGGAGGCGGTAGTGGCGGCGGCGATGTCCGTGGCGGCCCCCCCGACGTAGGCGCTGGTCCGCCCGACGTCGGTGGCGGTGGTGGCGCCGAGCCACCCTCCGCACCGCCTCCACCCCCGCCACCGCCTCCACCTCCGCCAAGCGGGGCACCACCCTCCGCCTAGGGAGTTCAGGCCGCCCGGAGCGGCGCCGCACATCGGCGCCTCCGGGCGGCTATTTTTTGCCTCGTGAGGCTCGACCGCTTGAGAGGAGGGGAGCTGCTCGCCGGCGCAGGGGGGGCGCTGCTCTTCGTGACCCTGTTTCTGCCCTGGTTCGGCAAGGTGTCCCGGTTTTGCGTTCCCCTGTCCGGGCATTCGTGCGGCCACAATTTCGATGCCTGGAAGGTCTTCGATTTCACCGACGTCGTGCTGTTGGCAGCCGCCCTCTCCGCCCTGACGATGGCCGTTCTCGCCGGGGCCAGCTCGAAGACCGACACGCAGATCACTTCCGCCTGCCTGACGGTTCCGATTGCCTTGCTGGCGACCTTGTTGGTCCTTTACCGGGTGTTCGAGCCGGTGGGAAAGCTGGATCCGAGGTTCGGCCTGTTCCTGGGCCTGGCTGCCTGCGTGGCGATCACCTATGGCTCCTGGCGCGCGGTACGCAACGATCGTCCCTCTACAGTCGCTCGGCCAGCCCGGCGGCGATCCGCTTCGAGAACGCGATGATGGTCATCATCGGATTGACACCGACCGAGGTCGGGAACAGCGAGCCGTCGGCGACGTAGAGGTCGTCGACGCCGTTGACGGCGCCGTTCGGTGTGCAAACCCCTTTGGCGGGGTCGGCGGCGATCCGGGCCGACCCCATGGGGTGAAACGCCTCCAGACGCAGCTCCGACGGCCTGATCGCGGTCGCCTCGAAGTCCGCCAGCTGGTCGAACTTCAGCACCCCGATCCGGCCGATGTTCGGGTAGACCTCGGTCGCCCCGGCGGCGAAGTGGATCTCCGCAGCGCGGGCGATTCCGAAGGCGAGGCGGCGTGCGTCGTCGTCGGTGAGCCGGTAGCTGGCGCGCAACGAACCGTCGCCCCTCAGCCCGATCCGGCCCGAGGAGCGGTCCGACAGGTGCACGCCGATCGAGCCGATATGGCTGAAGCCGAGGATCGCCTCCTGGTGCTTTCGGCCGGTGCCCAAGAGCCAGGCGCCGCCGAACGGAAGCGGGGTGAAGGTCGCCTCGAGCAGGATGCTCTGCGGCTCCCATTGATCGATGTAGTAGCTCTGCATGACCCCGTCCCAGCCCCGCACCTCCTCCGGATAGCGGGCGCCGATCCAGGCGGCCGGATGGAGGTGCAGATTGCGCCCCACCTGGTCGCCGCCCAGCCCGGACCGCAGCAGCAACTCCGGTGTCCCCAACGCGCCGCCAGCCGCGATCACCGCACGGGCGCGAACGGTGTAGCGCCGCCGAGCGCCGTTGTGATCGCCCGCCGGGGTCGCCAGACACTCGACCCCTACCGCACGGCCGTCCTCGACGAGGATCCGCTGGACCTCGATTCGCTGGCGCACCCGTGCGCCCGCGGCGACCGCCCGCGGCAGATATGAGACGTGCATGCCGCGCTTGGCGTCGATCCTGCAGCCGAACGGGCAGGAGCTGCACTGCACGCAGTTGCCGGCGTTACGGCTGATCGGACCGCCGCTGGCGCCGAGCGCCCGGGCCCCTTCCATCGCCAGCTGGCCGTTGCGCCCCATCCGCTCCGGGTCGAGCGGCGTCACCCGCAGGAAATCCTCGGCCTCCGAGTACTCGGCGTCGAGATCGGTGGCCCAGCCGACCCCGTACTCGTCGTCCCAATTTCGCAGCACCGGCTCGGGGGCGCGGAAGCAGGTGCCGGAGTTGATCACCGTGGTGCCGCCGACGGCGCGCGCCACCGGCACCGGGACCGGTGGACGACCTTCGGCGACGGTCAATCCGGCCTCACGGTAGAGGGAGGTGACGGCCTCGATCGGATCGCGCGGATAGCTGTCGCGGTCGAAGTGCCCGCCGGCCTCCAGCACCACGACGTCGAGGCCGGCCTCGGCGAGGACCGCCGCGGCGGAGGCGCCCCCGGCGCCGGAGCCGACGATCACCACGTCGCACTGCTCTCCCTCGCCGTCCGGATCGGTGTCGCCGAGCGGCCCGGCGGGCTCCGGAAGCGAGCCGTCCGCGAGCGCGCAGCTGAAGTCGTAGCCAACCCGCTCCTTGACTGCCGGGACGATGGCGTAGCCCAACGTGCAAAGCACCTTGGCCAGCAGCAGCAGGTCGTAAGAGGGGCCAAAGCGCGACCCATCGAGCTTGTCGAGGAAGTCCTCGCGGGCCGCGAGGTCGAGCCTGCTGAACCGCCATGGGAAGGGAAGCCACTCGAACAGCCGCAGCGCCAGCCTCACTCGCGACAAATTGCGCGGGGGAAGCGCGGAGATGAAGCCGGCGACCGGACCGGCTACGTCGACGTCACGCTGGGCTCGCGGCAGCCCGTCGTATCCGGGCGCCATCGCCTCGCAGATCGCGGCGAGTGTTCGCTGCTCGGCGGACGTGAGCCCCGGCGAGCGCCTTCAGCCAGGCGCGGCGGGCCGGGTCACCCGCCCGGCCAGCGACCAGAGCCAGAGTGCCGAAAGCGCCAGATAACCGTCGACGAGGAAATTGAGCAGATAGATGAAGACGTGCTGGTCGAACAGATAGAAGCCGAGCGTCGCCAGCGAGGAGGCGGTCTTGCCGACAGCGAGGACGAGAAGGACCGGTCGGTAGCGGACCACGTCCGTCTGCACGAGGACGCAGATCCCGGTGATCACCACCATGTAGGCGAACGCGAGGGCGAGCCAGAAGTCCTCGCTGGTGTGGGGCGCGCGGGTGAAGCCGCCGAGGTCGTCCCCGAGGTCGGAGATGACGTCGAGCACGCCGTTCTGGAAGATGATGAACAGCAGGCCGACTACCGCGAAGCTCGCTGCGAGAAGGCGCAGGTTGAGGACGACGAACTTCTCGGCTCGGTCTCCCTGCATCGGCGGGCGCCATCCTACCCGGCGGTTGGGCCCGCCGCGCGATACCTAGAATCCGCCTCGTGATCGACCGGGAGCAAGTGCTGCACGTCGCGCTGCTCGCCCGTCTTGCCTTGACCGAGGAGGAAGTCGAGACGATGACGCGCGAGCTCTCGGGGATCCTCGAGCACGTGGACCGGATCGCCGAGCTCGACCTCGAGCAGGTCGAACCCACCGCTCACGTCATCGACCTCGAGAACGTATTGCGCCCCGACGAGCCGCGGCCGAGCTGGCCGCGGGAGAAGATGCTCGAACAGGCGCCCGATCCCGTCGAGGGCGCATTCCGCGTCCCCTCGCCGCAGGCGGAGGGCTGAGCGATGGCGGACCTACTGGATCTCACCGCCAGCCAAGCGGCCAAGGCATTGAAAGCGAAGCAGTTCTCGGCCGACGAATACGCCGGTGCCTGGCAGCAATCCGCCTCAACCGACGATCTCAACGCCTACCTGTGGAGAAACACCACGAGCGACGAGCGACGAGCGACGAGCGACAGGAGCCATAACGGCGGCCTCGGAGTGCCGATCGCAGTGAAAGACATCTTCTGCACCGAGGGCGCCCCGACCACAGCCGGATCGCGGATCCTCGAGGGCTACAGGCCGCCGTACACGGCGACCGCGGTGCGGAACCTCGGCGACGCGGGCGCGACGGTGCTGGGCAAGACGAACATGGACGAGTTCGCGATGGGCTCCTCGAACGAGAACTCGGCCTTCGGGCCTGTGCTCAACCCCTGGGATCGAGAGCGGGTGCCTGGGGGCTCCTCCGGGGGCTCCGCCGCCGCGGTTGCCGGTGGTCTGGCACCGTGGGCGATCGGCACCGACACCGGCGGCTCGATCCGCCAGCCGGCGTCGCTGTGCGGGATCGTCGGTATGAAGCCCACCTACGGCGCCGTCTCGCGCTACGGGATGATCGCCTTCGCTTCCTCGCTGGATCAGTGCGGGCCGCTGACCCGCGACGTCACCGATGCGGCGCTGCTGCTCGGCATCGTGCAGGGGCACGATCGCTGCGACTCGACCTCGGTCGGAATCGAGCAGGGGGTCAAGACCCCCGACCGAGGGGACCTCAAGGGACTGCGCTTCGCCGTACCGACGGGTCTTGCGATGGACGGCGTCGAGGCCGGGGTGAAGTCGAACTTCGAGGCGACGCTGAAGACGATCGAGGAGCTGGGCGGCGATGTGGGGGAGGCGCCGCTTCCGCATGCCGACCACGGGATCTCCGCCTATTACGTGATCGCCCCCGCCGAAGCGTCGGCGAACCTTGCCCGCTACGACGGCGTCCGCTACGGACTGCGGGAGCCCTCCGACGAGCTGCTGGAGATGTACGAGTCGACCCGCGCAGCCGGGTTCGGCGCCGAGGTCAAGCGTCGGATCATGCTCGGCACCTACGCGCTTTCATCCGGCTACTACGAGGCCTACTACGGCAAGGCCCTGAAGGTGCGCACGAAGATCGCCGAGGACTTCGCCGCCGCCTTCGAGGACTTCGACTTCGTCGTCACGCCGACTTCGCCATCGGTCGCCTTCGAGCTGGGGGCGAAGACCGATGACCCGCTGGCGATGTACCTGAACGACTATTTCACGGTGCCGATGCCGCTCGCCGGCATCCCCGCGATCTCGATCCCCTCCGGTCTCGCCGAACCAGACGGGGGTGGCCCGCAGCTTCCGGTCGGCTTTCAGATCACGGGCCCGGCGTTCAGCGAGAACGCGATCCTCGACGCCGCCTTTGCCCTCGAGCAGGCGATCGGCTTCGACGCCCGGCCGCCGGGGGTGGGCAATGGCTGAGTACGAGCCGGTTATCGGGCTCGAGATCCACGTCCATCTCCAAACCCGCACGAAGATGTTCTGCGGCTGCGAGCCCAGCTTCGGCGACGAGCCCAACGTCCACACCTGCCCCGTCTGCCTTGCCCATCCGGGCTCGCTCCCGGTCACCAACGAGAAGGCGATCCGCTACGCACTGATGATCGCCGCCGCCCTTGGCAGCGAGGTCGCGCCGCGCTCGATCTTTCATCGCAAGAACTACTTCTATCCCGACAATCCGAAGGCCTACCAGATCAGCCAGTACGACATTCCGCTCGCGACCGGCGGTCGGCTCGGCGAGGTCCGCATCCATCGCGTCCACCTCGAAGAGGACGCCGCGAAGATGATCCATGTCGGAGAGTCGGGGCGGATCCACGGTTCGGGAGCCTCGCTGGTCGACTTCAATCGCGCCGGGACGCCGCTGGTCGAGATCGTCACCGAGCCCGACCTGCGCAGCGCATCCGAGGTGCGCGCGTGGGCGCAGCTGCTGCAGACCACGGTCCGCCAGCTCGGCGTCTCCGACGTCCAGATGGAGGAGGGGAGCCTGCGGGTCGACGGCAACGTCTCGCTGCGCCCTGCCGGCAGCGAAGAGCTCGGGGTCAAGACGGAGCTGAAGAACATGAACAGCTTCAGGTTCCTGGAGCGGGGGATCGAGGCTGAGATCGAGCGCCAGCGCGCCCTGATCGAGGCCGGCGAGGCCGTGGCCCAGGAGACTCTCCACTTCGACCCGGGCAGCGGCACGCTGACGCCTCTGCGCTCGAAGGAGTACGAGCACGACTACCGCTACTTCCCCGAGCCCGACCTTGTGCCGCTGGCGCCGACCAAGGAGATGCTGCGTGAGGCGACCGAGGCGCTGCCCGAGCTGCCGAGCGAGAAGATCGAGCGCTACAGCGAGGAGCTCGGCCTCCCCGCTGACGTGGCGGCGCTGCTCGCGGCGGAGGTGGAGACCGGGGAATACTTTGAGCGCGCTCTCAAGGCCGCAGACGGTGCCGACCCGAAGACGATCGCGAACTGGGTCACCGGCGAGCTGGCCGGGGCGCTGCGCCAGAGCGGGGAGGAGGCTGGACCGGCGCAATCGAAGGTCGAGCCCGAGTCGCTGGCGAAGCTGGTCGGCATGGTGCAGTCAAAGCAGGTCTCCCACGGCAGCGCCAAACAGGTGCTCGCGAAGCTGATCGCTGGCGGTGGCGACCCGGCCGAGATCGTCGAGCGCGAGGGGCTGGGCCAGATTGGCGGCGGGGAGGAGCTGGAGGGCGTAGTCGAGGCTGCGATCGAGGCGGAGCCGGAGGCGGCTGCGCAGGTGCGGGAAGGCAACCAGAAGGCGATCGGGCGGATCGTCGGTGCGGTGATGAAGGAGACCAAGGGGCGCGCCGACGGGGGAGAGGTCCAACGCTTGATCCACGACAAGCTCGGAGTCTGATGACCGACTCGAGCATGTCCCTGTGGTCCGACGGCTCGGTGCTCTCGATTGCGTCGAAGAACTCGATGCTGTCGATCGGCTCTGTGGGCTCGTTCATGTCAATCGGTTCGATCGGATCGGGCGCGTCTGGGTTCTCGGTCGCCTCGATCGGATCGTTCGGCTCGGTGATGTCGGCCACGAGTCGAGGCTCGGTGATGTCGGCGGGAACATACGGTGCGGTGATGGGCGAGCGCGATCCCCGTGCCGCCTGGATCGTGATCGGCGCCCTCGCCGGCTCGGCGCTGCTGCTCTTGGCTTGGGCCACGAGATAGTGGCTCCCCGCACTTTGTGACACGTTGTCACAAGGCGGTGCTTTACTAGCTGTATGGCCTGGAACGTCGTCATAGCCGGTGGTGGATTCGGCGGTGCCTATGCGGCCCGCGAGCTCGAGCGGCTGATGCCGAAGCAGTCGGCGCGGCTGATGCTCGTCAACGACGTCAACTTCCTGCTCTACACGCCGTTTCTGCCCGAGGCCGCTGCCGGGACGCTGGAGCCGCGTCATGTGGTGACCCCGCTGCGCGACATCCTCCGCCGCACCTATCTGCGGCTCGGTGCGGTCACCGCGCATGACCCCGCCTCGCGCACGGTCGAGGTCCGCAATCACGAGGCTGAGACCGATGAGGTGCGCTACGACGCCCTGCTTCTGGCGCTTGGCTCGGTTTCGAGGGTGCTCCCGGTGCCGGGACTGGATCGCCACGCGATCGGCTTCAAGAGCCTCGCCGACGCGATCTGGTTGCGCAACCACGTGGTCGAGACGCTGGAGGTCGCCAACGACACCGAGGACCCGGCGCGCCGCGACCAGCAGCTCACCTACGTCTTCGTCGGCGGTGGCTACGCCGGCCTCGAGGCGCTAGCCGAGCTTCAGGACTTCGCCGTCGATGCGATGGAGCGTTACCCGCGGGCGCGGCTGCACGGGATGCGCTGGGTGCTGGTCGAGGCGACCAACCGTGTACTCCCGGAGACCGATCCGGGACTGGCCGATTACGCGCTGCGCGAGCTGCGGGGGCGCGGAATCGACATCAGGCTCGGGACCACCCTTGATGAGGTCACAGCGAGCACCGCCAGGCTTTCCACCGGCGAGACCCTGCCCACCCGCACGGTGGTCTGGACCGCCGGGGTCGCGCCCCACCCGAGCCTTCGCACCCTCTCGGTGCCGCTCGACGAGCGTGGACGCGTCCCGGTCGACGAGTACCTGCGGGTCGAGGGGCTGGAGCGCGTCTGGGCGGTCGGCGATTGCGCCGCCGTACCCAACCCGGACGGGGGCATCAGCCCGGGGACCGCGCAGCAGGCCGTGCGCCAGGGCCCGGTGGCGGCGCACAACATCGCCGCGGAGCTCGGTGTCGGCAGCCCGCGGCCGTTCCGTTACCGCGATCGGGCGTCGTTCGTGAATCTCGGGCGCTACAAGGCGGTGGGTCAGCTGGGCCAGCGAAGGTTTCGCGGCTTTCCGGCCTGGTGGCTGGCGCGCACCTACCACATGAGCCAGATTCCCGGCCTCGCCCGCAAGGTGCGCGCGGTCGTCGATTGGACCGTCAGCCTTCCCTTCAGCCGCGACGTCTCCGAGGTCGGCTCGATCGGCCATCCGCGCCCGCTGAGCGACGAGGCCTACCAGCACGGTGGCAGCCACCGGCCGCTCAACAGGACCGATCCGCCCGGCTGACCCGCAGGGAGAATGTGCCCGTGGGCTTCGAGTACGTCCCGATCGCGTTCCTCTTCGGCCTTGCCACCGGGATCATCGGTCGCAGCAAGGGGAGCTCGTTTTTCATCTGGTTCATCGTCGGAACGGTGCTGCCATTCATCGGCCTGGTGGCGGTGACCCTCTATCGCTCCGAGAAGCAGGAGCCCGAGCGCCGCTGCCCGCGCTGCGGAAAGGTGCTGAAGCTGTACGTCCAGGTCTGCCCGGTCTGCGGCGAGGACCTCTACCTGCCCGACCCCTCCGAGGTCAGGCACCCGGGCGTATAGGGGCCTCTACTGCGGCGGGATGTTCTGGTTGAGCCGGAAGAAGTTGTCGGGATCGTATTTCTGCTTCAGCACCTTGAGGCGGTCGTACTTGTCGGCCCCGTAGGCCTCACGGATCCGCTCCTCGCCTTCATCCATGAGGAAGTTCGTGTAGACGCTGGTGTGGTACGGCTCGAGCGCAGACCAGAAGTCGCGCACCCACTCCCTCTCCTCGGCGAAGCCCTCTACCGCGTCGGTCATGCCGCTGATGTTGAACGTGTGCCCGGCGGCGCGGCCGCTGAATGCCGTTTCGTCGTCGCCCACCCGGGCCACGGCTCCTCCCATTTGCCAGATCGGGAAGGCCGTGAGCGGCGAGGAGATTCGGCTCGCGTGGTCCACGGTGATGTCGATGACTTCGTCGCTGAGCTCCGTGACATCGCAGGCGCGGAAGTAGTACCAGCGGCCGTGCGGAAAGGTGGGGTCGAACATCGTCTGATGGGTGAGGTACGGCTTCGGTTCGCAGAGGTCGAGGACCGGTGAGCCGAACTCCTTGAGTGGACGCACGACTTTCTCTCCCTCCTCGACGGATCCCGCATAACAGCAGGCGATGGCCACGACAGGCTTGCCGTGAAGCTCCGTGGGGACGTAGGGCAGCGGCGGCGCCTTGCGGTGGATCACGATGGTCGTCAGATCGTCCGGCGCGTCCGCGATCCAGTCACGGTAGAAGCGCAGGAGCTCGGGCGAATCCTCCATCGCCCAGAAGACCGGCCCGGCGAGCACGATCGGTCCCACCCGGTTGAGGCGGAACTCGAACTCGGTGACGATGCCGAAGTTCCCTCCGCCGCCGCGGACGCCCCAGAACAGATCGGGGTTCTCGTCCCGGCTGGCCCTCACCAGTTCTCCGGCGGCGGTGACCAGATCGACGGAGAGGAGCTGGTCGATGGTCAGTCCGTGCTTTCTCATCAGCCATCCGATTCCGCCGCCGAGCGTCAATCCGGAGAGGCCGGTGTGGGTGACGATCCCGCCCGGGACCGCGAGCCCGAATGCCTGCGTCTCGCGATCGAGCTCTCCGATCAGTACGCCGGCCTGTGCCCGGACGGTCTGAGCCTCGGGATCGACGCGGATGCCCTTCATCAGCCCCAGGTCGATGACGACGCCGCCGTCGCAGACGGAAAGCCCCGGGAAGCTGTGGCCGCCGCTGCGCACGGCCGTCTCGAGGCCCGTCCGTCGCGCGAACCTCAGCGCCGAAATGACGTCGGCGACGCCGGCGCAGCGTGCGATCAGCGCCGGGAAACGGTCGATCGACCCGTTCCAGACCTTGCGGTGCTCGTCGAAGGAGGGGTCCCCTGGGCGGATCAGCTCGCCTCGTGGGCGGACCAGCTCTCCTCGAAGCGAGTTTTTGAGGTCTCGGACCGCCGCCTCGTCGAGCCCGAATGTCTCCTCGACGGCGCTCATGCTCCCTTGGGAATCTATCTCAGCCAGGTGCGCATGATCGCGTTCGCGAAGCCGAGGCCGTAGCGGACCACCGCCGGCTTCTTGGAGTGGCCGTGGAGGCGCTTGACCACGGTCACCGGCACCTCCTCGGCGGGGATGTCGCGCTTGATCGCCTCGATCAGGAACTCGGAAGTGTGGAATTGCTCCTGTCGCAGCACCAGCTGCGGCAGCACGGTTGCCCGGACAGCCCGGTAGCCGTTGGAGCAGTCGGTGACGTGGGTACCGGTGATCAGGGAGACCACGCGGTTGAAGAACACGATCCCGATCTCACGCGAGACGTGGCCGCGCTCGGACTCGCCGAGCACCCGCGAGCCGTGCGCGACGTCGACCTTGCCGCTCAACACAGGCTCGACCAGCCGCTCCATCTCGGAGGGCAGGTGCTGGCCGTCGGCGTCGAGGGTGACGATGATCTCGGCCCCCGAGTCGGCGAGCAACCGGTAGCCGGTGCGCAGCGCCGCCCCGCCGCCACGGTTGATCACATGGCGCGCGACCGGCGCACCGTGCTCGGCGGCTACGTCGCCGGTCCCGTCGCGGGAGCCGTCGTCGACCACCAGCACCGCCGTCTCGCGTCCACAGACCTCGGTCGGGATGCGGTCGAGGACGTGGCCGATGTTCTCGGCCTCGTTGTAGGCGGGCACCAAAACAGCCACCTTGCCGCGGAAGCGCTCCGGCAGGCCGGCGTTGCGGAACTCCTCCCAGGTGAGGCCCTCGAGCACAGCCGAGAGCTGGCGCGAGTTGCGCCCCGCCTGCGAGAGGGCGCGCAGGATGAGCAGGAAGAGGATGAAGATCGCGAAAACCGCGAGCCCGAGGATGCGGCCGCCGTTGCCGCGCTGGAACGAGAACGCAGACAGCAGCTTGTCGGTGATCTCGGTTCCGGAGACGATTGCCAGGCCGAGCGCGACGAGGGCCAGGATCAGGACGTCGGCGTTGCGCAGGGTGCGTCGCCGCACGATCGCAAAGACGAGAATGCAGGCGGCGGCGATCAGGCCGGCGCCGCGCAGCGCGGTCAGCTCTTGCGGGAACAGGCTCGCGATCGGGGTCATCGGCGAATGCAGGATAGGGAGCGCCTGCGCCATTCCCTGAACGCTCTCGATCAGGCGGGGGCCGCCGTGCGTCGCTGGCCCAGGCGCGTGCGGGTGCACTCCCAGGCCCAGATCAGCACCGAGGCGGTGAGCGGGATCACCAGCGACATCAGAACCTCGTTACGCCGCGTGCTCGCGAGGCTGACCGCCCCGACCAAGGTGACGAGGGCGATCGGAATCGCAAAGACCGCGAATTCCCACCAGCGCCGCCGCCAACCGAGCGCCACGAGCCCGATCAGGGCGAGCAGCACGGCGATTCGCTGCGCGGCGCGGCCCAGGGTCGAATCCATCGTCGGCCCGACGCCCTGATCCCACATCCGCCCCGTCTTTCGCCCCAGCATCGCCAGATAGTCGAGCGGGTGGTGGCGGACGTCAGCGGAGAGCTGCTGCTTGCCGATCTTTCCCAGAGCCGAGTCGCGCGGGAGGTCGGGGTAGCGGACGGCGACCCTGCTGAAGAGCGGCGTCGGGTTGATCGCGTTCAGCTGCGCTGACCCCGGCTCCAGGGTGCGTCCCTGGTAGCGCTGAACGAGCTCCGCCTTGACCCGCTGGTAGTCGCCGTCGGCGGAGAGGTCGGTGCCGACGTAGAGGGCCTTGCCGCCCCCGGTCGAGATCGGCACGAAGCGGTCGAGGCTGACGATGTTGTGGATCGTCCAGGGGACGATCGGAACCAGCAGGCCGGTGACCAGCAACGCCGCGGCGGCCGCACCCGGCCGCCAGCCACGCTCCCGCCAGAGGCCGACCAGGACGACGATGACGAAGGCCGCGCCGACGAGCAGGTACTCGGGCCGGATCAGTGCCGTGAGCCCGAAGAGCAGCCCGGGCAGCAACCAGGCCCAGGGAGAGCCGCGCTCGCGAGCCCAGAAGAAGGCGAGCACCGCCGCGGGCAGGGTGAAGCCCGCGGGGGGCTCGCTGAGCAGCGCCCCGTTGGAGTAGATGAAGGAGGGATAGAGAGCGACGGCGGCGGCGGCCAGCAATCCGGCCGCGGGCCCCGCGAGCCGGCGGCCGAGCAGATAGACGATCACGATCACCGCCGTCCCCAGCAGCGCCACCAGCATCCGCGCCGCTCCGTCGCGCACGCCCCCGGTCAGGTAGTAGACGCCCGCGTAGAGAAGCGGCGCCCCCGGCGACCAGTCGCTGGCGTCGTGAAAACTCGGACCGCCGTAGGTTCCGTCCGTGTAGAGCGCCTTGGAGAGCGAGAAGTAGGCGTGCGCGTCGGCGCCCGGATGATCGAGCGGATTGACCGCGCGGTGCGCGCGCAGCCCGAAGCCGACGACGACGATCAGCGCCAGGACGGCGAGGGTCCAGCGACCGTGGCGGCTCGGGAGGGAGCGCACCCGCTCAACGGCGGGTGCAAGGGGGCCAGGCATGGGCGGGAAGGATAGGGACGGGCCGAGCGGCGCCGGGGGGTCGCTCAGTGCGACGGGTCTCGGCCCGGAGCCAGCCGCTCTCTCGCCGTCGACCAGGCCCAGACGGCGCCGAACCCCGCCAGCGAGCAGACAAGCGGCAGCAGCAGCAGGTTGCGGCGAGGTGAGGCGACGAAAACGGCCTGGATCGCGGTGACGACAATCACGATCGCCGCGATCACCACGAACTCGAACCGGCGCCGCATGAGCCCGACGATCAGGCCGATCAGCGCCAGCGTCATCAACGCCCAGTGGAAGAGCTTCCATCCCGGCTTCTCCATGATTCGCCGGGCGCCGAACACCCAGACCCGGGCAGCCTTCTTGGCAAGGAACTCAGTCAGGTCCACCGGCCGGTGGATCAGCGATTCGACATACGCGTGTCGCCCCATCTGCGCGAGTGCCGCGTCGGTTCGGACCCCAGGGTGCTCCTGGGCGGCCAGGGCGGCGACGACCTGGTCGAGGTAGAACCGCCCCGATCCGCTCGGCGGGCGGGGAGAGTGCTCGCGTATGAGTTGGCGCCGCAGCTCCGGGTGCTGGGCAAGGATCGTCGCCTGGATGTTCTGCGGGTCCGGTCCGGCGTCGATGTAGCTGCCCTCGAAGAGCGCTTGGCCTCCTCCGGTCGAGACCGGCACGAAGCGATCCAGCACCACGAGGTTGCGGATAGTCCAAGGGAGGATCACCAGGCACGCAGCCAACGCGATCGCTCCGGCAGGCAGTACCACCTGGCGCCAGGACGCTCGGGGAGAGAGGTGAATGGCGGCGATTGCAGGCAGCAGCAGGACGAATACGAGAAACTCAGGGCGCACCATCACCGTCGCGCCCAGAAGCAATCCACTGCCGGCGAAGGCCGCGGGACGCCGCGATTCGCACGCTTTCAGGAAGCACAGGGGCGTGGCGGCGAGCAGCGTCGCCCCCAGGGGCTCCGTCATCAGCATCCCCTGGTACTCGAGGATCGCCGGGTAGATCGCCATCGGGACCGAGGCCACGAGCCCTGCGTTCGGGCCGCCGAAGCGCCGTCCCAGCGCGAAGGCGAGAGGGACAGCTAGTGCGCCCAGCAGCGCCAGGACGATCCGGGCGGCCGTTTGGTCCGGCTCGCCGCGAACCTCATATACGCCCGCGACCACGAATGGCAGCCCCGGCGAGTAGTTGGTGGCCGGCTGAAGGCGCGGGGCCCTCGGCCCCGCCTGGGCAAAGCGGCCGTGCTCAGACATCTCCGTCGCGATTCGGGTGTAGGCGCGCGCGTCGTCGACAGGGGTGAAGGGGGCCCGAATCGCGTAGTCCAGGCGCAGGCCGAGCCCGAGGGCGCAGACGGCGAGTAGGGCGGCCAGTCGCGCCCGTCCCCCGCACCAGGTCTGGAGCCTCTCGACCACGCGGGCATCGTAGGTGCCGCCCTGGCGGGCGGCGTTGCGCGCCACGGTCCTCCCGGCATCCGGCCCCACCTCGCGCTACCCTGCCGCGATCATGCGCGTTCTCGTTCTCGGGGGCGACGGCTATCTCGGATGGCCGACGGCTCTGAGGTTCTCCGACCGTGGCCACGAGGTTGCGGTAGTCGACAACTTTTCCCGCCGGCGCTGGCACCTCCAGCAGTCGACCGAGTCGCTGATCCCGATCCTCACGCTCGAGGAGCGGATCGACGCCTGGCGCGACGTCTCCGGCAACGAGATCACCGCCTACGTCGGTGACATGGAGGACGGCGACTTCGTCGACCGCGTCGTTGCCGAGTTCTCTCCCGAGGTGGTCGTCCACTACGCCGAGCAGTCGTCGGCGCCCTACTCGATGCAGTCGCGCGAGGCGGCGGTGGAGACCCAGCACAACAACGTGATCGGGACGCTGAACCTCCTCTTCTCGATCCGCGACCGGGTTCCCGACGCCCACCTGATCAAGCTCGGGACGATGGGCGAGTACGGGACGCCCAATATCGACATCGAGGAGGGCTACATCGAGATCGAGCACAAGGGGCGGCGCGACACGCTGCCGTTCCCGAAGATGCCGGGCTCGCTGTACCACCTATCCAAGGTCCACGACTCGCACAACATCCACTTCGCCTGCCGGATCTGGGGGCTGCGGGCCACCGACCTCAACCAAGGGGTCGTCTATGGGATCGAGACCGAGGAGACCGCTCGCGAGGAGCGCCTCAGCACCCGCTTCGACTACGACGAGACCTTCGGCACCGTGCTGAACCGGTTCTGCGTGCAGGCGGTGATCGGCCATCCGCTCACCGTCTACGGCAAGGGCGGCCAGACGCGCGGCTTCCTCAACATCCGCGACACCCTGCGCTGCGTCGAACTGGCGGCGGAGAATCCGGCCGATCTGGGCGACTTCCGGGTCTTCAACCAGTTCACCGAGCAGTTCCGCGTCTCCGAGCTCGCCGAGCTGGTCCAGAAGTCAGCTGCCGAGCTCGGCTACGAGGTCGAGGTGCAGGAGTACCCCAATCCGCGGGTGGAGATGGAGGAGCACTACTACAACCCGACCCACACGAAGCTCCTCGACCTCGGCTTGGAGCCGAACTACCTCGGCGAGGAGCTGGTCCGCTCGATGCTGAAGATCATCGAGGTCCACAAGGGCCGCGTGATCGAGCGCGCGATCGTTCCCCGCACCCGCTGGAAGCCGGGCGAGCTGGAGGGTGGGGCGCTGGGCGAATCTTCCGAGGGCGTTTCGCGCTTCAGTCGCGGCGACTGACGCGAGCTTGCCCTAGTGCAGTCGCTGGAACTTCCACTGGAAAAGCAGGTCGATGCCGGTCATCGAGTAGCCGTCGACCCGGGGGTCGCCGACGCGGGTGCGGGGGAAGTAGGAGACAGCTATCGGCGTTCCGGAATTGAAGCCGCCGACGGCCGGATCGATGTAGAGCGGCAGGGTCCCGGGCCCGACCGCGGTTAGCGCAAGACCGTCCGACGAGTGAATCCGGTGGTTGATGTTCTTGCTGCGCAGGTCGAAGACGCGTACGTTGACCCTTCGAGTCGTCACCCGATTGGGCGCCACGCTGAACGCCGGGCCGACGTAGCGCGCCGTACAGCAGGTGTAGGTGCCCGGAAGGTCCTGACCGGTGAAGGTGTCAACGCGGCTCGAGCCGGTGAGGACGGTGAGCCGCAGCTTCGCCGGGTTCTCTCCCGCCTTCACGCGGATGCGGGTCACCCTTCCGGTGGATGGGGCGATGAAGGTCGGCCGGTTTGAGAACAGATAGCCCCCGTGGCGGTAGGTGCATGACGTCTGCCCCGTCGGAGAAAGCTGAACTCCGCCGAGCGGTGCCGACACGAGCGCGGACTCACATCCGTATGTGGCGTTGGGCTGGGCCGCGAGCGTGCTCCCGAACCAGCGGGCCGAAGCCGGAGCAGCAAGCACGGCGCAGCTCGCTGCCACCGCCGTCAGAGCCACCAGCCACCGCCATGACCGAACTGTCATTCGTTCCCCTCCCATCTGGTTCGGACCAACCTACGGGTCAATACCGGTATGTCAATCGCCCCGCTGGCAATGCTCGGCAACTGAGTAGATGGCTGTGAGAGGATTCAGTACAGATGCCCGGCTGACGTTAGACAGCTCGCTTCTCGCCGACTTGGGGTCGTACCGGACCCGAGTGGTTCGGCGGTGGCCCGCGTGCACCTCCCGACCTCATAGTGGCGCCAAAAACCCTGCTGGGCAGCCACAAGGCCGCTGCTACCATCGCTCGCCCATGCGTGCCGCCGATGCATTGATGGAATCGCTGAAGGCTGAGGGCGTCGAACACGTCTTCGGGATCCCTGGCGGGGCCAATCTGCCGACCTATGACGCGCTCGTCGACGCCGACCTGAAGCACATCCAGGTTCGCCACGAGCAGGGCGGCGGCCACGCGGCCGAGGGGTACGCAAAGGCATCCGGCAGGGTCGGCGTCGCCTTCGCCACCTCGGGCCCTGGCGCCACGAATCTCGTCACCGCGATCGCCGACGCGATCATGGACTCGGTGCCGACCGTCTTCATCACCGGGCAGGTGCGCACCGAGTTGATCGGCACCGACGGCTTCCAGGAGGCCGACGTGACCGGCATAACGCTGCCGATCGTCAAGCACTCGTTCCAGGTCACCGACCCGCGCCACATCCCCGAGTACGTCCACGAGGCCTTCCACGTCGCCTCGACCGGGCGTCCCGGACCGGTGCTGATCGACGTACCACAGGACCTCTCGCGGGCCGACATCGAGTACGAGCCCGACACCGACCCGGTCGAGCTGCCCGGCTACAAGCCGTCGACCGAGGGCAACATCAAGCAGATCCGGATCGCCGCCAAGGCAATCGCCAATGCGACCAAGCCGGTGATGTACACCGGCGGCGGCGTCGTCAACGCCAATGCCTCCGAGGAACTGCGTGAGCTCTGCGCGTCGGACCGCTTCCCGGTCACGTCGACGGTGATGGGACTCGGCGCCTTCCCGGCCCCGCACGAGCAATGGCTGGGGATGCTCGGCATGCACGGCACCCGCACAGCCAACTACGCGATGGACAACGCCGACCTGATCGTCGCCATTGGGGCGCGTTTCGACGACCGCATCACCGGCAAGCTCTCGGAGTTCGCGCCGCGGGCCAAGTTCATCCACATCGACATCGACCCAGCGGAGATATCCAAGAACGTCCCCGCCCACATCCCGATCGTCGGCGACGCAAAGCAGGTGATGGCCAAGCTTTCGAAGGAGTACCGCGCCCTGCAGACCGACCCCGCCCGCCTCGACGCCTGGTGGAAGCAGATCGACGCCTGGCAGGAGGAGTACCCACTGCATTACGAGCCCGGCGAGGGCGGCGAGATCAAGCCCCAGTTCATGATCGAGGCGATGTACCGGGCGACCGGCGGCGACGCGATCATCACCTCCGACGTCGGCCAGCACCAGATGTGGTGCGCCCAATATTTTGACTTCAAGGAGCCGCGCCGCTGGATCAACTCCGGCGGGCTGGGGACGATGGGCTTCGGCCTGCCGGCGGCGATCGGCGCCAAGGTCGCATGTCCCGACGACCAGGTGGTCTGCCTGGCGGGCGACGGCAGCCTGGTGATGAACTGCCAGGAGCTGGCCACTGCCGTGCACCACGACATCCCGGTCAAGATCTTCCTCATGAACAACGGCTACATGGGCATGGTTCGCCAGTGGCAGGAGCTGTTCTGGGACGAGCGCTACAGCTCGGTCGAGATGGGGCCGAGCCCCGACTGGGTGAAGCTCGCCGAGGCGTTTGGCGCGACCGGGATGCGCTGCGAGGACGAGGCCGACCTTGAAGAAATCATGGGTGTGGCGCTGGAGACCGACGGGCCGGTGCTGGTCGACGTGCGGGTCACGCAGAAGGAGAACTGCTACCCGATGATCCCCGCGGGAGCCGCCGCGCGCGACATGGTGGGCTAGATGAGCAACCCCATGACCCCGCACACCCGGACGACGCGCGTGGCGCGTCGCATCCCTTCGTCCTCAGGCACTCGTGTGCCGCAGGCACACTTCGCGCCCTGCGTCCTCGACCTGCTCGGCCACGCGCCCCGCCGGGTGGACGCGGCCATGGAGTCACTCATCTAATGGAAGCCGGCACCCCCGATCTGATCAAGCTCGAGGACCTGCAGGTTCCCGGCACTCTGACCGGCCGCAAGCACGTGCTCTCGATCCTGGTCGAGAACAAGGCCGGCGTGCTGGCCCGAATATCCGGCCTCTTCGCGCGGCGCGGATTCAACATCGACACCCTCGCGGTCGGTCCGACCGACGATCCCAACGTGTCACGGGTCACCCTGACCCTCGACGGCGCCGTCCATCCGATCGACCAGGTGACCAAGCAGCTGCACAAGCTGATCAACGTCTTGAAGATCCGCGACATGGAGCCCGAGGAGACGATCGCCCGCGAGATGGCGCTGTTCAAGGTCACCGCGGCGGTCGAGAACCGGGCCGAGATCATGCAGTTCGCGGAGATCTTCCGGGCCAAGATCGTCGACGTCTCGCGGCGCACGATGACGGTCGAGATCACCG
>JBBQBH010000037.1:0-29680 GCA_038317345.1 Solirubrobacterales bacterium
AGCAGGCGAAAGCCGCTGGCGTGAACATCAAGCTGCAGCAGACAAACACTGCCCAGTACTTCGGCCCCAATTGGCTTTCCTGGAACTTTGCCCAGGATTACTGGAATTGGTACACGTACCTGGTGCAGGCGGCACAGGTGATTGGTCCCAAGGCCCAGTTCGATGAGTCCCATTTCAGCAATCCCAATTACGACAAGCTGTTCAAAGAGGCCGTCGGTACGACCGACAAGTCGAGGCAGACGGAGCTCGTCCACGAGCTGCAGAAGATCGATTACGACGAGGGTGCCTACATCATCCCCAACTTCCCTCCCATCATCGACGGCTACGCGAGCAGTGTGAACGGCCTGGTCCCGTCAAAGTGCGGGATCTCGTTTAACGATTTCGACCTGAAGTCCGCTTGGCTGTCGTAGCTGCAACCCCTTTCCAAACGACGCTCCCACCGCGCGAGGCTTCTCGGCGGACTCTGGGACGGATTTGATGACTCTCGTGCACTGAGATGGCCACCGTAGCCCTGCCTCGGCGGCGCAGCCCAAGCTTTGCCGAATCGCATCCGGTCGCGTCGTTGGTCGTCCGCCGCACCGGCCTTGGGATCATCACCCTCTTTGTCGTCTCGTTCATCGTCTTCTTCGCGACCTCCGTCCTGCCGGGCAATGCCGCGTTCTCAGTGCTTGGCAACTCCGCCACACCGCAGCGCCTGCGCGCGATCGAGGACCAGCTGCATCTGAACACCAGCGTGTTTCACCAGTACTGGAGCTGGCTATCCGGATTGCTGAGGGGCCATCCGGGGAATTCGCTCGTGAGCCATACATCCGTCACGGCCCTCGTCGGCCCCGAGATCCGCAATTCAGCGGTGCTGGTGGTCCTCGCCGGGTTGATCAGCACCGTGCTCGGAGTGGCATTCGGAGCCCTCGCCGGTTTGAAGAAAGACGGACCCTTCGACCATGCGAGCTCGGTGGTGGCGCTCGCCGTCACCGCTCTACCCGAATTCGTCGTCGCAATCGGCCTTGTGATCGTCTTCGCCACCTCGGTGTATCACCTCCTGCCGGCCGTGTCGGTCCTGGCACCGGGCACGACCCCGTGGACCCAGCCGAGGCTGCTCGTGCTGCCCGTCGCAACCCTCGTCATCGTCGTCGTCCCGTATCTGTTTCGGATGACGAGGGCGGTAATCATCGAAGCGCTCGAGTCCGACTACGTGGAGATGGCGCGTCTCAAGGGCGTTCCGGAATGGCAGATCATCGTTCGGCACGCCCTCCCGAATGCGATCGCCCCGATGGTTCAGGTGATCGGGCTCAACTTTCTCTACCTCGCCGGGGGGATCGTGGTGGTCGAGTTCGTCTTCAACTACAACGGGATGGGGCAGGGTCTGGTGAACGCAGTCACAAACCGCGATATCCCGGTGATCCAGTTCATCGTCATCGTCCTCGCGGCCTTCTACGTGTTCGTGAACATCCTCACCGATGTGATCGCGCTCCTCGCAACCCCGCGTCGGCGGCTCTCGAGATGACCACTCGCGCCGAGGCCCGACACCGACTGTTCCCCGCCGGGTGGTCGGGGGGGCGCCGACGATTCGTCAACATCGTCGCCGCGGTCCGGACCCCGCGCGGCGCCGTAGGGCTGGCATTGGTGACACTGCTGATCCTGATCGCGTTTGTGGGGCCGCTTCTGGCTCAGGGCAGCCCGACCTCCCTCGTCGGAGCACCCTTCGCTCCGCCATCCGGCTCGCACCCCCTGGGAACCGACACCCTTGGCCGCGACGTGCTCTCCCGAACCCTGCACGGCGGATGGGTGCTGCTACTGATGGCGGCAGCGGCCACTGCCCTCGGTGTCGTCGTCGGGGCCGCCGCCGGGATCGCCGCGGGCTATCTGCGCGGCTGGTCCGACGGGCTGATCATGCGGACCGTCGACGTGATCCTGGCCTTCCCCCAGGTGGTGTTCGCGCTCCTATTGGTGTCGATCGTAGGGCCAAAACTCTGGCTAATCGTGGTCGCTGTCGGCATCAGTCATGCCCCGCAGGTCGCACGCGTCCTGCGATCCGCGACGCTCGATATCTCCGAACGGGATTTCGTCCGGGCCGTCGAGCTCACGGGAGTGTCACCGGCCCAGGTGATGCGAAAGGAAGTCCTGCCCAACCTGGTCACTCCGATCACGGTGGAGGTAGGCCTTCGCCTCACCTACTCGATCGTGATCATCGCCGGCCTCGCCTTTCTCGGCTTCGGGCAGGCGCCGCCAACACCGAGCTGGGGAGTGATGATCAATGAGAACCGCGTCGGGATCTCGCAGAACCCATGGGCGGTAATCGCGCCGGCGACGCTGATCGCGCTACTAACGATCGGGATGAACACGCTGACCGACGCGATCGCGCGGGTGATGATCGGCCTCGATCGCCGACAGGACTCGGTTGCCCTGATCGACCCGACGGTGGTCGAGGCGGAAGCGATCGAGGCTCCGACATGACCGGCCCCTCCGGTTCCGATTCCGATTTGGCGACGATGTCGAACGCGGCGAGCAGCCCACGCCTGCGGGTGCAGGATCTGCGGGTCTGCCTCGCTGGCCGCGACATCGACGTCGTCGACGAGGTGACCTTCGACGTTCGGAGTGGCGAGATCCTCGGCTTGGTTGGCGAATCGGGGTCCGGCAAGACGACCATCGGGCTGGCGCTGCTCGGCTTCGCGAGGAGAGGACTCAGCATCGCCTCGGGGCGGGTCTTGCTCGACGGAGCCGATGTGCTTGGGCTTCCAGCCGCGGAGTTGCAACGATTGCGGGGCTCGAGCATCGCCTACGTGGCCCAGGATCCGGTCTCGGCGCTCAACCCGGCTCTGCGAATCGGGACCCAGATCGAGGAGGCGCTTCGCGTCCATCCCGGTGCGGCGCCCGACATCGATGCCCGGGTTCAGGAGGTCCTCTCGGAGGTAAGCCTGCCGGCCGACGCTGCGTACCTGCGCCGCTATCCGCATCAACTCTCCGGGGGCCAGCAGCAGCGCGTCGCCCTCGCGATGGCCTTCGCCTGCCGGCCCTCCATGATCGTCCTCGACGAGCCGACGACGGGACTTGACGTGTCCACCCAACGCCACGTTCTCGACACGGTGCGAAATCTCTGCTCGATCCACGGGGTCGCTGGTGTTTACGTCAGCCACGACCTCGCGGTCGTCGGCGGGCTGGTGGCGGATGTGGCAGTGCTTTATGCCGGTCGCATCGCCGAGATTGGCCCCACCGCCCAGGTGTTCGGATCACCGGCGCATCCCTATACGCGCGGGCTGCTCGCGGCGATTCCGGCCCCGGAGCGCTCGGAAGCGCTTAACGGCATCCCCGGTCATCCCCCGCGGCCCGGGAACCGTCCTCGAGGTTGCTTCTTTCAGCCTCGCTGCGCATTCCGCATCGAAGCCTGCTCCAAGCCGCCCCCGGTCGTACCGGTTGAGAATCGACTTGTGCGCTGCGTGCGCGCGGAAGAGACAGTCCACGCACCGATAGAGCGCACCGGCACGCTGTCCCAGGTCAGTCTGGCCGGCGGCGCGATCCTTGCCATCGAAGATCTCACGGCTTCATACCGCGACGCCGAGGTCCTGCACGGCGTCTCGCTCGCTGTGCCTGCCGAGACCTGTACGGCGGTGGTCGGGGAGTCTGGCTCCGGCAAGACGACGCTCGCGCGCTGCATCGCCGGTTTGCACACGAACTTCTCCGGGTCGGTCTGCATGGCGGACACAGAGCTCGTAGCGGGGACCCGGAATCGTGAGAAGGACACGCTGCGTCGGGTCCAGCTCGTGTTCCAGAACCCCTACACGTCACTTAACCCACGCAAGACGGTCGGCGACCTGGTCAGGCAGCCGCTCGAGCACTTCTTTCATTTGGGAAGAAAGGAGGTCGAGCGCCGCACGGTCTCGGCGCTGGAGGACGTCTCGCTGTCCGAGGACATGATGCGACGCCACCCCGATGAGCTCTCCGGGGGTGAGCGCCAGCGGGTCGCCATCGCACGCGCGCTGGTCGTCGAGCCCGAGCTTCTAATATGCGACGAGGTGACGTCGGCTCTCGACGTATCTGTGCAGGCGGTGATCGTCGAGCTTCTACGGCGCCTCCAGAGCGACCGGAATCTCTCGATGCTCTTCATCACGCACAACTTGGCGCTCGTACGATCGATCGCACAGTCGGTGGTCATGCTCGCCGACGGCACCGTTGTCGAGTCCGGCCCGGTGGAAGAGGTTCTCGATCGTCCTAGCAACCCCTACACCGTGGCCTTGATGGACGACGTGCCGAGTCTCTCCGCGGCCACGGCGGCGCGATGACTGCCCGACCGCCCACAAATGGCACTGCCGTCGGCAATCCCTGCTACCAATGCTGTCGGCGATCCGTCACCCTCAGGTCATCGAACAACCGCCATGCTCGGGGAAGCTGGGTAACACCACTGTGACCGATTGGTCCATTGACGGGCTGAAACGTGAATCCACCACGGAGCAGGCTACCCAGGCGCTAAGAAGCGCGATCATCAGCGGCCAGATTCCTCAAGGCGAGTCCCTGCGCGAGGTGCAGGTTGCCACGATGCTTGGCACCGGGCGCAGTGCCGTCCGCGAGGCTATACGCCATCTCGTGCAGGAGGGGCTCGTCGAGCACGAGCTTCACCGTGGTGCCCATGTCCGTCTGCTCACCGACGAGGACGTGCGCGACATCTACTCTGCCCGCGAGGCGATCGAGCCATATGCGGCCGAGTTACTCCAGCGGCGAGACGAGGGACTCGACACGGCTCCCCTGGCTGCGACGGTTCGTGAGCTCGAGCGGGTGGCGCGTGGAAAGGACAAACCGCCGGACAGGCTGATCGAGCTCGATATCCACTTCCACCAGCAGCTCGTCGACCTTGCGGGAAGCCGAAGACTGAGTCGCGCGCACGAAACGTTGGCCGCGGAGGCGCGCATGGTCCTTCACCACCATCCCGTACTCCCCCTAGCGGATTACGCCTTTCAACACCGCGAGCTTCTAACCGCTCTTGAGGAATGCGACCCGGAGCTGCCGGCGATGGTTCGTCGTCACCTGCAGGATTCAGCCGCAACGCTTCTCCAGACCCTTGATCAATCCAAGGGAGGACACGGCAAGTAAGGTCTGCAGCCGACCCATATCCTGAACCCATTCTGGCGCCGTCGTCCAATGGAGGGACGCCACTCGACCTCCAAGAAGCGGTGATCGCGCCGCCACATCGATTGCGGGGAGTCTGTTCGGTGTGAAGATCGGTGTGCCGGCGGAAACCAAGAGCGACGAGCACCGGATCGCTCTCACTCCGAGCGGCGCCCGCGAGCTCACCGCCCGCGGCCATCGCGTGCTCGTCGAGGCAGGCGCCGGAGAGGGATCGGCGCTGACCGATCAAGACTTCGCCAATCAGGGCGCGGAAATCGTCCCGGACGCCGAGGCCGTCTTCTCGGTGGCCGAGCTCGTGGTCAAGGTCAAGGAACCGCAGCCTCCCGAGGTGGAGCTGTTGCACGAAGGCCAGCTGCTCTTTACCTATCTGCACCTGGCCGCTGTTCCCGAGCTGACCAAGTCGCTTGTCCGCAGCGGGGCGACCTGCCTGGCCTACGAGACGGTGGAAGATGATGCCGGACGGCTGCCCTTACTGGCGCCGATGAGCGAGATCGCGGGGAAGCTGGCGACCCAAGCCGGGGCGCACGCGGCCGAAAAGCCCTGCCGCGGCCGCGGGATTCTTCTCGGGGGAGCTCCCGGGGTGCTGCCCGGGCGGGTGTTGGTGATCGGTGGGGGAGTGGTGGGCTTCAACGCTGCGGTGATCGCGCTGGGGATGCAGGCCCGGGTCACGATCTGCGATCGCAACGTCGATCGGCTGCGGGAGCTGGAGTCGATCTTCAACGGCCGGGTCGACACGCTGTACGCGTCGACCTTGTCGATCGAGGAGCAGCTCGCCGAGGCGGACGTCGTCGTGGGGGCTGTGCTGATCCACGGGGCCCGGGCACCACGCGTGGTCAGGGAGGATCAGCTCTCGTCGATGAAGCTCGGCGCGGTCCTGGTCGACGTCTCGATCGACCAGGGCGGATGTTTTGAGACTTCCCGTCCCACGACGCATTCGGCGCCGACCTACGTGACCGAGGGGGTTGTGCACTATTGCGTGGCCAACATGCCCGGCGCTCTGCCGGTGACGAGCACGTGGGCGCTCACAAACGCGACCCTGCCCTTCGTCGTCGAGTTGGCTGACCACGGCCTCAAGGAGGCGGTCTCTCGAAACCGGATGCTCGAGCGTGGCGTCAACATCGCGGCGGAAATGGTGACCGTGGACGACGTGGCCAAGGCGGCAGGAATGAGCCCAGTGGCGCCGGCGGAGGCGGTAGAGGCTGTGGGGTAGGGCCGATTCCGCGCT
This sequence comes from Solirubrobacterales bacterium, assembly GCA_038317345.1. Taxonomy (GTDB): domain Bacteria; phylum Actinomycetota; class Thermoleophilia; order Solirubrobacterales; family 70-9; genus Mayfieldus. The sequence continues at coordinate 6,344 of JBBQBH010000037.1, forward strand.
CTCCCGAGGGCGGGGCTGGAGGCCGCCCTCAAGCGAGAAGCTCGGAGGCCAATGAGTAGTTCTGCGGCCTGGGTCAGTAGTTCCGTCAAGTCGTCGCAGCGCTTGAGCTTCGGCTCGTGTTCGTGGTCGCGTGTTTGCCGGCTTCTCGCCAACCGGGCGCCGACTCCAGGATCCACAACGCCGGAAACGACGATGCCGACAATCGAGATGGGCGCGGTATCGCTCAATCCGACGGGCCAGATCTTTCGATATCAGCATCGACTGCAACCCTCTCAGCATGCCCATTTAGCGCCAACCTCGACCACCGACACACTATGAACCCTTCGGTTGGAGGCGAACATCTGTTCGCTGCACTTGGAAGTGCCAGTGTGTGCGGGGGTGGGGCGTTTGCAGATCGAGGGCCGCGTTGGACGGCATCTTGTTGCTGTTGGGCAGTCTGCTGGCGTCTTCGACCGAAAGCGTGCACGTCTGGGATCAGTCGTGCGGTGCTGCAGGAGCGGGGTCGTATTGGCTGATAATGCGGTCTCGGTCGATCTGGGGAGTCGGCCCGAAGAATCTACTGGCACCGACCCAGCCGATTCCGCTGCCCACCGAAGCTGACACCTGTCGCACGTACGTCGTCCCGGCGCTCTATGACGCCGGCTGGGCGGACGAGCAGATTCGCGAGCAGGTGAGCTTCACGCCCGGCCGCATCATCGTCGCCGGTGGAACAGTCCGTCGCGGCAAGCGCAAGCGTGTCGACTACCTCCTGTCGTATCTCCGCGATCGCCCACTCGCCGTGGTCGAGGCGAAGAGCGAGTACCGGTTTCCGTCTGACGGGCTCCAGCAGGTGAAGGAGTACGCGGAGATGCTCGATCTGAAGTTCGCGTACAGCACGAACGGCCCCGGCATCGTCGAGCACGACTACACGACGGGCCTCGACAACCAGCTCGACGCGTACCCGTCACCCGACGAGCTGTGGCGACGGGACTGCGCCGCTCGCGGCGTCGACCCGGAGGATCCCCAGGTCCGCGCTCCGTACTTCCACGAGCCGGGTCGCGTGCCGCGGTACTACCAGGACATCTCGATCCACCGGGCGACCGAGGAAATCCTCAAGGGCGAGCGCCGTGTCCTGCTCACTCTCGCGACGGGCACCGGCAAGACGGTCGTCGCATTCCAGATCTGCTGGCGACTGTGGTCGACGGGGTGGAACCGGACCGGCGAGTTCCGCAAGCCGCGCATCCTCTACCTCGCCGACCGCAACGTGCTCGTCGACGATCCGAAGGACAAGGTCTTTGCGCCGTTCGGCGATGCGCGGCACAAGATCACCGGCGGCGATGCTCGGAAGAGTCGCGAGATGTACTTCTCGACGTACCAGGCGATCGCGCACGATGATGTGCGCCCGGGGCTGTACCGCGAGTTCCCGCCTGACTTCTTCGATCTCGTCATCGTCGACGAGTGCCACCGCGGCAGTGCGCGGGAGGAGAGCAACTGGCGCGAGATCCTCGAGTACTTCGAGCCCGCTGTGCAGCTCGGGATGACGGCGACGCCGCTCCGCGCGGACAACAAGGACACGTACCGCTACTTTGGCAACCCGATCTACACGTACAGCCTGCGCGACGGGATCGACGATGGGTTTCTCGCGCCGTATCGGGTCCATCGGGTCGTCACGAGTGTCGACGCGGCCGGATGGCGACCGTCGAAGGGCGACCTCGATCGCTACGGCCGGGAGATTCCGGACCAGGAGTACGGGACGAAGGACTTCGAGCGCTCGCTCGTCCTCAAGGCCCGGACGGAGGCGATCGCGCGCCACCTCACGGACTTCCTCGAGCGGACGGACCCCTTCGCGAAGACGATCGTCTTCTGCGTCGATCAGGAACACGCCGAGGACATGCGGCGTGCGCTCAACAACCGGAGCGCCGAACGAGCGCGCCAGTACCCGGACTACGTCTGCCGCGTCACCGCCGACGAGGGCGTCGTCGGCGGCGGCCATCTCAGTCGGTTCCAGGAGCTCGAGACGGTGTCGCCGGTGATCCTCACGACCTCGCAGCTCCTGACGACTGGTGTTGACGCACCGACGTGCAAAAACGTCGTGCTCGCCAGGGTCATCGGCTCGATGACGGACTTCAAGCAGATCATCGGGCGCGGCACACGCGTCCGCGAGGACTACGGCAAGCTCTTCTTCAACATCGTGGACTACACCGGCAGCGCGACGCGCCTCTTCGCCGACCCCGACTTCGACGGCAGCCCGGCCCTCATCGACGAGGAGGTCATGGATGCCGACGGCGAGGTGGTCGAGCAGACCGTCGTCGAGGACGAGAGCCAGGGCGACGTGGACGGCGCCGTCGAGGTCGTACTCCTCGAGTTCACCGAGCGGGAGCCGCCGGAGCAGCACAAGTTCTACTTCGACGGCGGGAGCGTCCAGATCGCCGCGCAGGTCGTCTACGAACTCGACGCCGAGGGCAGGCAGCTTCGCGTCGTCAGCTACACGGACTACGCGCGCGATAAGGTGAAGGCGCTGTACCGCTCGCCCGAGGCGCTCGAAGGCGACTGGCGCGAGCGCAAGCAGCGGCGCGCGATCGTCGACGCGCTCGCGGAGCGCGGGATCAACCTGCAGCGGCTCGGCGAGGTGGCCGGCGTGCCGGACGCCGACCCGCTCGACCTGCTGTGCCATCTCGCGTTCAACGGACCGCTTCGGACTCGCCGGGAGCGGGCGGAGCGCCTCGCCAAGGCGCACGAGGACTTCTTCGACCGGTACGGCCCGGAAGCACGAGAGATCCTCCACGAGCTCGTCGACAAATACGCCGAGCACGGGCTCGAACAGCTCCGGCTGCCGGACGTCCTCAAGGTCCCACCACTCTCGGCGCGCGGCAATCCGAGTGAGATCGCGAGCGTCTTCGGCGGCCCGGAGCAGCTCCGCGAGGCCGTCGATGAGCTCGAGGAGCTGCTCTATGCGGCGTGACGTGAGGAGCTGACCGTGGCGCGGCGCGCGAAAAAGGACGGGCAGCCCGTCACGACCGCGCAGCGACTGCGCGCCGTGCTCAAGGCGTGCAGGGACACGATGCGCAAGGACAAGGGACTGAGCGGGGACGTCGACCGCCTGCCAATGCTCACGTGGATCATGTTCCTGAAGTTCCTCGACGATATGGAGCGAGTCCGGAGTGACGAGGCAGCGCTCGAAAGGAAGCCGTTCCGCCCCGTCATCGACCCGCCGTATCGCTGGAGGGACTGGAACCCGCCCAATTCGGATGTCGACGACGGCGGCCTCCACAACGCGATGACGGGTGACGTGCTCACCGCGTTCATCAATCAGGACGAAGCAGTGCGGCCGGACGGCGAGCGCGGACCCGGCTTGTTCGCCTACCTGAGGTCACTTGATGGCGGCGGCGGGCTGGCCCGAGCCGATGTCATCGCGTCGGTCTTCCGCGGCACGGTCAACCGGATGCAGTCCGGCTACATCCTCCGCGACGTGCTCGACAAGGTCGGGGAGATCCACTTCTCCTCGTCGGAGGAGATCCATACGTTGAGCCACCTCTACGAGTCGATGCTCAAGGAGATGCGGGACGCGGCCGGGGACTCCGGCGAGTTCTACACGCCGCGCCCGCTTGTCCAAGTGATCGTGAGGGCGGTCGATCCGCAGCCGGGGGAGGTGGTTCTCGATCCGGCCGCGGGGACGGGCGGCTTCCTCGTCGAGGCGTACGAGCACATCCGGCCGCTCGCGAGCACGATCGAGGAGTTCGACCGGCTCCAGCGGTCGACGCTCTACGGGATCGAGGCGAAGCCCCTCCCCTATCTGCTCTGCCAGATGAATCTGCTTCTCCACGGCATCGAATCGCCCCAGATTGACCCACTGAACGCCTTGAGATTTCGGCTGAGCGAAATCGGCGAGAGAGAACGCGTTGACGTCATCGTCACAAACCCCCCGTTCGGCGGAGAGGAGGAGAAGGGGATTCAGCGGAATTTCCCTCAGGACTTGCAGACTGCTGAAACCGCTCTGCTCTTCTTGCAGCTCGTAATGCGCAAGCTCCGACGCCGCCCGCCTGGCCGAGCCGCTGTCGTTGTGCCTAACACAACGCTCTTTTACCCCTCAGTGGCTCCCAGGGTGCGCCGCCATTTGCTTGAGAATTTTCGACTTCACACGGTATTGCGTTTGCCGAAGGGCGTATTCGAGCCATACACAGACATCGAGACGAACGTGCTCTTCTTCAATGCAGAGGGACCGACCGAGAGCATCCTCTACTACCAGCTGAGGCCGCCTGAGGACCGGAAGCAGTACACGAAAACACGGCCCATGGAGACTGTCGAACTCGCTGAATTCCTTGAGCTTATGGCGGCCCGAGCTGCGGATTCTCCGAATGCGTGGTGGGTGAAGGCGGACGCGGTGCTGAGCGACCCAGGATGTTCGCTCGACCTTCATAACCCCAAGGAGGCCGTGAGCACCGGAGAGGATCCATGGCTCGTGTTGGAGAAGCTCACGGGCTCGCTCTCCGACGTCCGGTCGCGCTTCGACGCGCTTTCGTCCGCCCTGTCCACCATTGAGAGGGTCCTGAAGGATGAGGGCCAGTGGCGGTCAGTGCGGTTGGGTGACGTTCTGACGCGCCGCAAGGACGTCGTGGAGATTCAAGGCGGCGTTGACTACAAGCGGCTCCGCATACAAGTAAAGGGGCGTGGCGTCGTCGTCCGCGATGAAGTGCCGGGCGATGAGATTGGCACCAAGCGCCAGTTCCAGGTTGAGGCGGGACAGTTTGTGTTGTCCAAGATTGATGCGCGTAACGGAGCGTTTGGCATCGTGCACGACTCGTGCGATGGCGCTGTCATTACCGGGAACTTCTGGGCGTACGACGTCAGAAGAGATGTAATGAGGCCGCGTCTGCTCCACTACTTGACCTTCAGCGACGCGTTCTTGCATTTCTGCACCTTGTCGAGCCCTGGTGCGACGAACCGACGATATCTTCAAGAAGAATTATTCCTGGATCAGACCACGCGGGTACCTCGAAGCACGGAGGAGCAAGACGAACTCTGCGATGCACTTGATGCAATCTCAGCTGAAGTGCGCACGCAGGAGACCACAGTTGCTGCGCTATCCAAGCGGATTCCCATGGTCCTGCAATCGGCGCTTCACATGCTCTTCGGAGGTGACTCCATCGAGGTCAGCGAGGCAGCGGCGGATGAGGTCGCAGCAGCGGATGGTGGGGGAACGACCTGACCGCGCTCATGGCGGCGTTGCTCGACAGGCGTTCCAGGGCGAGCTGCGAACCGGGAGCAGCATCACCGCCGCCAAAGTAGCCGCCTGATCCGCTCGCTGGGTCCGCGCGGCGCCGGATCCGGAGCCGGCCCGGGACGCAGCGGCAGCGGGTCGTCGTTTCCGCGACCGAACGCGCCTGCGCTGGCATGGCGATCGCACCACCGGCAGCCCGGGCGAGGCCGCGCGTCGCGCGCGCGCAGCGCGCGCTCGGGCGCGTGGTACACGAGCTGACCGAGGCGCATCCGGACCGGGAACATGCCGGTCGCCGCGAACTGGAAGTCGAGCATCGCCATGGCCTCGCGTTCAGCCGCAGGGAGGCGGTCTGCTCCGGCTCCTGGCGGGAGCGATTCGAGGATCCCGCGGCCTGGCCGCGCGTGCTGCGGGCGGAGCCGTTTGGGTTCGTCGAGCAGGCGCGTGCGTGCGCCGGCTTCGGCCCTCCCGAGGGGGAGTGGCAGTACCCGGACCGGAACAACGAGATAGTCACGCTCAAGGTCGAGGCAATGAGCAACACGTACCGCACGTTCGTCCTCGTGTGGCTGCCGCGCCGCGAGCTGTTCAAGCGTCGCCGCGTGGTTGCGACCGCAGCGGAGACGCGCACTGCAAACTAGGCCGTATCCGGCATAGCTCGCTGCTTCCTGCGTAGACCATGCTGCAATATGTGCCGTAATCGGTATACTTTGTAGTATGCCACGACCAGGACAGCGACTCTCCGAGATCGCCGAGGAGCAGTGGGGCCTTGCCACGCGCCGGCAGGCGAGCGAGGCGGGCATTGCCCCGCGCTCGCTCGCCCGCCTCATCGAGGATGGCCGGCTCGAGCGGATCGCCCACGGCGTGTACCGGGTCCGCGGCGCCAGCGAGCCTGATCACCTTGGGCTCCGGGGCGCATGGCTCCAGCTCGACCCGGGCAGGCCGGCGTGGACCCGGCTCGATGATCCGGACGTCGCAGTCGTCTCCCACGCCTCGGCGGCCGACCTCTACGGCGTCGGTGACCTTCGCGCCGACGTGCACGAGTTCACGCTTCCCGTCCGACGGCAGAGCCGCCGCCAGGACGTGCGGCTCCACCGCGGCACGGTGCCGGCCGAGCAGCGCATCCTCCTCCGTGGGCTCCCCGTCACGCGCGCCGGGCGGATGATCGGCGACCTGCTCGCCGACCACGTCGACCCGAGCGCCGTCGCACAGATCACCGCGCAGGTTGTCGACCGAGTCTTTGATTACCCGGCGGTCATCGCTGAGCGCATCGCGCCGTACGCGGCGAGCTTCGGATTCCGCCGCGGCGACGGCACCGCGCTCCTCGATCACCTCCTCGCGCTCGCCGACTACAAGGGCCGCACGGAGGCCATGGCCGAGGCACGCAGCGCATGACCGAGCCCGTCTACGGCGATCCGCGAGCTCTCCGCCAGGCGGTCACGGATCGGCTGCGACGGCTGGCGAGCGAGCGGAGCGGGAGCGAATTCTCGGACCTCCAGCGGCAGTTCGCGTACGACCGGCTCCTCTCCCGCGTGTTCCAGGCGGACGGAGACGCGTGGGTGCTCAAGGGCGCGACGGCGATGCTCGCCCGGCTCGAAGGACAGGCACGGCACACGGTCGACATCGACCTCTACCGCCGCTCCGGCGGGCTCGGCGATGCCGAGCAGGCCCTCCGTAAGGCGGCGCAGGTCGACCTGGGGGACTACTTCCGGTTCGAGCTCCGACCCGCCGAGCCGATCGCTCAGGGCGGCCGCGCGGTACGGGTCCCGGTGGTCGCATACGTCGGCGTCACGGAGTTCGCCCGCTTCCATGTCGACCTCGTCACGGACGTCGCGATGACGGGCACACCCGACGAGGTGTCGCCCCTCGTGCCGATCGAGCTGCCGGGCGTGACGCGCGCGACGTATCGGGCGTATCCGGTGCCCGACCACATGGCGGACAAGGTCTGCGGGCTTCTCGAGATGCACCAGCGGATTGACGGGCCGGCCCTGCCGAGCACGCGGTACCGCGACCTTGCCGACCTCGCGACATTCGCGCACACGGCGACGGTCAAGGCCGCCGCGCTCACGGTCGCGCTCGAATCCGAGACGCGCCGCCGCCGCCTCGAACTTCCGGACCGCCTGTCGACGCCCACGGATCCCGGCTGGCCTGCGGGATACGCGCGCGTCGCACGCGACGCGCCGGGGCTCGAGGAGCGGACTCTCGACGCGGCGATGGCCACCGTCGGGCGCTTCATCGACCCCGTCCTCTCGGGCCAGGCGAACGGCCGGTGGGAACCAGCCACGCAGCGCTGGGGACCGGCCGCCACGTAGCCAGCCGATTCCACAGCGCGCGTTGCGGAAGATCGCGGTATGAGGGCGAGCGTGCGCTGCACCAGGCGCTCGACAGGAGATGGGACGATCATGTCGCCAACTCCTCGCAGGTCTCGATCGATTCCAGAATGCGGTCGGCGGTCTGCTGGATCCGCGCCGCGGCGGCCTTGATGCCGGCGATCGCCTCGTCGCCGCCGCCGGCCCATCCGGCGACGTAGCCGAAGCTGTACGCGTCGGTCTCCAGGCCGATGGCGTTGCAGACGACGTAGGTGACGGACTCGGCCTCGAGCTCGGCGAGAGCGCGGTCCGTAAACCCTTCGTGCAGCATCGCGTGCGCCAGCTCGTGCGCGAGCGTTTTCACCTGCTGCGCCCGGTCGTTCGTCACCTCGACGCGGATACGGCGGTCGGCGTACGAGCAGTCGCCGTTGCGCTCGCCGGGGAGGTAGTCCTCCTTGACGACGTAGCCGATGTTCTGGGCGACGGCGACAAGGCGCTCGTACGCGCGCTCCGGCGCCTCGCCCTGCAACCGCTGCGCGGGCATCGGCGGAAGCGGCGTGCCGTCGGTCTGCGCGATGTCGAAGACCGGGACGGCCTTGAACCCGCTGAGCACGCGCCTCGAACGCTGCTCGGCGTCGTCCTCCGTCGAATCGCCGGCGACCCGACGCGTCATCGGCGCGAGGATCCAGATGCCCTTCTCGTCGCAGCGGACGGTGCGGCCGAGCCGGCGCCATGTGTGGAAGCCCGCGACGCGCCTGGCATCCGGACGCTGGCGCGCGATGAGAAGGCAGTTGCCGAACGAGTAGCTGTGAAAGCGCCCCTGCACCTCGAGCCAGCTCCGCCACGCATCGGAGCTCGTGAGCTCGGCGATGCCGGCCGTGAGGGTGTGCAGGACGGAATCCCTGCGATCGGTGGCGGCCATGTGGTGAACCTCCGTAGGCGGATTGACGCGCCCCGTGGACGCGGGGCCCGCGTGTCGGTGTCAAGCCCGAGCTGAAGGCGAGCTCGCCCCCAGGGCTTGCGCGGAGACACCCCGGCTTTGCCACGGTGGCCGCGTCAGATCGATCCGCACGAGGAGGTGGTCACAGACGACACCGAGGGGTTCGGCGGGGCCAACTCTCATTGGGCACCAGTGCCCAAATCCCCGATGATCGTCCGCAAGCTGCGGGAATCCGAGGCTCGTTCACAAGCCCGGTGGCAGATGGATCATTCCGCTTGGGAATGGGGAAAACGGCGCCTCTGAGACACCCCCCTCACCGCTCCTGTCACGCCGGAGGCCGCGGGTTCGAGTCCCGTCGCTCCCGTTAATTTGGCTCTCTAGAGCCAAATACGAGGACTAAAGGAGATGCGGTCGCCTCCGGCGCATCGCGCCGGAGGCGCCCCTTTTTGTGCGTGGTTGTCGCTCCGATGATGGAGCGACGGTGCGCTTGGGCTCCAGAGTGCTCCTTTCACGCGAGGCTGTCGCATAAACCCCCGGCGGCCTCGCTGGCGCCTTTCTAAGGGTGGGTTCCGAAAAGCTGCAACTCGATGGCTCGGCTCGTCACGCTCAAGCCGGCGTCCGTTTTCTCACCGCCTCCAAGGCGCATCGCAGCTACTGCAGCGCGGCTTTTCGCGGGAGGCTTTGTGCGACACCCTCACGCGGAAGCGGAGCGGTCAACCCGGCCAGTCGGATGCTCCTTGCATGGAGAGCAGGAGATCGCGCCTCTCGGCTAGGACTTCGGCCTAGCTGCCCGCCAGACTGAGAGAGCAAGCAATACAACGACGGCGAGCGGCATGACGAACCAGGCCGGGCCTTCCTCCGCGATCAGGGCGGTGACGCCGAGTCCCAAGACCACCCCAGCCGCTGTGATCCAGTCATCGCCGACGACGAAGTCCCAGACGAAACCTGCGAGGGCTCGGAGTCGCTTCACGGCTGGACCACAACCTCCTCGGGCCGCTCGAGATGGTCGTGGATGCGAGGGAGCAGGTGCCGAGCAACAAGAACCAAAGCGAGCGAGAGCAACAAGACCAGGGGGACAATTACCAGCAGCGCCGCATCGCCGCCAGGCCAATGGGCGCCCGCGCCTTCTGAACCCCAGAAGATGCCGAACGAGGTGAGCATCACGCCAACCGCGAACTTCAGCGTGTTCTCCGGGACCCGCGACAGGGGGCGGTGGACGATGAGCCCGGCCGCGACCACGGCGAGGAGCGCCAGGACCGCAGCTCCCACTGCCAGCGGAATGCGGTGCTGGTTGGCGCCGAAGGTCAGGACGATGAACGCAACCTCGAGGCCCTCGAGAAAGACGCCTTTGAAGCTGATCGTGAACGAGTAGGCATCGAGGCCTTCTCGCACGCTCCCGGCGGCCGCCGCGGCAGCGGTCTGCTTGCGGAACTCCTCCTCCTCGTCGTGTAGTCCCTTCAGCCCTGAAGCTCGCAGTATCGCCTTGCGCAGCCACTGCAATCCGAACACAAGCAGCAGCCCACCGACGATGACCCGCAAGACATCGATGGGCAGCGATGTCAGGGCAGGGCCCAGGCCGACCGTTACTGCGGCCAAGGCGAACGACGCCGCGCCGGCTCCGAGCAGCGCTGATGACCAGCTGCGGGTCGAGCCCACGGCGAGAACGATCGTCAACGCCTCGACGGCCTCGACCGCAGACGCGAGGAAGACCGATCCCGCCAGCCCGAGCTCCTGGCCGCTCACGGGGCCTTCTCCCGCTGCCGTTGGCTGGGGCCCCTCTTAGTCTTGGTTGTGAGTCGAGCCTCCATGACCAGCCCCTCTCTCAGCGGTCGTGTCATAGAGGCCATCAGCCGCGAAGCGGCATTTTCGGCGAGCCTCATCGCCGTCATCAAGCGCAGAGAGGATACCTGCGGCCCGCTATGGTTCGGGCCGAGCGATGAGGCTCGCTCACCGCGGCCCAGCCGCTGATGGCCTCTGTTGACGTCAAACCGACGTAGATGGAGGTCACCGCATGGACTCAATCCAGCTAGCCGCAGTACTGGCCGCTCTGGTTGTGCTGGCGAGCATGATCTCGGTCGAGATAGGCCTCTCCGTCGCCCTGATCGAGCTCGCCCTTGGCGTCGTTGCGGGCAACCTCTTCAGCCTCAACCCGGACGCCGACTGGCTAGTGTTCATTGCCACCTTCGCCTCGATCGTGCTCACCTTCCTGGCCGGCGCAGGCCAGCGGCGGCGGCTACTCCGGCCCGCTCGTCTACCGCGACGGCGAAGGGATGCGGCCTGACGTCGCCTCGGCCTACGACCGCATGGCGGCGGCGGCAAGGCGCGCGGGGGTTACGCTGATCGTCGTCTCGGGCTTTCGCTCCGACGCCGAGCAGGCGCAGCTCTTCGCCCAGCACCCCGATCCCACCTGGGTGGCGCCCCCTGGGCATTCACTGCACCGCTGTGCGACCGAGCTCGACCTCGGCTCGGCATCGGCCTACGGATGGCTGTACGCGAACGCGCATCGTTTCGGCTTCTTCCATCACGCTTGACCCCATGGGGCTTTGCGAGAGCGGATCCGCACGTCTGAGGCGGCTGTCCAGGGCCCGGATCCACTCTTCGGGCGGGATGCCTCAAGCCCTTCTGTGTGCGGTGTGATCGGAAGTCCACTAGGGTCGGCCGCGGATGGCGGCGATGCACAGCTTCACCGACCTCGTCGGCTGTCGGCTTCCCATCCAGCTGGCATCGTTGGGGGGCCCGATAGGAACGCCTGCGCTGGCAGCCGCGGTCTCGGAGGCCGGCGGTCTGGGGACGATCGCGAACCCCTCATCTTCCGCCGAGGTGGAGGAGCGCGTGGAAAGCGCCCGCGCCCTTACCGCTCAACCGATCGGAGTCGGTTTCCTCATTCCATTTGTCGATCGGCAGGCAGTTGAAGCCACCGCTGCGGCGGCCGACGTAGTCGAGTTCTTCTACGGCGATCCAGATCCCGACCTCGTTGGGGTCGCTCAAGCCCACGGCGCACCCGTCGGGTGGCAGACCGGTTCGGCCGCCGAGGCCCTCGCGGCTGCGACGGCTGGCTGTGACTTCGTGGTAGCTCAGGGGGTCGAGGCCGGTGGCCACGTTCGCGGGACCCAGCCTCTCGACCAAGTCCTCGCAGAGACCCTCGCCGAGGTCGACGTTCCAGTCGTCGCAGCGGGAGGCATCGGAACCGTGGAGCGAGTCACCGCACTGCTTGAGGCCGGAGCGGCGGCCGTTCGCGTGGGCACGAGGTTCGTCGCCGCTTCCGAAGCGGATGCTCACCCGGCCTACGTCGAAAAGCTCATCGCCGCCTCGCGGCAAGACACTGTCCTGACCGAGTCGTTCACAACTGGCTGGCCGGACGCGCCGCACCGGGTCTTACGCTCAGCTGTTGAGGCCGCTGAGCAGCTCGATGGTCCCGTAGCCGGAATGCTTGGCGAGCGGGAGATCGCTCGTTTCGCCGCGCTGCCGCCAACGCGAGAGGTTCGAGGTGAGATCGCCGCAATGGCCCTCTACGCGGGTGAATCCGTCGATGCCGTCACGCGAATCCAGCCGGCGGCCGAAATCGTCGCCGAGCTGACCGCAAACATCTGAGAAGCCTTCGAACCAGCCGCGCCCATCCTCGGCCGCCGGCAGGGCACCAGGTTTCCGCTAGTGTCGGCGCGGTCCTGAGTAGGCCAAGGAGGAAACCGATGCATCGCAGACCGATCCGCTTGATCCTCGCCGCTACGCTGCCCGTGCTGCTCCTCGGACTGGTCGGTATGGCGCTCGCCAGCACCAAGACGATCAATGACGCCCAGGGCGACTCCAAGAAGGGGGCGACGGACATCAAGTCGGTCACGGCGGTGGCCGGAGGCAGGCGGGTCACCTGGACCATCACCGCGTACGACAACTTCAATACGAAGTTCGCTCCCTGCGTGGGGATCGGCAACACGCCGAGCAAGCACCCAACCGGCGATCACTACGAGATCTGCGGCGACGGGGTGATCCAGGACTTCCAGCACGGCGGGACCGCCGGCCACGCCAAGGTGACGCGGCCCGACCAGTCGACGATCGTCTATCGGATACGGCGCAAGAAGCTCGGCCACGTCAAGGCGTTCTCCTGGGCGGTGCAGGTCCGCCAGGGCAAGAAGTGCTTCCCCGACATTTGCGACCAGGCGCCGGAAGGGCCCGGCACACACGTGGTCCAGAAGCTGTAGCGATCACCGATAGGCGGCAGCGCGCGTGGCCTGCGCTGTGACCTGCAAGCGTCCAGGCTTCTCCTCCGCATGGGGAGCGGAAGCGGACGGCTCGCCCGTTGTCAGCGCAGTCGCCAGGGTGGATCGAGTCGATTGACGCCCGCGTAGTAGAGGAACAGGCGATGACCGTCGGGGTCACGCAGTACCGCTTCGCGCCATAGGTAGGGCTGGTCGACTGGTTCCTGTTCGAACGTGACGCCCTTCTGTTTGAGCTCCGCAACGAGCGCATCCATACGCTCTGTCTCGAAGTGGACGCTGATCACGCTTGCCGCTGATTCCGGCAAGTCGCCGCGGCTCTCTAGTGAAAGCGTGCTGTCGCCCTGCGGGCACACAAATCGTGCGTAGTCGTCACTGGCGACAAGCTGTGTGAAACCGAGCAACTTGTAGAAGGCGACCGATCGATCGAGATCAGCGACCCGCAGTGTGACGTGGTTCAACCTCATCGAAGCAGTCTCGCACCGCGTACGTCGGCTCCGACGAGGACGAAGGCACTTCCGTTTCGGGCCACCACCGGAAGCGAGGTTGCGCCTGATGCGGGCAGATCCTCACTCCTGCTTTGCGCGACAAGCGAGCGTCTCTCCGGCGTTCAGCCCACGCCCGCTCGGGACGAAGACCGGAAGCGGTGCGCTGACTCCACGGCGCTCCCGCAACGCGCGAGAAGCAGCAGCGCCAGAATCCTTACTTTCTTAGGAATTAAAGCGTCGATTTTGGGCCCGCCGGCGATTCTCAGGCACGGAAATCGGCTCAAACAAATGACGGTAGGGCACCGCGTATTGGTGCGGCGGAGCGATCAGCCCGAACTTCGTGAAACCAAGCTCGGGTTTTGCCTTCACCCGTGCAAAGCAGAGCGGTTCCGGCCAGGATCGCGACCATCCCTCGGCAACATTTCAGCTTGCCGGCGCGACGAGCGCTAGTGCTTTTGCTTTTCCTTCAACTTCAGGGCGTGGGTCTGGCTGTGCCTCGCCGAGTGACCACCGTTCCAGCCGCTGCACCCGAGCAGCGCTAGCGGCCCGCAGGCCAGAGCGAGATACTGCGCGGGCGATGTCGCAGGAAAACGTCGAGGCGGTGCAGGAGATCATCGGGCTCATGAATCGTGAGGCAGGCGACGAGCCGAGCCCAGCGCTCCTCGATCGGTTCGCCACCGACGTACAGATCGATATGTCGCGCCGGGTCTTTAATCCCGACGTCTACGAGGGGCACGCCGGGTTGCGGCGCTTGGGTAGGGAGGTTCGCGACGTTTGGGAAGAGTTTCGGATCGAGCCCGAGCGCTTCGTTGACGCCGGTGATCGAGTCATCGTGATCGAGACCCGTCGTGGGCGCGGGAGTAGCAGCGGCGTCGAGGTCGACCAGCGCTCGGCCGTGATCTGGACGCTCCGGGATGGCACGGTCGTTCGCATGGAGACAGACCTCAGCCCCGAAGATGCCTTCGAAGCTGTCGGGCTCTCGGAGCCGGATAGCCTCTAATAAGCGAATAGGGCGTCACCGAGACCGACATGAACAGCTCAACAGAACCGCAAGGCGTAAACGAGGGCTCGCGCGTGAGCGAGGTGCTGCACGGTGCGGCGCGCGGGGCGGTAGGCGCCATGTCAATGACGGGAATGCGCGTGATCACGACCGAGCTCGGGCTCCTGGAGCAGACTCCGCCCAAGGCCATCAGCCGCCAGCGTGCCCGCGGGTTGCGCGCTCTGCTGCGGCGGGCGCCGCGCAGGCAGCGCGCGGGGCTGGTCGAGGTCGCCCACTGGGCCTTCGGGGCCGGTGGCGGCGCGGCCTTCGGAGCCCTGCCCCCCGCGGTACGACGGCCTCCCTGGGCTGGCCCAACGTACGGGCTCGTCGTGTGGCTGGGCTTCGAACTTGGTATCGCGCCCGCCCTGGGGCTCAGCCAGGCCAAGCGCCTGCGCCCGGTCGATCGCCTGGCGCTCGCCGCCGACCACCTGCTCTACGGCATGGTGCTATCGGGGATGCGCCGCGCATGAGCCAAGCCGGCGGCTGATCCGACCGCCCGCTTTCCAGGCAAAGCAGTAGTTCCCGAACCTGCGGCCCACGCCCGATAACTGGGCCTTATGAGCACTCCGGCGGGGACGGGGGGACGCAGGGGACGCGACTCCGGAAACACCTGGTTAGTCGGGGCGACTGGATTTGAACCAGCGACCTTTCGGCCCCCAGCCGAGCGACAAATGGTGTAGATCCGTCTCATGAGCGTTAGAACGTCCTATTGGTCCACGGCCGTGGACGGTTTGGACACATAGGACGCATCAGTCGGTACCAAAGCGGTACCACGGGTCTCAACCGATCGGTGGCGCCGAGCCGAAGGGCCGCTCGTTGTCTAGGCTGGTCGGCGTGCGTTCTGTGCGGGCATCAGTAGCCCTTGTCGCTGCCGCGGCCATCCTTGCTCTGGCCGGTCCACCCGCGGCCGGCGCCCAGGACCCGGGGCGCTGGCTACTGACCGGAGCAAGCTCGATTCCGACCTCCTACTGGCAGGGACTCACCACCGATCCCACCGAGGCGAACGTGTACTTCATCGGGGTATTCGAGGGCTTGTGGCGCACCGATCCGCTGTTGGGCCAGACCGCCGGCGTGCCAAACGCGATCCCCCCCGCCGTCACGAGCACCGAGGGCTACAACCACATCGGCGACCCGACCTGGAATCCGGGCGAGGGAGGGCGTGTGATCCTGCCGATGGAATGCTTCACCCCCGGTGTCGGCAATACCTGCGGCACCGGCGCGTTCGGGGTCGCCGACCCGGTTACGCTGGCCTTCCGCTACTACGTCAAGCTCGACCCGGCGGAGATTCCGAAGGCGATGTGGGCTGAGACCTCACCGGACGGCTCGCTCATTTGGACCAGCAGCGGCAACGACCTGCTCGCGTACCGCTCGAGCGAGGTCTCGGCGGCAAACGCAGGTCCTGCGGGCCCGGTCCTGCACGCCGTCCGCCGACTCACCGGTGCGGTGCCGCCGACCGGCGTGACGGGCGCGGTCTTCTGGCACGACCGGCTGTTGCTGGCCGGAGAGAATGACGGTACCTACCAGGTCTGGGCGGTCAACCTCAGCAACGGCGACCGCCAACTCGAGCTCGAGATGCACGTCTGCGGGGAGTCCGAGGGCCTCGACGTTATCCCGACGCTCGGTGGCCAGCTGCACTGGCTGATCGCGCCGTTTGATCCCGGCTGTGATCTCACCTTCGGGCCGTCGAGCGCATTGCTTCACTTCATTCCGACTCCCGCCCATGCACGCTTTGACGTCAGGGTCCTCAACACCTCAGTCTCTGGCATACCGGGCACGGTGCGTGCGACGGTGCAGGCAACGCGGAGCGGCCGCCCCCTGCGTCAGGCTCAGGTGAGCTTCGCGGGGGGGGAGGCACGCACGGACAAGCAGGGGCTCGCGACGGTGTCCACCACCCTCGAGCGACCGGGGCGCTTCAAGGCGCTGGCGCGGGAGGGGCAAAACTACGGCCTGTCGAACCTTGTCCCGGTGGGCGTTGCGTCCACCGCCCCGAGCGCGCGCGTCTCGGGCTCAGGCGCGGGCTAGCAGTGCGAGAGGTCCGTGTTTTTCCCCAATCCCGCTAACCGACTCGCTTGCGGGATTGAGCTAGTTAGTCGGGGCGACTGGATTTGAACCAGCGACCTTCCGGCCCCCAGCCGAGCGGCTTCAGGTATAGATGCGTCCGAGGAGCGTCAGAACGTCCCTATGCGTCCACGCCCGTGGACGATCTGGACAGATTGGACGCATCAGTCGGTACCAAAGCGTTACCACGCGAAGTCACGGGTTCAAATCGGGGGACCGCTAACGTCTCTCGCGGTTACCCACGAATCATCGAGCGCACTCGTGGGGAGTCCCCGCCAGCCTAGATAATCGGAGGAGAAATGCCGATCGCCACTTCATTAGCACTGCCGCTGGGAACCACCATCGTTCTGCCGAGCCTGTTGGTCATCGTGCTAATCATCCTGATCGTCTGGTTCCTGTTCTTCAGGAGGTAGCGAGCCACGAACCGACGAGGCAAGGGCAGGATGGCTTGCCGCCGCTTTGACGCGGCGACCAGCAGAAGCAAACCCCGTCTGGCGCTTGCGATGCGGTGGAATCCCGGCAGCTCCATCAGCCATCCACGAGCAGGCCGCGCATAGGACCGATGAGCCGCTTGGTTCGCCGCGACACGGCGGGGAGGCGCATGAGCCGGTGCGTCAGCGAGTCGCCCGCATTGCGGCGCTCGAGTTGTTCTTCGGCGATCGGCTTCCAGAGGCTGTCAACCACATGGCTGGGGTCGCCGGCAATCTCGCTCGCCGGTCGCCCTAGATGCTCAGCCCACAGCTCGAGCCGGGTCTGCTGTGCCAGATCCGGATTGCACGTGAGCACATTCATCTCGGTGTCGTTGAAGAGCGAGTGCTCGTTGAGGTTGGCCGAGCCGACGGTGAGCCAGCGATCGTCGACGATGGCGACCTTGGCATGAACATAGACCGGGCCGCTGCGTTCCCCGGTCTGTGCATGGATCGTCGTGGCGAGCAGCCCGCCCCGTCCACCGTCGGCCTCGATTAGACAGCCAAGCTGCCCGCGGGTCGTATCAGCGCCGTTGTTCGGTCGCGCCGGAAGTACCAGGATGACTCGGAACTCCTCGCTCGGCGGATTGCGCAGCTTCTCGGAGAGGATCGCGGCGATCTCTGCCGACCAAAGGAACTGATTCTCGATGTAGATCAACCGCTCTGCCGAGCGCAGGGCTCGCAGGTACGCCTCGAGGATCCGAAAATCGCCCTTGGGGGCGAAGCGATAGGTCCGCTCCGGGAGGGTGCGGATGACTTGGACCTCGACCTCGCCTGCGGGGGTCGACTGCCCGGCGGAGGGGAGCTGCTCGCCGGCGACCTCCTGCCAGCGCCGCCTGAAGTGATCGGCGACATCGCCCACGGCGGGGCCTTGGAGCTTCGTGGCCACGTCGTGCCAGCCGAGGCGACCCTCGGCCGGGTGTCCGCAGCGATCGCACCGGTCGCCACCGAGTGAGGTCAGGTCAATGCCGCCGACGAAGGTAACCGTGTCGTCTACTATTACGAGCTTCTCGTGGTGACAGTGCATCGAGCGCTCGCGAGCATCCAGAACGCACCGAACCTTGGTCCCGCGGGTCAGCTCATCGCGCACCGCACGGACATCGGATCGGTGGGGGTGAAAGACCGGTAGCGGCGGTCCTGCCCAAAGCAAGACTCGGACTTCGACTCGCTCCGCCAGTTCGGCCAACAGCTCGCGCAAGCGGAGGTCGGATTGACCGGGCGTGAGCGCGAAATCAGGGGTGATGTGCCAGCCGGCGATGTGGACATGCGATCGCGCGTCTCCCAAGACCTCGGCCATCTCAGCGAGAGCCCGCTCACCATCGATCAGCACCTCCAGTGAGTTGCCAGGCCTCGGCTGGGGGTTTCCCTGGGCCCAGAGGCCGGAGTCTGGCGGAGGTGTGAGGGCGTCGGGGTGCCCGATGCGGGCCATGCGCCTGCGGTGGTGGCCGCGGATAAGCCGCTCAAGTCCCTCGCCGAGGACTCGATCGGCTCGGTCGATCACGCCAGACGAGTGATTCCTCTCTTTCACCGCGGCTAGCGCGAACTAGAGGTCTTCCTCTAGTTCAGCCGCCTTCTCGTCGTGGCGGCCGGCGCTTTCGCCCTCGCGGGAGATCCGCTCCTCCGCTTGATCGGCGTGCCTGCCCAGATCCGCGGCGCGGGCAGCGTGCTCTTGGGAGCGCACCGCGTGCTCCTCTGCAGCGGCGGCCTGCTGCTCGGCTTCCTCGCGAATCGTCTCGGCCTTCGGGGCCAGCTCTTTGGCCTTGGCCACATGGGCATCGGCCTCTTGGCGATGGCCGGCGGCTTCCGAGCTCATACGTTCACGCCGGTGTTCGCGGCGTTGTCTCAAGCGCTGCACCCCTACCGCTGCGAAGGCCAGCAGGATCAGCACGGCGACGATGACGATGATTACGGTGGTCGACATCTAAAGTCCCCTCTCCTTCGACCTAGATCTGGCGCCGGCCGCGGCGGCGATAACCGTACCCGCCGGTCAGCAGGATCACCAAGAGGATGATCAGGATGATTGTCAGCAGCATGGCGAGTCCTTTCTCATCGACAACGGGTGTTACTTCGCCCTTCTGCGCTTGCCCGTGAGCTTGTCGGCGACCTTGTCGACGGCGTTCTTGGCGGAGCCCTTGGCCTGATCGGCGCGCCCGCGGTTCTTAAGGCTTCTGTCTCCGCTCAGCGCGCCTGCCGCTTCCTTCACACGGCCCTTCGCCTTGTCTACGTGCTTGCTGGTCATCTGTACCTCCGGATTTGGGTGGGGATTGGGTGGGTGAGGAGCCCCGGGGCCGGCCTAACGCCGCGCGAGGCTCCCGATTAGCCGCGCAATCAATCAGCCAGCGATGAGATAGACGATCGCGGCGATCCCCCAGTTTGACAGCGAGGGCGGCCTTCGCGCTGTAGCGACGGGTCGCCAGCGACGTCTCCAGCTGCTTGCTTCGTCCTGCCGAGGATCTTGTCCAACAGGCCCATGTCTGGCCCCCTTTCGGTAAAGGCTGGTCTCAACGGCCTATCACCTCAACACTCTACGCGCCATTGGCGCAAATGAAAGCGCAATTCCAGGCCACCACTGCGCAGACATCAAGCGCACGCGACTGAATCGAAGCGAAGCTTGCCTGACCGGCTCACGCGGTTAGCGATTCATGGATGCTCGACGGGCTCGCGTGTCGCAGGTCATGCGGCCTTAGCCCTTCGGCGAGCAGAGCTGGGAGGGGTTTGTTAATCGCTGGCCATATGAACTCGGATAGCGATGGATCCGTAACCCGATAAACCGACCAATATCGGCAAGGCTCAAGCACGCACAGTCCTCGACTGCCAGATAGGAGCTGACCATGATCAACCCACGCTTCATGGCCGCAATCGCCGTTCCGGCCGCCCTTCTCACAATCGCCGTCGCCGGCTGCGGGAGCTCCTCATCGAGCAGCTCGACCTCGACCTCGTCAAGCGGCGCCTCCTCGAGCAAGCCGAGCGGCGCAGCCTCGGGCGGCGGGCAGGCGGTGAAAGCGAGCGCCGATCCCAGCAGCGCGCTGAAGTTCACCCAGACCTCGCTTACCGCCAAGGCTGGCAAGGTGACGATCCAGATGAGCAACCCCTCTTCCTCTGGCTTGCAGCACGGGATCTCGGTAGAGGGCAACGGGGTCGATCAGACCGGGACGATCGTCCAGCCCGGCGGCACCGCGACTGTGAGTGCCACCCTTAAGCCCGGGAAGTACACGTTCTACTGCCCCTTTGACTCGCACAAGCAGCAGGGGATGACCGGGACCCTGACGGTCAAGTAAACCGGCGGCCGTCAAGCCGCGCTTATTCTCGCTTCAGATCCCGCTGCCAGCATCAAGAATGCGGTGTTCCGGGCCTCATATCTGCCCTAGCTGTGGTCGAGCCACTTCTACTTCCCATGGAGGCTGTCGCATAAAGGGTGTCCGCGACACGGGCGCCTACTGGCACTCAGGTAGGGCCTAGCATGGCTGGCGAGGCAGCTGCCAGGACGAGCGGGGAATGGATGAGGCCGAGATCGCCAGATTTGTTAACCCGTGCGGAGATGGACTCCTACAGGCCCGGTTGGGGTTTGTGCGACAGCCTCGGTGGAAAGCGGAAGCGCCCTGGTTCGCTCTCAATCGTCAGTCGCGGCCCCCGCGGTTGTCGGGGGTCCCGCGAACAGCACTTCCTTTCGATAAACAGGGAGACTCCGACCGAGTCCGCGCCGCGCCGTCCCGTCGGGAGTACCGGCGACCGGTCGGATACCCGTTGGTGAGCCCGCATTTCTTACCGAAAAACGAGTGGCTTCGTTTACGTTGGATGGTTAGACGGGCACTGAACGGCTGATTTAGACAGCAAGTATCTCCCCGTCATCTGCTTGGCCTCCGCCTGGCTTCGGTTACCGAAGGAGGTCTTTGGCTTCGGTTACCGAAGGATGGTGCTTCGGTTACCGAAGGAGGTCCTTGTGTCAAGCAGAGTCCGAGCCCCTATCCGAAAGCTTTCCAAGATACGTAGCCAGCCGCTCTCCTCGCCAGCACCCGTGGGTCGCGCCTGGACCGTGGGGCTGTTGGCCGTCGCCTGGCTGCTGACGCTGGCGCTCGCGAGCAGCGCCCAGGCACAAGCGCCATCCCTTGGAACCGCCGACAGTTTCGCGGTCCTGGGCGGTTCCACGGTCACCAACACCGGCCCTACCGTGGTGAACGGGGATCTTGGGGTGAGCCCAGGTAGTGCAGTGACCGGATTCCCGCCCGGGACGGTGAACGGGACGACACATGCGGCCGATGCTGTCGCAGCGCAGGCCCAGTCCGACGTGACCATCGCGTACAACGATCTTGCGGGCCGGGCGTGCAATACGAACCTGACGGGTCAGGATTTGGGCGGGCTCACACTGACGACGGGCGTCTATTGCTTTTCGTCGTCAGCGCAGTTGACGGGCACTCTCACGCTCGATGCCCAGGGGGACCCCAATGCCGTGTTCATCTTCCAGATCGGGTCCACGCTGACGACGGCATCGGGCAGTGGCGTGAACCTCATAAACGGCGCCAAGTCCTGCAACGTCTTCTGGCAGGTCGGTAGTTCCGCGACCCTTGGAACGACCACTACGTTCAGGGGAAACATCCTTGCCCTGACATCCATCACGGCGACTACCGGCGCAACGGTGGACGGCAGGCTGTTGGCACGGAACGCCGCGGTCACCCTCGACACCAACACCGTGACAAGAGCGCAGTGCGCGACGGACGTGACGCCGCCGAGTATCCACATTACCGGCGGCCCCGGCAAGACCTGCATCGCCCGCGACTTCAGACTGCAGATCACGGCCCGCGACAAGTCGGGGATCAAGTGGGTGAAGGTCTTTCTCGACGGCACGTTGATCAAGCGGAGCACCAAGGGAAGGTTCTTCGTCTGGGTCAGGGCCGAGAAGTTGGGCGCCCGCCGCCACACCATCCGGGTAGTGGCCCGTGACCGCGCCGGCAACACAGCGACGAAGAAGCTGACTTTCGGGCGCTGCAACGCCCCCTCGCCGTCTCACCCGCCGCGCACGCCCAGCGGGTTCACAGGCTGATGACCACGCGCCATGCCCGAAGGGGAGGCCGCCGGCCGCCCCTTCGGTCGCCATTCGGACCCGGCTGACCGGTCGACTCGATGAAGCCAGCTGTAGCGACCGTCGCTTGCTTGCTGCTGGTGCCTGCCTCCGCCCAAGCGGCGCGAGCAACGGGAGGCCCGCGGATCGCGCCGCACCAGGAGATCGTCGCCTTGCTCGGTAAGCACAGCGCCCGCGATAGGGCCAAGGTCGACGGCAAGCTCGTGGCGTTCGTCGGCGCCAGGCGGCCGATCACGGGCGAGCGCACGGTGCTGCCGGTGCTCGCTCAGACAATCGACAACCGCGGGCGCTCCTGGCTGCGCGTGCGGCTCCCCGGTCGCGCCCTCGGGCGCAAGCCGCCGCCGCCAGCTGGTTGGATCAGCGCTTCAAACACGCTGCTCTCAACCACGGCCTGGCACATCGTCGTTGACGCCAGCGCGCGTCGAGTGGTCGTCTACCGCGACGGGCGGCGGCTGCGCAGCTACCGAGCGATCGTCGGCGAGCCCTCGACGCCCACGCCCCTTGGCGAGTACTTCGTCGAGGAAAACGTGCAGCTGCCCGCCAAAGCGCCGGGCGCTCCGTTCGCCCTCGCTACCAGTGCCCGGTCGAACGTGCTTCAAGGGTTCGACGGCGGCCCCGGCCAAATCGCCCTCCACGGACTCGACAACATCGGCGGACAGCTAGGGACCGCCGTATCGCACGGCTGCATACGCCTGGCAGACAGCGCCGTCACGTGGCTCGCGGCGCGTATCAAACCGGGCGTACCCGTCACCATCATCTAGGACGGTGGCGTCGAGGATCTCGGCGCCAGGGGCCGATTCTGCGCTGGATCGCCCAGCGCGGCGATAGCCCATCAGCGCCGGGCGAGTCGGCGTCCGCTCTCGGTGTTGGGCGGGGTGTGGTTGAGCTCGTAGTGGTTGTGGAGGGCCGACTGGTCTGCCTGGGAGAGCTCGTCGCCGTGCGTCTCGATGTTGGGGGCGTCCTTGACCTGCTGCTTGGACACCGCCACTTGCAGCTCGTCGGAGCCGACCTTGATCGCACCGCTCTGCGCCGGGATCAACCAAGCCCAGCTCACATGTCAGGTATCGACCGGCGCCGGGATCGCCTCAAGCACGTGCGCGACTTCCAGGACGCTTCGGCGCCCGCGGGGCTACGCGCCGGCTGCGCGACGATCGCGCACAAGCTCGGCGAAGGTCGCGAGGCGCCGGCACGGCCCTTCCGTAACTGCGCCTCCGTCTGGTCCTTCTTTGTTCGTCCTCACCTCAGGCCCATCCGCCGACGTTGTCACGGCTCAGCTCGCCGATTCACCCCACACGGACACAATTATCGTCTCGGCGGAGCCCGGTAGTTCGAGCGTGAACTGTCAGTTTGCCGGCGAGCAACTTCTCCAGTGAGTTCGCGCCCGCGCTCGGCGCGGGCATTGCATGTCGGGTGCCTGGCCAACCTTGGGGAAGTCGGGACCACTAAACGGTCGCGGGCGAAAACTCCATGCAAGCAATGCCATGGTCGCTAGGCCGGGCGCTCCGCCGCTCGTGATCGTCCCGACTGCCCCCGCCATTCAGAGCGAAAGTCCGCAGC
>JBBQBH010000038.1:0-29386 GCA_038317345.1 Solirubrobacterales bacterium
CCTGCACGAGGTGGCCGAGCGGCTGCGCGCCCTGGTGCCGGGGGCCCGCTTCAGCGAGGCGCACGGCCAGATGGACGAAGGCGAGCTCGAGGAGTCGATGCTGCGCTTCCTGCGCGGCGACGCCGACTGCCTGGTGGCGACGACGATCATCGAGTCGGGCCTCGACATCCCCTCGGCCAACACGCTCATCGCCGAGCGCGCCGACCAGCTCGGACTCGCCCAGGCCTACCAGATCCGCGGCCGCATCGGTCGCTCCCGCGACCGCGCCTTCGCCTACCTGCTCTATCCCTCCCCCGCGGCCCTCACCCCGGAGGCGGGGGCACGCCTGTCGACCCTCTCCGACCACACCGAGCTGGGCTCGGGCTTCAGAATCGCGATGCGGGACCTCGACATCCGCGGGGCGGGCAACCTGCTCGGCGACGAGCAGTCGGGCCACGTCGCCGCGGTCGGGTTCGAGCTCTACTGCCAGATGATCGACGAGGCCACCGAGTCGCTGGAGTCGGAGGACGGCGATCGCCCGGCGCCCGAGCCGCTGCGCTTCGACGTTCCGGTCGACGCCTACCTGCCGGCCGACTATGTCCCCTTCGAGGCCGCGAAGATCGACCTGCACCGGCGTATCGCGGCGTCGCGCGAGCCCGGTGAGCTGCGCGAGATCCGCGACGAGCTCGACGATCGTTTCGGCCCACCGCCGGCCGAGGCCGCCAACCTGCTCGAGCTTCAGCGCGCTCGGATCGAACTGGCTGCGGCAGGAGCGAGCAGGGTCGAGTTTCGTGGCGGGCGACTCAGCATCGCCGACGTGGAGCTCGACTCCGAGCAGGTCGACGTCCTGCGAGAGCAGATCGAAGGCGTGATCTACGAGTGGCGCGACCGCGTCGTGGCGCTACGTGTACCCGATCAACCGGAGGCGCGGCTGGGCGCGGTGGTCGCCCTGGGCAAGGCGTTGGGTGAGGCCAAGCGCGCCGTCCCGGCGGCCGCCTGAGCCTGCCGTTAGGCCTACTGGTTATGCTGCCCGGCTCGTGAGCACAATTCCGAAGACAAAGCGGCTGCCGCTGATCGTCGTCGGCGCCGCCGTGATCATCTTGTTCGCCGGCTTCGCGATCTCCGAGGGGTTGGGCAACCCCAGCGTCCCCAGCGATGACGTCGCCATCGTCCAGGACGCGCCGGCCGGCCTTTCGCCGATCAGCAAGGCCGACTTCGCTCGCGCACTGCAGCAGACGGCGGCGAGCCAGAGCATCAAGACGACCCCGGCGCCGGGCAGCGCCCAGTACGAGCAGCTCAAGCAGGGGGCGATGAACAACCTGCTCGATGCGGTCTGGATCCAGGGCGAGGCCGCCGATCTCGGGCAAACGGCCACACCGACCGAGATCGCGTCGCTGCTCAAGCAGACGATCTCGCAGAACTTCCACACCCAGGCCGAGTTCCAGAAGTTCCTCAAGCAGCAACACTTCAGCCAGCAGGACGTCCGCACCCGGATTCGCCTCCAGATCCTCAGCAACAAGATCCAGGCCAAGGTGCTGAAGGATCTGCCGAAGGCGACGAACTCGCAGATCGAGGACTACTACCGCGCGGCCAAGTCGCAGTTCGTGCAGCCTGCCTCCCGCGATGTCCGCCTGGTGCTCAATAAGGACCAGGCGAAGGTCGAGCAGGCAAAGGCGGCGCTGGAACAGGACTCCTCGGACGCGAGCTGGAAGAAGGTCGCCGCCGAGTTCTCCACCGACCCGTCCTCGAAGAGCAATGGAGGCCTGCGGCCGAGCCTCACCGAGGGCCTGGTGGAGCAGCCGCTCGACAAGGAGATCTTCAGCGCCCAGCAGAGCCAGCTCGTCGGCCCGGTGCACACGCCGCTTGGCTACTACGTGTTCGAGGTCGTGAAGATCACCCCGTCGCGCACCGTGCCCCTGAATCGCGCTACGCGGGCCCAGATCAGCAATCAGCTCAACCAGCAGGCCCAGCAGAGCGCCTTCAGCAATTTCGTCAACAACTTCGGCAGCAAATGGCGGGCCCGTACCTTCTGCGCCTCCGATTACCTGATCGATCGCTGCGACAACTTTCCCGGCAGCGCCCATCCGGCGACCGCTCCTGCCGATTGCTACTCGGCCCACCCCCCGAAGGGCAAGCGTCCGGATGCGTGTCCCGCGCCGGTCGCGCAGATCGCTCCCGCGCTGCCCGGCTCGGTGTCGATCGTCACCCCTCAGGGCACCCGGCTTCCGCAGCGCCCGGTGACGCCTGCCGTGCCGACGCCGACGGGTGCGGGCGCACTGGGTGGGGGCCTGCAGGGCACCGTACCCTCGGGCGGAGCGCCGCCGACCACCGCTGCGCCCTAGACGCGAGTGAACGAGTCCGCGAGGCGACGCGCCGCGGCGGTCGAGAGGCTGGACGAGACAACGCGGCGCTTGCGCCGCGAGTGCCCCTGGGACCGCGAGCAGGACGAGCGCTCGATCGTTCCCCACACCGTCGAGGAGGCATACGAGCTGGCCGACGCAGCGGAGCGCGGCGACGACGCCCGCTTGCTCGACGAGCTCGGCGACGTGCTGTTCCAGGTCCACTTCCTGGCCCTGCTGCTCGAGGAGCGCGGGGCCGGCGATCTCGCCGCCGTCGCCGAGGGCTGCCGCGAGAAGCTTATTCGCCGGCATCCGCACGTTTTCGGGGATGCCGAAGCCGATTCGGCGGGCCAGGTTCTTCGCAACTGGGACCGCATCAAGCAGGAGGAAGAAGGCCGCGGCGGCTCGCATGAGCCGTTCGCCGACGTGCCCGAGAACCTGCCGGCGTTGCTCTATGCGCGCAAGCTCCAGCGGCGGGCCAGGTCGGCCGGGCGGCTCGAGGAGGGCGATCCCGCCGACGCCGCTCGGGCGCTGCGCGAGTCGGCCGATGATCTCGCCGGCCTGCTCGAACAGGGCGAGAGCGGCGCGCCGGCGGCCAACCCCGCCGAGCACCAGCGGGTGCATGCGGCGCTGGGCGAGCTGCTGTTCGTCGCCGTCGACGTCGCCCGGCGCCTGGGTGCAGATCCTGAGCTGGCGCTGCGCGCGACCGCGGATCGGTTCCGCGAGTTGAAAGACTCCAGCGCTTCGTGAGCGGTTGCGGCGATATCCGCCTATGAGTCAGATCGAGCGCATCCACGCCCGCCAGATCCTCGATTCGCGCGGCAATCCGACAGTCGAGGTCGACGTCGTCCTTCAAAGCGGGTCGCGAGGGGTGGCCGCCGTGCCCTCGGGAGCTTCGACGGGCGAGTTCGAGGCCGTGGAGCTGCGCGACGGCGGCCCGGAGTGGGGGGGCAAGGGGGTCTCGAAGGCGGTCGCGAACGTGAACGGCGAGATCGCCGAGGCGCTGACCGGTGCCCGCGCCGCCGAGCAATCGGCACTCGACCGCACGCTGATCGAGCTTGATGGAACGCCCAACAAGGGCAGGCTGGGCGCCAACGCGATCCTCGGCGTTTCCCTGGCCGCCGCCAAGGCCGCCGCCCTCGACGCCGAGCAGCCGCTCTACGCATACCTCGCCGAGCTCTACGGGGGCGGTGAGGCCGAGCTGCTTCCGGTACCGATGATGAACGTGCTCAACGGCGGCGCACACGCCGACAACTCGGTCGACTTTCAGGAGTTCATGGTTGTGCCAACCGGCGCCCAGACCTACTCCGAGGGGTTGCGCAAGGGGACCGAGGTCTTTCACGCGCTGAAGCGCACCCTGGGCGAGCGTGGACTTTCGACGGCTGTTGGCGACGAGGGGGGGTTCGCACCGGACCTGGAGTCAAACGAGACAGCGCTGGAGTTCCTGATCGCTGCGATCGAGGCCGCCGGGCTGGTGCCGGGCGAGGACGTCCGGGTTGCGATCGACCCGGCGACCAGCGAGCTGTTCGCGGACGGCTCATATGTGCTCGAGCACGAAGGGCGCACGCTGTCGGCCGAAGAGCTGGCCGCCTACTGGGAGGACATCTGCTCGCGCTACCCGGTGGTCTCGATCGAGGACGGCATGGACGAGGAGGACTGGACGGGCTGGAAGCTGCTCACCGAACGGATCGGCGACCGCGTGCAGCTGGTCGGCGACGACAACTTCGTCACCAACCCCGAGCGGCTGCGGCGCGGGATCGAGGAGGGGGTCGCCAACTCGATCCTGGTCAAGCTCAACCAGATCGGCACCCTGAGTGAGACCCTGGAGACGGTGCGGATGGCCCACGAGGCCGGCTACACGGTAGTGATCTCGCACCGCTCGGGGGAGACCGAGGACACCACGATCGCCGACCTTGCGGTCGGCACGAACGCCGGGCAGATCAAGACCGGCGCACCCTCTCGCAGCGACAGGACCGCCAAGTACAACCGGCTGCTGCGGATCGAGGAAGAGCTCGGGAAGCGGGCCTCCTACCCGGGCCTGGCGGCGTTCAAGGGGTGATGGCGTCGAGCAGAGGGGGCGAAGCCCCCGATTGCGAGGCGAGAGGCTGGTGGGGTTGAGTTGGTGGGCGGCAGCGGCTGCCGCCGCTGCAGGCGCTCGTTCATCGGTCCAGCGTCGGCAGGCATGCGCGGCGCCGGGGAGAAGGGAGCGCAATGGCCGCACGCGCCCACGCCGGGACGAGAGTCGCGCCAAGACGGCGCCCTGCGGCGCGTCGCAGGCCGGCCGCGCGGCGGGGAGCCAGCAGGGTCCACTGGGATCGGCTGGGCCGCGTGGCGCTGACGCTGGTGCTCGGCGCGATTCTGATCTCCTACCTCAACCCGCTGATCGGCTTCGTCCAGACCTACCGCGGCTCCATCGTCGCCAAGGCGCACCTGCACCAGCTGGTGGTCGAGAACAAGAGCCTTCACCGTCGCGTCCAGTCGACCGACGACCCAGCTGTGCTGGAACGCCAGGCACGCCGCCAGGGCATGATCGCGCCCGGCGAGCGCGCCTACGTCGTCCACGGCCTGAACAGATAGCCGGGGGCCGCTCTTGGTGAGCGTGGGCGGCTACGTCGCCGGCGCTGTCGAGCTTGCGATCGTGCTCGGCTCGCTCGGGTTCGCGGCCACGCGGCTGCGCGCTCGTCTGCTGCCGGCCTGGGAGGGCGCCCCGGCGCGCCTCGCCGAGGCGATCCTCGGCGTCGCGCTGCTGGTCTGGGTGGCCGAGCTGCTCGGGGTGGTCGGGCTGCTGCGCGAGGGCTCGCTGGTTGTTGCCTGCGCCTGCGTCGGGCTCGGATCGGTCGCCCTGCGCCGACCCGAGCGCCGCGGCGAGGCGCCGCCCGCGGCGCCCGTCGAGCCGCTGGCGATGCTGGTCGCGGTCGGCGTCGTCGCGCTGCTGTTCGCCCATTGGGGGCTCGAGACCAAGGTCGCCCTCAACAACGGGGTCAACAACTTCGACTCCCTCTGGTACCACCTGCCCTACGCCGCCGACATCGCCCAGAGCGGCTCGGTCACCGCGTTTCACCACACCGACACGGTCTTCCTCAACTGGTTCTATCCCCAGAACTCGGAGCTGATCCATGCGATGGGGATGCTGGTTTGGGACCGCGACACGCTGTCGCTGTTCATCAACCTCGGCTGGCTCGCCCTGATCCTTATCGCCGCATGGTGCATTGGCCGGCCCTGGGGCCGCGGCCCCCATTGCATCGCCGCCGCGGCGCTTGTCCTCGAGGCCCACACGGTGATCTTCCGCGAACCGGGGTCGGGCAAGAACGACGTCGTCGCGGCGGCCCTGGTGCTTTCGGCCGTCGCCTTGTTGGTTAGCGGCTGGGCCGCGGAAAGGGCACACACCCGAGCGACGAGCGACGAGCGACGAGCGACGAAGTCGGCGTTGCAAATCGATCCGAGAGCGCTTGCCGTCGCCGGCCTCGCCGCCGGGCTTGCTGTCGGCACCAAGCTCACCGTGCTGGCGACTGTGGCTGCGCTGACCCTGGTCGTCTTCGCGCTGCCGGCCGCCGGGGCCCGGCTCCGCGCCTTGGCGATCTGGGTCGTCCCCCTGCTCGGCGGCGGCGCATTCTGGTACCTGCGCAACCTGATCGCGGTCGGCAATCCCATCCCTCAGGTCCAGCACCTCGGGCCGCTGAGCCTGCCAGGGCCCGAGCGCCTACAGACCGCCCGCCCCGACTTCCCGATCGTCCACTACGCGACCGACACCGGGGTCTGGAGGCACTACTTCGGGCCAGGGCTGCACGAGGCGTTCGGCGTCCTTTGGCCGCTCGTGATTGGAGCGGCGATCCTCGGGGGGGTGCTGGCGATCGCGCGGCGTGGCTACTCGCTGCTGCAGCTGCTCGGCGGCGCAGCGTTGTTCGGGCTTGCGGCCTACCTGATCACGCCGCTGAGCGCCGCCGGTGAGCAGGGCGCGCCGATCGCCTTCGCGATCAACATCCGCTTCGCGATCCCGGCGCTGGTGATCGGCCTGGTGCTGCTGCCATTGGGGCGAGGGCTGCTGGGCCGGCGTGCCGCCTGGGGGCTGCTAGTCGCATTGCTCGTCGTGCTGATCATCACCGACCGCTCCGACGCCGTGCTGCGCGAGCCGGAGCGCGCCTTCGGCGTGCTGGTGGCGCTGCTGCTCGTGGTGGTGCCGGCCGCCCTGCTCTACCTGCGCCAGCGCCGGATGCTCGGCCCAGCGACGCTCGGCGTCGCGTTCGCGGCGCTTGCCCTACTTGTGGCGGCGATCGGGTACCCGGTGCAGCGCAACTACCTGAACTTGCGCTGGCGCGACTTCGATCCCCCGCAGCACCTCGACACGGCCTATCGCTGGGCCGGGGAGGTGCGGGACGCTCGGATCGGTCTGGCCGGTACGACGACCGGATTCTTGAGCTACGGGTTCTACGGCAAGGACCTCTCGAACCGGGTCGTCTACCTGGGCATGGAGGACCCGCACGGGTCGTTCAACGCGATCCGCACCTGCTCGGCGTTCCGGCGCGCCGTCAACGCGGCCGAGCTTGACTATCTGGTCACCGGGCCATTTCTAAACTTTGCCCACCAGAGCCGGCCCAAGTTCTCGCCCGAGGCCGGTTGGATCCGCAGCGATCCTGCGCTGCGCCCGATCAGCCGCGACGGGGCCGGCGTGGCGCGGGTGACGGTCTGGAAGCTCGACGGCCGGCTCGATCCCGCCGGCTGTAACCGCCTCCGTGTCCCTACCACCTATCTGCCGCAATAGGCACCGCAACCGCCCTCGCAGGATCGCCCGGGTCGGTCTGGGGCTTGCGCTGGCGGGTATTTTGGGGACGTGAGCTACCCGCTCGACAACGCGATCTTCCAGTGGGAGGAGGGGTATCGGCGGCTCGAGGAGCTACGCGACGATCCCCGCGACTATCGGCGGGCCGCCCGGGTCGTCGATGCGATCCGCGACGAGCTGAGGCGGCGTATCGGTCCCACCTTCAGCTCCGCCCAGCTGGCCGACCTGTACTCACAGGACACCGATTGGTGCGCTGAGGTCGCCCTCGCCGCCAGGCCCAGCCCTGTCCTGGGCCCTGGCTCGCTGGCAGACGCGGCCTTCTGGCTCTACCTGCGCGGGGCCAGCGACTTCGCCGGCGGCCGCCAGGTGGTGTTCGACTAACTAGTCGTCGGAGTCGGAGTCGCCGTTCGAGTCCGACTCACCAGCGTCAGCCGGAACGGCGGATGACGATCTGGTCGGGCTCGATCGTCACCGTGACCTCGCGGTGGCCGGCCCAATGCTCCGAGTAGATCGGGTTGTCCTGGACCGCTGGGTCCAACCACATGCCGATGCCGTCGTCGCCGTGGTCGAAGGTCGCCTCGAGCGCCCGCCGGGGGCGCCGCCCGCGCCCACCACGCCGACCCCGGCGCCGGCGCCGGCGCGGCCGCCCCTCGGCCTCGCTTCCGTCTGACTCCTCCTGCGATTCGTCCTCGGCGGCTTCTTCGTCGGTGTCCTCTTCGGCCTCCTCGGTTCCGGCAGCCTCGATTTCGGCCTCGATCTCGTCGCGGAGGTCGACATCCGCTGAGCCACCATCGTCATCGTCGGGGGAGAGGCCATGCTGGCGGCGGAAGTCGCGAAGCTCTGAGGCGCTTACCTCGAGTTGGTGGGCGATCCAGGCGTCAGTGCGGCCCTGGCGAACCCAGGCGCGGATCTGGTTGAGCTGCGCGCGCAGCGACTTCGGAGGCATGCGAGGCGGCGAGTCTAGACGACCCGTGAAAGGCGCCGCCCGATACCGGGACCCCCTGGCGCTATTGCCGACCGGGCTGTAAGCTGCTGAGCGGGGTTACTTAATATTCGGTACAAGGCAAGGAAGTTATCCAAGTTGCGGGAGGCAACATGCTCGTACTCACACGTCGCACCAGGCAGAGCATCATGATCGGGGACGAGATCGAGCTCTCGGTCCTCTCGGTGTCGGGCGAGAAAGTCCGCATCGGGATCGAGGCGCCGCAGGAGGTCCCGGTGTTTCGCAAGGAGGTCTATCTGCGGATCGCGGGGGAGCACGCCAACTCCAATGGAGCGGGCGAGCTTCGGGAGTTGGAGACGGCGTAGCGGCGGTTAGCCGCTAGGCCATCAGCCAGGAGAGCGTCTCGAACATCGCCAGGACGACCGTTACCACGGTCAACGTCAGGCAGATAACCAAAACGCTGAATCGAACCTTGCCCTTCTGCTCGGTGCGGGTGATTCGGCGCGCCCGCGAGCGGTTGGCCGCCCGTCGGCGAAGCTGCTCACGGCGACGACGCTCGAGCGAAGTCTCCTGCTCGAACGCGACCTCAAACTGGGTAATGCTCTGACGCATCTTCATAGTTCGACCACCTGAGCCTGCAGCCCCGCTCGCCTAGCCAAGGGGCGGCGGAATCGCCCGCAACCTAGCAGAGCCACTCGAGGGTCCTCTCCGTTACTAGTGCCTCTCGTGCCAAGCGGAGCGCCTTCGCGCATGCTCAGCAGGTGCCCCACAACCCCCGCCCGGACAGTCCCGCGGCACGGGCGAGGCGATGAAACAGGCCGGCGTGAGTGTCGTTTGGGGGGATGGTCAGAGTGCGGGCGTAGCCGAGGCGCACCAAACGCGCGTTTACGAACCGCTGCCCGACATAGACGTAGGCCAGCAGGCGGCCGTAGACGTCGCGGCGCTCGCTGTCGAAGACGAGGCGTACAGCGTGCCCCTCGACCAGCCGATGGTTCAGCGCGCTCGCCTGCGGTCCGAAGCACTGGATCGGGGTGCCGGGCTTGACCGTCTCCGGGGTGTCGATGCCGATGTAACGAACCTCGTCTGTGTGGTCGTCGATGCTGACCTCGATGGTGTCGCCGTCGATCACTCTTTTCACGTACGCCCGCTGCGCGGGCTCCTCGTCGCTGGTCGCTCGTCGCTCGAGCGATCTGCCGACGCCGCTGCGGGAGTCCAGCACGTCCGAAAAGAAGATCAGCGCGACTAGGGCGAGCAGCAGCAGGCTGCCGATCCCGCCCGCGCGAGAGTGTCTTGCAAGCGCACCCATGCCGATTCAAGGCTGCGGCGGCGTAATCTCTTCGCCCTGCGATCAAAGGGGGCGTAGCGCCGCGGGGCGGCTAGGGAATGCGCCGCACGCTGGAGAGCAGGGTCTCCTTGATCTGCTCGACGATCTCCAGCGCATCGTTCCATTCCCGTTGCCACACATTGCGGCCGAAGATCACTCCCGAGCCACCCGCCTCCATGATCGTGCGGGTATGCGAGAGGACGGTCTCGTCGTCGGTCTTCGAGCCTCCCGAGAGCACGACCAGAGAGCGTCCCGCCGACTCGACGATCTGCCGCACCGCCTCATCGGGGGTCACGTCCAGCTCGTTGTAGGGGGCGGGTGAGTCCTTGGCCTTCTCGGGATCGAGCTTGGGGAAGTTCAACTTCACGATGTCAGCGCCCATCTCCATCGCCATCCGCGCCGCGTAGTCGATCGCGTAGAAGGAATCGCGGCCGCCCCTCTTCTCCATGTCGCGGCCCCGCGGATATGCCCAGATCACGAGCGGCATCCCGTAGCGCTCGCAGTCCTAGCGCACGCCCTTGAGCTGATGGAGGTCCTCGTCCTGGCGCGGTGAGCCGACGTAGAGCGTGTAGCCGACCGCGTCGGCGCCGACCCGAACCGCGTCCTCGACGCTCGCGTTGGTGGTCGAGAGCGCGTCGTCGTCGGGGGGGACGTCGGTCTTGCCGTTCACCTTCAGGATCAGCGGCACCTGGCCGGCGTAGTCGGGGTAGTACTTGGTCGCCAGCCCAATCTGGCAGGCGATTGCCGAGTAGCCGGCCTCGGCCGCGAGTCGGAACTGGTACTCGGGGTCTTTGGAGGCGGGGTTGGGGAAGAAATCGCGGGGGCCGTGCTCGATGCCCTGGTCGATTGGCAGCAGCATCAGCGTCCCCTGGCCTGGGCCGAACTCGAACAGCAGCCTGCGCAGGCGAGTGCGCTTGCCCGGCGTCAGGACCGCAAGCAGTGACTTCTGCTCGGTCGAACTCTTCACTTCCATCCGAACTCCGTTCTCCTCGGGTCGTGGCGCTCCCAGCCGCGCCGTCTGATCGCCACCCCAGTATAGGGCTGGGTCTCGCCATGGAACACCGCTTTCGAGGCACGCCATTCACGGTCGGCATCGAGGAGGAGCTGATGCTGATCGACCCCTCGACGCTGGAGCTGGCGCAGGGAATCGAGGCGATTCTCGACGACCTGGGAGACGAATTCAGCGAGCAGGTGAAGCCGGAGCTGATGCAGTCGGTGCTGGAGATCGCCACGGTGCCGCGCGAGAGCGTGGCCGATGCTGCGCAGGAGCTGCGCAGTCTGCGCGAGACAGTGCGCGGGGCGGCCGAGCGCAACGGCATGCTGCTTGCCGCCTCCGGCACCCACCCCACGGCGCTGTGGGAGGAGCAGCTGATCGTCGAGCGCCCTCGCTACGAGGAGCTGGTCGCCGAGCTCGGGTTCATCGCCCGTCAGGAACTGATCTTCGGCACCCATGTGCATGTCGGCGTCACCGGTCCCAACAAGGCGATCTACGTCGCCGACAGCATCCGCAAGCACCTTCCGTTGCTGCTCGCCCTCTCGGCCAACTCGCCCCTCTGGCGGGGCGAGGTGACGGGGATGATGTCCTCCCGCACGCCGGTGTTCCGTGCCTTTCCCAGGGTCGGCATCCCGCCCCATTACGGGAGCTGGGAGATCTACTCGCGCCGGGTGAAGCTGATGACCGACGCGGGGGTGATCCCGGACTACACCTACCTGTGGTTCGACGTCCGTCCGCATCCAAAGTTGGGCACCGTGGAAGTTCGCGTCTTCGACCAGCAGACGCGAATTGAGAGCACGGTTGCGCTGGCGGCCCTCGTCGTGGCGCTCGTGCACCGATATTCGAGCCTGTTCGACGATCAGGAGCCGCTGGTCGAGGTGCCCACGGAGCTGATCGACGACAACAAGGTGCGCGCGGCACTGCGCGGCACCGACGGCGAGCTGGTCGACTTCCCACAACCCGAGCAGCGCCGGGCGACCGAGCTGGCGAGCCGGCTGCTCGGGGAGCTGCGCGAGCACGCGCAGGAGGTCGGCTGCGACGCGGAGCTGGAAGGGGTTCGGGTCCTGATCGAGGGTGGGAGCGGTGCGCACCGCCAGCTGGAGGTGCTGCAGCGAAGCGGCGACGCCAAGGCGTTGGTGCTCGCGCTCTGCGAGGCGACCGAAGTCACTTCGACGGGCTGAGAACCGAAAGCCGGAGGCGCGCTGGCCAGGTGGCTATGCTCGGGGCGTGAGCGCGCCTGAGTTGAGCGTCGTCTGCAAGAGCTGCGGATCGGAGGTCAGCCCCTATGTGACCGAGTGTCCCTACTGCGGGGCGCGGCTGCGCAAACGTGCCCCGAAGCTGCAGCGCAGTGGTGAGGGCCTGGAGGCGAGCACGCCGCGACGCCGCCGCCGGCTGCGATTCGCTCGCGCCCGAGTCGAGTCCTTCGACACGGTGCGCCCCTACGCGACGATCGCGGTGATCGCCGCCTCGGCAGCGCTGATCCTGGTCCAGCGCGCCACCGACAAGTCGCTGCTCGATCTGGGGGCGATCGCGGGGCCGGTCGGGTCGGAGTGGTGGCGTTACCTGACCGCGCCGTTCGCATACATGGACATCGGCTACCTCTTCGTTGTCGGGGTGGCGCTGGTGCTTTTCGCGCCGACGCTCGAGCGACGGCTGGGCAGCGTCGCCACATTGCTGTTGCTGATCGCTTGCGGGGCATTGGGCATGCTGGCCGCCGACGGGGTGTATTCGGCGACCGGCGACCTGCTGTTCACGTCGGGGGGCAACGGCATAGCACTCGGGGCCCTCTCGGCCTGGTCTGCGATCCGCTACTCCGAGACCCGAAACGCGGTCGATGACGACTTCGACGTGGTCGGCGTCGCGGTCGCGGCCGCCGTGCTGCTGTTGTTGCCGGCCTTCGAGAGCGACGCCAACGTCTTCGCGGGGTTGGGTGGCGCCTTGGTCGGGGGCCTGGCCGGGTTCGCCGCCGCTGCACTGCGGCCGAGCGAGTAGCAATACGGCGTGCTCGACAAGTTCCCCCAGATGAGCGCCGAGCTCTACCGCTACGTGGTCGAGCACAGCGACGGGAACGACGAGTTGATGAGGCGGCTCGCGGAGGAGACCGAGGCGGAAGCCGGGGGGAGCGCGGAGATGCTCACCTCACCCGAGCAGGCGACGCTGATGACGCTGCTGGTCCGCGCGATCGGTGCACGCCGGGTGCTGGAGCTGGGCACCTTCACCGGCTACGGGTCGATCTCGATCGCCCGCGGCCTGCCCACTGACGGGCGGCTCATCACATGCGACGTCAGCGAGCAGTGGACCGCGATCGCGCGCCGCTACTTCGAGCAGGCCGGTCTCGCCGATCGCATCGAGCTGCGGTTGGGCCCGGCGCTCGACACCCTGCGCGAGCTGCCCGAAGACGAGCCCTTCGACTTCGCATTCATCGACGCCGACAAGGTCACCTATCCCGAGTACTACGAGGAGTGCCTGCGGCTGCTGCGGCCGGGGGGCCTGGTGATGCTCGACAACATGTTCCAGAACGGCGAGGTGATCGACGAAGCGGCCGATCGCGAAGCGGTGCGGGCGATACGCGAGTTGAACGATCGAATCGCTGCGGACGAACGCGTGCTCAGCGTGATGCTCGGCATCGCCGACGGGGTGACGCTGGCGCTGAAGAATGGATAGCGACGGCTGGCTGGAGCTGAACCTGCGCGGAATGCAGGCCGCGTTTTCGAGCTTTGCCCGTTCGGCGGGCCCGGATCTGATCGAGCGCCAGGGGCTGATCGCCGCCGATGCACGCCCGGCGCCCGCGGCCTGAGGGAGGCTTCAGAGCCCAAGCGCGTCGAGCAGCTCGGCCGTCGGCCGATCGAGGTCGTCGAGGGCGCCCTCCACTCGATTCCCGGCGAGGTCGCGCCGCTTGGCTGCCAGCTGATCGGCGCTCATCGGCTGCTGCGGCGATCCCAGGGCGGCCTCGACACGGGCAAATGGCGTGCCGTCGACCGCCAGCAGCGCCTCCGACTCGGCGATCTCCGAGTCTGCCCTCACCGCGATCCTCCCCGCCAGCTCCCTCGCAGCCACATCGATGCCGCCGAAGCTCTCGGTACCGGGTGCTCCGTATAAGAGCGCGAACGCGGTCAGATAGGGGATCGAGAACTTTGCCTCCAGTCCGTCTGCCGGCTCGGCGATCGGCGCCGCTTGAAGCGAGACCGGGTGCACCGTCACCTCGATCGGTGCCTTTCCTGCGACCTCGCTCTCGACCTCAGCGCGCGCCGTGAGCGCCGCCTCGATCGCGCCATGGGTCTGCAGACAGCACGGGTAGGCCTTGATCCAGTTCTCCTCGATTGCGCTGCGATCGTCGGGCTGCCCGAAGCTGGCGCCGAAGGCCTCCTCGAAGCCGGCCGGTCCCTCGGCGATCTGGTCGAGATCGAGATTGGCGCCGGCGGCCGCCAGTCGCGCGGCTGCAGTGCCCGTCGCGGCCGCCATCCCCACCTGAAGGCTCTTCCCGGCGGACCCGAACGCCGAGCGCAGTCCGGCGGCGCGCAGCAGGGCCAGGGCGGCCGCCGAACGCTCGGCCTCGGTGCTCAGCTCCAGCAGCCGCGAGGCAGTGACGGCGGCCCCGAGCGCGCCGCAGACCGCTGTCGGATGCCAGCCGCCGTCGTAGAGGGCGGGGTGGCCGGCGCGTGCCAGCGCCCCCGCCGCCTCGAAGCCGGCGGCATAGGCGGCCAGAACCTCCCCGGCGCTGGCGCCGCGCTCCGCGCCGAGCACCAAGGCGGCGGGGGCAGTGGGGGCGCTCAGGTGGGCGATCCCCGGCAGGTAGGTGTCGTCGAAGTCGAGCACGTGGCCGGCCGTCCCCGCCGCCGTGACGCGATCGAGCAGCCCGTCGCCGGCCTCGCGCGCCGCGAGCGCCGCGGGCTCGGCCAACCCGCCGACCGCACAGGCCAGCCAGTCGAGCATGGCGTCCCGGTAGCGCGTCTTCGAATCGCTGCTCACGGTGCCAGCCTAGGCGCTGCGCTGTCGCCCCGGGCACGCCGTATTTCGTTTCGCGCTCTAAGGTGCCGCTCGTGCCCAGCGAAGGACCCAGCTACAGCGACGAACAGCTCGATGCGGCGCTCGACGCGCTCAGCGAAGCCGAGCGCTTCCGCAACGCCGAGAGCCTGGTGGCACGAGCGGCCCCAAAGCTTCAGCTGGTGCTGGCCTCGGCGCTCGAGGAGGGCGGTTGGTTTGGGGAGTCGCACGACGCGGAGACGCTGAAGGCGGCGACCAAGCCCGACCCCGACGAGCGCATCACCGCCGTGCGCACTCTGCTCGCCGAGGAGGCGAGAATGGGAATGATGGTTGGAGTCGCCGTCGGCTGGGCACTGCACGAAGAGCTTTCGAAGTCGTCAAGTGAAGGAGACAGCTAGAGATGGAGATCAAGTTCCATGGTCAGGCCTGCTTCGAGATCAGCGATGGCTCGGCGACGCTGCTGACCGACCCGTTCCTGAAGCCCAACAACCCGGTGGCCGTTGCGACGGCGGACGACGTCGAGCCGACCCACATCGCGGTCACCCACGGCCACGCCGACCACATCGCCGACGCCGTCCCAGTGGCAAGACGCACCGGCGCCCACTGCATCGCGATCGTCGAGCTCGCCAACTGGCTCGACTCCAAAGGCGTCGCTGCCGTCAGCGATCCAAACCTCGGCGGCACGGTGGAGTTCGACTGGGGCTGGATCAAGCTGGTTCCCGCCTGGCACACGAACACGATCCCCGGCTCCGACGACGCACCGTTCAGCGCCGAGCACGGGATCCCGATCGGGGTCCCCTCCGCATTCGTGATCAATATCGGCGGCAAGACGATCTACCACGCCGGCGACACCTGCCTGTTCAGCGACATGAAGCTGATCGCGGAGCGCAACCCGATCGACATCGCACTGCTGCCGATCGGCGGCCACTACACGATGGATCGCCACGACGCCGTGGTCGCGGCGGAGTTCGTCGGCGCCGGCACCGTTATCCCGATGCACTTCAACACCTTCCCCCCGATCGAGACCGACGCCGAGGCCTTCAAGTCCGACGTCGAGTCGAAGACCTCTTCGAAGGTCGTCGTGCTGGAGCCGGGGGAGAGCCACACGGCCTGACATAAATTGCGGCGCCTGCGGCGCCTTGGTTCCCGAGGAAGTCAGGGCAGTTGCGAACCGCGCCGGAACCAGACGCCGCGGTCCTTCCAGTCGTGCGCCATCAGCAGCGTGCCGATGAGCGCGACCGGGACGCAATCACGGAGGGGCAGCCGGCGCCCAACGACCCCGGCGAGGCCGGCCGCGGCGAAGGCCGCTCCGGTGGCCCCGTGGTGAAGCCTCTGGCCGCTGATCCACACGCGCCGCAGCGCGGGGTCATAGTCGACCAGATGGTGCTCGTGAGTCCTGCGAACCTCTGATGAAGAATGCTGGGCCATCGCCCCTCCCTGATTGCTCTTTCAGGATTGCCCTCTTCAGGGCATCCATCGTCCCGCCCATACCGCGTAATAAGTCCCTGCTACCAAGGGCTTTCCGGCTCGCCTACCT
The DNA here is from genome assembly GCA_038317345.1 of Solirubrobacterales bacterium. Taxonomy (GTDB): domain Bacteria; phylum Actinomycetota; class Thermoleophilia; order Solirubrobacterales; family 70-9; genus Mayfieldus. The sequence goes on from JBBQBH010000038.1 coordinate 15,878, forward strand.
AAGAGTTGGAAAACCCCCGCTTCTCCCCCGACTGGCTGACTGGCCAGTTTGGATGCTAGGCTCGCCCACGGAACAATCTGCGGCGGCTGCGCCGCCTGATATGCCAGTGCCGCGGCGCAACGCCGCGGCAAACATCATCAGAGGAGAGAGCGATGGAAGCGAAAGGGGCCACCCGCAGCGCGCCGTCCCGCACCACCCGTGAGGACTACAAGGCGACCTCCGACCCGGCACTGCAGGAGGCTGCGGATCGTGGTCAGGCTCAACTTCTTTCCTACCGCGAGCTCTACATGCTCTGGGAGCGCCAGCAGTGGCGGACGCAGGACCTCGACTTCAGCAAGGACCGGCGCGACTGGCATGAGAAGTTCGACGAGGACGAGCGCTACCAGCGGATGTACGGGCTCTCCTCGTTCTTCATCGGCGAGCAGAAGGTTGCCGAGGAGCTTGGTCCGATCATGCGTGCCGCACCGACCGAGGAGCAGCGCATCTTCCTCTGCACCCAGATCGCCGACGAGGCTCGTCATGTGCGCTTCTTCGAGCGCTTCTACCAAGAGGTCGGGGTTTACGACGACAGCGAGCTCAGTTCGCTGCTCGATCAGACCTCCGAGCACCTGAACGACAACTTCGGCGTCCTCTTCGACGAGATGCTGAAGTCGCGCGTCAACCGGCTTGCCGAGGAGCCCGGCGACACCGAGGCCCTGGTGGAGGCGATCACCCTCTACCACATGGTGATCGAGGGCATGCTGGCGCTCACCGGCCAGCACTTCATCATGGAATACAACACGCAAGAGGGGGTGCTGCCGGCGTTCGTCGAGGGCTTCCAGAACGTCGCCCGCGACGAGCACCGCCACGTCGCCTTTGGCACCGCCTTCCTGCAGGAGAAGGCAGAGGAGGAGCCGCGCTTCAAGGCGGCGATCCAGCGCACCCTGGAGGAGTCGCTTCCGGTCGCCGACAAGGTGCTCAGCCCACCCTGGGCCCAGGACGACGAGGACTTCGAGATGTTCGGCTACACGCTCGCTGAGACGCGCCAGTTCGCGGCCACAGCCCTGACCCGCCGTCTCAAGTTCATCGGCTTGGCCTAAGCGCCGGCAGGCCGTCCAGATTCGCGGCCGCCCAGAGCAGACGCTGAAGATCTCCGCTGGGAGCTAGGGCGCAGGCGGCGCAGGCGGAGGAGGCGGCGGCTCGTCAGTCGTCGGCGGAGGCGGCGGATCCGTCGGCGGCGGCGGAGGCGGTGGGGGCGGCGTGTGATCGGAGCTGGAGTCGCTCGGAGGCGGCCCGGTTGTCACGGCCGTCGTCGCGGTCGGGCTTTCGCTGACCACGACCGCGACGGCGGGCTGGGTGGCGCTGGCGCCGGCCTCTTCTGTGCCGTTCGAATGCTTGTGCTTGCCCGTCGTGGTGGGGGGCACCGTCGAGTCCGCTGTCAGCGCGGGGTCCTGAGCGGTGACGTCGGTCGCCGGGTCCTTCTTTGGATCGGGCTTTGCCGCCGCCTTGTTGTGGCGCTTCGCTGGCGACGGGGCGGGGGCGAAGTGGGTGTCAGCCACAGGAGCGGTCGTGCCGCCGGTTACCACTGACGAAGTCTGGGCTGGGACCGGTTGCGGGTGGGAAACCTTCTTGACCTCGACAGCGGCGCCGGCTGTGATCACCGCTGCGGTCACCACTCCTGCCACCGCCTTGGCGCCGATCGCGCCACCGACTGCCCCGATGCTGCCAGCCCCTCCTGCGGCCCCGCCGCCGAGCGCGGCGCCACCGGCGCCGGCTCCCGCTCCGCTCGCCCCGGCGGCTCCTGCGCCGCCGGAAGCGCTGGCACCACCGATGCCGAGCTTGGAGAGCAGCAGGCCCTTGAGCATGAAGATCGGGCCGACCGGGAACAGCGACGCAAGCACCTTGGAGTCGGAGCGCAGCTGATCGCGGAACTCGCGGCAGCCCTCGCAGTCGCGCACGTGGCGGCGCACCGGCCCCGAGGCCTTTCCGAGGCCCTCCGCGGCCTCGGCGAGCTCGAGCCGCACCTCGCCGCAGGTCAGGACCCGCGCCTGGGTTGCCTCCGCGAGCGCGATTCGCGCCCGCACGAGCAGCGACTTCACGCTTGGCACGGTGGTTTGCATAGCTTGGGCGATCTCCTCGTAGGACATCGCGTCCATCTCGCGAAGCAACAGCGCCGTCCGTTGGGTCTCGGGAAGCTTGCCGACGTCGGTGAGCAGCTGGCGGAATTCCTCACGATTCTGGACCCGCTCATGGGTCGAGGCAGCCTCGACGATCGGATGCGCGTCCATCGAGTCCCTGCCCTCGGCGACCGGCTTGCGCAGATGGTTGAGGCAGCGGTTGCGGGCGATCCGATAGAGCCAGGGCCGCAGCTTGATCTCGCGCTTGTCGGCGAGGATCGCGCGGTAGGCGTTTACGAACACCTCCTGGAGGACGTCCTCGGCGTCTTCGGTTGAGCCGAGCATCTGGCGGCAGAAGCCAAGCAGTCGCGCCTGGTAGCGGTCGACGATCACCTCGAAGGCGTGATCGTTGCCGCCACGAAGCATCGCCACCAGACGCTCGTCTCCCTGCAATCGCAGCAAGGGCGACCGCCGGGCGAGCAGCCCGCGACGACCAGCGTGTGTTAGTGCTGAGGCCTCCAAGTTGGCCAGGAACGCTCCCTGCGTCCAGAACACGGTAACAACACCGAGGTTGCGCTCGGGTTGTCTCCAGGCGTAGGCGTGGACGGATTGCTACGGGCAGCCGGGCATGGGGCGCGTGCCTGATCCTGTCGCCCGGGGGGACGCTAGCGTTCCTGGGGCCCGGGTAGACAAACTGGCAAAGTCCGCCGACTTAAAATCGGCTGCCCCCTCGGGGGCGATGCGGGTTCGAATCCCGCCCCGGGCATTCCCATAGCCCGAGCTCGCACCCCGGCCCACCGACCTGAACCAGCGCGGGATAGGCTGGCGTGGTGGCCGACGCAGGAACGCCGACCGGCCAGCGTCACACGGGGGTCGTCAAGGCCCTGGTGGTCGTCGGTTCGCTGCTTGCGGTAATCGCCTGCTTCGCCACCTGGGCCGAGCGCCAGGCGCTCACCACCGACGACTGGGTCAACACCAGCGGCAGGCTGCTGGAGGACGAGGAGATCCGCAACGCCCTGGCCACCTACTCGGTCGATCAGCTCTACGCCAACGTCGACGTCAACGCGGAGCTCGAGAAGGCGCTGCCGAAGAACTTCAAGCAACTCTCAGGCCCGGCCTCCACCGGTTTGCGCTCGCTTGCCACCACTGGCGCCCAGAAGGTGCTCGCCACTTCCCGCTTCCTGCAGCTCTGGAAGAACGCCAACCGCACCGCCCACGAGACGCTGATCAACATCATCGAGGACAAGGGCAACGTGGTCTCGACCAGCGGCGGCGAGGTCGACCTGAAACTGCGGCCGTTGATCATCCAGGTGTCAAACCAGCTTGGCTTGGGCGGCAACATCGCCGACAGGCTGCCCCCCGACGCGGGGACCCTGAAGATCCTGCGCTCCGACCAGCTCGGCCTCGCGCAGACGATCGCCAAGGTGATCCGCGGTCTCGCCCTGGTCACCACCCTCCTGGCGCTCGCCCTCTTCGCCCTCGCGATCTATCTCTCACGCGGCTACCGCTGGATCACCGTCCTCGGGTTCGGCGTCGGTCTGATCCTGGTCGGCATCGTTGTCCTGATCCTGCGCGACGTGGCAGGCAACGTGGTCGTCGATCAGCTCGCCTCCGATAGCGCCAAGCCCGCCGCCGACGCGGCCTGGTCGATCGGGACTTCGCTGCTCGCCTCGATCGCCCGCAGCATCATCGTTTACGGCGGCTTCTTCGTTCTCGCCGCCTGGCTCGCCTCCCCGCACCGCAGCTCGGTGGCAACGCGCCGGGCGTTGACGCCGGTGCTGCGCGACTACCCGGTCGCGGTTGGGGCGGTGCTCGGCATCGTCGGGTTGATCTACCTGCTCTCGGGAATCGACAGCACGCGGGCGCTCCTCATGCGGCTGGTGCTGTTCGCGATGGCGGCGGTGGGCGTGTACGAGCTGCGCCGCACGTCGATCGCCGACTTCCCCGACGCCACCCTCGGTGAGGTGCCGGACCGGGTCCGCGTTCGCGCCTCCTCGATCTGGCGTGGGCGCCAACGGACCCAGCCCGAGCCGCAGGACCGCAAGCTTGAACGGCTGGAGAGACTCGCGTCGCTGCACGAGCGCGGAGTGCTCAGCGACGAGGAGTTCGAGGCTGAGAAGGCGGCGGTGATGGCGGGCGGGCGCTCAGACTGCTGAGCCAGGCTGCGTGAGCACGATCACGCATCTATAGGCGCCGGGCGCCCTCGCATCCGGGACAATCCCGCCATGCAGGCGGTCGGGATGGACGTACCGTAGCGGGTCTTCACCTGGTGCTACCGCCGGCTCGGCAAGCATTACCCCGCCACCTTCATGGCCCTCGAGCTTCAGACGGCGTGGTTCATCACCATCGGTCTGCTCGCCCTGCTCAACCTCTACTACGACGTGTCGCACAGCGAATTGGTATTGGTGCTGGCGATCACGCTCGGGCTCACCGGTCTGACGGTGTTCGTGACCCTGATCCACAGCATCAGATACCTGCGCCCGCTCTCCGAGTGGATCGCCAGCGATCGCGAGGATCCGGCCCTCACCGAGCGGGCATGGGGTACCGCGGTCGGCATGCCCGTCGAGCTCATCCGCCGCGACATGAAGCTGCCGATCTTCTGGGTCGCGATACCGGGCTCGATCGCAGGCGTGATCATCCTCGGGCTCAGCCCCTTCGCCTTCTTTGCGATCTTCGCCGCGTCGCTGATCGCGATCGGCTACTCCGGGATCCTCCACTACTTCGCTGTCGAGGCCGGCTTACGGCCCGTGGTCGTTGACATCAACCGCGTCCTGCCTCCGCGCCTCAGCACCGGCCACAAGGCGATTCCGCTGCGCTGGAAGCTGCTGGCGGCGCTGCCGATGATCAACATCATCACCGCGCTTGTCGCCTCGGCGCTCTCGGGAGGTGACAGGGGCGGCACGGGCCTCGGCATCGACGTACTGGTTGCGACCGGGGTCGCCGCAACGATCGCGCTGGAGCTTTCGCTGCTGCTGGCGCGGTCGATCATGCACCCGATCGGCGATTTGCAGAGAGGCATCGAGGCGGTCCGCCGCGGCGAGTACGACATCGCCGTCCCGATCACCACCGCGGACGAGCTGGGCGAGCTGTCCGCCGCCTTCAACCAGATGGTCACCGGGCTCGCCGAGCGCGAGCGGATCCGCGAGGCCTTCGGCACCTACCTCGACAAGGAGGTCGCCGAGTACATCCTCAGCGACCAGTACGTGCCCGAGGGCTTCGAGGCCGATGTGTCGCTGCTGTTCTGCGATGTGCGCGACTTCACGGGCTTCGCCTCGCGGGCCGACGCACAGGAGGTCGTGGCTGCGATCAACAGGCTCTTTGAGACAGTGGTGCCGATCGTCGCTCACCACGGCGGACACGTCGACAAGTTCATCGGCGACGGCCTGCTGGCCGTCTTCGGGGCGCCGGAGAGGTTCGACGACCACGCCGACCGCGCTGTCCGCGCCGCGGTCGGGATCGCCCAACGGGTCAACCACGGCGACGGTGACCTGCTCAGCGTCGGGGTCGGCGTCAACTCCGGCACTGTGATCGCCGGGTCGATCGGCGGCGCCGGCCGGCTCAACTTCAGCGTCATCGGCGACGCCGTCAACGTCGCCGCCAGGGTCGAGGCGGCGACCCGCAAGCTCGACGACGAGGTGCTGATCACGGCTTCGACCCACGAGCGCCTCGGCGAGACGATCGAGGTCGAGGCCCGCGGTGGGCATGCGCTGAAGGGCAAGGACGAGCCGGTCGAGCTGTTCGCGCCGGTCGTCGGCACAGTCACGCCGCTGGCCACACGTCCATAGCGCCTAAAGAGCAACCCGCGTCGGTCCGAAGTAGGGGCAGGGATGCGTTTGTCTCTTCAGAGTCGGTCGGGGGTTCGAGCCGCTGCGGCGGCCGCGTTACTGTGCGTCTTGGCATTTGTCCCGGGCCTCGCCCGCGCTGCGATCACGACCAATCCGGCCAACCGACCGGTGCTGCTCTCGGAGCCGATCGAGGAGCTTCATTACGACTACGCGAAGGGCTGCCTGTCGCACCCGCAGCCGGGAACCCTGGCGCTGCAGTCGTGGCTCGAGGACAACTGGCGCGGCGTCTCCTGGGGAATCATGCGCTGCGAAAAGCTCTCGCCCCACAACTACAGCCTCCACTCCGAGGGGCGGGCGATCGACTGGCACCTCGACGCCGGCGTGCCGGCCGAGCATCACGCCGCGATTCGGCTGATCGACATGCTGCTGGCGACCGACCAGGACGGCAACGAGGCGGCGCTGGCGCGGCGCATGGGGGTGCAGGGGCTGATCTTCAACTGCCGCCAGTGGTTCGGATACGGCGATCGACTGAGTCCCTACTCCTACTGCTACAGGCGGGACGGCAAGCTCCGCAAGCACCTCGACCGCACCCTGGCGCACCGCAACCACATCCACATCGAGCTCAACTGGGACGGCGCTCGGAAGAGCACGAGCTTCTGGCGCAGCCCCCTGGCGCACTAGCGCAAGGTAGGCTCGCGTCCATGGCGACGGCCGAGCAACCGGCGGACCAGAAGACCGCCGTCCATGGCGGGCGCCTGGTCGCCCAAACCCTTGCCTCGCGGGGCGTCAGCCACCTGTTCACGCTCTCAGGCGGCCACCTCTTCTCGATCTATGACGGTTGCAAGGAGGAGGGGATCGAGATCGTCGACGTGCGCCACGAGCAGTCGGCGACGTTCGCGGCCGATGGTTTCGCGAAGGCGACGCGCCGAGTCGGCGTTGCCGCCCTCACCGCCGGCCCCGGCGTGACCAACGGGATGAGCGCGATCGCCGGTGCCCGCTTCAACGGCTCGCCGCTCTGCGTGCTCGGGGGACGGGCGCCGGAGATGCGTTGGGGGTCGGGCTCGCTGCAGGAGATCGATCACCTTCCGTTCGTCAGCCCGCTTGTCAAGTCGGCACAGACGGTCAAGGACTCGGCGCGGATCCCGGAGCTGACCGCGGCCGCCCTGGACCAGGCCCTGCAACCGCCCACCGGTCCGACCTTCATCGACTATCCGCTCGACGTCGTCTTCATGGAGGCCGAGGCCGAGATCCCGGAGCCGCCCCCGGCGGCGCAGGGTGAGCCGGCCGACGGAGTCGAGGAGGCGGCGGCGCTGCTTGGCGGCGCCGAGCGACCGGTCGTGATGGCGGGCACCGGTCTCTACTGGGCCCACGGCGAAAAAGAGTTGCAGGCGCTCGCCGAGGCCCTTGGTTGCCCGGTCTTTCTCAACGGGATGGGGCGCGGCTGCGTCCCCGCCGATCACGAGCTGGCCTTCAGCCGCGCCCGCGGCGCCGGGTTGAAGGGCGCCGACGTGGCGCTCGTAGTCGGGGTGCCGATGGACTTCAGGCTCGGCTTCGGCGGCTCCTTCGGCGACGAGACCAAGATCGTTCGCCTCGACGTCGCTCCCAACGAGCTGACCGCCAACCGCGCTCCCGACGTGGACCTGATTGGCGACGTCGCCGCCACACTCGGCGCCCTGCGCGAGACCGCCGGCGGTGATCCGAGCAAGACCTCCGCCTGGGTTGGGGAGCTGCGCGGGGTCGAGGAGGAGAAGCGGGCTTCGGAGCAGGACGAGCTGAACGACGAGCGGGCGCCGCTTCACCCGGTGCGCGTCTACAAGGACCTGCGCGAGGTGCTTGACCGCGACGCGATTGTGATCGGGGACGGCGGCGACTTCGTTTCCTACGCGGGCCGTCTGATCGACACCTATGAGCCCGGGTGCTGGATGGACCCCGGCCCGTTTGGGTGTCTGGGCGCGGGGCCGGGACAGTCGATCGGGGCAAAGCTCGCCCACCCCGACCGCCAGGTGTGCCTGCTGCTTGGCGACGGGGCATTCGGCTTCTCCGGGATCGAGTTCGACACCATGGCCCGCCACGGTCTCGGCGTCGTCGGGGTGATGGGCAACAACGGGATCTGGGGGCTCGAGGACCACCCAATGAAGTTTCTCTACGGCTACTCGGTCGCCGCTGAGCTTCAACCCGAGACCCCCTACGAGAAGATGGTCGAGGCGCTGGGATGCGACGGCTATTTGGTCCGCGAGCCCGCCGAGCTGCGGCCGGCGCTGGAGCAGGCGTTCTCTTCTGGGCGGCCATCGCTGGTCAACGTGCTGACCGACCCCGAGGTCGCCTACCCGCGCAAGGCCAACCTGGCCTGAGGATTTCAGCAGCGGCGTTGCGCCGCGGCACTACATCTGACTGGCGACCAGGCGGTCGATCACCCGGTCGGGAAGCAACTTTCGAGCCGCGGCCTGCACCCTTGCGTCGACGCCGACCAGATAGCGGGTCTTCGGCCGCGACGCGGTGAGCGCGTGCTCGACCGCCTTCGCAACGCGGTCCGGTGCGAGTCCCCGCTCACCCGCCTTTCCGGCCGCCGCCGCCGCCGCGCGCGCCGAACCCTCATACAGCTCGCGCTGCCCCGGATTCATCGTCTCCAGCACGCGGTCGACCTGATCGGTGCCCTTGCCCCAGAACGGGGTCGCGATCGCGCCCGGCTCGATGATCGAGACATTGACACCGAACGGGCGCATCTCCTGGCGCAGCGAGTCACCGATGCCCTCGATCGCGAACTTGGAGGCGTGGTAGGGCGACAGGTATGGGAGCGACATCCGCCCGCCGATCGAGGCCATCAGGACCACCCGTCCCGCAGCCGAGCGGATCTGGGGCAGAAAGGCCTGGGTGACGGCTACCTGGCCGGTCACGTTGACCTCCAGCTGGCGACGAAGCGCGTCGAGGTCGAGGGTCTCGATCGGCCCGGCGACGACGATCCCGGCGTTGTTGACCAGGCCCGCGAGCCGTCCACCGGTGATCTGCTCGATGCGGTCACGGGTCACTGCGATCGTGCCCTCGTCGGTGACGTCGAGGATCACCGGCTCCAACCGCTCGGAACCCTCGGCGTCGAGCGATTCGGCGTCACCTCGATTCCGCACCCCGGCGAAAACGCGGAAGCCGGCGCGATCGAGCCGCAGCGCGCATGCCCGGCCGATCCCAGTCGAGCTGCCGCTGATCAGCACCGCCCCGCAGTCCTCTCCACTCACAGTCATTTGTTCGCGCTCGGCCAAGACCAAGCTCCTTTGATGAGCCTCGCACTCACGGTCGCCAGCCTATCCACCGGCGGCGAAAGGCCCCTCAAACGCAAAGACCGGCTGTCGTCAATGACAGCCGGTCCAAGCTGGCCCCTCAGGACGGGCAGGGGGTACGTCTTCAGGGACCGATTGGGGTATTCGGTGGATTCAGGCGGCGGGAGGCGCCATGATGCGGCAATCGCCTGAATCCTCTGCAACCGGCTCAGAAGATGGGCATCCCGCCCGTCTCATCACCAGTCGGCATGATCTTCCCGCTAGGGTCCGCGCCTGTCCAGCGATTGGCCGCCTCGCCTACTAATTAATAGGTAGGGACTAGCTACCAACTATTTGGGGTTCCTCACCTGTGCCGCCTCGATCGCGGCCCCGTGGAGGATGTCGTTCTCGGAGGCCTCCACCTCGGTGAGCCCAAATGCGCGCATCGCCTCAATCAGGATCACCACCCCGGCGACGATCGTCGGCGCCCGCTCGGGGTCCAGGCCGGTGACTTCGCGGCGTTCGGCCAATGGCAGCGAGGCGAGCTGGGACAGCATGTGCTGAATCGAGTCCAGTGAGAGCCGGTAACCGTGCACCCGCTGCGGGTCGTAGGGATCGAGGCGCTGATCGATTGCCGCCAGCGAGGTGGGAGTGCCGGCCACTGCGATCCCCGACTCGGCGTAGACGGCCGGGCGACTGGCCAGCGCGGCCGAGATCAGGCCCAGCACGTCACCCGCCAATTCCTCGAGCTCGGAGGGAGACGGCGGATCGCTGGCCAGGTGGCGCTCCGTCTGGCGCACCACTCCGGCCTGAACCGATGTGTGGAATTCGACTTCCGCTCCGGTGCCGACGATCAGCTCGGTGGATCCCCCGCCGATGTCGATCACCACGACCGGCCGGGGAGGCGGGTCCTCGGCGGTCGCCCCGCGGTAGGTGAGCAGCGCCTCCTCCTCCCCGTCGAGGATGCGTGCGGTGAGCGCGAATCGCTCCCGAAGCTCGGCGATGAACGCCTCGCCGTTCGATGCGTCGCGGACCGCGCTGGTGGCGATCGCGGTGACCGCATCGACGTCCAGTCGCTCGTAGGCCGCCACGTATTCGGCGATCACCTCGCAGACAGCCTCGATCGCCTCGGTGGCGAGGTTCCCCGACAGGTCGACTCCGCGTCCGAGGCGGGTCACGCGGGTGCGCCGGTCCAGCTCCTGCACGTGGCCGTCGGTGACGTCGGCGACCAGCAATCGAGTTGAGTTGGTGCCGATGTCGATGACGGCTACGCGGTTCGTCGCGCCCTGCTCAGGCCCTCTGTCAGCTTCGCCCCCCGGCATCGGTCGGAGACTCTATGCATCCCCGGAAGCCTGCCCGGGGTTGCGAATTGGTGATCGCCTAGGCGCTGCCGTTGGAGTCGCGGCGCTGCTCGTCCTCGCGCAGCCGCCGGTAGAGGTCGTGGTCGCCCGGTCGCCGTGGCACCGCAGGATGGCTGGTCGCCTGCTCGAGCAGTCGGATCGCCTCCTCCAGCGCCTCGAGGCGCTGGAGGGCGTCGCGGAGCCCCGCTTCGCCGGGCGGCACGTGCGACGTTGCGTCACCAGGGATGCGGGGGAGCTGCAGCTCCTCGGTCGGGGTCGGTTCGTCGGCGAGTTGTGGCATTGGTTAGTGGCCCGGTCGGAATACTCGGGAATCGCCGACCTGGTGCATGCGCTCGTACAGCGCCTCGTCGTGGGGCAGCCGGCCGACGGATTGGGCGGCGGTGCGACCTTCGTGGTCGCGAACGGCGTCGGCGAGGGTCATGAAGCGTCCGACGATGATGCGCTCGCTGGCAAGTGCCGCCAGCGCGCCGTGTGAGGTGAGGATCTTCCGTTTCTCCACCGCTGCACCCTTTCCCATCTTGTTGACCAGATTCATCAACAATATACCAGGCGGCAATTGCGCTTTCCAGGATGCGATCCGATCGCGCTAGCATTGGTCTACGACGCGGGGTGGAGCAGTCAGGTAGCTCGTCGGGCTCATAACCCGAAGGTCGCGGGTTCGAATCCCGCCCCCGCTATCGAGAAAGGCCCCGGAAATGGGGCCTTTTTCATGCCTAATACCTCGACCCAAGCGATTTCGCGGGTACCAATCGGGTACCAATTCCGGTCCCGGTCTGTGGACCGCGGCGGAAATTGCTCGGCTGCGGCCGAACGGGCGCTAGCTCAAATTCAGTCGCCCCGACTCAGCGAAACTCTTGCTATTGGAGGAGCTTCGCGTTTTCGAGAATGGCCTAAGCGATCCGGACGGGTCCAATTGGGTCCAATTTCTTATAGGACCTGCGCACGACGCAGTTCACGCCATGGGAGTGGCTAGACCGGCGGATCGGGGCGGCGGCCAGGTGGATAGAGATTGTCGAGCTGTGGATCAGGCCTTCGCTGGCTGGTCGGCCGAGCTTGCGCGGCGTTCGTCGCTTCTCTGCGCCGGCATGTCGAAGGCGACCCACAGCCCTGATGCGGCGCTCAGGCCGGCCACAATCGCGATCGCACCGCTGTAGTCGATCGCGTCGGCGGCTAACCCGGCGATCAAACCGCCGGCGACGTAGCCCATGTCGCGCCAGAATCGATAGACGCCCACCATCGGCGCGCGTGCGACTGGCGAAACCGCGTCCGATGCCGCGGCGATCAGGGTTGGGTACACGAGGGCGGTACCCGCTCCGAGTGCGACTGCGGATACCAAGGCGATGCCCAGACGGGCATCCGACGCGGCGAGCAAGACGAGCGCGGCGGCTTGAACGAGCATCCCCGCGACGATCAGGGGCTTGCGCCCGACCCGGTCTGACCAGTGCCCGGTCCAGATTTGCCCGATGGCCCAAACCGCGGGATAGAGCCCGGCGATCAGACCGACCTGAGCCGTGCTTGCGCCACCGGCGGCAAGGAAGAGCGGGATCAGCCCCCATGCAAGGGCGTCGTTGAGGTTGTTGACCAGGCCGGCCTGCGAGCAGGAACGAAGTGCCGGCTCGCGATAGGTGGCGTCCGCAAACGCTCGACGAAGCGGCGGCGGGGCGGAATCTGCATCGGCGTGATCGCGGGCCTGTTCCAGGGCGACCTGATCGGCGGTGTCGCGGACGAAGAAGAGGGAGAGCAACAGGCCGAAGGAAGCCACGGCGAGGGCGGCGACCACCAGCACGTCGCGCGGCGCGAACTGACTCGCCAAGAGGCCGCTCAGGGCGGCGGCCGCGGCAACGCCTCCGTAACCGGCGGCCTCGTTCAGGCCGAGGGCGAAGCCCCGCCGCTTCGGGCCGACGAGGTCGATTTTCATCACCACCGTCATCGACCAGGTGAGCCCCTGGTTTACGCCGAGAAAGACGTTCGCGGCGATGATCCAGCCCCAGCTCGGCGCCAGCGCAACGAGCAGGGGAACCGGTAGCGCCAGCGCCCAACCGAGAAGGAGGAGGCGGCGTCTGCCAACCCTCTCCGCGAGTGCGCCCGCGCCGAGGTTCGTGAACGACTTGGCAAGCCCAAAGGCGACGATGAACGAGAGGACCGCGGCGCTGGAAGCGACGCCGAACTCGTCGCGGCCGATCAGTGGCAGGGTCGAGCGCTCGAGGCCGACCATCGCCCCGACCAGGGCGTTCACCGCGACGAGCAGCGAGAACTGCGCGAGGTTCTCGCGCAGGCCCAGCCGAACCTGGGTCACGCCGAGGACACCTCGGCGAGCGGGCGCCCTGTTCGGTTTGCGGCGATGATCTGCGCTTGCTGCTCGGGGGGCGGCGGGATGTCCTTTGTCAGCGCTTCGACGAAGGCCTCCTCGGAGTCGAACTGGAGCGCGCTGTTGTGGCGCCGCTCGAAGCCCACGGTGGAGACGGGATTGGCCGAGAGGCCCCGACCGCAGACGGAACCCGAGTAGTGAGCCGGATAGAGGGCGAGGTGATCGGGCAGTTCCAGCAGCCGCTGGGTCAGCGAGCGGTAGAGCGCGCCGGCCATCTCCTCGACGGTCTGCTCGCTATGGGCGTGGAGGTCGGGCCGCCCGGCGTCGCCGACAAGGAGCGCGTCGCCGGTCAGCACCATCCAGGGGTCTTCGGATCTGGTCAGGTCGGTGACTAGGTAGGCGTGATGGGCAGAAGCGTGCCCCGGTGTTGCGATCGCCTGAACCTCGGTGTTTCCGAGCTCGACGACCTCGCCGTCGGCGAGGGCGCGGTGCTCGAAGTCAACGCCCGCGCCCTCAGGGAGGTAGGCGGTTGCGCCTGTCCGCGCTACCAGTTCGGGCAGGCCTGACACGTGATCGGCCTGCAGGTGCGTCTCGAAGACGGCCACGATCGGGATGCCCTGGCCCGCGGCCAGCGCGATGTAGTCCTCCACCAGGTCGACATGGGGATCCACAACCGCGAACTCGCTGTGGCTCTTGCAGCCGAAAAGA
>JBBQBH010000039.1:0-29224 GCA_038317345.1 Solirubrobacterales bacterium
CCATACGAGGAGGCCTATGCGGACGGCTTCGAGGAGCTGGCGCGACGCGTCCCCGACTGCTCGGCGATCCAGCGCACAATCGGTTGGGCGCCGACGCGAACGGTCACCGACGCAGTTGATGACGTGATCGCCTTCGAGCGCAACTCAACTTCCGAGACTCCTTCTGTTGCGTAGTCGACCCCAGCTCCAGCCGTTGTCGGCCGACGCGACGCGACGCAGGAGCCGATTGGCGGAATGCCATGGGCGATGAGGTCCGGCTCCCACTCGTTGCGATCGTCTCGCTCACCCTTACGCTCTTTGCGGTGCCCCAAGCAGTGCGCCTGGCCCATCGACTAGACCTGTTGGATAGCCCTGGTGGATGGAAGACGCATGCGGGTCGCACGCCGTACCTCGGCGGAGCCGCGATTTTCGCCGCCTTCGCTCCTGTGTCACTCCTTCTGAGCCCGGACGCATCGCGGTTCCTGCCCTTACTGGCGGCCGCCCTCCTCTGCCTGGTGGTGGGGACTGTGGACGACGCGCGCGGGCTTTCCCCCTCCGTTCGAATCCTCACAGTGAGCGCCACTGCCGTGGCTCTACATGCGACCGGACTTGGCTGGGCGCTTTTCTCGAGTGGAGCCGCGAACCTGCTAGTCACGATCGCCTGGTGCCTTGGCGTCGTCAACGCCATCAACCTGCTCGACTTGATGGACGGTGCCGCGTCCAGCGTTGCGGCGGTCAGCGCCGCGGGGATCTGCGTTCTGGCGGCCATACTCGGTGACTCTGCAGACGCTGTTGTCGCGGCATCCCTGTGCGGTGGGTGCCTCGGCTTTCTCCGCTACAACCTGCGCTCGCCCGCCTCGATATTCCTCGGCGACGGAGGAACCATGTCGATCGGCCTCGTCCTGGCGGGGACGGTCATGGCATTGCCGTTCAAGGACGGCCTGGGAGCCCTGGCGCTGGTGCCTGGCGTTCTCCTCCTGGGGGTCCCAGTGTTCGACATGACCTTCAGGGTCCTTTCGCGTTTGCGTATGGGTGTGCCACTGATGCATCCGGGACCCGACAGCATTGCCAACTGGCTCAGTATGCAACTCAGCTCCACCCGGTTAGTCGCCACCGTGCTGGGCTTGTCTCAAGCAACGCTATGTGCCATTGCCATCACAGCCTCTGGGGCCGGCGATCAGGCCGCCCTGGTCATCGCAGCTGGCTGCTCTATCTCTGGCGCTTTGCTGATAGGCGTGCTGATGATGTCGGGATTCGGACCTCAGCCGGCAATGGACTACGCAGCCCAGAGTGCCAACGGCCCTTCCTTGCGCAGACCGCGCATATTCCAGTTGATCGCCCGACTAAACGTTGGAGGCGCGACCATTCAGGCGATCACCCTCGCCCGCGTGCTCGAGCCGCGGTACGAGACCACCCTTCTTCGCGGGACTGAAGGAGCGCGCGAGGGCAACATGAATCAACTCGCCGATTCACTCGGAGTGCGCCCGGTCCTGGTTCCTGGGCTCCGCCGCGAATTGGGTTTCGGGGATTTGCGAGCCCTCATCGCAGTGACGCGAGCAATCCGCCGAGAGCGGCCGGTCCTGCTTCATACCCATACCGCGAAAGCGGGCACGATCGGCCGAGTGGCTGCGCTGCTTGCCGGCCGGCGCCGCCCGCGCATCGTGGTGCACACGTTCCATGGGCACGTACTGTCCGGGTACTTCTCTCGCTCGAAGACCTTCGTCTTCTCTCTCATCGAACGAGTGCTCGCGAAGGCGACCACCCGGTTGATCACCGTGTCTGCGGAGGTCAAACGTGACCTTCTGAGCCTTGGTGTCGGTACCCCCGAGAGCATCGAGGTGATCCGTGTCGGCTTCGACTTCTCCGCCTTCGACGTGGATGAGAGCACTCAGCGCCGCCATCGATCCCAAACCCGGCGCGAATTGGCGATCCCGGAGGATGCGCTTGTCGTCACTACGGTGGGGCGTGTGGTTCCCATCAAGCGAATCGATCGCTTCCTTCGAATCGCCAACCTTCTTTCGGATATTCCAGGGATTCGTTTTCTGGTGGTTGGCGACGGTGAGCAGCGGGGTGAGCTTGCGAGCTCGCCGGCCGCTCGCCAATTGGGCAAGCGGCTCGTCTGGGCCGGCTTTAGGGACAACGTTGCACCCATCTATTTCGCGAGTGATCTCGTGGCCCTCACTTCTGACAACGAAGGCACCCCCGTGAGCCTCATCGAGGCTCAAGCGGCCGGCGTTCCTGTTGTCTGCACCGATGTCGGCGGAGTGCGCGAGACCGTGCTTGAGAACCGCACCGGTCGGATCGTGAACCCGGCTCTTGAGGACGACTTCGCCGATGCCATCCGGGAGATCCTCGACGACTCCAGCCTCGGTAATCGCCTTGGATACGAAGGCAAGCGCCACTCGCGAAACGCGTTTTCGCTACACCGAATGGTGACCGAGGTGGAAGACCTCTACGCGAGACTTCTCTCGGCGGAGTTGGCTCGGCCGGTGGGCCCGGGAGCCGAGGTTGGTCGTAGCCGCGACCTGCCCTGGCGGTCTGGTCGCAGCCGCGACCAGACCGCCAGGGCAATGATCGGCCAAAAGAAGTAAACGAAAATCTGGCTGACCACGGCCAAACTGCCGATCACGAGGAAAGCTGTCCACGTGGCGGCGTATTGCCAAGCAAACGCTTGAAGAGGTGTGGGGGCCTGGAGGAATCCCCGCTGCAGCCGCTGTATAAGCAGCCCGAGCAGCATGTATCCGATCAGGACGCCGGGGAAGGAGAAGTCGAGAAACAGCTCGCCCTGGAAGGGGACAATCTGGTCGACGACGCCAGTGTTGCCATAGATCAGACGGTTGTAGATATCTACGCCACTCGATGAGCGAAACGGCGCCCCGAGCTTGGGTACGGGGTACATCGCCGATGACAGCAACGTCTCGCCGTAATGCAGATGCTGGGCATAGTTGGTCCCCTGAAGCAGGTAGGCAAGGAATTGGGGCCCGCCGGCATAGACCTGAACCTCGTTGTCCACATTGGTCTTCTTGATCAGCGTCTGGCGTGCGCTGGCGTCGGTGAGCAACTTGCCCGGCGTGAGAGCGCTGGTGCGGTAGACCCGGAACCCGGCCAGAACTAGGAACCCAACCGCCCCGATCACCACCGCCCACCGCACCGTCAACTTCCGCACTCGACTGCCGTAGACGGCAGCCAAAGCGACCAATGGCGCGACGAACGCGCCGCGGTTGTAGGCGAAGGTCCCGTAGGTCAGCACAATCCCGATCGCGGCAAGGAGCGTTCCGGCAACGATCTGTCGTCGCGGCCGGTTTCGGTTTCGAGCGATCCAGTCGCACCAAGCGACCACTACGGCAAACCCGAGGAATGTGCGCAGCACCAGGCTGGCGGTCTTCTGGGCAGAGTTGCCGCCTGCATTGAACTGCTCCCCAACCTTCCCTGCCGGCTTTGCGAAGTAGTTGAGGACCGTCCCCAGATCGTTGAATGCGAGAAGAACGCCAATAAGCCCGAGGGTGACGAAGCAGGCAAGCACTGGCGCCGGCCGCACAATCCAAGGCCGAGACGGTGAGGACCATCGCCCCATCCTCGATCTTCTGGCCGCGCGGCCTGCGGAGAGGTGATACCCGATGCAAAACCCTCCGAAGGCCAAGCACGAGATGAGAAGCGCGATGTTGATCCCCCCATCGCTCGGCAAATAAGGCAAAGTGAATGGATAAGGGCCGGAGTAGCACAGCACCAGCGGGACGACGACCAACTGGAGGAAGAACACCAACAGAGTCCAGTTGAGCGGGCAGATCCACAGGTCGCGGACCGGACGCACACGCGGAAAGAGCGCCGCGAAGAGAGCAAACGCAACCAGGCAAGCCATCACGGCCGGATAACGGTCACGGTTCGGAGAAAGGACGTAGAGCGCGAACCCGACGTAGGTCGCGAGCAAAGGCCAGGTGAGCGAGGTCCGTTGCTGTTGCACAGTGCTGGCAGCCTCCACGGTCAGCCCTCCGCCGTGACATGTCCCAGCGTCATCGAAGAGGCAGCCACCGCCTTCACCCGCCCTAGGGCCTGGCCCCACCGCTCACTCTCCCCGGCAGGCAGGGGTCTGGCGCGGTGACGCAGGATCGAGCGCTCAACTCCCAGGCCGATCGCGGCCGTGTCAACGAGACCCTTCAGAAGCTGCTCGCCAACTGCCCCGGCGGCGCTGATCCTTTTGCCGTCTTGACCCAGGTGGTCGGCAACTCGTCGCGCAAAATGGGCTCGCCCCGACAAGATGGGACCCAGCCTCAGACGCTCTTCGCGGTAGCCAAGGAGGATCTCCGGGAGATTCGCGAAGCGACTGCTTCGGTATGCGCGAAACAACAACTCCTGATCCTCGCAGCGCTTGGCGCGGGGGTCATATTCGTACGTCCGGAACCAATCGGTTCTTCCGAGCCACGTCGGATGGAAAAGCGGAAAGCCGGCAGTGGGACGCCGACAGATGTCATCGTGGCTTGACGGAGCCACGCGCGCCCCCAGCGGCATTTCATCGGCACCGAATACGAGCATCGGCGAGCCGACCAAGTCGATGTCCTGATTCGAAGTCAGGAATTCGACTTGGCGCTCGAGGCGGGTCGGATAGGCGATGTCGTCAGCGTCCATGCGAGCAAAGAGGGGAGCTCGGGCAAGGCGAACGGCCTGATTGAGGCGGGTTTCCACGCCGAGCCATTGCCCATCGTGAAAAAACCGGACCCGTTCGTCTTGGCGAGCGGCTTCTGAGGCGATCCGCACCGTCCGGTCCTGGGAGCCGTCATCGAGAATCAATAGCTCCCAATTGACGAACGTCTGCGCCCTCAATGAGGCCAATGCAAGATCCAGTGTCCCTTGCCCATTGCGGACCGGCAGGCTGATAGTGACCTCAACGCCCAACGGCCAAGTGCCTTTTCAGCCCAGAAGCTTTGCGTGGGGCTTCGTCATACAGCTCATCAAGTTGTGCAGCGATTCGATCCCAAGCGAACGTGGATGCGTGCTCGCGAGCCCTGAGCGCGTACTCATGACGAGTGCCCTCATTGTCGAGAAGCGACGCAATAGCGTCGGCAAGGGCGGCCGAATCCCCTGGCGGCACTCGCAGGCCGCAGCCGGTTGGAACCGTTTCACGAAGCCCCCCGTGATCGGTGGCCACCACTGGCGTCCCACAGGCCTCTGCTTCGATGGCCGCCATACCAAACATCTCGAGCTCGATGGTGGGCATGACCAGCACGTCCGCCATGTTGAAGACTCCAGACAGCCTGTCATCGGGGACGCGGCCCAGATATGTCGCCCTGGCGTCGCGAAGCCGCTCTTTCCACCAATCCGTACCCTCATCCCCGCCGTTTCCATCGAACCCTCCGATCGGGCCGGCAACCACGAGCTGAGCATCGGGCAGCGAGCGCTGGACCTCCTCATACGCCGTGAGAAGGACATCGCTCCCTTTCTGCCGGCAGACTCGGCCGACGTAGAGAAGAACCCTGCCGGTCGCACCGATACGCTCTCGCTCGCACGCGCCGCTCGTAGCGTCTGGATGGAACTGGTCCGTGTTCACGCCGTTGTAGAGGACCCGGACCTTCTGGCTCGGAAGAGACCAATACTTGATCGACTCGGCGGCGCAATAGCGAGAACACGGGAGCAGGAGATCGAACCGATCCAACGCTCGCCGGTATGCCGGGTGCATACGTGATGCCTTGCCCCCCCGAAAGAAAAAGTTGTCGTAGGAGAGAACCTTGACCGTACGCAGCGGTGCGCTGAGGATCGCGCCCTCCGGCTCACTATGGAAGTGGAGGACTTCCGGTTTTTCCCGGTCCGCCAGCAGAGCGCTGACAACGCGCATCTGGTACTCGAGGTGAGACCAAGGACTGGCCAACCGGGTCCGAACATAGCGCACCCGGATTCCATCTCGTGTGAATACATGTGATGTCTCCCCTGGAGAGAACACCGTGACTTGGTGTCCGCGACGAGATTGCTCCTGGGCCAGCTCCGCGACTCGTCGTTGGATCGCGCCCCCGTATGCAGAAAAGACCTGTGGGAGTGAGCCGACGCTTATGTGGGTTATGCGCATTTCTACGCCCCGCCCTTGGTCGCAACGAGGAGCGCTGCACAGGGTTGTGCGGAGTGAACGACCGAACGCTGAAACTGGTGCCCGATAGATGTCGCCAACAGGTGCTTCGTACGAGCTTTGGCGCGTCTTGGCAGGATGACGGATACCGCCCGCCGCAGCGCGCTCGAGACTCGATAGCGGCCGAATCCAAATGAACCGACGACATCGAGGAGATCCCACCGTCGACAGGCGGATGCGTCAAGATAGGGGACCGAGCTGACCGACTCGAAGCCGACCTCCCGCAGCGCCTCACACCATTGGTCCAACGACCACAGGTTTCGGTGCTTAAGCTGTCGGGCCCGCATCTTCGCATACCACTTAGAGCGGATCGCGAGGTGCTCGTTCATGTCGATCAGCGGCACAGTTGTAACCAGGGAACCTCCCGGCGCCAAGAGCTCATGACAGACGGCCAGAGCATCCTCGACACCATCGACATGCTCCAAGACGCTGTTGGCAAAGACGGTGGCGAACCTCTGCCGCTCGTCCTTCAGGTCGCGGATGTCCATTTGCCTCACTGAGCGGTAGATATCGCCTCGCCGCTGCGCTCGCTTTACCGCGCGCGGGTTAAGGTCGACAGCTTCGTGAATCGGCAGTCCAAGGAGTTCCGTGAAGGCACCGTCCCCACAACCGAGTTCGACTATCGGGGGGAGGAATTCATGGCGGCGAAGCGCCCGCAATTCAAACATTCGCCAGAATGCTTCCGACGGCCAGGTGCACGCCTCAAGCAAGGCTGGCAGGTCGCGGGCGCTGCTGCCTTGTTCTCCCAAGTCTGAAGAGGCGGCCGACTGCGCGAAACGATTCGGTTTCATGCTCGGATTCGCTTGCAACTCCTGGTGAACACCCCGCGCCTCGGGCGCGATCCAAACCCACGAACGTCGAGCACCGCGCCTGCCCGGGCAAATCTGGCGGGCGCATAGGACGGCCGCTTCTCGTGCATTGAAAGGATGGCAGTCAACGCGGTGAAATGGCGCATGCGTTTTCCCATCCTGAAGGATCAAGTTCACTCCCGCTTCCTGCGGTCCGCTGCGACGCTGCTGGCGGGAACTGCAGCGAGTCGGCTCACCACGCTCGTAGCGGCAATCCTAATCTCCAACATTCTCCTGCCGAGCGAGTTCGGCCGGCTGACGATTCTCCAGTCCACAATCGCCCTGCTCGCGGGCGTCGGAGGACTCGGCCTTGCAATCGCGGTGACCCGTCAGGTTGCGGAGTTCCGCGAACAGGATCCGAGACTCGCAGGCCGGTACCTCGGTGTGGCGCTTGTACTCACGAGCGCCGGAGGAATCATTGTGACTGGCGGCTACCTTGCCGCCCGCGACTTCGTTGCCACCCAAATCCTCCAGAACGACCAACTCGCCAATCTGATTGTTGCGTCAGCAGGCGCCGTCTTCTTCGCCGGTCTCACTGGGGCGATCCAAGGTGCCTTAGTTGGGCTTGAAAAATTCACTTCTATGGTGATCTCACAATGGATTCAGGCCGGTGCAACCTCGGCAGGCATGATTGTCGGCGCCGTCACGGCAGGCGTCCAAGGGGCTCTGCTCGGTTTTTCCGCCGGTTGGGTCGTTGCCGCTGGAGGCTCGTATTACCTACTTCGCCGGGAGGTGACCCGAGCCCATATTCCCATCGACTATCGTGTGACTCGCGCGGAGTGGAGAACTCTGTGGCGTTTGGGCTTTCCCGCATTTGTCGCCTTTCTCAGCGTGTCGGCTGCATACCTTGGCGGACAGCTGTTACTCGCACATCGGGCCGGGGGGTACGCCGATGTAGCGGCGTTCAATGTCGCGTACCGGTGGCACCTCGCGCTCCTGTTCATTCCAGCCGCCATCGCACCGGTCTTACTCCCGATCATGACCAACCTAATTTCCCAGGGGCACACGGATGACAGTCGTCGCCTGTATCGGTTGAGCCTGCTCCTCATGGCGACGCTCACCTCGATTCCCGCAGCGCTCCTCGCTCTTGCCGCGCCTCACGTGTTGGCATTAAACGGGTCCTTTTACAGCGCCAACGCCGGGCCGCTGATCTTCCTTGCGATCGCCAGCATTCCGAGTGCCCTCAACAGTGTCCTCTCTAGCGCCAGCCTAAGTCACGGGCTTATCAGGGCTTGGTTAGTCAGCGATCTCGTCCTGGCCGGAGTTTTGTTCATCACCGCCATTGCATTGATCCCGTCGCTCGGGGCCTCCGGCCTAGCCATTGCGTATCTTGCCGGGTACGCTGCGACCGACGCAATCCTTGCCGTGCCGCTCCGAAACCGTCTCGGATCGCTGGGACGGGACGAAGCCTTGTTGGCAACACCTCCTCCTGACGACTTCAGGACCTGACTCTTGACCTCATCGCCGTCCCGCTCGACCATGAAGATTTGTATTGTCGGAGGAATCTTCGGCAAGCCTCCCGATTATCGGGCGACAGTGTCAGAGACGCCCGAAACCCTTTTGCGGCGCGAACTGGAACAGCGCGGCCACATCATCGAGGGCCGTGGCCACGGCGGTCCGTTCGGATTCGCAGGCTTCGATGTCGTGCATGTCCATCATCTGTCATATGGGGCGATGGCTGCCGCATCAGATTCCTCAGATGCTCCATTCGTGTTTACCGCTCACTGGCTGGGCGTCCAGTCACGGTTTCGCCGTGCGGCGCTGCGATACGTGATCCGCCGCGCTGACGCCACTGTTGCTCTATCGCAGCTCGAAGCCGCGTGGCAGCGGCAGAGCCTCGGGGCTGCGGCCCCGTGCCAGCACGTGATTCCCAACGGGATCGATGCTGAAGTGTTTACTTACTCGGCGCCCCCGAGGGACCAGCACGGCTGCTGGAAGCTCCTTTATGTAGGACAACTTTCACGCTTCAAAGGAGTTAATTTGCTGCTCGAGGCGGTCGCAAAGTTACGCGAGAGTTATCGGGTCGAACTCAGCATCGTTCACCATGCAGGAACTGAACACGCTGCCTTGCGAGAGCAGGCTAGGGAGTTAGGGCTGACAGGCGTACACTTTCTCGGTCCCCTGCCGCCTAAGGACCTTAGCAAGCTATATGCACGGTCCCATCTGTTGGTTTTGCCCAGCATTTATGGTGAGGCTTTACCTAGCGTCATATCCGAGGCCATGCTGACGGGCCGACCGGTGGTAGCGACGGACGTCGGCGGCGTTAGAGAGCAGCTCCATGGCTTCGGCCGCATCGTCCCGCCCGGGGACCCCGATGCCCTCGCGCAGGGCCTGGCCGATGTCATGGACGCGTATGCACAATACGTCGCTCGGAGCCATGAGATGAGCGCCACCGCACGCCGCCGCTATTCGATCGTTTCCATGGTTGATGCGCACGAACAGCTCTATGCATCGCTGGCCCAAGCCGGCGCGTGCACGCGGCACACAATCCGGCGCAAGCTAGGAACTACCGCCGGACAGCTTGTATTCCCGTTTTCACTGAGGCTCGTAGGTGGTGGCCGCTGAGTTACGGCGATTACATCCTGACGACCGGCGGAGGATTGGAGCGGTGGGAGAGCGCCTTTGGACGCTACCTCTACGCGTCACGCTTTCGTGGGCGCTCACCCGTGCTAGACATCGGACCTGGCCGCTGCTGGTTTACTCGGCAGGATCCTGAAAATGTGATCGGGCTGGATATAGAGCCATCACTGGTCGACCATTACAGCCGAACCGGCCTCAATATCGTCCTAGGCTCGGTCGATGAAATGCCATTCGATGACGGAGCTTTCGAAGCTGTGTTCTGCTGCTGGCTGTTTGAGCACCTCTGGGAGCCCGAGAAGGCAATCAGTGAGATAGCCCGGGTCCTAGCGCCGGGGGGTTACGCGTGCCTAATCGTCCCGTCGCAGAAGTCCCTCCTGAAAGGATTCTATGACGACTATACGCACGTTCGACCGTTCACACGGCCTTCGCTCGCTCAGCTTGCCAAGCAGGGCAACTTTTCATCCTTTCGGGTTGAGCATCTGTTTTGGACCCGCGGCGGCGGCCGCCTTTTCACACGTTTAGGCGAACGTGCGCTGTACTCGTATCTGAGGTTCTCCGACCGAATCGCGCGGCGCTTGCACGTCGTAAATAGAAACAATCTGGTACTAGAAGTGTGGAAGTGATACTTCACAGTGCTCAAGAGCCACTCGGTTCCGCACATCTACCTGCGTGCGACGCACGGGCGCCCGGAGATTAGGGACCACCGATGGCCGCCTGCTCTTCCCGACTTCAATGAGACTGCGCCGCTCGCGACGAAGCCCGGCCACGGCATTACTCGCCGGGAGCTGCTCAGCTCTGGTCGGCGGAATTGTCCCGCAATGACCCGGTCAGCAACTAGTTCAGCCTTCGAGGCGGCTTACGCGCTCCGGTCAGCCATACATGGTTCATCCAGCGGCGTGAACGGGTAATCCGGTAGAAGAGGCCATCCCAATATGCTTCATATCTCATCTGGCGCCAGTTCGGCCGGAATACCTCCTCGTCGATCCGCTCCTTGGTAATTGCAAAGTTTCGGTCCAATTCGGCCCGCAACCACGCCCCTGTCTCTGCGACTCGGCTTCGCTAAGTAGGTGTAGAGCATCATCGCTGCGCGCGGGCTGCTCGTGGCTAGGATCGGAAGCCAAGTTGGAGTGTGTTCCGGCCGGTGGATCGTTCACCGGGCGAAGTGCTCGTAAAGGAGCGCGCGTCAGAGACCGCTAGTCAACGGATCGCGCGCGATCTGCGACGCCAGAAAGTCACCGAGTCACCTCCTGCTCCGGCTCCCCCTGCGAAGAGGACGGTAGGCGTGTGCGCCAGCGAGAGGCATCCCCGCCATAAGCCCCATAACCGTAAGGCTCGGTTCGAACTCCGATCGCCACGAGGCCCAGTACTTTCCCGCTGGCGTTCTCAACCAATGACACCAGCCTACGGAAGGCATCGCCGCGTGTCCACCCGACACGACCCACCATCAAGACTCCGGAGACCTGTGGAATCAGCGGAATAGTATCTCCCACGATCAGCGCGGGTGCACTGTCAATGACGACGATGTCGGCTTGCGCTCTCAGCTCTGTGAACAGCGTTCCAAGCCGACCGGAAGCAATCAACCGGGAGGGATTCGGGACCGGAGAACCGGCGGGGAGGATCCGGAGACGGCCGGTCTTGATGTCCACGTCGAAGAAAACATCCTCGGGCTCCGCTTCTCCTCGCAACACGGCCCCTAGGCCGTAGTCGAAGCTATGACCGAAGCGTGAGTCCACAGTCGGGTCGCGGAGGTCAGCGTCCACCAATATGACGTCTTTACCCGTGCGCGCCAGTGCTTGAGCAAGCTGTACGGCGACGGTCGTTTTCCCATCACCTTCCAGGGGGCTGGCAACGAGCACGCAGCGGAGTTTGTGGCTGGGATTGAAGGAGGTCAAATTCGCCGCGAGCATTTGGAAAGCCTGCTCGACCGCCGCAGAGGGGTGTTCGGCCGAGAGAGGGATCGCGGCCAATAACGGTGCGGTGGTAAGCGCCTCTAGCTCCGCAGGATGGCGGATCCGCCGGTCATAGCGGTCGAGCAAGAACGCGAGGCCCACCCCGATCAGGCCCCCGATGACAAACGCGATCGCGGCGTTGCGAAGGGGCCGAGGGGACACCGGGGAGGTCGGAGGGCGGGCCCGCTCGACTATTTGTCCGAATTGGGCCGAGCGGACGGCGCGCAACCGCTGAAGCTGTTGCGACAGCTGGGCTCGACTCCGCTGATCGGCGGCTGGGAGCTGCGCGAGTGCGGTCTCTAAGTCCGCAACGGAGCCGCCGATCTCCACCCCGGCACGGATCGACCGAGCCTGCACCAAAGCCACCGCGAACGCGTTGGCGATGTCGGCTGCGCGCCGCGGATTCGTATCGCTGGCGGCGATGGTCAGGAAACCGGCGCTCCTGTCCGTGGTGACCTTTACCTCCCCGAGGAGAGAGGACGCCTCGGTCGCTGGCGGCTTGAGCAAGCGGTTGGCGCGCGTAGCGACATCCAGAGTCGTGGTGATCCGCGCCGCCGAGGCAAGTGCCTGTCCCGGAGACGTGTCGGTGCTCTGCGCCTGAATCTCCAGGTTGGCCGTTGCCCTGTAAACGTCCTGAGAACGCGAGGAGATCGCATAGACGGCAAGCGGCAGGAGGAGGACGCAAGCGAGTACGACCCACTTGTGTCGCCATAGGACCCCGACGTAGGAGCGCAAATCTGGGGCCTCGTGCTCAACCGATCCGCCCCAGACTGGACCCCCGGCGTCCGCCTGGCCGCTCAACTCGGTACCGGGAAACCTTCCCACCGAGGTTAGGGTAGGCGATCAAAGCCTCCCTAAGTGCACCAGACCGTGCTCGGCAATCGTCCTCCCGCGGGATAGCATCCTCGGCCCTATCGAGGGAGGCATCTCCACTGCGACCCGACTTCATACAGGCGTACGAGGACCACGTCTGGCACGTCTATGGATATCTCGCCTACCGCCTTCGCAGGCGGGCCGACGCGGAGGACCTCACGCAGCTCACATTCGAGCGGGCGCTCAGGGCGTGGGATCGGTACGACTCCCGTAAGGGGTCCGTGGGGACATGGCTTCTGGCCATAGCCCGCAACGCGCTGATCGACTATCAGCGTCGTGAGGGTGGGCGCACCCTCACCAGTCTGTCGTCGGGCAATCTTGAAGAAAGGGAAATCCCCAGCGAGGGGGGACCCGAGGAGAATCTCGGCCTCAGCCCCGAGCTGGCCGCTGCTTTGGAGGAGCTGAACGAGCGGGAGCGTTCGGTCTTGGCGCTTCGTTTTGGCGGCGACCTGAGTACAGCCGAGATAGCAGGGTTTCTGGATCTCAGCGTGGCGAATGTGCAGCAGATCCTTTCCCGCACGCTGCGGAAGCTGCGACGCGAGCTGGAAGGAGCCGATGGAGAAGTTGCAGGAAGTAGAGACCCGGGTAGTGGGTCAGTTTGATTGTGGACTCATGGCGCTCGCCGGATCGAGCCGGAAAGTCGCGTCGTTGCCGTCGTAGGTATAGAAGAGCTATTTCTCGATCACGCAGATCACGCGCGGCGGGTCGCTCGGTTTGGTCCAGCACTTGATCTGTCCGTCAACTGCGGTTTCGAGATCCACCTCGCTTTCCGGGCGCCAAAGGACGCAGCGACCCCCTCGCTGCTGGAAATTCCACTGGTGAAGATCGGCATAGGCTGCCCGTTCGCCCTCGTTCTCGCCGTGGTTGAGTACCACGAAGCCATCCTTGCGGACTAGGGCGCACATGTTCTCGATGATTCTGAGCGGATCGGAAGCATGGTCGAGGGCATTCTCAGCAAATGCGATGTCGAAGCTCTCCGGCTCGAAGCGTTCGCGTAGATCCTCTCCTGAACAGGGTTGAGTCTCGACGAGCGGTGTGATCTCCAGTTCGGCGAGGATGCGAGCGTAATCTTCGGCGAGGGGATCGACCGGGACCAGGCGGATCTGCTTCCCCGGTGCCTCGGTGCCCAAGGTGCTCAGGGGACCGGCTCCCACATCGATGATCGAGACCTGCTCCCGGTCGATCCGCGACAGGCATGAAAGCACGGCCGGATCGGTCAGGGAAGGGTCCAATCGCTCGGCGAGGTTCGCGTCGGAGC
Source organism: Solirubrobacterales bacterium (assembly GCA_038317345.1). Taxonomy (GTDB): domain Bacteria; phylum Actinomycetota; class Thermoleophilia; order Solirubrobacterales; family 70-9; genus Mayfieldus. The sequence goes on from JBBQBH010000039.1 coordinate 13,600, forward strand.
GCTGAAACCAGCCCTCCCAGAAGGCCGCTTCACTTTTCAGCGCCCGGTCGCGTCGTTTCAGGCCTCGTCCCTTCGCGAGGTTGAGCTGCCGACGGACAGCTAGAACGACTGGGCGCATTCGGGCGGGCAAAACCCGTCTGGCGAGGCCCCGAACGTTCACCGGGCGAGCCTAACGCGCGAAAGGAAACCGTGTGGCATTTCCCTCCACCACCCTCTTCCTGCGCTTTTGATGCTCAGCCGAGTAGCGCCGCGATCTCTTCGAGCGACCAGGCGTGGTCGGCTACCCCAGCCGCCATAGCAGGGGTTGTGCCGATGGTCGAGTGGACCCGCGCGAAGTTGTAGTGCATGAAGTGAAACGAAACCGCCCAAACCAGGTTCTCGATCTTCTTTGAGAACGCATTGGTAAGACGAGTGAAGCGCCGCATCCCCATGCGCATCGTCAGCTTGGCTTTTTTCCGGCCAGCGCGGTTCGTGAACCCCTGAGGGTTATCGCCGAACGGAAGATCGACATCCCTGCCTTTTCCCGGTACTTGAAGGAGTTTCTACAACAGCGCGGGGCCGTGCTTCAGCGCGAGGGCGTCCCGAGGCGGTACTTCTACCGGTTCTCCGACCCGATCCTTCAGCCCTACGTGATCCTCAGCGGTCTTTCAGACGCGCCTATTTCCGACGGGCAGGTTGAAGCCTTACAGAGCGTCGAGCGGCTTCGGTGGAACCTACCCCGAGCGACTCTGAGACCAGCGAGCCGCAGCAGCTTTTCTAGCCGCCTCGCTGCGCTCTTTTGCGCTCATCTTGGCGCGCGCGCTTTGCCGCCCTTCTTACCGCCTCGTCGCCCCAACTCGACGGCGGCGGGGTCCTTTCCCTCATCAGGATCGGGGGGTGGCATGTCGCTGGTCGCCTCATTGACGATCTCCGATGCGAGGCGGTTTACGTCGCGCGGGCCTTGCGTGAGCGCTTAGGCACTACCAGATCGTAGCGTCCGGGTCAAATCTCAAACTGACCCACTACTGGGACCCGGACGGCCCCAACCCTTAATAGCCAAGCGGACCAGCGCCGGTGAGCCCGACCGCCGCCACGGCAATGAGCGTCAAACCCGAGGCCAGGTAGGCCCCGACCGTAAGCCGCAGCCGTTGGGGTCGCCGAAGCTGATCCGAGGCTGTGAGCCTCGCGCGCAAATCCGCTCGGAATCCAGCACGCGGAAGGGGCCGTTCCGAATCGAGCTGCTCGGCAAGGCGGTCAATCGCCTCTGCCTCATCATGATCGACGTGAGGGGATAACTCCTCGGAGATTCTTCTGTAACGGTTCATGCTCCAAATATTGGCGAATGGGGGTGCAACGCTCGAGCCTCGCGATAGGCCTTGACGGAGGTCTCTGCATTACCCGCGCGGGCCGCAAGCCGCGATAGCACGAGCCAATTCCTCCAATTCGTGGGCTCGTCTCGCGTAGCGGCACGTGCTGCGCTCAGGGCAGCGCGAAGTCGTCCCTCGAGCTCGAGGACCAGGGCCTCCTGAATTCGAGGCGTAGCCGCGTATGGCTGGACGGACTGCGCGACCTGTGCCTCAGAGAGCGCGGAGCCGAGCTGGCCCTTCCCGGCGCTGTGCTGGCTTTTGCTCAGCTCGCTGGCGCCGGCCAGCGGAATCGCGATGGCAACGAGGGCCAACCCGGTGACGATGACGACGGCAACTCGCGGCGCAAGACGCTGCAGGGAGGCGCCCCTTCCAGCGCCGGTCGCCGCTTCGGGCCGGACTGGCGCCGATTTCGATGATCCTCCGGCAACCGCGAGGGCGGCCAGCATCAAGAAGATCACCGGGAGTACCCCGAGCTCCCACAACCAATCCAATCCAGCCCCGGCGGCGAAGACAGCGGCCCCTGCGGTCGCCGCAGCAAGGCCGAGCCGAAGGTCGGGAGGCGCGCGCAGGCTCCGCACGCTACCAATCACGACCACTCCTCCTACCAATCCCACAATGAGAACAAAGCCGATGATCCCGAGCTCGGCGAGCGTGTCCATGTAGAGCGAATGCGCGTCACGGACGAAGCCGCCATAGGAGCCGTTCCGCGCCCACCAGAACTCGAATGTACCGGGGCCGATTCCCTTCCAAGGCTCGGTCGCGTTTGCATCGGCGGCGGCCTCCCAGAACTGGTAGCGGCCATTGCCGCTGAAGTCGAGTATCTGGTTGCCCCGGCTCTTGCCAGCCGCCGAAGTGTCAAATCGCTTGAACTGATGCCACTTATCCGAGAGCTGACCCGGAACCCCGGTCACAAGCGCTCCGACAAGGAGCATCGTTGCGAGGACTCCAAGCGCCCAGGCCGCCTGCCTCTTCGGGATCAGCAGCCATCTCGGCCTCGTCCCGTACCTGACGGCAAGGCTCAGCCCCACTTGGACGAGCCCAATGCCAGCACAGACGACAATCAGGATCACGAGCAGCTCGTCGCCTTGATGCTGCGCCAGGGGGGTGGTGAGACCGTGATCGAGACTGGCGCGCTGGTTGACCGCCGCAAACAGCACTGCGGAGCCGGCGCCAGCGATCAGAAGGGTCAACAGCTTGGGAAGTCGGTCCGGGGCCAGGAGGAAGAAGACGAGTAGCCCAAGGGCAGCGACCGGCACCGATAGACCGGAGGCAGTGAGCCACAGCGCGAGCGCAACGACCGGAAAAGCCGCAGCCGCGAGGGCCTGAGCCGCAACCGTACGACAGAGATAGGTTGCCGCCAATAGGAGGGGCACTGCCATCGCGGTCAACGCGCCGAGGCCACTCGAATAGTTGAGTGGATAAGCGAGCCTGCCTTGGATCTGGACCTCGGGCGCATAGAAATGCCCAGCTAATTGCCTGGGGAACCAGGTCGGCTCCAAACGAGAGAGGACGGCAATGCCGGCGACAACCGCGAGGGCGGCCGCGGCTCCATTGAGCAGTTGGCGCCACCGCCCCTCGCCCTGAACGGCCAACGACAGGGCAAAGAAACCGAGATAGGCTGCCACTCGCCCCAGCTCGATTGACGTCCGCCCAGCGCTTTCCGTCCAGATCAACGAGAGCGCAGTCCACGCTGCAAAAGCGGTCAGCACGACAAGCATCACCCGTCCGGCGCGAGTGCCGCCTGCCGCTGGGAGCCCCCCGACAACCGTCCCGACCAGCACCATCCACCAGACGACCATTCCGGCCTCGCTGCGCTCGATCACGTCATAGCCGCCGTTGTTCAGCGCCAGGTAGATGATCAATGCGAAGGGCAGCAACCATGCCCCCAGCGACGCCGGGTCCAGGCGCAGGCTCCCTACCCGCGGCAGCCGGACAGGGAATCGGGCGGTGGCTTCCATCCTGGTCCTTTATACGAGACTCGGGGGCGGTTGCCGACAGTCTTCCCCATTGACTGCGTCGCGATGAGGTGGTGATCGTCGACAACACGAAGGGATATCCGCAATCGAGCGTCTCGCTGCCGAATCAGGGGCGCTACCTTCTGAGTTCTCCGGAGATTGAGTCGTGCCCGGAACGCGTACACGCCTCAAAGGGAGAGGTGATCAGGCTTGGGTCCAAGACGATGGCGGTTCCCGGCAGCTTTGGCACGGACGTGGCCGAGGCGTTGTCCACTACAACCGGCGTCGGCCCCCTAGCGCTGGAATCCCCCTCATCGCCGTGCCGCGACCTGGCCGAGACTCGAGAACAGGGCGTTCGCCAAAGGCTCCGGTCTGAAGCGGAGACGGGCGAGCGCGGCGCCGGACTCCCCGGCGACGCGGGCGGCGGCAGGATCCCGAAGATAGTGCGCCACGGCATTCGCGATCTCGGTGGGCTGCCGCGGTGAAACGAGGCGTCCCGTGACGCCATGCTCGACGACCTCGTTCGTGCCGCCCCCGAGCGTGGCGACCACCGGCAGGCCGGCCCAGCTTGCCTCGGCGATGGCTGCGCCGAGCGCCTCTGGGCCCAATCCGCCCTCACTTCGGTAGGTCCCGCTGACCAGCACCGTGAGCTGCTCATAGACCTGTTCGATCCGGTCCACGTGACCCACGAGTTCCAACCGTCCTGCGAGCCCGACCCGGCGCCCGAGTTCGCGCAGCTGCTCCGGGTATTCCGGATAGGCGGGATGACGTCCTCCTGCGATCAAGACCCTCAGCCCCGGGAACTCGCCCTTGAGCAGCGCGGCCGCTTTGATCACGTCGTCGTATCCCTTGACGGGGTGCAGCTGGCCCACCGACCCGATCGTCGCAGGCGGGCGCCCAGCGGGCACCCTGAAATTCTCTGCCAGACGCACGGGTGGAGGAACGATTCCCAGCAACCGCCGGCGTGGAACCGCCACAGCCGTGGCCCTGCTCACCGCAATCACGCCTGAGGTCGCGGACGCGACCGTTCGTACGGCCGAAGGTCGCATTGCGAGATCCACCCGATGCCAGACGAGGGGGATGTTTGCCGCCGCGGCGGCAGGTGCGCTGAGAATGATCGCCTTGTTGCCGGTGGCGTGGACAACACTCGGGCGCCACCGCTGGAGGTCGGCGTGGAGGCGACGCGTGAAGGTAGCTGCCTGACGCAAGCTCGGTCGCCCGTGAAGGGCAGCGGCCGTGGCTGGAATGCCGTTGCCTCGAAGCAGGTCGACGAACCTGCCGCCCGACAGGCACAGCACATAGGCCTCGACACCTTCGGGCCGGTGTTGCAGGTAGGTAGCAAGCGCGAGTTCGGCGCCCCAGAGTTCTGCCGTCGACGAGACCGATAACACCCTCAACTCATGCGGCGTCACGCGGCAATGCTAGTTGTGTCGTGCGCCCTGAGCCGCGCTATAACCATCAGCGTGCGGCCGGCTCCCCCTCCACTGTCGCTCGCCTACCACGGCGTAGCCCCTGTCCGGAGAAGCACGCCGGGGTCGGGCCTGTTCGTGCGCCCGCAAGACCTCGAGCGACACATCCGGGCGCTGCGCCGATGGAGGTACAGGCTCCTCACGTTCGGGGAACAGGCCGAGCTCGCGAGGCAGGGTTCAGCGGCCGGCACCGCCTCCCTGACCTTCGACGACGGTTTTGCGGACAACTACACGACCCTAGTTCCGCTGCTCGAGCGCCTTGCTGTCCCGGCGACGGTGTTCATAGTCACGGGCTGGATCGGGGGCGTGCATCCGCATGCCCCGTGGGCCCGAATCCTCTCGGTCTCCGATCTTCGGGCGCTGCACGGGGCGGGCATCGAGATAGGCGCGCACACCGTCACGCATCCTGACCTGACTGCCCTGACGGTCAAGCAGGCCACCGCCGAGCTGGCCGACTGCCGACGCACTCTGGAGGATCTTCTGGACGCACCGATTTCGGTGGCGGCCTACCCGTTCGGCCAGGCAGACTCGAGAACGCTGCAGGCGTGCCGCACGGCGGGTTACGCAACTGCGTGCCGCGGGCCGGAAGGGTCTTGGGATGAGCCCCTGGCGCTTCCGCGCGAGCCAATGAACTACGGCGGCGGTTTGCTCGGGCTGCGGCTCAAGCGCCACGCTCGATACGAGTCCCTGATGAAGCACCTGCCCGCGAAGGCGGCAAGGCGCATCATCCGCCGCGGGCGGGAGACGACCAGGGTCGTTTCGCGGGACCGCCTCTGAAGGCCTGCGCCCGGGCCCGGATCCGCAAGAAGTCGCGGGTCCGGCGCAGCGGTACGTGGCCGTTCCGTGCTCGCCACTCGATGTCCAGGAGCGAGTCGGTGGGGCCGACCCCAGAGCGCCGCAGCAGGTGCGGCGGGGTGGCGAGGCCGTTGACGCCCCGCTCGGTGGTGAACGCCAGGTCGTAGGTCGAGGACACCGACTTGTGCACCCGGTCGTCGTACCGGCCGAACGGGTACGCGAAGCATGCGACCGGCCCTCCAGTGATCTGCTCGAGGTCCGCATGGCTGCCACGCACCTCGTCGTCGAGCTCGTTTTCGCTCAGCTCCGTCAGATCCCGGTGGGTGCGCCCATGTGCCCCGAAGTCGACTCCCTCCCGCGCCAAGTGGGCCACCTCGTCGGCGGACATCAGGGGCGGCCCGTCGACGGCTCTGCCTTCGGCATCCCAGGACATCGCCTCACCGAGCATGCCGGTGACCACGAAGACGAGGGCACCGAAGCCGTGCCGGCGCAAGACGGGGAGCGCGTGCTCGACTATCTCGGCGTACCCGTCGTCGAACGTAAACAGCACGGGCTTGCGCGGCAGAGTGCCTCGTCCCTCCAGCCAGTCCTGCCACTGAGAAGGACGGATGCCTCTGTAGCCGCGCCTGCGAAGCCAGGCAACCTGTCGCTCGAAGTCAGTCGGCGAGACGGTCAGTGCGGGGTGCAGACCCGGGATGGCAGGGCCCACCCGATGGTAGAGCAGCACAGCCAGCTTCCGATCAAAGGCGTGTTCGAACGCGCGGGCAGACCCGGTGGCTGCACTCGCGGCGCGCTCGAACACGATGCGGCGCTGAACCGCGAGCAGGCGCAGACCCAGGCGGCGGACCGGCGAAAGGTCGATCAACCGCTCGGAGACCTCCACCCCAGGGTCGAGCATGCGCTCCACGCCCCGAGGGAGGCGATGGAAGGCTCGGCGCAGGGCGGTGTCCAGCATCGTCGGTGGGTCGTGCGGGGCCAGCGCGGAATGGGATCGGTAATCGGGGTGCTTGCGGCAGATCACGACGTCGGCCTGCGCCTGCCCAACGGCGTCGGCGCGCACGAATTGCCGCGATGGTTTGCTGAACACCTCATAGGCCATCGCCTCGGGCCGGTACCTGAGCGGTATGCCGGCCTTCCATATCCGCAGCCCCAGCTCGAAGTCCTCGCGGGGAAACGGGACGCTCTCATCGAATCCGCCCAGATCCTCGAGCACGCTCTTGGCAACCGAGCTGTTCGCGTTCAGGTACACATTGCGATCCGGCCGCAGGCCCCCTGCCGCGGCGACCTCAGCATTGTGCTGCTCGTACCAGGCGCCGGTTGCGCAGGCAGCCAGGGTCCGAGGGCTTTCAGGGGCAAGGAAGAGGGCGCCATGCACGAGCACGCCGTCCTCGGCCGCGTGCCCCTCGGCGTGCTCCTGCAGGAGACGGGGCTCGCAGCGGATGTCGTCGTCGAGGAACAGGACGAGGTCGCCGGAGGACGCCGCGATCCCTGCGTTGCGGGCGGCGGCTGGGCCGCGGTTGTCCTGCTCGATCACTTCAAGCGCGCAGGACGGGTTGAGCGATCGGACGTACTCTGCCGTCCCGTCCGTCGAGCCATCCACCACAAGCACGACCTCATAGCGCTCCGGCGGATAGTTCTGTGCGAGCACCGACGGCAGCGTGTGCGCCAGCAGCTCACGCCTGTTGTACGTGGCAATGACGATCGAGGTCAGCACTGGCTACCCGGCCGAGAATGCTCTATAAGGCGCCGGTGACTGAGCGTCGGGACCCGTGGGCCAAGCATGGGGTCAAGCACCAACTCAAGAGGGTGGTGTGGGGCATCAGGCTGCGGATCGGGGTCTGCGGTTACGAGCATGGGCGGTACCTGCTGGAAGAGGTCATCTTCCCCGCCTTGCTGTCGCGCGACGACCTGCGCAGCATTCTGTTCGTGGGCTGCGACAGAGCCACCCGGCGCTATCCCCGGCTCTTCGCCGACCGCGAGTTCGCCACGATCGACGCCGATCCCGCCAAGGCCCGATACGGAGCGCAGAGACACTTTGTCGACTCGCTGGTCGACGTGAGAGCGCACTTCGAGCCCGCGAGCCTGGACGTCGTGATCTGCAATGGGGTCTTTGGGTGGGGGCTCGACTCCCCCGATGAGATTGAGTCCGCGGTCAGCGGCTGTTACGAGTGCCTGCGGCCCGGCGGGATATTCATCGTCGGCTGGAACGACCTCGAGCCATGGCGGCCGGTTGCCTTCGACTCGATCGAGGCATTCCGGCGCTTTGCCCCGTTCACGCTGCCGCCCTTTCCCGGACCCGTCTATCCCACGCTCGGAGAGATGGGGCATGTGTACAACTTCTACCTTCGGCCGGTACAGGGGGCGGGGTGAGCGGGGGCCCCCTACTCCCTCTCGCCGACGACGGACTCCCCATGGTGCCAGTTGACCTGCGTGCGGAACCCGAGCGCCTCGGGGTCCGCCCGGCAGGCCTCGACCGTATATGGCTCGTGGATCTCCACTCCGATGCATCGGACCCGGGTGGCCCACCCGGTATGGCTACGGAGTACTGTCTCCTCCGCTCCCTCGATGTCCATCTTCAGGTAGTCGATCACGTCTTCCCCGCCTTGCGCGAGCAAGGTGTCCAGTGAAAGGGCGGGTGCGGTGCGTCGGTACTCGGCACTCCCCGGCTCACCTTCGACCACGCGGAACGCCCATTCGACTCCTGGCTGGGCTTCGTAGGCGACCTCTCCGTCCTCCGGCCAAACCGCTGCCGCCAGAATCTCGCAACGATCGTGCCAGGGAGCGACGTTGGCGCGAGCCAGCGAGGCGTTGCCCTCGTCGAGCTCCACGCCCAGGATCCGCGCGGCGGGAAACATCGCGGCGAAATGTGCCACCTTCAGCCCGATGTTGGCGCCCAGGTCCCAGATGCGGCGTGGCCCTGGGCCCTCAGCAAGGCTGGGTGGCACGTGATACTGCTCGCCGAACGTATCGAAGAGAACCTGGGCGTCGGTGGTCCCGGGCCGCACCGACACCGCCTGCCCGTGCAGCGCGCGAACTCGAATGTGGATCGGAGGACCAGCAGGGCCTTCCGGTGGAGAGGCCAGCAGCCGCCGCAACAGTCGCAGGCTTTGCAGGTCGGCGGTGAGCAACGCGAGCTGCCCCACTAGCCGTAACGAGCTCGGCATCCGGGGGCGCAGAGAAATCCTCATAGGCGAAGCTCCGGCCTACCGCTCTCTTTCGAGCAGGCTGATCACGTACCAGTCGGCCTCCTCCCAGAGCAGCGTCCGGAGGGAGGGATGCTGGCCTATGTACTCGTTGATGCGCGAACCGCGCCTCAGTATGCGTCCCCACCAGGCCTTCTCGGCGACCAGATTGCGCGTCGTCACCACGAAGAGCTGGCCGCGCGGCCGCAGCGCGGCGACCAGCTTCTGCCGAGCCGCGCTCAGCGCGGAGGGGCGGTCCAGATACTCGAGCACTCCGGCGATGACGATCAAATCGAACGTGCCGGGCAACGGGTCGGTGCGGAGGTCGAAGTGGGCCAAGCGAACATGGTCGCCCCAGTCTCGGCGTCCTCGGGCCCTCGCCAACGCGGCGGGGGAGAGGTCCACAGCCAGCAGCGACTCGCACCGGTCCGCCAGCATCTCGGTGAAGAAGCCCTCAGCGCAACCGAGCTCGAACACTTCGCCGAACAGGCGCCCGGCTCGCGCGCGGTCAAGCACCTCCATCTGGTGGCGGAAGCACTCCTGCTCCCGGAGGCTGCCGGCGTAGTTCCACGGATCCGGGGCGGCAAATTCGCTGCCGACTCGACGCCGGTTTCGTTTGGGCCCGTCCTCGACGGCTGCCTGCATGGCCCGCACCAGATGCCAGGTGCTTTGCAGCGGCCCGATCCGACGCACGGCGCGCCGCAGACGCCCCTCGGGCTTCGCTGAGCTCGACGCGGTTACCGGCTCCCGGCGCCCGCCGAGCTTCGCTTCCCGCCACCCCGCCACGAGACCCGGGGGAAAACCGCGCAGGATCCCGCGACGGGGATCCGACCAGCGTGGCCGTCGACGTATCAGCCCGGCCGCGAGCCCTCGCACGCCGGCGTAGAGCTGCGCGGCCACCGAGCCGACGAGCCGCAGGTCACGGCGACGGAGGTGCTTGCCGTAGAACTTGCCCTGCCCCCGCGCATACCCGACGTAGACGTCCGCGAGCTGCTCCGGGGTGCGCCACGCCGTGTGCCAGACGACGAGTTCCGGGTCGTACCTGATCCGCTTGCCCGCCCTCACCCATCGGTAGGAGAGCTCATCGTCTTCGGCCGAAGGTTGCATTCGCTCGTCAAAGCCGCCCAGGGCGAGCACGGCTTCGCGGTGACAGGCCATGTTGCCGCCGTAGAGCATGCCCCAGCCCTGGGGCCCGAAATAGTCACGAGCAACCGGGTCGTCGATCGTGGCGGGAACCGTGTCGGGGTCACCATCGGCCAGGACGCGTCCGGTGAGGATCGTGTCGGGGTCGCCAGCGAGCGCTGCCCTGGCGACACCGACCCAGGAAGGGCTGACCCGACAGTCATCGTCGGTGACGAGCACCAGGTCGTGCTTGGCCTCACGCAGGCCGACATTCAACCCCAGGCCCCGCCCGCGGCCGTCGCAGGCAACCAATCTCGCGCCGCTCTCGGTGAAGCGGGCGATGAGCTCGGCGACCCCGTCCTGTCGCCCCTGGACGACGACTATGACCTCCTCCGCCCGCGGGTCGCAGGCCGCGAGCGATTCCAGGCAGGCGGGCAGCAGTTCCACACGGCCTAGCGTCGGAACGATCACTGAGAGCGAAACGACCTCGGTCACTCGCCCGGGGCTGTCGCTGACCGATCGATCGGGGCGACCTCCCAAGCGATCATTGGGGCAGCGGCCCGGCCGCGCTCCAGCTCGGGAGCCGTTTCGCTTGGTCGGGGGTGCAGCCGGAACCGGAGCACCTCCTCGTCGAGAAGGTCCTCGTGAGGTGTGCCGATCCAAAGCCGGACCACGAATTCCCCGGCCGCCAGCACGGGTGATATTAGGGCGATCGCCTCGTATTGGCCCGGCTCGTCGATGGTCTCGCCCGGACCTCGGGTATCCGACCAAGCGTCAACGAGCACCTGTACGCCATTGCGGTTGATCAGATAGAAGCCGAGGTCGATGCCCGGGATCCGCTCCTCTACCTGGACCAGGAAACGCAGGCTCAAGGGCTGATCGCGCCGCGGTGACACGACCACGCCGCCTTCCGCGTCGATGACTGCGACCGATCGCAGCTGAACCGGCCTGCTCGGGTCGCGGGGGAATTCGGCCTTCGCTGACTCGACTCCGGAGCCCAGGTACGCCTCGACGACGCCTCCAGCGGCGCCGTCCTCGACGATCGAGCCCTGATCGAGCCAGACGACGCGGGGGCACAGGCGTGTCACCGCACCAAGGTCATGGCTGACGAAGACGACGGTGCGCCCTCGCTGCCCGAACTCCGACATCTTGCCCAGGCACTTGCGTTGGAACTCAGCATCTCCGGCGGCGAGGATCTCGTCGACCACGATGATCTCCGACTCCAGGTGGGCCGCGATGGCGAAGGCGAGCCGGAGGCGCATTCCGGAGGAGTAGCGCTTCAGCGGGGTGTCGAGGAACCTCTCCACCCCGCTGAAGCTCGCGATCTCCTCGAACTGTCGCCGTATGTCCGCCCGCGACATGCCGAGCACCGAGCCGTTGAGGTAGACGTTCTCGCGGCCGGTCAGCTCGGGGTGAAAGCCGGTACCAACCTCCAGCAGCGCCCCAACCCGGCCGCGCGTCCGGGCGACGCCGCTCGTCGGTTCCGTGATCCGCGCGAGCAGCTTCAAGAGCGTCGTCTTTCCGGCGCCGTTGCGGCCGATGACTCCGAGAGCCTGGCCCTCCTCCACGGCCAGGTCCAGATCGTGCAGGGCGCGGACCTCACGGTCGCGGCCGTTCGCTGATCTCCCGCGCCGAACCGCCGAGGCAAGGCTCTCGCGCAAGGTTCGGTATCGGCTGGACTCGCCCAGCCGATAGACCTTGCTCAACTGGCGAATGTCTATCGCGAGCTCGGCCATTAGATCCGGTCGGCGAAACGCCGCTCGACCCGTCCGAAGTAGAAGAGCGCAACGCCCACGATCGCGATCCAGGCCGCCAGCGAGACAAGGGCTGCCGCCCCGGGCGCGGGCCCGCCCGCGAGCGACCACCGGAAGCCGTCGATAACGGCCACCGCCGGGTTGATCGAGTACACGTACCGCCACACACCGTCGAATAGCGAAGACGGGTAGACGACCGGGCTCGCGAACAGCCAAAGCTGCAGCAGGAAGGGCAAGGCGTAGCGCACGTCCCGGTACTGGACGTTGAGGGCGGAGAGGAGAACGCCGACCGCGACCGCGACCGCGACCGCCGCGAGTACCCAGAGCGGAAGCAGGATCAGCGCCGCCGTGGGAGCAACGGCGTAGGCGGCCATGAACACCGCGAGGATCAGGAGGGACACGGCCAGGTCGACCAGCCCGGGAAGGACAGCCGCCACCGGAGCCAGGAGCCGCGGAAAGTAGACCTTGGTGACGAGCGCCTGCTGCTGGGCAAGCGATTCCGCCGCGCCAGCCACGCTGGCGGTGAGGTAGGTGAACACAGCGAATCCGGTGTATGCAAAGACCGGATAGGGAAGACCGTCGCTGGGAACCTTTGCGAGGTGGCCGAAGACCACGCTGAAGATCGCCACCCCCGCGAGCGGCTGGATGATCGCCCAGGCGACGCCGAAGAGCGTCTGCTTGTAGCGGAGCTTGAGATCGCGAAGCGCGAGGAGCAGCGCCAGCTCGCGGTAGGCGAAAAGCTCGGAGAGATCAAAATGCGGCAGCCAGCCCCGGGACGGCCTGTTCTCAACCCACTCCGGCCGGCTCGCGATGGGAACCTCCGCGCTCAGCTTCACGGCGGCTCCGGACCGGTCCTCGGTGATCGACCCGGGTGATTCAGCGCTCATCGCGGAAGAGGTTAGCGGCGGCGACCGGCGGCGACGCGTGGCTACCATGCCCAGCATGCAGGGCAAACCGCTCCGGCTCGCCGTTGCCCGCGCGCGTCGCAGGCTGCGGACCGCCTGGACCAGGTTTCGTCCCTTCCCGCGGGACAACGTTGCCTACAACCGGAGGCTTTGGGACCTGTATTCCCGTAATTGGGACGATCCCCGGTTCAGGAAGGACCAGCTCGACCCACGCGCCCCTGCCTCGATCGATCCGGGCGCGTTTCGCGTCCTGGGCGAGGAATGGTCAAGCCAAGCCGCGGTCGACGGCGTTCTCGACGAGTTCATATACCCCTTCATCGCCGCCGACGACGTCGCCGCCGAGATCGGGGTCGGCGGGGGCCGGATCGCGGTTCGAGTCGCCCCGAAGGTTGCCCGCCTACTCTGCTTCGACGTATCGGCGAAGATGCTGGATCGGGCCAGGACCGCCTTGTCGCGGCACTCGAACGTCGAGTTCATCCTCCTGGACGGGCCCCGCGTGCCCCGCGAGCTGGCGGGTCGCCTCGACTTCATCTACGCCTTCGACGTGTTCATGCATTTGGACCTGCACACGATGTGGAAGTACGTGCAGGAGATGTCCCTTGCCCTGCGTCCCGGGGGCCGGGCGCTGGTGCACGCGCCGAACCTTGCCGCCCCGGCCGGCTGGGAGATGTTCGCTGAGCAAGACAGCTACAGCGTCGAGGACGGATGGTTCGTTTCTCCGGAGATCGTGCGCGCGCTCGTCGCGCACACCGACCTGATCCCGCTCAAGGAATCCCATCCCGACCCCTCCAACCTGTACTTCAACCGGGACTACCTCGTTGTGCTCCAGAAGCCGGGATAGGCGCCGATTGCAATGATCCGTCGCCGTGGGGCGCGTCACCGCATGGCTGCGTGGGCTCAGATCAAGCGGCTATGCGGTTTTTCGGCGTGAAATGCGGCGCGCCGGCTTCGACGTCGTTCGAGCGGACTATTCCAGCCCGGTCCCCGACCTCCCGCATCTACCGGCATCAGTCTGGGGGCGCAAAAGCGAACTGCAGGGCATCGACATGCGAATCGAAGAAGCGTTTTGCCTCCTCGAAGGGGAGCTGGCCGACTACTTAGGGGAGAGTTCCCGAGCCGGCCCCGCGCGTGACCGCGGATTCCGACGTGACAACGGCACGTTCGGTGACGGCGATGAAGATCTGCTTCACGCAGTCATCCGCTGGCTAAAACCCGATCGAGTGATCGAGATCGGCTCGGGTTATTCCACCCTGGTCCTCGACAGTGCCTGCGAAATGAATCGGCGCGAAGGCTCCGAGTCAAGATACGACGTGTTCGATCCGTACTGGGAGCGGCAAGTGGACGGCTCCGCGCTCGCCCGGGCACAGCTCAACGCTGTCATGGCCCAAGAGATTCCTGCCTCCGCCTTCGCGGAACTCGGTTCGCGCGACGTCCTGTTCATCGATTCGACGCACACTGTCAAGTTCGGAAGCGATGTCGTTCGGCTGATCCTTGACGTTCTCCCGTCATTGGCCCCTGGTGTGTACGTGCATGTGCACGACATCTACCTTCCACGCGACTATCCCCGCTCCTGGATCGAGCAGGAGGCCTGGTACTGGACCGAGCAGTACCTCTTACAGGCGTTCTTGTGCCAGAACCCCCTCTGGGAGGTCGTGCTGCCGGCCGCCGCCATGGCCGAAGCGGATCTCAGACGGCTGAGGGCGACCATTGCAGGGCTCGGCGCCGCACCGGAGCCGGGGTCGTTCTGGATGCGTCGGGTCTCGTAAGTCGGTGCGATTACCGAGACCGGTACCGCTGCGCCCGGTTCCCGAACTACAATCCCAGCGTCTTCGCGATGATGTTGCGCTGGATCTCGGAGGTGCCGCCGTAGATCGTCGATACCAGGGTCTGGCGCACGAGCCGCTCCATGTCGTACTCGGACGAGTAGCCGTAGCCGCCCATCATCTGCATCCCCTCCAGCGCCACCTTCTTCGCGAGCTCGGTGACGTGCAGCTTCACCATCGACGCCTCGCGGGGGAGCATGCGGTCGGGGTCCTCGTCGGTCAGTGACGCCACCCACCAGGTCATCAGCCGCGCCGCCTCGAGCTCGGTGGCGAGATCGGCGAGCCTGTGCTGGAGCGCCTGGAAGGAGCCGATCGGGCGGCCGAACTGACGCCGCTCTTTGACGTAGGCGAGGACGTCGTCGAAGGCGCGCTGGGCGATCCCGAGCATCGTCGCGGCGAGGATCAGCCGCTCGACGTTGAGCCCCGCCATCAGCTGAGTCCAGCCGGCGTCGACGTCGCCAAGCACCGCATTGGCGGGCGCCTCGCAGTCCGTCAGGTAGAGATGGTTGGTTTCGCGCCCGCCCATCGTGTCGATCGGCTGTATCTCCATCCCGTCGGCGTCGCGTGGCACGAAGATCATCGAGAGGCCCTGGTGCTTGTCCTCGCCCTTGGTCGTGCGGGCGACGATCAGCACGTGATCGGCGATGTGGGCGTTGGAGCAGAACACCTTCTGGCCGTTGATCACGTAGCCGCCGTTGACACGCTTCGCCTCGGTGGTCAGCGAGCCGACGTCGGAGCCGGCCTCGGGCTCGGTCATCGCGATCGCCTCCACCGACCCGGAGGCGATGCCGCCGAGCACATCGGTCTTCTGCTCCTCGGTCCCGAAGCGCCGGGTGGCGCCGGCGACGATCAGGGTCGTCGCGTAGCCGCCGATCGGGGCGAGGCCGCGCGAGCTCTCCTCCATGAACAGGCAGGCGTCGAGCATCGTGCCGCCGGAGCCGCCGTACTGCTCGGGGATCGTCACGCCGAGCCAGCCCAGCTCGGCCATGTGCTTGTAGAGCCCGGCGTTGTGGGCCTCGGTGTAGCCAGCGGTCAGCTTCTCGCGCTGCTCGGCGGTCCCGCACTCGCGCTGGCAGAAGTCGCGAATCGCGGCGACGAAGTCCTGTTGCTCATCGCTGAGCGAGAAGTCCATTCGGCGGCCAGGCTAGCTATGGCGCTCGATCAACGCTTCGAGCATGCTGATGAAGTCCTCTTGGCGCCCGGCCGAGATCGGTATCTGTGGGGCACGGCGGCGTAGGACGGCGACCTCGACGAGTTCGTTACTGAGCGCCTGC
>JBBQBH010000040.1:0-27319 GCA_038317345.1 Solirubrobacterales bacterium
CTCAAGAGTCGCTTGCAGAGCTGATGGATCTATCGGCAAGCGATTACGCAGCGGGCAACGGCACCGGAACGGTGTGCACTCCGCATTCGTGCCTCTGCTGCTACGGCGGCCACTACTAGGCCGTCTAACGAGATCTGCCCCACCAAGGGGCAACACGCAGGGAACCCTGCTGGTACTGGAGGTTCCCCTGCTGCCTGAAAGCGCTCGTCGGAAGCCGACGGGATAGCAAAGTAGGATCGCGTGCGGCGCTTGAGCGCCGCGGGATGCAGGACACGCCGACAAGGAAAGAGGGCGAGGGGCCGCGGCTACCCCAGCGGCCATACCTGAAGCCCTGGTACAGGCTCGCGCAGACCGACGGCCGGTTGATTCTCGAATACGGCCATTCGGCGACCGTCCTCGAGGGCAAGGCGGTGGAGAAACTCTTCCCGGTGTTGCTGCCGCTTCTCGACGGCACGCGGACAGTCGACGAGATCAACGACTACGTGGGCGAGGCTGCGGCACCGGCGGTCGCCAACGCGCTGGCGACGCTTTCCGAACGCGGATTGCTCACGGATGGACCGCCACTCCCCAGGGACACACCAAAACCGGTGGCGGAGACGGCTCAATTTCTGGCCGCAGGCAGTGCCGGCACTCAGACTGTGACGGAGAGCGAAGCAGCTCTCAGCCAGGCCGCAATCTCAGTCGTCGGGGCGGGATCGATCGCACGCGAGATCGCGAGGCTGCTCAGAGTCGCCGGAGCAACCAAGCTGACCTTTCTGGACTGGGAGCCGGCCGACGATGACATCGACTCCCTGCATCTCGCTCTGGTCGCGCCCGATCCGACGGAGCTGCCCAGGCTCGAGGCGTGGAATCGCCTCGCCCTCAGACACCGGCTTCCATGGCTCCAGGCGCTCCCATTCGACGGACGCATTGCCGCAGTCGGTCCGCTTTACGTGCCCGATGACACCTGCTGTTACGAGTGCTACCGGCGCCGCCGGGCTGCGAACCTGCCGCTACAGGAGGCCGACTATTGGACTTTGGAGGAATCCCCGGCCTCCTATCCCGCCCCACCCCCGCTTCAGCAGATGATCGCCGGGCTCGCAGCGACGCTCGCCCTGCGGTGGCTCGGCGAGCGGGCCTCCGGTCAGATCGCGAGCTACGTGCCGGCAACCATGCACGCGATCGAAATGGGTGAGACCGTCGAGTTGAGCCGCCATGTCGTCTATCGCGTCCCACGCTGCCCCGCCTGCTTCGACGAAAGCGGCGGCACGCCCTCTCCCTGGCACAGCTAGTTGGCGACCGTGAATCCCACATGGCGGCCATCAACTGTCGTTGACAATTCGGAGGGGCTCGCTCGGCTGAAGACGCTGGTTTCCCCATACACGGGGGTGGTGAGCCGTGTCCACGAGGCCCTGCTGGAGCCGGACGACGCGCGCACAGTGCGATTCGACTGTGAACTCGCGTCGACGGCGCTCACGACCGGTCCGTCAGTTCAGCCCCCGGCGGGGGGATCCGGTCATGACCACGATCTCGCACTCGCGGCGGCGCTTGGCGAAGCCGTCGAGCGGTATTCCGGAACCTGCCTGCCGCCGGAATCGCAGACCGTCCTGGCCACCGCCTCCGAACTCGGACCCGCGGCGGCGCAGCCGGAGCGATTTTCGCTGTTCAGCGAAGCCCAATACGCGGAGGAGGGTTTCCCCTTCCGGCCGTTTACGACTGACACCACGGTCCGCTGGGTCAGGGGACGGTCGATACCGGATGGGGCCGAGGCCTATCTGCCCCTGCAGCTCGCCTACATCTGGCGAGAGGCCGAGCTGCCGACCGGGGAAACGCCGATCGCGCCCGCATCGAGCAGCGGGATGGCCGCGGGCGCCACCGAGCAGGAGGCGATCCTCCACGGTCTGCACGAGTTGATCGAGCGGGACGCGGTGATGCTGACGTGGGCCAACCGCCTGGCGCTCCCGCGGCTCGATTGGTCCACGGATCCGCAGCTGGTCGAGCACGACGCCGCTCACTTTGCGTCCAGCGGCATTGCCTACGAGGTGATCGATCTCAGCGTCTTTTGCGACGTGCCCACCGCCCTGGCGCTTACGCGGGAGGGCGCGGCGGGATTCGGCGCCGGCGCTGCCAGCGCACCGACGATGCAACGGGCCTGGGACAAGGCCCTGCGCGAGTGCTTTCAGGTGCGAACCGCACTGAAGCGAGATCTGCTCGAGGACCCGCATCCCTCATTCCAGCCGGACTTCAGCGACATCGATGGATTCGTCGACCACGTGCGCTTCTACTCGTCTCCCGAGCAGCAGGTCCACACCGAGTTCCTGACCAGCTCCGAGCAGGTGCGTGAGATTGGCGACGTTCCCGCTCTCGAAGGAGCCGATCCGGCGGCCCGCATCGAGGCGATCGCCCGCCGGCTCGAAGTGCGAAACGTCTCCGCCTACTGGGTCGACATCGCACCGCCGGACGTGAAGGAAGCCGGCCTACATGCTGTGCACGTGATCAGCCCGGACCTTCAGCCCATCAACGACGCTCACCGCTATCGATTCCTGGGCGGCAGGCGGCTCCACGAGGCCGTATTCGAGCTTGGCCTCCGTGACGCGTCGCTTTCCCCCGATGAGTTGAATCCCTACCCCCACCCGTTCGCCTGAACAGAGCCCGCAATGAACGACGACCCCTACACGCAGAGCGCCAGACTGACCGGGTTTCTGGGCTGGCTCGATGGGGAGCGCCCCGACGAAGCCGATCCCGCCGAGGCCTTCCACGAAGCCTCGAAGAACGTCCCCAGCATCCAGCCCCGGGTCTCGCCCGTTGCCGCATTGCTGGCCGCCGATCCGACCGCCGGGATGCCTGGGGCGACGATCGCCAGGCCGGTGAGGCGAAACCTCGCACTGCCGACAGTTGCCCTACCGGCCCCGGCCTATGGGGATGCGGAGATTGGATCGGCGATCGGCGATCGCGTGTCGCGGCGCGATTTCGGCTCCGCGCCGATCTCACTCCAACAGCTCTCCACGCTGCTGCACGCCGCCTACGGAGTGACCCAGGAAGCGCAAGAAGGCCAGGAGGGGCGGCGGGTTCGCAGCGTGCCGTCCGGGGGCGGGCTCTACCCGCTCGAGCTCTTCGCCGTCGCCCGAAACGTCGGCGGGGTCGCCGCCGGCCTCTATCACTACGACCCACTCCGACACCTACTGGAGGTGGTCCGCCAGGAGGAGGTCACCGACTCGCTGCGCGAGATCCTGCTCGAGTTGCCCCAGCTTCCCGACATCCCCGCCACCTGCGGGGTCGTCTTCTTCATCGCCGGGGTCTTCTGGCGCACGCGCTTCAAATACGGCTTGCGGGGTTACCGATGGATCCTCGTCGAGGCCGGTCACGTCGGTCAGAACATGGTGCTGGCGGCCGGATCCCTTGGCCTTCATTCATTCCCGAACGCGGGTTTCTGGGATCGCAAAGTCGACGCCTTTCTCGGCCTGGACGGCGTCAACGAGTCGGTCGTCTACTCGCTGATCGCAGGTTCGCCGGCCGATGGTGCCGGTCACGCACCCGATCCGAGCTTCTTCTCATAGACGCGGTGGCGCCTGCTCACCTCGAGGCCAAGCCTCCCGATCGCGACGTTCATCTGCTCGTTGTCCTCGACGCTCCACCCGAGCACGACGTGCTCGATGCCATCGCGCTCGGCGAGCTCGAGGTTCGCGTAACACAGGGCGGGTGTGAGACCGAGGTGACGGTACTCGGGCAGCACAGCCATGAACATCAGTCGCGCCTGGTCGATCTTGCGGTCGGTACGGGTGACTTCGCCGTTCGCGTGAACCAGGGGTTGGTAGAAGTCGGGCGTCAGCATGCTGGTGCCGATCAGCTCCCCGTTTCGCTCCACGACAAGCGTTCCAGGTCCCATTGTCTGGGCTGCGATGCCGAGGCCGCCGATCAGCTCGCGCTCGGTCAACGGCACATAGCCCCAGTGCGACTCGAAGATCGGCGGAAAGAACCGATAGACGCGCTCGAGCTCGACCTCCATGTCGTCCTGACGAAGTGACCGAACCGTCACTCCGTAGCGGGTTCTGATCTGCTCGATCAGCTTCGAGAGCCGATCCCGTAACGGCTCCGGCACCTGATCCAGGTCGAGGTCCCGCCAGAGCACGTCCATCGACTTGCTGAGACCGGAGCCCTCCATCAGCTGGCCGTAGTAGGGGGGATGCCAGGGTTGGAAGACGACAGGCTGGCGCTCGTAACCCTCGACCAGAATGCCGGGGTCCTCCTTGGCGGAGAACGAGAACGGGCCCACCATCGTGTCGCGCCCGCGCTCGCTCAACCACTTCTCGCACGCCTTCAACAAGGCGTTCGCCGTCTCCTGATCGTCCTCGGACTCGAAGAACCCGAATAGTCCCCAACTGTTGTTCTGGTACTCGTTGAGCGCGTGATCGACGTGGGCAATGACCTGCCCCACGACCTCACCGTTCCGCTCGGCGAGGAAGTACTGAGCGTCCGCATGCTCGAAGTACGGATCCTGCTCCGGATCCAGAATGCGGGCTCGCGCCTCGGGATGCGGGGGTATCCAGCGCGTCTCGTCGCGATGCAGGCGGTAGGGGAAGTCGATGAAGGCCTGAAGTTCCTCCTGCGAGGTCACTGGCTTGACGTTTAGCGTCATCTGGCGGAGCTTAGGCTCTCGCCGTCCAGCGCCGCTGAAGAGTCTGATCTTGCGACCGGCGACCCACTATTAGTGAGCCTCGGGACCATGCTTCTGGCCCGTTAGTCAGTTGACTTTTTGGTCAGTTGACTGTGTGGTGGTATGTTGCGCCCGTTCAGGGCCTCTGCATCTGCCACGGCTGGTGCGGCTGACGCCGGTGCGTAGCGCCCGTAGTGCATTCACCCCGACCGCCATCCGGTCGGCCAGCAGCCAGCTCCATGAGCTGGCTGCTTTTCTTTGTGGCGGTCCGCACCTTCTGGCTAAGGTGGCAGGCACTGACTCAGGTGGCGGGACGCCGGGTACTTGCACCTCACGGGCACCGAGGGAGCCATTGGTGAGATCGAGCAAAAAGCGCGAGCATTCCCTGCTCGCAACCCTGAAGCGCACAGTCGCGGAGTTCCGCGAGGACAACCTCACCGACTGGGCGGCGGCGCTGACCTACTACGGGTTGCTGTCTCTATTTCCGATGCTGATCGCGCTGGTCTCGATTGTCGGGCTGTTCGCCGACCCGCAGTCGACGACCCAGACGGTGACCGACATCGTGACCAGGATCGGGCCCGAGTCCGGCGCAAAGACCTTCTCCGGGCCGATCCACTCGATCACCTCTAACCGCGGCTCGGCCGGCGTCCTCTTCGTGGTCGGACTGGCGACAGCGCTGTGGTCGGCTTCCGGCTATATCGGGACCTTCATCCGCGCTTCCAACGTGATCTACGAGACCGAGGAGGGTCGGCCGTTCTGGAAGCTGCGCCCGCTGCAGCTCGCGGTCACCCTCGCGATGGTGATCATGGTCGCCGCCGTTTTGGTGGCGCTGGTCCTAACCGGCCCGGTGGTGCGGGCGGTCGCCGATCCGATCGGCGTCGGCGACTCGGCGGTCACGGTCTGGGGTTACGCCAAGTGGCCCGTGCTCGCGGGGCTGTTCGTGCTCATGATCGACCTCCTCTACTACGCGTCGCCGAACGCGAAGATGCGCGGGTTCGTATGGGTCACGCCCGGGGCGGTCCTGGCACTGGGGCTTTGGGCCGTCGCCTCTGCGGGGTTTGCCCTCTTCGTCGCCAATTTCGGCTCCTACGACAAGACCTACGGGACACTCGGCGGAGTCGCAGTGCTGCTGATCTGGATGTGGATCACGAACGTGGCGATCCTGCTCGGCCATGAGCTGAACGCAGAGCGTGAGCGAAGCCACGAGTTCGCCGAGGGGGTGCCGCGGGCCGAGGACGAGCTGCAGCTCGAGCCGCGCCAGGAACCGGCGGACGAGGACAGCGCATAGGCTTGCCTCGCGTGAAGGTGAAGCTCTATTCGATCGCCGTGTCGCACCCGGCCCGCGCCGCCGGGCTGATGCTCCGCTACAAAGGCATCGAGCCCGAGCTGGTCGACATCCCGCCTGGGATGCAGCGGCTGCTGCTGCGCCTGCACGGCTTTCGCGGCGCCACCGTTCCGGCGCTGAAGATCGACGGGCGGAAGGTGCAGGGCTCGCTGAACGTCTCGCGAGCGCTGGACGCGCTGCAACCCGAGCCGCCGCTGTTCCCCGCCGATCCGCAGCAGCGGGCCACGGTCGAGGAGGCCGAGCGCTGGGGTGACGAGGTTCTTCAGCCGACGCCCCGCAACGTCTTTCGCTGGTGCATCGCGCACGACCAGGAGCTGAGGCGCAACCTCGCCGAGACGACGGGAATGCCGCTGCCGGCCCTGGCATCGAGGTTGACGAAGCCGGTTGGCTGGTATTTCGCCAGCGTGGTCTCGGGGGCGACGGAGGAGTCGGTCCGCGCAGACCTCGCGGCTCTACCGGCCCAATTCGACCATGTTGACGAGCTGATCGCGGAAGGTGTGATCGGCGGCGAGCAGCCCAACGCGGCCGACTTTCAGATCGCCACCGCTGTCCGGGTGATGCTCAACTTCCCCCAGCTCCGGCCGCTGATCGAGTCGCGCCCTGCCGGCGAGCTCGCGATGCGAATCGCACCGCGATTCGGCGATCAGGTGCCGCTCAAGCTGCCTGCTGAGTGGGTGCCGGGGCCCGTCCTCAGTTCATAAAGGGCTCGATATCCGGCCAGAGGGCCGGACTCGCCGCCGCGGTGGCGCTCAAACGTCTGAACGTTGCCGTGGACCAACGTTCGATTTGCGCGAGCCTCCGCTTTACCGATTATCAGGTAGTCAGGCCGATTGAGGAGCCCGGTTGGATGGATTGTTTTGACAAGGAGGTCGTCTCATGGCTGGAAGCCTCAGCCCCTCGACCGGGACCCTGCTGCGCGGTCTGGCGTTACTGGCGGCAAGCGTCCTCGTTCTCTGGTTCGCGCTCGCAGCGGATCACTCTTCTGCAAAGAATCTCCGCGACACCCAACGTGGCGAGAAGATCAATGGCACCCAGGGCGCCGACAAGATCAAGGGGATGTCCGGCAACGACAAGATCAAGGGCAAGGGAGGCAACGACACATTGAACGGGGGCAAGGGTCACGACACCCTCACCGGCGGCAAGGGCGCCGACAAGATGCGCGGCGGCGCCGGCAATGACGTGATCAAGGCCGCCGACGGACGGCGTGACAAGGTGATCAACGGCGGAGGCGGCAAGAACCGATGTGTGATCGACACCGCGCTCGAGCTCTCGATCGCCCGCAACTGCTCCTCGATCGCCGCAGCTCCCGGTGGTGGTGGCGGTCCTGGGCCCGGTCCGGGCGGGGGACTGCAGCTTCTAGGCGCCGAGGGCCTTGTCTGCGCTTCGCCGCTGCCGATCTGCGTGTTCACCCTCAGCGGTAATGGAGCCGACGGCACGCTCGGAACGGTGACCGGCGGCGGTGGCGTGACCGCGGTCGGCGGGAGCGTCACCCCCAGCGGATCGGACTGGACCGCCGGCGGCCTCTACGGGTGTACCGCCGACGGATTCCTGCGCGTCACGATCGGCTCCGAGTTCGTCGACGTGCCGGTGGACTGCACGGCCTGACCTCGGTTCGCAGCTGCGTGGGTGCCCGAGCCGTCCTAGTTCATGGACGGGTCCTCGGGCATCCGCGCCAGCAGCGCGTACTCGCCGCCGCGGCGCCCGAGCAGATAGGACCAGAGGTCGCCGTCACGGAACGGGTCCTCTGCCGTGGCCGGCTCGATGATCCAGGCGTCCTGCTCGATCTCGCCCTCGATCTGACCTGGGCCCCAGCCGGCGTGTCCGGCGTAGACGCGTAGCTCCCGCAACTCGTCGCCGGGCTCGTCGGGGTCGATCACCCCGAGGTCGCCGACGACGATGCCGGCGGCGGCGTCGGGATCGTCGAAGCGGCCCAACGCGACCGCGGTGTCGGCGCCGACCGGCCCTCCGATCCAGACCACCTCGTCCTCGTCGGAATAGAGAGCCAGCGAGGGCACGACCTCGGCGACGCTCGTCTCCGAGGGACGGTTGAGCACGACGCCGAACGCTCCCTGCTCGTTGTGCTCGACCATCAGCACCACGCTGCGCCGGAAGAAATCGTGGAGGCTGGGCGCAGCGATCAGCAGCTTGCCGGAGAGTGAATCTTCCATCGCTTCATTCTGATCGCATCGCGTCATCGACGCTAGGCTCGTCCGATCGCCGACTACTTGCCCTGGGCCATATCGGGGACCTACCTGGAGGCCTGCAACTGCGAGGTGATCTGTCCCTGCCGCACTATCGACGGGGAGCGAGGCGGCCGCTCCACCTTTGAGATCTGCAAGGGAGCGCTCTCGTGGCGGATCCAGCGGGGTAATGCCGGCGACGTCGAGTTGAGCGGGCTGGACGTCGTTATCGCCAGCATGTATGACGACGATGAGGCGGGATCGCCCTGGACCTTCTGGCTCTACCTGGACCAGCGCGGCGACGAGAGCCAACGCGGCGCCCTGGAGCAGATCTTCCGCGGCCGCCTCGGAGGCACCCCCGACGAGCAATTCCCGTGGGCCTGGAAGCCGAGCGATCTGCTGGGGGTGCGGGCCGTGGCGATCGAGGTCGACCACAAGAAGGGCGAGGGTTGGTTCCGCGCCGGCGACTATGTCTCAGTGCGGATCGACGGCCCGGTCGCCGGGGACTCGCAGGTCGCCTGCATCATCCCGGGCTATCACCAGCCGGGGCGAGAGGTGCACTCCGAGCTGATCAAGGTCGAGGACGAGGGCCTCGGCTTCGAGGTCCAGGGGCGCTGCGGCTACGAGTCAGATTTCGAGTACTCCTCGAACGCGACCTAGCCGAGTCGACGCGCATCGTTATTTCCCGCCCATCGGGTTGTCCTGCATCGCGTTGTCGGGCTGTGTGAGCCCGGGTACCTGCGCCGGCGCGACAGCCACCGCTATGCCCAAGACCAGCAAGACGACGGCGATCGAGCGGTTCGCCGGCGCCTTCCACGGCAACAGTTTCTCGACCGCTATCAGCGCCGCAACAAACGCCATCCAGCCGAGGCTCATCACGCCAAGCGCGAACAGCACCGCCATCAGCGCCCAGCAGCACCCCACACACCAGGCGCCGTGCAGGAATCCCATCTGCAGGGCGCCCGACCGCCCTTCGTGCCAGTTCTCGATCACCAACGAAAGCGGGCCGCGGCAACGCGTCAGACAGGCGTCCTTGAGCGGCGTCAGTTGGTAGAGCGCGGCGACGACGATCACCCCTCCCGCGAGGTATGGGCCACCGCGGTCCCAGGAGAAGGCATCGGGGGCGATCGAGCGTCCGAGATCGAAGATCGCATAGCCGAGCAGACCAGCAAGCGCCCATGAGACCAGGTATCCGGCCACGAAGATCGCCGTCGCGCCGGCGGGTGCCGAGCGGCCGGACTCCCGCCGCGCCACCTGCAGGCGGGAGTAGACCCCGACCATCGGCGTGATCGACGGGAACATCATCGCCGCCATCATCACCACCCAGACCGTGAGGTAGAAGCCGAGCCCACCGAGGTCGGTGCCCGGTCCCGCGTCCATTCCTTGCATGCGCTCGCCGGTCACCGCCCAGGCCATCGCCGCCAGTCCGACCAGGAGCGCAATCAGGCCGATCCTGGCGCGGTCCGCGGCGGCGGGCGCAAATGGAATGCGGGCGGACTCCATCCCAGCGCTGCCTTCAGGCGGCCCAGGAGAACGTGGTCGAGAAACCAGACTTGCCGTCCTGCGACAGGTCAAGTCCGAAGACCTTGATGCTCGCGTACTTTGCCTTGGAGATCGTCAGCTCCGAGTTGGCGGGATGGAAGACATTCACGACCTTCGCCGCCTCGCCGCTCGGGCTTCCGAACGGGACCACGTCTTCGACCTCGATGTCGACGGCATCGCCCGCCTTGACGCTGTGCACGCCGCCCTCGCTGGAAAACTCGATCGGCAGGCGCTCGACCCCAAGGTTCTCCCCTATCAGCGCCGATGCGGCCTCCATCGGGCCGCCCAGCTGGCCGCTGAACACGGCGCCGAGCTTGTCCACCTGCTCGTCGGAAGCGGCGGCGTCGATGATCACGCCGAGCTTCCAATCGCCCTCCGACATCACCTGCGGGGTGTCGGCGACGGCAATCACGTTGAGCCCGGAGACGTCGACACCATCGATGTCCCCGGAGTCGATGTGAAAGACGAGCGCGGGTGTGCAGCGCTCGGTATCCGCACCAAGCGAGAGCGACGCGGTGCATGGACACGGGACCTCGCAGGGACAGTTCTCGAAGTACCTTCCATCAAGCTTCCATGCCATCTCGCTGCCTCCTCTCGATATGAACTGTGCGGTGGCGATGCTCGTGGACCGCACTCCTGTTGTCAACTGTCGGTGCGAGCCTCACGCTCACGGCGTGATCACGATCTTCAGCGCCTCGTGACGGTCGTACACCTGGTAGGCCTCGGGCGCGTCGTCGAGCTTCATGTGGTGGGTGACGAGCGGCGTCGGGTCGAGCTCGCCGCTCTCCAGCCGCTCCAGCACCGGGTCGACGTAGGCGATCACGTTTGCCTGGCCGGTCTTCAGCGTCAGCCCCTTGATCCAGACGATCCCCATGTGCAGTTGGATCGGTTCGGCGTAGACGCCGGTCGCGGAGACCGTCCCCGCCTTGCGGGTCAGCCGACATGCCATATCGAGGGCGTCGGGATGGCCGACCGCGTCCACGGCGCCGTCGACGCCGCGGCCCTCGGTCTCCTCCTTGACCCGCGCCCGCACGTCGTCCTCTGTGAGGTGAAGCGGGACAGCACCGAAGGACTCGGCCATTTTCAGCCGCTCCTCGACCGAGTCGATGGCGATCACGGGGTCCGCACCTGCGGCCCTGGCGGCCTGCACGGCGCAGAGGCCGACCGGGCCGAGGCCGAGCACCGCCGCCGAGAAGCCGGGTTCGGGGTCCAGCGCCTGCACAGCGTGGTAACCGGTGCCCATCACGTCGCCGGCGAACAGGGCCACGTCGTCCGAGAGCCCGTCGGGGACACGGCGCAGGGTGAGGTCGGCGTGCGGGACCAAGAGCTGGTCGGCCTGCGCCCCCTGGAGCGAGCCGAGCGCCTCGCCGTGTCCGAAGACTCGGCTGGAATCGCACTGCTGATAGTCGCCGCGGCGGCAGAAGAAGCATTCGCCGCATGCGGTGCAGTAGGTGCCGAGCACCCGATCGCCCTCGGCGACCTTGGTGACGTCGTCGCCGGTCGCGAGCACCGTGCCCACGTACTCGTGGCCGATCGTGAAGCCGGGCTCGATCTCGACTCGGCCGTGGTAGATGTGCAGATCGGAGCCGCAGACGCCGGTCGCCTCGACTCGGATCACCGCCTCGTCGGGAGAGCCGACCTCGGGCTCGGGCTTCTCGTCGACGCGGACCTCGCCCGGAGCCTGATAGGTGACGGCGCGCATCAGTCGAAGATCACCAGCAGCACGATGAACAGGCCGAGGGCCATGCCGACGAAGCCGAGCATGGTCAACGCATGGTATGGCGGTGGAGCGAATTCGCCGCGGGCGGCGGCCTCGTCGACGGCGCTGGAGCGGATGCTCCCGTAGCCGATCAACGCGACCCCGTAAAGGGCGAAGGCGACCCCGACCACGGTGTAAGGCCACTGCGTATGTCCACCGCCAATCTCGGGCACCAGCCTGCCGACCGCGAGCGCCACTGCCAGCGCGGTAAGGCCAGTGCGCCACCAGGCGAGCTGGGTGCGTTCGCTGGCTAGCGAGGTGCGCCGGGCGTCGCCGGACAGTTCGGCCATTGGCAGCAAAATATCCGGGTTAGGGTTGTCGCATCGATCCGACCACGAAAGGGAGCGGAGATGGGCGATGAATCGAGGGCGGTGCTGGTCACGGGGTGCTCGACCGGGATCGGGCGGGAGACCGCCCGTCACCTGGCGGAAAAGGGATGGAAGGTCTACGCCACGGCCCGCCATCCCGAGTCGATCGAGGATTTGAAGAGCGAGGGTTGCGAGACGCTGTCCTGCGACGTCACCGACGAGGCCTCGATGAGTGCCTGCGTCCGTGCGGTGGAGGAGACCGAGGGCGCGGTCGGGGCGCTGGTCAACAACGCCGGCTACAGCCAGAGCGGCGCGATCGAGGAGGTCCCGATCGATGCGGTGCGGCGCCAGTTCGAGACCAACGTGTTCGGTCTGATGCGGATGTGCCAGCTGGCGCTGCCCGGCATGCGGGCGCAGGGCTGGGGCAAGATCGTCAACGTCATCTCGATGGGCGGCAAGCTCGTCTTCCCGGGCGGCGGCGTTTACCACGCGACCAAGCACGCAGTCGAAGCGCTTTCGGATGCTCTGCGCTTCGAGGTGGCCGGGTTCGGCGTCGACGTGGTGGTGATCGAGCCGGGGCTGATCAAGACCAGCTTCGCCGAGGCGGCAGTCGGGTCGATGGCCGGCGAGCTGCCGACCGACGGGCCCTACGCGGAATTCAACGCTGCGGTCAGCCGCGAGACGGCGAGCGCCTACGAGGGGCCCCCTGGCCCGGCTGGGCGGCGGCCCGGAGACCGTGGCACGGAAGATCGAGCACGCGATCTCATCGCGCCACCCGCGCACCCGCTACAAGGTGACGGCCTCGGCGGGGATGGGCCTTGGAGCACGGAAGCTGATGACCGACCGGATGTGGGACCGATTCGTGGGGACGCAGTTCCCGAGGCCGGGGCGGTAGACGAAGCTCAGCCGACGCGGGCGCCGCCGACCAGGAAGCGGCCGGACTGCTCTTCCACCGTGGCGATGCGCTCCTCGAGCGCCAGCTCGACGTCGAAGTCGGCGTCCTCGCCATGGCGGAAAGTGAGGTCCTTGCCCTCCAGGACCTCCTCGACGAAGATCCGCACGAATCGCTCGTCGAGCTGCGCACCTGCAACCCGCTGTAGCTCCTGGATCGCCTCGAAGGAGGAAACAGGCTCCTTGTAGGAGTCGCGGGCGGTCATCACGTCGTACGTATCGGCCACGGAGATGATCCGCGACATCTCGGGGATCTGGTCGCCCTTGAGACCCCGAGGGTAGCCCTTGCCGTCGATGCGCTCGTGGTGGGCGAGGACGATCTTGGCCACCGGCCCGTAGCCCTCCAACGACGAAACCACGTCGGCACCCTGCTGAGGGTGCATCTTGATCAGGTTCCAATCGTCGTCCGAGAGCGGGACGTTGGCCTTGAGGATGTGGTCCGGCAGGATGAACTTGCCGATGTCATGCACGAGCCCAACGATGTGGACCAGCTCCTGCTCGCTCTGCGACATGCCGGCCTGCTTGGCAATCGCACGCGCGTAGCGTGCAACCGAGGCGCTGTGGCGAGCCGTCATCTCGTCCCGCAGGTCGAGCGTCTTCATCAGTGCGCTCAGCATCCCGACTTGGAAACTCACCAGTTGTTTTGTGCGCTTCTGCAGCTCCTCGGCGCGTTCCTGAGACAGGAGCATCTGGCCGAGGAGATGCTGGACCGTGATGAGAACCACTCCGACGAGGGGAATCCCAACGAGTCCAACCTCGTTGTAGGTGTATGCCACTCCAATTGCCATCATCGCCGCGGCCAGTTCGGATGAGAGCACCGGAGTCGCGCTTCGCATTGTTCGCCAGAAGGATTCGCCCTCGGCGTCCATCAAGACATCCGTGGTTGCGATCAAGGTGAGGTTCAAGATCAATGCACCAACGAAGACGCCAAAGACAAGGGCGTAAAAACCCGCGTCAGACGGCGTCAGGCCGACCGCGTTCTGAATCTCGTGGAAGGCGATCCCACCCGCGAGTGGGAATGTGGTGAAAGTAAGAAGGTTTTGCAGGAAGAAGCGGAGCGGATTCCGCTCTCGCAGCCAAACTGCGCAAATGGTCGCAGCGCCGATCAGAGCCGCCGGCGAGCCGTAGAGGAAGGCCATCGCCAATACAAGAGCCAGGAAACTCCCCGAGATCATGAGGCCGGATTTGACCCTCACCGCGGTGAACTCGCTGACCAGCCCGAAGGCGAGCAGCACGCCGATTAACGGCCAATCCCAATTGCCATTCGGCGCTTGCCAGACCGCAATCGCCGTAACGGCGACGAGTCCAGCAACGTGAAGCGAGATTGCGCGGTTGGAAGGGCGGTCTCTGTGCATGCGGTCGCATCCCCCGCTATAAGCGGAGCGGTTCCTTTCTTTCTCGGCAAATGCAGCCGATTCCTCCACTCTCTAGGCACCAAAATGCGACGAATGTCACTTTCGATGACGTTTCTTGCCGAACGTCCGTCCGCCAGGCGGGGCAAGAAGCGTTGCGGCGCCGCAACCTGGGAGGTCTCATAGACCCCCTGCCAAAACAAAGGGCGCCCCTAGGGGCGCCCCACAACGACGAAGGACGCCCACCTGGGCGTCCAATCGACTAAACCTTAACCCTTCCTGAAACTCATGGAAGTCCTCCTGACACCTTGCAAGCTCTGGATATCCGTGCACAGGTTTGTAGCAGAAGCTCCAGCAAACTTGTGCATCTGCAGGAAAAGTTGTGCAAAAACTAAGTAGAGGCCTGCGCGAGGAATCGGAAGTTGGGGAGCTTTCGGCCCCCCTCCGCCGCCCGACGTTCCGGCGCCTGGCCCTCACCTACACGTTCAACGAGGTGGCGGAGTGGTGGGCCGTCATTGCCCTCCCGATCCTCGTCTTCGATCAAACCGGGAGCGCTCTTGCGACCACCGCCTTGTTTCTCGGAACTCAATTCGTCCCGGCGCTGCTGGTGCCCGCCTTCGTAGTGAGGGCGGAACGGACCCCACCACGATTTGCGCTCGCCGCCATCTACTGCGGTGAGGCGGCGGCGTTCGGGGTTCTGGCGCTGCTGGTCGACCACTTTTCACTCGTGGCGGTGGTCGCGGTAGCAGCCATCGACGGCACCCTCAGTCGCGGCGGGCGGTCGATCACCCGGGCAGTCGTTGCCACATTGCTCGAGCCAACGGGAGAGCTGCGATCCGGCAACGCGATCCTCAACATAGGCTTCACGGGCGGTGCCGCGGGCGGCCCGGCGCTAGCCGGAATAGTCGCAGCGGGTCTGGGCCTCCAGACCGCCCTCTTGATTGGCGCCCTGTCGTTTGTGGTCATGGCCATTGTCGTGTTTGCCGGACCGCTCCCACACGCCGAACCGGAGGCGGGGCGATGGAGCGAGCGATTCCGTGCCGGACTCGCATACGTCGCTGCGCGAGTGCCGCTCCGACGGCTATTGATGGCGCTGGGCGCGACCTTCATCTTCTTCGCCGCAGTGCTCCCGATCGAGGTCATCTATGTGAAGGAGACGCTCGGATCCGGGGACGCGGGCTACGGAGCGCTGTTATCGAGCTGGGGCATCGGCATGGTTCTAGGCAGCGTCGTTTTCGCTGGGCTACGCAAGGCGAGGCTCCCGCTGCTGCTTATGTACAGCACCCTCGTGATGGGCGTGTCGTATCTCGGACTTGGTGCTGCCCCGACGATCATCGCTGCGTGCGGCATATCGGTCGTCGGCGGGTTGGGAAACGGAATCCTCTGGGTCTGTGCTGTCAGCGCGATCCAGGAGATGACCCGCAGCACGATGCAGGCACGCGTGATGAGCGTGTTCGAGTCGGTCGTCGCAGCCGGCACCGGCATGGGTTTCGTGGTCGGTGGCTTGGTCGCCGCCGGACACGGCCCGCGGACGACTTTCTATATCGCCGGTCTAGGCGTGCTGGTCGTGTTAGCGGCGGCGATCCGCTCCCTTGCAGGGACTCCGTGGACAAGGGGCGAAGGTGCAATTGGCCCGTCGGGCCTTGACGAGGCGGCTGAGAGCGATATGTTGAAAAGTGGTGACCAGATAGAGTCGAATATTGGTGATCAGGGCGAGCCTCTGACGCACGTGGGGGGGGCCCCGGTGGAGGAAGAGGAATCAGACAGTCAAAACCCGAGGAGGTCGTGAGTTGAGGAAGCTAGGGGCAATTGCGTTGACGCTGGTGGTGGGGTTCCTTCTGTCGGCTTGTGGAAGCGGAAGCAGCAGCGGCAAGCAGGGCGGCACTCTGAACGGCGAGTACACGTCGTTCCCCGACTACATGGACCCACAGATCTCCTACACCGCCGAGGGTTGGACGGCGATGCAGAACGTCTATATCCCCCTGCTCACTTACGCGCACGCCAATGGCTCCGCCGGAAGCACGGTCATCCCGGGTCTCGCCCAGAGCCTGCCGAAGATCACCAACGGCGGCAAGACCTACACGCTGACCCTGCGCAAGGGCCTCAAATACTCAGACGGCACACCGGTCAAGGCGAGCGACTTCGCGAATGCCGTCGAGCGGATGTTCCTGACCGACTCCGGCGGCAGCGGCTTCTACACGTCGATCGTCGGTGCTGAGCAATTCCAAAAGACCAAGTCGGGCCACATCTCCGGCATCAAGACCGACGACAAGACCGGCCAGATCGTCATCAACCTGACCCAGCCGCAGGGGTACTTCAACAACGTGCTGGCTCTGATGTTCGTCGCACCGGTCCCGCCGAACACCCCGGACAAGGACCAGAGCGCGAGCCCGCCTGCGGGCACAGGCCCTTACATGATCACCAAGTCCGACCCGGGTCGCGGCTGGGCCTACGCGCGCAACCCGCGTTGGAAGACGAACAAGGCGACCGGGATCGACGTCCCCGACGGCTTTCTGGACAAGATCAACATCACCATAAACCGCAACCAGTCAAGCCAGATCAACGACGTCATCTCGGGCAAGGCCAATTGGCTCTTCGACCCGCCGCCGGCCGATCGCTACGCCGAGGTGCAGCAGAAGTACGACGGCACCCAGTTCAAGGTCGAGCCGACGATCAGCACCTATTACTTCTGGATGAACTACAACTCGCCGACCTTCAAGGACCCGCTGGTGCGGCAGGCGATCAACTACGCAATCGACCCCGCGGCCCTGGAGCGGATCTACGTCGGCCAGCTCAAGCCGACCCAGCAGATCCTCCCTCCTGGCATGCCTGGGTACCAGAAGTTCGAGCTCTACCCGCACAACCTGACCAAGGCGAAGCAGCTGCTCGCCAAGGCCAATCCATCGGACAAGGACATCACCGTCTGGACCGACAGCGAGAGCCCGAACAACGACGCGGGCACCTACCTGCAGGACGTGCTCAAGAAGCTCGGCTTCAACGCCCAGCTCAAGATCGTGAACGCGGATAACTACTTCACGATCATCGGCAACACGAGCACGCCGAACCTGGATATCGGATGGACGGACTGGTTCGAGGACTTCCCGCACCCGAACGACTTCTTCGACATCCTGCTCAACGGCGAGAACACCGCGAGCACCAACAACGAGGTGTTCTCGCAGAACAACACACCATCGCTGAACAAGCAGATCGACAAGCTGTCCGAGCAGCAGCTGAATCCGACCACGGAGAAGCAATACGCGGCGCTGGACAAGGCGTTCATGCAGGAAGCGGTTTGGGCGCCGTATGGCACCCGCACGCTGTCGCTGTTCGTGTCGAGCGACATCAATCTCGACAACATCATCTGGAACCCGACCTTCGAGACCGACTTCACGAGCATCCAGTTCAAGTGAGATTTGGCTCGAAGGGAGCGATTGTGGAGGGGCCGCAAGGCCCCTCCATCACGTATCAGGCGCATTTCGCCAATTGGACGCGGCGGCGGAATCCAGGCTCGCCCGACCGTTAGGCTGATCTGGAGAAGAGGTATCCAGCAGTGGCAACAGAGCCCTACTCCGAGCCAGTACTGCAACAGCACCCGGGCCGCGAACCGGGGGATCCAGGGATTCCGTCCGCGCCTGAGGGCGTCCCGATCGAGGGACGCAGCCCCTGGTACATGGCCTACCGGCGCCTGCGCCGCAATAAGACGGCGCTCGCCTTCCTCGGCCTCTTCATCCTGATCGTGATCTTCGTGATCGCCGCTCCGCTATGGGCGACCAAGGTCGCCCATAGCGGGCCTGACTCGACCCACACGCTCCAGAAGCTCACCATCGGCGGTGAGAAGAAGGACGTCGTTACCCCGGAGGGTCAGCCGATCGCCCCGGTCTGGTTCGGCGCCGGCGGCAAGTTCTTCCTGGGCGCCGACAGCCGCCTCGGCCGCGACGAGATGGTGCGGCTGATGTACGGCGGCCGCGTCTCGCTGTTCATCGGGATCGTCTCGGGAATCATCACCACGGTGTTCGGCGTGATCCTGGCCCTGATCGCTGCCTACTACGGCGGCTGGGTGGACAGCATCCTCTCGCGAATCGCCGACGTGATCTGGGCTTTTCCGGTCGTGCTGTTAGGCCTTGCCATCGGAACTGCGCTGGCGATCAGCGGCCTGCACCTGGGGCCGATCACGATTGCCAGCAGCTCGGTGTGGATACCGATCCTGATCATCGGGGGTGTCTACACCCCCTACATGTACAGACCGATCAGGGGCGAGGTGCTGGCGCTGCGCGAGAAGGAGTTCGTGGAAGCCGCCGTGGCTCAGGGCGCGGGCCCGGGCCGGATCATGTTCGGTGAGATGCTCCCCAACCTATGGTCGATCATCATCGTCTTCTTCACCCTCAACGTCGCCAACAACATGATCCTGGAGTCCTACCTCTCCTTCCTTGGCGCCGGGGTCCAGCCACCGAGCTCCTCCTGGGGGACGATGGCCTCCGACGGCTTCAACTATGTCTATAGCGATCCCCTACTGACGTTGATCCCGGCCGTGATGATCCTGCTCACGGTGCTGTCGCTGAACGTGTTCGGAGACGGTCTGCGCGACGCCCTCGACCCCAAGGCGAAGCTGCGGCTCGAGGCGCGAACCGGCAAGGTGGAGCCTGAAGCGGCCGTGGAGACCGAGGGGGTCTGATGCTGCGCTTCATCGTCAGGCGTCTGGCCGGGATGGTTCTGGTGCTGTTCGCCTGCTCGGTGCTCGTGTTCGTCATCTTCATGGTTGCGCCGGGCGGCGGCAGCGACGCCGCGGCGCGGCGGATCGCCGGCAAGAACGCAACTCCGCAGCTGATCGCCAACGTCAGGAAGGACTTCGG
This sequence comes from Solirubrobacterales bacterium, assembly GCA_038317345.1. GTDB lineage: Bacteria > Actinomycetota > Thermoleophilia > Solirubrobacterales > 70-9 > Mayfieldus. The sequence goes on from JBBQBH010000040.1 coordinate 18,921, forward strand.
CTTCGACAAGTCGCTGCCGGTTCAGTACACGACGATGATGAAGAAGGTCTTCACCGGGAGCCTGGTCTCCTACTCGAGTCAGCTCAACGTCGACGACGAGATCCGCAAGGGGATCCCCGCCACCTTCTCGGTGATCATCGGCGCGGCCGTCCTCTGGCTGTTCTTCGGCATCGTTTTCGGCTACTTATCGGCGGTGCGGGCGGGCGGGTTCACCGACCGTGCCTTGACTGTGATTGCCCTGGTCGGAATTTCGATTCCGGTCTTCCTGCTCGCCGCATTCCTTCTCTACTACCTCACTTTCAAGCTCACCTGGTTCCCCAACGGCGACTACGTGCCGTTGACCCAGGACCCGATCAGCTGGGCCAAGCACCTGATCCTGCCCTGGTTCGCCCTCGTGGTGCTCTACATCGGGTTCTACAGCCGCGTGCTGCGCTCCAACATGCTCGACGTTATGAACGAGGACTACGTCCGCACCGCGCGGGCAAAGGGGCTGAGCGAGCACCAGGTACGGATCAAGCACGTGCTGCGCAATGCGCTGATCCCGATTGTGACCATCTTCGGACTCGACTTCGGCGCCGTGCTCGGCGGCGGCGACCTCGTCATCGAATCGATTTTCAACATCCACGGAGTCGGCTATTTCGCAGCCCAAGCGATCAGCAACCAGGACCTGCCCCCGATCATGGCTGTGACCCTGCTCGGTGCATTCTTCATCGTCTTCTTCAACGCCCTCGTCGACATCGCCTACGCGTACCTCGATCCCCGAATCCGGCTCGGTACCGACGCGGCGGGAGCCGCGGCCGCCTGAGGACCGGATGGCCCCGCTGCTGACAGTCTCTGACCTCAGGGTCGGCTTCAATACCGAGGACGGACTGCTGCAGGCCGTCGACGGAGTCTCGTTCGACCTGGCACCGGGCGAGGTGTTGGCGATCGTCGGGGAATCTGGCAGCGGCAAGAGCGTCACCGCACAGACCCTGATGGGCCTTACCCGGGGGCAAAACGCCCAGATCGAAGGAACGGCGAGCTATCAGGGTCGCAACCTGGTCAATGTCAGCGAGCAAGAGATGCGGGGGTTGCGTGGCGCCGAGATCGCGATGATCTTCCAGGACCCGATGACGTCACTGAATCCCGTCTACCGGGTCGGCGCCCAGATCGTCGAGGCGATCCAGGCACACGAGGACGTCTCCAAGAGCGAGGCCGAGCAACGCGTCGTCGAGCTGCTGCGTTCGGTCGGGATCCCGAACCCCGAGGAGCGAGTGCGCAATTACCCGCACGAGTTCTCGGGTGGGATGCGGCAGCGGGCGATGATCGCCATGGGCCTCTCGCTGGAGCCCAAGGTGCTGATCGCCGACGAGCCAACTACGGCTCTCGACGTGACGATCCAGGCGCAGATCATTCGCTTGCTCGAGCAGATCAACCGCGATCGCGGCCTGTCGGTGATCCTGATCACCCACGACCTCGGGGTGGTCGCCGAGATCGCCGACCGGGTGGTTGTCATGTACGGGGGTCGGATCGTCGAGCATGGAACCCTCGACGAGATCTTCTATGACCCGCAGCACCCCTACACATGGGGCCTGCTCGGCTCCCTCACCCGCCTCGACCAACCGCGGCCGAAGCGACTGCCACAGATTCGCGGCCTGCCGCCATCGCTCCTCTCGCCGCCCCGGGGTTGCCACTTCAAGCCCCGCTGTCCGCACGCCTTTTCGCGCTGCGACCAGGTGCCGCCATTGGAAGCGAGGCTGCCCGACGCGCCCTCCCATCTCGACCGCTGCTGGCTATCGCCCGACCAGAAGCGTGCGCTGCGCCTTGTCGAAGGACGAATCGGTCTCGAGGCTCCTGCCGCATGAGCAGCAACGGCGACGCCCCGTTGCTGGAGATCGACCATTTGGTCAAGTACTTCCCGATCAAGTCGGGGATCCTGATCGACCGCGAGGTGGCTCGGGTTCAGGCAGTCGACGACGTCAGCCTCACGGTCAACGAGGGTGAGACCCTCGGCCTCGTCGGCGAGTCCGGCTGTGGCAAGTCGACACTTTGCCGCACGCTTCTCCAGCTGCTGGCGCCGACCTCTGGCTCGGTTCGCTTCGACGGCCGCGAGCTGGTCGGGCTTTCGCGGCGCGAATTGCGACCGATCCGCAAGGAGATGCAGATGATCTTCCAGGATCCATACGCATCCCTGAACCCGCGCAAGCGCGTCGGCCAGATCGTCGGCGACCCGCTGCATCTGCAGGGCCTGGCCTCGGGGAACGAGCTGAAGCGCCAGGTCCAGGAGCTGCTGGAGCGCGTGGGGTTGAGCTCCGAGCACTACAACCGCTACCCGCACGAGTTCTCCGGCGGCGAGCGGCAGCGGATCGGCATCGCGCGGGCGCTGGCGCTGAAGCCGAAGCTGATCGTCGCCGACGAGCCGGTCTCGGCGCTGGACGTCTCGATCCAGGCGCAGATCATCAACCTGCTCGACGACCTTCAGGACGAGTTCAAGCTCACTTACATCTTCGTCGCCCATGACCTCGGCGTCGTGCGCCACGTCTCCGACCGGATTTCCGTGATGTACCTGGGCAAGATCGTCGAGACGGCGCCGGCCGAGCAGCTCTACACGAGCCCCGTCCACCCCTACACGGAGGCCCTGCTCTCCGCGGTGCCGATCCCCGATCCCAAGGAAAACGAGGCGCGCGAGCCGCTGGTGCTGGAGGGCGACGTTCCCAGCCCTATCAATCCACCATCGGCCTGCCGCTTTCACACCCGCTGCCCGCACGCGACCGAGATCTGCTCCGAAGTCGAGCCTCTATTGGAGCCTTACGGCAGGGGTCGCATCGCCGCCTGCCATCACCCGCGCAACGTCAAGGTCTAGGGCCCGGCCGCGCAATGCGGACCTCTGAGCTCCGCGCCGCTGGCCTAGTCTGAGGTCATGGCCCGCAAGCTCGAGCAGTACCGCGCCAAGCGCGACTTCGACCGCACCAAGGAGCCGCGTGGCGAGGACGACCGCCGCGAAACGCCGGCGGCCAGCGGCCGCTTCGTCGTCCACCAGCACAACGCCCGCAACCTGCACTGGGACCTGCGGCTCGAGCACGACGGGGTGCTGCTGTCGTGGGCGCTGCCGCGGGGTGTCCCCCAGCTTCCGGATCGGGCCGCGAATCGGCTAGCCGTGCACACCGAGAATCACCCGCTCGAGTACATCGACTTTCACGGGGAAATCCCGGCCGGCGAGTATGGCGCCGGCGAGATGACGATCTGGGACTCGGGGACCTACGAGGCGCAGAAGCTGCGCGACGCCGAGGTGATCGCCACCTTCGAGGGCGAGCGCATGTCGAGGCGCTACGCGCTTTTTCAGACCAACGGCAAGAACTGGATCATCCATCGCATGGACCCGCCGGACGACCCCGAGCGGGTCCTGATGCCCGACGACCTGCGGCCGATGCTGCCGCGCCGCGGCGCGCTGCCCTCCGACGAGGGGAAGTTCGGCTACGAGATCGCCTGGGGAGGGCTGCGGACGGTGCTCTGGAGCGAGCCTGGACACATCCGCAAGGCGGAGGCACGCGGCGTCGATGGGTTGATCGGCCGCTTTCCCGAGCTGCGCCGCATCGCCCGCGTCCTCGGCTCCTCCGAGGCCGTGCTCGACGGCGAAATCGTGGTACTTGACGACGAAGGTCGCCCTTCCCCCTCTCGCCTGCGCGATCGAAAGCGGGCGAGCTCGGAGGCGGTGGCGAAGCGGCTGTCCGGCCAGGCTCCGGCGACAATGATGCTCTTCGACCTGCCCTTCTTCGAGGGCCACCTGCTGCTCGACTCGCCCTACGAAGAGCGCCGGCGCCGGCTCGAGGACCTGGAGCTGGAGGGAGACGCTTGGCAGACGCCGTCCTACCACCGCGGGGACGGGCAGGGATTGCTCGCGGCGGCACGCGAGCGCCGCCTGGCGGGCCTGGTCGCGAAGCGGCTCGACTCCGCCTATGAGCCCGGCCGCCGCAGCGACAAATGGATCAAGGTGGACGCGTGAAGCTGCCGCTGAAGCCGCCGATCAAACCTCAGCTCGCGCTCACCCGAAAGCAGCTTCCGGAGGGCAAGGAGTGGGCCTACGAGCCGAAGCTCGACGGCTTTCGCGCGATCGTCTTCGTCGACGGCGACGAGTCATACATCCAGTCGCGGAGCGGCAAGCCGCTTTCGCGCTACTTCCCGGAATTGACCTTTCCGAAAGGCCGCTACGTGATGGACGGCGAGTTGGTGATTCGCGACGACAGCGGCGAGCCTGTCTTCGATCGACTTCAGATGCGCCTGCATCCGGCCGAGTCGCGGATCAATCTGCTCTCCGGGGAGATTCCGGCCACCTACGTCGCCTTCGACCTGCTCGCCGACGGCGACGAGAAGCTGCTCAAGCTCCCGCTCAGTGAGCGGCGGAAGCGGCTCGAGGCGCTGGCGAAGCGCAACTCGAGCGTCGAGCTGACGCCGCTGACCACAGACACGACTGAGGCGGGCGAGTGGCTGCGCAACTCCGAGGGGGTGATGGCCAAGCAGCTCAACGCCCCCTACGTGCCGGGGAAACGCAAGGGGATGGCGAAGGTAAAGCGCGAGCGGACGATCGACTGCGTGGTGCTCGGCTGGCGCCCGGGCAAGGAGCAGGGCACCGTCGGGTCGCTGATCCTCGGGCTCTACGACGGCGGCGAGCTGCGCCCGGTCGGGCACATCTCTGGCTTCACGGCAGCGCAGAAGCGAAGCATGCGCAAGATGTTGAAGCCGCTGGAGACCGGCGAGCACGGCAGCGCCGAGCCGAGCCGATGGGCCGCAGACCGCGACCTGGAGTGGGTGGCGCTGCGGCCCGAGCTCGTGATCGAGGTCGGCTACGACCACGCCGCCGCCGGCAGGATCCGCCATGGGACGCGTTTTCTGCGCTTTCGCGACGACAAGGATCCGCGCGAGTGTCGGTTCGAGGATCTGGACGAGGGCGGCTAACGATGGCCCGCTACCTCGTCTACACAAGTCCCCATCGGGGGCACTTTCATCCGCCTGTGGCAACGCTGCAGGAGCTGGCGCGGCGCGGCCACGAGATCGCGATCAGGACGTTGGCGGCGGGAGCGGATGAGGTAAGAGGCCTGGGCTTTAGCGCGTCGGCGGTCGATCCAGCGATCGAGGCGATCCAGCCCCAGGACAGAAGAACCCGGACACCGTTTGGAGCCTCCAGAGCGATGATGCAGCATCTCATCGACCAGGCCGAGCTCGCGGTCGGAGATTGCGCAGCTGCGATCGAGGAAGAGAAGCCCGACGCGGTGATCGTGGACATGCACAGCTTCGGAGGAGCGTTCGCCGCCGAGGCGTCGGGCGTTCCCTGGGGCTTTTACTCCGGCGTGCTGCCGAGTTTCCCATCTCGGGACACTCCGCCCTTCGGCCCCGGCTTTAAGCCCCGTAAGGACGTGATCGGCCGAGTGCGGGACTGGACCTTTCGCCAAATCGGAACCGCGCCGTTTAAGCGAATGGCGCGCACGAACTTCGACCGCATCCGCGCCCAGGTCGGGCTGCCGCCGCAGGACGGTCTTCTCGAGCACGTGCTTGCCGCCCAGGTCGCCGTCTTCTACACCGCCGAACCATTTGAATACCCGCGCTCCGACTGGCCCGCCTCGGTGCGATTGGTCGGTCCCGGGCTTTGGGATCCGCCTGCTGACCCCCCTGCCTGGCTCGACGAGGTCAACGCGCCGGTCGTCCTCGTCACCGCCTCGACGGACTTCAACGACGACGGCGCGATGATCGAGATGGCACTGGCGGCGCTTGCCGACGAAGACGTGTTTGTGGTGGCCACCACGGCCGCTCTCGACCCGTCGCGCTTCTCGGCTCCTGCTAATGCGCGTGTCGAGAGGTTCATTCCCCACGGCCCGATCGTCGCGCGCGCCTCCTGCGTGCTCTGTCACGGAGGCGTGGGCATCGTGCAGAAGGCGCTCGCCGCGGAGGTACCGGTTTGCGCGGTGCCCTTTGGCCGCGACAATCTGGAGGTCGCGCGCCGTCTGGAGGTCGCCGAAGCCGGTACGTTCGTTCCCGGCTGGCGGCTGCGCCCGGACCGCTTGCGAGCGGGCGTCCTGGGGGCGATGCAGCAACGAGAGGGCGCGCGCAGGATCGCCGAGGCGTTCGCTGCGGCCGGCGGTCCGCCGGCGGCGGCGGACGCGTTTGAGGAGCTGCTGCCGACGGGCTAGAAGAGCTTCTCCTGAGGCGCAGGGCCACGGGTCCTGTCGCGCGGGCCACCCGCGGATCGACGTCGACGGCCCCTCCCCCACCCTTTGACTAGGTTGCTCAACCTCGTCCGTTCTTTAGGGGGAAGGTAGGCGCCGCGGGAGTAGAGCTGCTCGTAGCGGAGGAGCAGGTCGGGGCGCTTGGCCTCGAGCCAGCCGAAGAAGACATCGCGGACCTCGTCGCGGAGGTGAAGCGTTGAGCAGCCGACGAAGCTTGCGCCGGCATCGCGCGCCAGCTCGACGATCGGCTCGACTTGTTCAGGTGCGTCGTTGATCCCCGGCATCAGCGGCGCGACGAGCACCCCCGAGCTGATCCCCTTGCTGTTCAGTTTCGCGACCGCTTCGAGCCGCGCCCGCGGGTGCGGCGTGTGGGGCTCGGTTGCCCTCCAGACCTTCTCGTCCAGGGTCGGTACCGAGAAATTCACCGATGCCCCGGCCTTCCCAGCCATCTCGACGTAGTGGTCGAGGTCGCGCAGCACCAGCGGCGACTTGGTGAGCACGGAAACCGGGGTGTCGGAATCGTGCAGCGCCTCCAGCACCGACGGCATCAGCTTGTAGCGGCCCTCGCACCACTGGTAGGGATCGGTGTTGGTCCCGATCGCGACCAGGTCGCGCTTCCAGCTGCGCCGGGCAAGCTCAGCCCGCAGCACCTCCGGCGCGTTGACCTTGACCACGATCTCGCGCTCGAAGTCGCGACCCGCATCAAGGCCCAGATAGGTGTGGGTGCGACGGGCGAAGCAATATTGGTAATCGGCAGGCGTGCGTGCAGCCGCGGTAGAGGTTGACCGTCCATTCGAACCCGAACGGAGCGCCTGGTACCCGGTTGAGGGCCGATTTCGCGCGCACCTCGTGGAATCGGATACCGAGCGCTTCGGGGGCATCGAATGTGCGGACGACCGCATCCCCGGCAATACCCGGAAGCCTGCTCCTGTCCTCCTGTTCAATAGTTTGCTCGTCCCAGCGCATCGAACGTATGTTCGCATACGGCGCGGACGAGCCCGGATCGGCTCTAGGCGTCGCCGGGCGGCTCGTCGCCCTCGGCCATGAACTCGTCGAGGCTCGCCCGTGCGCGGCGGCGAACCACTCCTCCCAGCGGCGGCAATGCCGTGATCGCCCAGCCCATCGGCCCCAGCGCCTGGCGACACCAGCGGCCGTAGCTGAACTCGTCGAGGTGATTGGTGATCAACCCGTCCCCGAAGGTGAAGCTCGCCCGAATGTCATTGACGACCGGGCGCCCGGTCTGAGTAAAGGTGTAGTGGGCGATCCAGTGCGCCGAGCCGACTCGCTCGTCGGCGTCATGGTCGCGAAGCTCCACCTCGAGATCTCCGGCACGCGAAGTCAGCATTCGCCACATCCCGCCGACCTCGGCGCCGTGCAGGTCCCCGAAGGCGGGGTCGTGGAAGCTCGCATCCTGCGCGTAACAGGCGGCCATCGCGTCCCCGTCCTTGCGGTCGAGCCCGTCGTAGAGGCGGCGGATCAGCTCTCGATTCGAGTCGGGCACGTCGCGAGCCTACCGCGGCAGCTTGCCCTCGATCACGTAACGCAGCACGTCGACCACCTGCTCGAAGGTGCGGGCGGTGGCAAGCGCACCACGGTCGACCTCCTTCAGAGCGTGATCGAGCTCTTCGTCGTGCAGGGTAACGATCGGTTTGCCGAGAGCCGCCGCGTAGCCGGCGTCGAAGGCGGCATTCCACTGGCGGTACTTGTCGCCGAAGCGCACCACGACGACGTCGGCGCTGCGGATCAGGGTCTGGGTTCGGATCGCGTTGACACCGGCGCCTTTGTGGTCGCGCCAGAACGCCTCGGGCTCCTCCCCCAGCGTTCCGGTGCCGGCGTCGTCGGACGCCTCGTGATCGGTGACCGGCGAGCTCAGCTGCACCGGCAGCCCTGCCTGCTCGATCCCGGCGGCGATCTGCTCGCGCCAATCGGAGTGGATCTCGCCGGAGAGATAGATGCGCCAAGACCCGTCGCTCGCGGGCCCAGCCTAACGATCGAGGATCGTCAGGCGAAAGAGCGCGGGACGCTCAGATGACGTGCTCGGAAGAAGCGGAGACGCCGTGTGCGTGCTGAACGGGCTCCTCGACGTTTCGGGTCGAGTAGCAGCGTCGGCAGCGAAGGAAGTAACCGTCGCGCGGGCCGATCGCCGTCCGCCAGTCATGTCCCGAGAACATGCAGCGCAGCTTTTGTGAGATAGGTGCAGTC
>JBBQBH010000041.1:0-26092 GCA_038317345.1 Solirubrobacterales bacterium
CGGTCGGCGCGACGATCGCGACCGTGTTGACCGTGCCCGCCGCGGTCTACGCGACCTTCATGTTCGTCCCCGCGGGCCTTTTCGCCTGGCTCATGCACCGCCGCAACGTCGCCACCCCCGGCATCGCCTAGCTCCGCCGCCAGGCGCGCCGCCTACTCCCGCAGCCCGGCGGCTTCGAGCGCACCGCCTTGGGGCTAGGTATCAGCCGCTACGCGCCCCGGGCCTCGGGATGGGCACCAGCGTTGCGCGAGCGCACGTGACCCGTCCTGCCGTCGCCGAGGGTGTCGGCGTAGAGTAGGCGCCGGAGGAGGTCCTCGGGTTGTAGTCCGTGGGGGAGCGAGCAGTAACGAGAGAGTGACCGAGCAGACAAGGAGTGGATCAAGGTGAGCATGTACGCAGTCGTTAACCCGGCCACCGGCGAGAAGCTCGAGGAGTACCCAGAGATCTCAGACGACCAGCTCGACGCCGCCATCGCCAGGGCTTGGGAGGCGCGTGAAGCGCTCACCTCGCTCTCTGCGACCGAGCGCGCCGAGAAGATCAAGCGCCTCGGCGAGCTCCACCTCGAGCGACGTGAGACGCTTGCCGCAATCGCGGTGAAGGAGATGGGCAAGCCGATGGAGCAGGCCCTCGGCGAGGTCGACTTCTGCGGCGACATCTACGCGTACTACGCCGACCGCGCGGCGGACTTCCTAAAGGACGAGCCGATCGAGCTGCTTGCGGGCGAGGGCACGGCGGTGATCCGCCGCTCGGCGATGGGGCCGCTGCTCGGAATCATGCCCTGGAACTTCCCCTACTACCAGGTGGCCCGCTTCGCGGGACCGAACCTGATCGTCGGCAACCCGATCCTGCTGAAGCCAGCGCCCCAGTGCCCGGAGTCGGCCGAGGCGATCCAGAAGATGTACGACGACGTCGGCCTCCCGGAGGGCGCGTACCAGACGATCCTCGCGACCCACGAGCAGATCGCCGAGAAGGTGATCCCCGACCCGCGCGTGCGCGGTGTCTCGGTCACCGGCTCCGAGCGAGCGGGCGCCGCCGTCGCCGAGGTCGCCGGACGGAACCTGAAGAAGGTGGTCCTCGAGATGGGAGGCTCCGACCCGTTCATCGTGCTCGCGACCCAGAACCTCGACGAGGTCGTCGACGCCGCGGTGGAGGCGCGCCTCGACAACACGGGCCAGTCGTGTAACGGCGCGAAGCGGTTCATCGTCGTCGACGAGCTCTACGACGACTTCCTCGCGAAGTTCACGGAGAAGATGAAGGAGGTGGAGCCCGGGGATCCGGCCCAGGACTCGGCGATGGGGCCACTCTCGTCGTCGACCGCGGCGGAGCGCCTTCAGGACCAGATCGACCGCGCGAAGGCCCAGGGCGCCGAAGCCGTTCTCGACGGCGACCGGAAGGACAACTTCTTCGGCACGACGGTCCTCACCGGTATCAGCCCCGAGAGCGACGCCTACCGGGAGGAGTTCTTCGGGCCCGTCGCGAGCGTTTACAGGGTCTCGTCCGAGGAGGAGGCGATCCGGGTCGCCAACGACACGCCGTTCGGCCTCGGCTCCTACGTCTTCACGACCGACCCCGAGCAGGGCGACCGCGTCGCCAACGACATCGAGGCCGGCATGGTCTTCGTGAACGGCGTCCTCCTTGACGGCGCCGAGTTGCCGTTCGGGGGCGTTAAGCGTTCCGGCTTCGGACGCGAGCTCGGCCCGTACGGGATGGACGAGTTCGTCAACAAGAAGTTGATCCGCGTCGTGAAGTAGCGCGTCGGTCGGTGGGCTCCGCTAGGGGCGGAGCGAAACGGCGACGGGTTCCGGTTGGGAGCGACGGGGAGGTTGAATCCGGGAGCAGGACTCATCAACGAGCCGGGGTCAGCCTCGGGTCGCAATCGCTGCTGAGGCTTACTCCCGCAGCCCGGCGGCTTCGAGGCAGTCATCGCAACTGCCAGACTGCGTTAACGATCCGCCAGCCCTCGGGCATGCGAAGCAGATGAAGCAGGTCGACGTAGCGGTGGCAGAGGCAGGTCACGCTCGCGATCTCCCCGCTTAAGTACGAGATCTCGACCGCGATCTGACGGTCCTCGGCATCCTCGCCACGCCCCTCACCCGCCGCTGTCGCGTCGATCATGTCCCTCGCAGTGAGCGTCTCTACCGCGTCAGGGTCGTTGCCCTCGATGCCGCGGCAGCGCTTCATTAGCTCCGGATCCAGGGCTCGCTCCATGCGCTCCGCGTTCCCGTCGTACCAGCCTTCGATGTAGTCGAGCGTGGCAGCACGGACCGCATCCTCGTCGGTGGTCGTCATCAGTTCTCCTCTCCGGATTTCACATCGATTGATTATCCGACCCGAAATCCACACTACCCGACTAGCGCAGAGCTGGCCAACTGAACTGGGCTATAGCAACCCAAGTGCCCGGGCTTCCAGGAGTTAGGCTGGTTCCCATCAATTAGCTTGCTGCCGCCCTTGCTCGTGGAGATTTCCGGCCGCTAGAAGCGTCTGACGAAACTCGCCACGGCTACTTCCGAAGTCCAGCGGCTTCGAGGGCCTTCTCGGGGTCCGGGAACGACTTCATGGACAGAATCGTGCCGTCGCGAACCGTCCAGATGTGTCCGTTTCGGACCACCATTTCACCACTGCCGCCCTTGGGCCGCGCGCGCCGCGTGAGCAAGACGACGACCTGATCGCCGTTCTCGAAAAGCTCCTCCGGCTCAAAAATCATCTGCTCGAACGCCCCTAGGTAGTCCTCAAGGAATCCCTGAACCGCCTCGCGTCGTCGCAGTGTCCCGGCATCGGGCGCTCGTTGGAACTTCACCTCGACGTCCGGGTGCATGTCGCGAAACGCCGCGTCCCAGTCGAGGCTATTCAGGGCGTCGTAAACGCCGCGCACGACCTCGACGTTCTCCTGCGACATCGTCTACTCCTCCTGCCTACCAGCTTGGAGGCCTCCGACTTCGCGCCACATCGTCGCCACCGTGCGTTCTTGGTCCGGAGTCGTGAACGAACCCACCTGCCTGAAGCCCAGCCGTTCGTAGCGGCGATCGTTGCCCGGGTTGCTCGACTCCAGATAGGCGGGAGTCTGCTCAGCATCCATACGCTCCAGGTTCTCGGCAAGCAGCGCCATGCCGAGCCCCTCGCCTCTGTGGTCTGGGTGAACTCCGAGCAGGCTCAGGTAGTAGTGAGGCTGTTCTCGCGGGTGGGATGAGTCGAAGCGCTCCAGCAGCTCCAGCAGGACCTCAGCGCGGGGGCCAATTAGATCGCTGAGCAGCGGGTGGACCCGTTCCTCTTCTTCCTCCGTTAGTTCACTGCCCTCGGGTGGGATCCACACCGACGCTGCGGCGTAGTCGCCGCACACCCAAACGCACGGGTAGCGCAGAGCGCTGCCAATGCAAAACCGCCACCAGACCGCCAGGTCCTCCGGGTCCGGGAAGGCCCAGCTCCACAGCGGGTCGCGCTCGAACGCCGCAGTCAGCGTCGCGGTCAGGCCGTCCAGATCAGAAGCCACAGCGACACGGGTCTCGACGCTTTCCTGCGACATCGCCTACTCCGACAGCCCGAACGGATCGAGGTTCTCGCGGCGCGGTCCGTACAGGTCGACTGCCTCAGATCGACAGAGACCCGGTGCGATAGGGTCGCCGCGTCGAGCTGAGGAGGAGTTGTGTCCAACGATCACACCGCCACCGTGAGGCGCTACGGCGAAGCGTGGGCCGAGGGCGATGCCGCCCGTCGGCTCGCCCAATTGGCGGAGATCTGGGCCGATGAGGGAGTCTATGTCGATGCGGAGATTCCCGAGGGAGTGAAGGGTCGCGAGGCGCTTTCGGCACACATCTCGGAGTCGTTCAAAGAGTTGCCGGGGCTAGCGATCACGGCGACCACAGAGGTAGCGGCGCTAGGCGACCGGGCCTGGTATCGCTGGAGCGCAACCGCCGCGAACGAAGAGCCGTTCACTGGCACCGATTTCATCGAGTTCGCACCTGACGGGCGCATTACGCGGGTTACGAACTTTTTCGACTGACGCCTGACCGGAACTCCTTTAGAACCACTGCCGCAGGTCCTCGGCGTCTTCCTGCGACATCGCCTACTCAGACAGCCCGGCGGCTTCGAGGGCCTCCTCGGGATCCACAAACGAGCGAAAATGAACGACCTTGCCGTCGCGGAACGTGTAGAGGTAGGCAAGCGGCCCCTCAAACTCAATGCCGGTGTGCCTGGCCGTGGCCTTGAAGTGATGGATCGAGACCAGGCGGTCGCCCTCGCCGACAACCCGCTGGAGCTCGGCCGTCAGGTTCTCAAAAGGCTCGAGCCAACGACCCGTAGCCCGAACCACCCCCTCGTGACCGCGATATGCCTCACCAGCGTGATCGGGCAGGTTCGAGTCCTCGTAAACGACCTCGGGATCGAGGATGGACAGATCACGCTCGCCGCGATTCCATTTCTTCCAAAACGCCCGAAGGTTCTCGACGTTCTCCTGCGACATCGCCCGCAGTATCTCGCTCTGGCCCGCGGGCTCGTAGCGCCACGGCTCCCAGGAGTACTGGCATTTCAATCTCGGTAGGGAAGTCCTGGCCCGGAGCGCTGCCACTCGACCTGGCCCTCACCCTCGCGCGCCGTGCGCCCTTCCACGCCGTCCCATTCGTGCAGCATGCGCTTCAGGCGGGCGACGGCTTCCGGTGGATGCTGAGCGACCTCGGCGGCGAGCTCCAGCGCCGCCCCCTCAGTGGCCGCAGCGGGGGCGACCCGGTTGACCAGCCCGAGGCGCAGCGCCTCGTCAGCGGCGACGGTCCGCGAGGAGAGCAGCAGATACTTGGCGGTCGCCAGCCCGCAGAGGGTCACCAAGCGCGCCGGGCCGACCGGGACGCCGAGCGCCGCTCCGGGAAAGCGCATCCGCAGGTTCGAGCCGCCGACCCGCATGTCGCAGCAGACGGCGATCTCGGCGCCGGCGCCGACCACGTCGCCATGGCAGACGGCGATCGTCGGCTGCGGGAAAGCCGTGAGCGCGTCGTAGAGGTCGGCGAACAGCTGCATCCGCCGCAGCCCGCCCTCCTCGTCGAGCTGCTCCTTGACGTCGGCCCCCGCCGAGAGGCCCATGTGGTCCGACGAGGAGACGACCAGCACCCGGACCCGCTCGTCGTAGCGGGCTTCCGCGAGCCGCGCCAGAAACTGCTCGAGCATCGCCGTGTTCATGGCGTTTCGTGCTTTCGGGCGCTCTAGGCGCAGCAGGGCGACGCCCTGGTCGTCGACCTCGTAGCCGACGAGTGCCTCGTCCTCGCTCACTCGTCAGCCTCCTGGCTTCCAACGTCTTCGCTCTGCCCGGCGCCAATCTGCTCGACCAGGCGCTCGGCCTCGTCGGCGGCGCGCTCGATCAGCTCGCGGACCTGCTCGGGTGACTCGCGGAACTTCGAGAGCACGTAGCGCGAGACGACGTCGGGGTCGGTGGAGTCCGGCCTGCCGACCCCGGTCCGCACCCGCCAGAAGTCAGCTCCGCCGAGTCCGTCGCGCAGGCTGCGGAGGCCGTTGTGGCCGGCGAGCCCACCGCCGAACCTGCTCTGTATCTCGCCGAAAGGAAGGTCGATCTCGTCGTGCAGCACCACGATGCGATCGAGCGGCACCTTCAGCGAGCCGCGCGCCGGGCCGGCAGAGCTGCCCGCCTCGTTCATGTAGGTCTGTGGCCGCAGCAGCGCGACCCGGGGGCCGCCGGGCCCGGCGCGCCCCTCTGCGATCAGCCCCGCGAAGCGCTCGCGTGCCTTGGGCAGTTCCCAGCGGCTGGAGAGCAGGTCGGCGATCTCGAAGCCGACGTTATGGCGGGTCGCCGAGTATTCCCGACCCGGGTTGCCCAGGCCGACAAGGAGAATTCGTTCGCCGTCGCCCCCCTCCTCGGCGGGCCGGCGGAACAGGCGCAGCTAGCCCTCCTCGCCCGAGTCGCCCTCGCCGGGCTCGCCGCCCTCGCCCTCGCCCTCTGCGGGTGCTTCCTCGCCCTCCGGGACCTCCTCGCCCTCCGGGATCTCCTCGCCCTCGGCCAGCTCCTCGCCCTCCTCGCCGACCAGCGCGGCCTCCTCCTCGATCTCCTCCAGCTCCTTCTCGAGCCTGGGCGGAGTGAGCGTCGCGATCGTGACCTCCTCGAGGTCGTCGGCGACGAAGGTGGCGCCCTGTGGCGGAGTCACCATCGAGAGCTGGATCGTGTCGTTGATGTCCATCTGGGAGACGTCGACGACGATGCGGTCGGGAATCTCCGTCGGCAGGGCCTCGACCGTCACCTCGCGGGTGATGTGCTCGAGCACGCCGCCCTCCTTGGTGCCGGGGGCGTCCTCGGCCCCCTCGACCTCGACCGGGACCTCGGCCTGGATCGCCTCATCGAGCTTTACCTCGTTGAGGTCGAGGTGCTCGAGGTCGCCGCGCACCGGGTGGCGCTGCTGCTCCTTGACCACCACCGGCACGGCGCCCACTCCCTCGATCTCGAGGTCGAACAGGGCGTGGCCCTCGGAGAGAACGGCGCGGGCGTCCCGCTCGGGGACCTGAAACGCCCGTGCCTCTTCGCCGTTCGCGTAGACGACGCCGGGCACGAAGCCCTGGCGGCGCAGGCGGCGGCTCTCCCGCGAGCCGAACTCGCTGCGGGTGCTCGCCTTCAAGGTTGCTCGTCCTGAAGCCATTGGCGGCTAGAGGATAGAGATAGCGCGATCTTGAACAAACGCGGGCAACGCCGATACGGTGTCGCACGCATGGACGCCCAGATACTCCCGCTTGCGATCACGATGATGGCGGGGCCGCAGATCATCTCGTCGATCATCTTCGTGACCGGCGAGACGGGGCCGATCAAGGTCTCGCTGGCATACGTCTGCGCCGTCGCCCTCGCCGCCACCTTGGGGATCCTGATCGCAATGGGCCTCGCGAGCCTGCTCGGCAATGCGGTCGATCTTGGTGGCGACGCCGGGCAGACCACCGCCGGAAAGGTGATCACGATCGCCCTCGTGAGTCTGCTGATCGTACGGGCGGTAACGATCTATCTGAAGCGGGCCGACTCCGAGCCCCCCAAGTGGCTCGGCGCCATGCAGACCGCCACGCCGCGACGTGCCTTCGAGATCGGCGTGCTGCTGATCCTCCTGTTCCCCGGCGATGTCGTCGTGATGCTGACCACCGGAGTCCACCTGATCAGCAACGGCGACCCGTTCACCGCAGCTCTTCCCCTGATCGGGCTCGTGACCCTGATCGCCGCCTCGCCGCTGCTCTTCTATGTGCTCTTCCGCAAGCGCGCGGAGGTAGAGATGCCCAAGGTGCGCGACTGGATGAACAGCCACAGCTGGGTGATCAACATCATCGTCTGCGTGGTGTTCATCGGCCTGATCCTCGGCTAGGCGCGCACGGCAGGTAACACCCGGTGCAGCGCGATGGCCGGGGCTACCCTCTGCCCGTGTCCGAGGACCGCAAGATCCCCAAGGGCCGCGTTCGTCGCTCGGCGAAGCTGGGCACGACGCTGGGCGTACAGGGGGCCCGCTACGCCGGCACCAAGGCCGCCTCGGTGGCGCGCTCCGACGAGGGCGCCCGCGAGAAGCTCGAGAACCGCCACCTCGAGGCCGCCCTGAAGCTGATGGGGACGCTGGGCGAGATGAAGGGTGCGGCGATGAAGCTCGGCCAGATGGCCTCCTTCATCGACATCGAGTTCCTCCCCCCTGAGTACCGCGAGATCTACCAGGAGCAGTTCGCGAAGCTGCGCACGGCGGCGCCGGCAATGCCATGGAAAAAAGTAGCCAAGGTGCTCGAGGAGGAGTACGAGGACGAGCCACTGTCGGAGTTGTTCGCGGAGATCGACGAGGAGGCGTTCGCCGCCGCGTCGATCGGGCAGGTGCACCGCGCCGAGCTGCCCAACGGCACCCGCGTGGCGGTGAAGATCCAGTACCCCGGGATTGCCGAGGCCTTGGAGGCCGACCTCCGAAATGCCTCCACGATCGTGCGCCTGGGCAAGGCGATCGCCCCCGGCCTCGACCCGAAGTCGATCGCCGCCGAGCTCCGCGAGCGGGTTCTCGAGGAGCTCGATTACGAGCACGAGGCGCAGGACCAGCGCAGCTTCGCCCGCGCCTACCGCGACCACCCCTTCATCTACGTCCCCGACGTCTACACGCGACTCTCACGCCGCCGCGTGCTTGTCACCGAGCTGGTCGAGGGGCGCGACTTCGAGGACGTGAAGCAGCTCTCCCACGAGGAGCGCAGTCGCTTCGGCGAGATCGTCTTTCGCTTCGCCTTCGGCTCGATCTACCACCTCCAGCACTTCAACGCGGACACCCACCCCGGCAACTTCATCCTGATGCCCGACGACCGCGTCGCCTTCCTCGACTTCGGGATGACAAAGCGCCTCGACCGCGATCAGATCATGCTCGAGCAGCGCGCCATCGACGCCGTGGTCCGCAGGGACCCCGAAAGCCTGCGCGAGGCGCTGCACGAGCTCGGCTTCATCCGCAAGCCGTCGAAGTTCGACGCCGAACGGCTGATGGACCACGTGATGGTGGTGGGCGGCTGGTACATGGAGGACCGCGAGTACGAGGTCACCCCCAAAATGGTGATGAAGATGATCGAGGCGACATCCGACCCACGCTCGGAGTACTTCGACCTCGTGCGGCGCGAATCGGTGCCGGCCGAGGAGCTGATGGGTCGCCGCATGGAGACAGGGGTGATGGCGGTGCTGGCCCAGCTGCGCGCGAAGCGCAACTGGCACCGGATCATGCGCGAGTGGGTTTACGCCGACCCGCCGGAAACCGAGCTCGGCGAGCAGGAGTGGGCCTACTTCGAGGAGCGCGGCGTGACCCGCGTCCCAGGCCTGCCCGACCCGGCCTGAGCGGCTACAGCTCCGCGAACAGCCGTGGGTCGTTGGAGCAGATCCCGTCGACTCCGAGTGCGGCGAGCTCGCGCATCCGCGGCAGGTCGTCGACGGTCCATGCGATCAGCTCCAGCCCAGCGCCCCGACAGGCCTCGAGCAGCCGCTCGGTGATCACCAGGTGGTAGGCCCAGACCGCCTGGACGCCGAGATCCGGGGCCTTTCGGCTCACGATCCCAGGCAGCCGGCGCCGCAGCGCCACCAGCGCCCCGATCACCAGGGGTCGAGCCCAGCGCTTGGAGTTCCAGTCCTTCGTCGTTCTCGGCACCGTCCAGCCGATCCGAAGCTCAGGCTCGAGGCGGCGGAACTCTCCCAGGCTCGCGACCTCCTGGGTTGAGATCGAGGCGCGCTCGATCAACCCCCGCTCGCGCAGGGCCGCCACGACCTCGTCCTCGCGGCCGGCGATCTTCAGGTCGAGGTCGAGCTGGACCCGATCCAACGGCGGCGCAAGGAAGGCATCCAGGGTCCGATCCAGCTCCAGTGGGTCGCGGCGCCGGGCGTCGCCCCAGTCGTGCGCGACCAGCAGCGGCCCGCCCGGGTCGGTGACCGGGCCGGCCGGCGCCGTGATCCAGTCCTCGACGCGCTCGAAGTCCGAGCGAGGGCGCAGCACGTCGAGCTCGACCATCTCCACCCCCGCCTCGACCGCCGCCTCGAAGCTCTCGATCGTGTTGCCGGGGCGGATCGCGTCCGCGCCCTTGTGGCCGACCAGCAGCATCGACGCAGACTACGCGGCGGGCCTCTCCCGCTGCGGTAGGTTGGGCATCGATGGGGGAAGGGCGGAGAGCGAAGGCCGTGGCCGTGGCGCTGATCACGATCGCGCTCGCGGGCTGCGGTCCCTTTAGCGGGAAAAGCGAGCAGGACAAGGCGGGCGACACGGTGACGCAGCTGATCGAGGCCCGCAACAAGGGCGACTTCGTGAAGGTCTGCAGCCTGATCGCCTCTCAGCAGCTCGCCAAGTTCAAGCAGGCCGGAACGACATGCGAGCAGGCGCTTCCGAAGCTGGCCCGAAAGGGGACGACGACGGCCATCAATATCGCTCAGGTTCGGGTCAGCGGCGACCGCGCCACAGTCGACGCCACGGTTAGTCAAAACGGAGGAGCGGGCAACGCGCAGACGATCCTCTTGGTCAAAGAAGGCGCCGACTGGAAGGTCTCCCAGGTCGGTTTCTAGGCCGAGGCCGGCACGATGAGCGACCTGCTGTCCAAAGTCGTGCCCTTGGCGCTGGGATCAGCGGTCAGTCCGACGATCCTTGCGCTCTCCCTGCTGATCCTCTCCGGCAAGAACCACCCGAGGTTGCGTTGCACCGCCTACGCTGGCGGCGCTACGCTGGCGCTGATGCGCTGATCGTCGCCGCCCTGCTGGCGCTGCTGGTGTTCGATCGCACTGTTGCCCCCGACTCCGGCGGCAGCCACTCGAGCTCCTCGGCGATCATCGACATCGCGATCGGGGCCTTTCTGCTGGCGTTGAGCGTGTTCCTCGCCCGCCGCTCCCCGAGCCAGCACAAGGCGGCAGATGAGGAGCCGCAGGGCCCAATGCTGGGGCGTTACTTCGGAATCGGCTTCGGCGGCATGCTGGTGAACTTCACCACCCTTGCGCTGTTCTTCGACGCGACGAAGGAGATCGCCCGAGCCGACGTCAGCTCGGCCGGCAAGACGGCCGTGTTGGCCCTGGTGATCTTCATGCCCCTGGTGCCGGTGCTCGCTCCGCTCGCCATCTATTCGGTCGTCCCCGCCCGCGCCGATTCGATTCTCGCCCCTGTCAACTCATTCGTGAAGCGCCATGCGAGGACAATCGGGCTGGCGATAACCCTCGCCTTCGGCGCCTATCTGATCGTCAAGGGGTCCCTGGCCTTCTAAAGATCGCTTGACGCGCACCGCGCCGAGGCGTAGAAAACCCGTACAGGCAGGCACCCAAGGAAGGAGAGCCATGGCGCGCAAGATGGCCGATTGCCGGCGTTTCGAGAGCGAGTCGAATTGCTCACTGACGATCGTCGGCGAAGAGGATGAGGTTGTGGAGGCCGCCGCGCAGCACGCGGTCTCGGTACACCAGCACGAGGACACCCCCGAGCTTCGCGAGGACGTTCGCGGCATGCTCGAGCCGGAGGAGAAATACGCGCCCGGCGAGCGCGAGAAGGAGCCGATGCCGGGCTCCTGAGTCGCCGCCTAGAACAGCTGGTTCCCGGTGCTGCGTGACGGCCTGTAGCGGTCCGTAGCGGTGGGTACGGAATAGCCCCGCAAATCAGCGGTTTTCGGGCTCGCCGCCGTGCCGTCCTGCTGGCCCGTCCGGCTGCGTTCGTTTGCAAACGGTTGCCATCAGCCGTCCTTCTCTCGCTTCGCGAGCCGAAACGGGGCTTGTCCGGCGAGGCGGTCGAGGTGAACGACGTAGCGCTCGACGGCGACCCGGAACTCGTCGCACGGCGGCAGGTCGCCGACCTCCTCGCGGATCACCGCCGCGAGTCGAGCCGCCCTCTCCTCGACGCTGACCTCGCACCCGCCGCCGTCAATCATTCGCAAGGTCATGCTCTCACCTTAGTTTCCGGGCGCGTTTGTCGGCGCGACGCTGCCGTTTCCGTTTGGTCTCATCGCGGCGATGCTTGTCGGGCAGCGTGCCCCTGGCGATGCAGGTGACGGCTACGAGCTTGTTGCCGTCAGGTTCCAGCGCCAGCGCCACACCGGGCGCGATTGGCAGATACGCTGCGGCCTGGCCCGGCCACGGCCAGGGAGGTTCGGATACCGGCTTGTCCGCCTGCTCGATCAGCGCCCCCAGCTCGGCCCGGCAAGCATCGGGCGACAGCGCCGGCTTGACCTTCTCCCGGTAGCGCGCGACGGCGTGGTCTGTGATCGGCAGCGACTTCATGGCACTTCGTGCAGACCTTCACCGAACGGGCAGCGCCCGTCGGGCCTCCGCGATTTCGTTGAGGACTACAGAGGCTGGCGGTGTAGGCGCGGTCGCAGTCCTTGCGGATCATCATCGCGGCCTCCTCGGCTTCTTCGAGCGCCAAGAGGACTCGGCGGTGGGGATGATCTTCGGGCAGCAGCGAGTCATCGAAAGCCGACGAGACGCTGCCACCACTACTAGGATTCTTCTGGGTCAAGGCTCTACTCCTTGGCTCCGGCCCCCGGGCGTTAGAGCGCCGCGGGGGCATTTGTCTAGTCGGCAGATACTAGCGCGGCGCGCTCGCGGCGGTGGCGGTTCGTGTGACAGCTCGAGCACCGCACGTCCGCACTTCGAGCAGGTTTTCACCTGCCTGTCTAAGGCCCAGACCAACACAAAGCGCCCCCCGGTTGGGAGGCGCTTCGCGGAAAGGTGGGACTCGGGAGACAGGACCCGAGCCTCAATGGGTTCATCGACGTTTCGAGACTACCGGGCGCTCAGGACCCCGTAACCACGTCGGCCGGCGGGTCAGCGGTGTAGCTGAGCGTCGCGCCGAACTTCGGTCGCCACACTCCGGCCGCGTACTTCGCGGTGAAGTCCAGCTCGGTGAGCCGGGCGCTGGCATCGCGCTGGGTCTCGAGCCTTGGCGCGCGCCGCACATCGAGGGCCAACGCTGCACTGTTGAACACGGCCCCGAGTGCAACTCCGTCGACAACCGGGATTCGGCTGGTGACGAAAATGTCGACGCCGGCCGTCGAGGCGACGTACCAACGCTTGCTCACCTCATCGACCAGCGATGAGGGGGCGTTCGTTGGCTCCCCCGCGACACTTGCCGCCTTCGCCAGTGGGTGGTACTGGAACGGATGAATCACCACCGCGTATGGGCCTGGGACATTCTCTGCCGCCAGCGCCGTCCGGGCCGCGAAGATCGCATCCCAGGTCAGCGGAGTTGCACCGGCACCCAGCTCGGGGCCGGTGAGGTCGCTGAACGCGTCGACCAATCCCGAGTCGATGTTGTCGGCCAGGGCCTCGCCCAGCTCGCGTGAGGCGTCCGCTTGAGCGCCTTGCGGGTCGGTCTCGACCCGCCGGTCGGTGATCCGACTCTGGGCGATGATTTCGATTGGCGTGAGCGTCGAAATCGCCGTCTTGGTCAGCTCCGACGGGTTGTCGAAGTCCTCCGTCTCGGTGACCGTCTGAGCCGAGAACTTCGGATACTCGCTGAGCGTTCGCGGCTGATCTCCGCTCTGGTCGGTGAGCTTCGTCACCAGACTCGGCAACAGGCTCTCGGCCCTTGCGACGAACAGCGCATCTTCGTACAGGTGATCGACGTAGTTGCCGCTGAGCGAGGCAATCGTCGTGAGTGAACCTGCCATTCGGGGGTCCTCCTTTGAGGAAAAGTGGAGTCTCTATGCCTGCCGGCGTCGGGCCATGTGCAGGTGGGCTCCAGGCCCCGTAGGCGGTGATCAGCGCCTGGCCGACCACATTGCCTACGGGAAACCCTAGCGGCGCTCTAGGACGCTCAGGCGTCGGGCCGCACCACACCGCCTCCCGCGAAGGCGTCTCCACCGCCGCCGTAGAGGCGCTTGCGGCGGTCCGCGTCCGATTCCTTGGCCGCCGCGGACCCGCGTCGCCTTGGCGGATTCCCCCCGGCAGGCTCACTCGCCACCAGCTCGGGAAGCGCCTCCTGTAGCGCCTTTAGCGCCGCCTCAGCGCCTTCGACCTCGCCGTCGGCGTTGACCTTCACCCCGGCGGCATCGGCCTTGTCAGCGGCTCCCTGCGGATTTTTGAAACCCAGCTTGTGAGCTGCATCGACCAGGGCGTCGGTGATCTGCTCGGCTTGCCGTTCGCCGCGCAGCGCGTCGAGCTCGGTGCGGGTCTCGTCGCGCTCCTGCTCGGCCTCGCGGAGCTTGGTGCGGTAGCCGGCTGCTTCTCGTCGAAGCTTGGCGACCTGCGGGTCCTGCTCCTCCGTCTCCGTCGTTTGCTCCGTCGTTTGCTCCGTCGTTTCTTCAGTCGTCTCTTGCTCGGTCATCGTTTCCCTTCGGTTGAAATTGCAACGTCAGTTGAGGCGGGCGCTTTCGTCGCCGCGACCGGCCTCTCGGGCGCGAATTTCCTCGGCCATGACGGAGGTCGCTGCGATCAACATTTCGCGCAGCTCGGCCTCGGTCATCGCCATCACCTGCTCGTTGAATGTTTCGGCCTGCTCCGTGATCACCAGCGAAATCAGGTAGCCGAAGCGGTCTCTGATTGTCTCGGGGCTCTTCAATTTCTTCTCCTTCGTCTGGGTACGTTCTCGGGGTCTCCACGTTCCTCGAAGCACTCGGCGCAGAAGTGCGACGTCGACCAAAGTCGGTGCCCGGGGCTGCCGTGTCGGGCCCTTGGGGAGTCGTCAATCGCGGTCCTCCAGTCCCTGCCCCCTGCCACGGCCTGTACGGCGCGGTTGAACGCGGCCGGGCTGACGTCCAGGAACGACGGCAGGACGGTGTTCGGCCCACGCCGGGCTGCATCCCGCTGCTCGTACACCGCGAGGGCGAGGGCCTGGGCGATATCTCCGTGGCTCCCACCGACGCGCGGGTTCTGCACCGCCGCGCTGCCAGCGGCGAACCTGGTCCGCAGACGGCCCAGCTCGGCGATCAGGGCCTTGTGCTGGTAGAGCTGCAAACTTCCGTCGTACAGCCGCGCCCGCAGCTCGCTGAAAATCGCCGTCTTGGTGGTCGCCGTCATCGGGTGCTCTCGCACCTCGAGGCCGGCGTTGCGAAGGTGGGAGAGGACCGCTGGTGCGGCGTACTGGTCGGTGACAGCGGTGGCACCGAAGCGTTTGCACGTCGCGACGATCTCCTCGAGGTGCCGTTCGTAGGTAGCGCCCTTGCCGCCTAGCCGTGGCGGCTTGAGCGCGTCGGCGAAACCCAGCACCAGGCGGTCGTCGCTGCAGCCGACCAGCGCCAATCCGAAGGGGTCCTTCGAGAACGCCGGGTCCAGTCCGGCGATCCAGTCGGTCGCTTGGTCAGGCTCAAGCGGCCCGCGATCAGCGACCTCGACGCGCTCCATGTCGATATAGGCGTCGCCGCCAGCGACGAACTCGGCCAGGTATTCGGACCGGAATACGTCGACGTCGCGGTCGCGTTCGCGCTCGAGGACTGCCGGGTCGATGGTGGGGTTGGCCTCGGTGGTGGTCGCGTGGTGGGCTTCGGCATCGGGGTCCTCGTCGGCCCCTCGGAACAGCTCGGCAAACAGTCCCTGGTCGCCGTAGGGCGTCGAGGAGACGATGATCCTTGCGGCATCGCCGAACTGCGCCACAGAGGGCAGCAACGCCCCGTAGACGCGCTCTGCGGTCTGGTATCCGTCGGTGTCAGAGACGAAATGCGCGGCTTCGTCCATGACCAGGCAGCTCACCGGCCAACCTCGACCACCGCGAGAGGAACAGGGGAAGGCCCGAAGCTCGGTGCCGTTGGCGAAGCTGATCGCGTCCTCGGTCACCGAGTCGACCAGCTCGGCGAGCAGCTCCGAGCCCTCGATGATCGCGCGAGCGGCTTGCACCAGCAGCTTCGCTTGCTGCAAGTTGGTCGCCACCGCGACGGCGTAACGCCGTTCGCCGGGTCGGACCGCGGCGTCCAGGTCGCCTCGAAAGAGGAGGTTGTGCAAGCAGGTGATCGCGGCGAGCGTCGTCTTGCCGGAGCGCCTACCGAGAGCCCAGATGTGAAGCCGTGGGCCCGCCTCAAGCGCAGAGAGCAGCTCGCGCTGGCGCGGGTAGAGCGGGAAGTTGAACAGGCTCTCGTCGTCGCAGGCTTCGACGATGCCGACGTGCGGAAGGGCCATCAGGATTCGCCCCCGTAAACGCGGCGCAGGTGCTCGACCAGGGCCTCACCCCGAACCCGTTGGAGTCCCAGCTTCGCGCGGGTCAGCGGCGCGATGGCGAGACGCTCCTCTGCGCGGTCCGCCTGGGTCTCCCACTTCTCAAGGCGCTCGAAAACCCCGTGTGGCTTGCCGGCCTCCTCGTCGACGAACACGGCATCATCCTGCTCGCTGAGCCAGCGATAAACGCGTTCAACCCTCGCCAACGTCACGGCGTAGCGGAACACGGCCGCGCCGTCGCGGGCCGCGTCGAGGTGCGCGTTGGCCTCCAGGACCTCCGGTGCCAGCTCGCGGGCTCGCGGCTCGACCAGGGCGGGGCTGCGTGCGCCATGCGTCACCTCGAACTGCGACCAGGAGTAGCCCGTGGCGGGTCCCTTGCCCTTGCCCTTGGCTGGTCCGCCCCTTCCCTTCCCCTTGGCTGGTCCCTTGCTCACGTCGGCCACTCCTGCTCGGCGATCCAGCGCAGCGAGCCGCGAGGCGGCCACCACGCGAGCAACGCGTCAGCACCGGCAAGTCGGGCGGCCAGCCGCAGTCGCTCCCGATCCGCTGGGCCAAAGTGCGCGTAGGGTCCGGCGGCCGTTGACTTGCACTCGATCAGTCGGGGTCGGCAGCCGTCGCGCAGCGCCACGACGTCAGCGCAACCCAGGGAAGCCGGGGCTCGGAAGGCGATCCAGTCTCGGTCGGCGAGGTAGTCGCGGACGGCGCGCTCCCGCTGGGTGCCTCGGCGGCTCATATGCTCGCCCCGGCGTAAACCGCCACTTCTGGTGCGTGCCTGCGGTCGACGCCTGCTGTCAACCGATGCTCACCAGCGCGGCGCGGAGAGAGCGCGCGCGCAACGTGGTCGAGGAGTCGAGGAGAAGCAGGTAGAGGTGAAGCGACGCGCAGATCGGCCTCGGGAGAGAGGTTGGACTCGGACATCAGGTGGTCACCTGCCCCCCCATTTTTTGGGGGGGCTTATGGGGGGGTTCTTTTGTATTGGTAGGGACGGGACGGGACGGGGCTTCGTTAGTGACACCGTTACTAACGGCGTTACGATCACGCGACTGATGCCATCGCCGTTGCCGCTCGGCGTTCTTGGCCCGCTCCTCTTTGACCTGCGCCCGGCTCTTGTTGTAGACGAGGAAGTCGTGCACCTCATAGCCGCCATCGACCTGCACCCACAGGCCCGCAGTGACCAGCGCCTCGATCGACCTCGGAGAGCCGAACAGGTTGGCGACCTCGGCCGGGATGAGGCCGTCCGTCATGTGCTTGGCGCAGTAGGCAAGGCACCGGCAGAACAACCCGACTGCCGCGTTGCCGGCCTCCAATACCTTCGGGTGGTCGGCGAAGTCGTCATCGAGCCTGACCCAGCTCATGCCGCCGCCTCTCGCAGCGGCGCAATCGTTACAGCGCGCAGCGCGTGCAGGTGGGCGCAAGTCGAGCGGGCAGGGCATTCGCACCACCAGCCGCGACCGGGGTCGTGACCCAGCGGGTAGAAGGTGCCGCCGCCGCGGCAGCATGCGCGGATGGTGTCGCCGTTGATTTCGCGGACCACGAGCCGGCCTTCGACGAGGTAGCGGCGCCCCTTGGCCTCGGCGTTCTCGCGGGCGACCATCAGACCACCGCCTCCGCCGCCGTTGTGTCGGATTTCGCCTTCACAGGAGCGCCCCTAACGGGCATCGAGCGGGTGGCGTGTGTGGTCCTCTTCGTCATATTGGCCACACCTCGCTGACGCCGCAATGGCCGATGATCTTGAGGGCATGCCCCTGCCAATCGGCTATCGCCTTGAGCGCGCGATCCCTGTCTCCGAACTCGGCGGCTTCGTCAATCTCGCGCTCCAGCGCGGTCCACCGCTCCCCGGTGACGTCGGGCCTGCGATCTTCGGGGAGTCGGTAGTAGGCCGAATTCACACGTCGGATCGCGGCGGCCAGATGGAAATTTATGGACCCCATCACGGGCCCCCCCAATGTCGGGCCTGCGCATTAAGGTTCACTGGTCGGCCCGTCCGCCGGCTCTTTGACTTCGGCGACCTTCTTGGGGTCGCCGTTGTCGTTTTCGGAAGGCATCCCCAGCATCGCCTCGAGCTGGTGTCTAGGCACACGCAGGGACCTCCCAAGTCGCACGCTGGGAATGTCGCCGCATCGAACGGCGGTGTAGGCCGCGCTCCGGCCAATTCGCAGCACCGCTGCCGCTTCCTCCACCGTGAGGACGCTCGGCTCAGACACTTGCCGTCACCTGCTCTGCGATTCGGTGAAGAGCCGTCGCATACGCGATGGCCCGGTCGCCGGTTGGCCGACGGTCGCCGGCTTCCCAGCGGCTAATCGCCGCCGGGGTCACACCGACCAGCTCCGCCAGCTCGGCTTGGCTGAGTCCGGCAAGCAGCCGCAACTCGCGACCGCGACCGCTGCGCACCGCTGCACGTCCCTCGATCAGAAGCTCTAGGTTGTCCATTGCCAAGAACGCTACAGCAACCTGACGATAGACTTCTCGTTTTACTGTCTCGATTCTCGGATAGAGAGAGACACCGCTTGACGATGATGTACCATCTAGGATAGGTATGAAGATCACCCCGCTTCCCGTGAGAGGCCCGCGCGGCATCGTTCAGTTCGACGACTTCGCGGTGTGGCAGCACTTCGTCGCTGAGGACGAGTCCGTGGCGCTAGAGGTCAAAGTCGATGAGCGCGGCGGGCCGCGCTGCGTCGCGCTCACCGCCCGCGACGATGATGGTGTGACCGGCGAAGCGATGAGAAGCCTCCCGGTCGCCAGACTCCTCAAGGCGGCTTTCGTCGACGCCTCTTTCAAGCTCGACGAGCGCGGGGTCGGCCACCTCCTCTCGACCCCGCTCAAGGATCGCGAAGCCTTCTACGGCCGCGTTGCCAAAGACGCCCGTCAGCCGCGCCAAGGGTCGCCGATCACAGAAGACGATCTGCGCCAGGTTGCCGAGCTGTACCGGGCAGCACTCGGACGTGGCGATCCCCCGACGCAGACCGTCGCCAACTCGCTGCAAGTGGCGCGCTCCACGGCGGCTCGGTGGGTCGCCAGGGCACGCGAACGCAACCTACTCGGCCCGGCCCTGCGCGGCCGTGCCGGCGAAGAGGAGAAGAAGAAGTGAGAGGACACATTCGCAAGCGCGGTCAGACTTGGACGGCCATCTACGACGAGGGCCGCGAGGACGGAAAGCGCCGGCAACGCTCCAAGGGCGGCTTTGACACCAGACGCGAGGCCCAGGCATTTTTGACCGACCAGCTCAAGCGGCTCGGCGACGGGTCCTACGCGCAGCCGTCGAAGATCACCCTCGCCGAGTTTCTGGTCGACGAGTGGATGCCGTCGGCTGAAGGCACCCTGCGGCCCCTCAGCGTCACCCAGTACGCCTCGGTGATCCGGCTGCGGATCATCCCCACACTCGGCCGGCTGCGCTTGCAGGCGCTCTCGGGCGGGCACATCAATGCGTTGTACCGCGAGCTTGAACAGGCCGGCCTTTCAGTCTCGACTCGAAGGCTCACCCACGCCGTCCTGCATCGCAGCTTGAAGGACGCCGTGCGGTGGGGCAAGCTGGTCCGCAACGCCGCCGACCAGGCGGACCCACCAGCGGCGACGGCAACCCGCGTCAAGGCGTGGACCGGCTCGGAGCTTCGCCGTTTCCTCGTGCACGTGGCCGACGACCGGCTCTATCCGATCTGGCGCCTCGCGGCCACCACCGGGATGCGTCGGGGCGAACTCGCCGGGCTCACCTGGCGCTGCGTCGACCTCGATGGCGCGCGGCTCTCAGTCGAGCGACAGCTCGTCCCGACGCGCGGCGGCGTCAGCTTCGGCCCCCCGAAGTCGGCCCGCAGTCGCAGGACAATCACGCTGGACCCGGAGACCGTCGACGCGCTGCGCCGCCACCAGGGCGCGCAGGTGCTTGAGCGAGACTTCGCCGGTCCGGCATACGACGACCAGGACCTCGTTTTCGCCGACGAGCTTGGCGGGCCGATTCACCCCCAGCGCCTCACCGAGCAGTTTCGCCAGCACCGCGAGGCGGCTGGCATCCCGGTCGGCAGCCTTCACGTCCTCAGACACACCGCTGCGACCCTGGCATTGACCGGCGGCGTGCCCGTCCATATCGTCGCCGCGCGACTGGGTGACGACCCCCGGACCCTGCTCGGCACCTACTCCCACCTGCTCCCGTCCTCAGACGAAATTGCCGCCACCGCGGTCGCGGCCGCGGTCGCCGGTTAGCAAACGGTTGACAAAAACGCCGCAAACCGCTCTGGAATGCGGGTACGCCTAGAACAGCTGGTTTTCGCCGGCGAAGATCTCTGAGACCGAATCGTCGGTGAAGATGCGCCGGATCGAGTCGGCGAACGTCCCGGCGGTCGTGAGCACCGTGATGTTGTCCGGCGCCTCCGGGCGCTGCGGGATCGTGTCGGTGACCACGATGCGCTCGATCCCAGAGTTCTCGAGGCGCTCGAAGGCAGGGTCCGAGAAGACCCCGTGGGTGGCGCAGGCGATCACCCGCGCCGC
Source organism: Solirubrobacterales bacterium (assembly GCA_038317345.1). GTDB lineage: Bacteria > Actinomycetota > Thermoleophilia > Solirubrobacterales > 70-9 > Mayfieldus. The sequence goes on from JBBQBH010000041.1 coordinate 20,048, forward strand.
ACCCTCCTCCATGACGGTCTGCGCGGCGGCGCAGAGGGTGCCGGCGGTATCGATCATGTCGTCGACCAGGACCGCCGTCTTGCCCTTCACGTCACCGACCACGTAGCCGATCTCGGCGACCTGCTGGGCGGGGCGCTCCTTCTCCATCACCGCCCAGTGGGTGCCCAGCTTGCGGGCGAAGTTGCGCGCCATCTTTACCCGGCCCGCGTCCGGGGAGACGATCACCAGCTCATCGGTGAGATCCTGATCGATGAACCACTGGGTGAGCATCGGCATCGCGGTCATGTGGTCGACCGGGACGTGGAAGAACCCCTGCACCTGTCCGGCGTGCAGGTCCATCGTCAGCACTCGGTCCACCCCAACGCCCTCCAGGCACTTGGCGACCACCCGTGCGGAGATCGGCTCGCGGGGTGCCGACTTCTTGTCCTGGCGGGCGTAGCCGTACCAAGGCGACACGGCGATGATTCGGTGCGCCGAGGCGCCCTGCGCGGCGTCGATCATCATCAGCAGCTCGAGCAGAGCGTCGTTGGGGGTCATCCCCTCGGCCTCGTTGGCGGCGGTTGACTGGATCAGGAAGACGTCGGCGCCGCGGATCGACTCCTCGTAGCGGCAGTAGACCTCTCCGTTGGCGAAGGTCTTCAGACCGGCGCGCCCCAGGTCGAGGTCGAGCTTGCCGGCGATCTTCGCCGCCAGCTCCATCGAGCAGCGGCCGCCGAACACCATCATCCGCTTCGAGTAGTCGTACTGGATCGCCGTCGCCGCGGGACGCGGTTCCTCGATCGTGCTCACGAGCCTGTCTCCTGGTCCTCTTCGGCCTGCTTCGCTCTGCGCTCTGCGTAGCCCTCGATGTGGCGCTGCCTGTTCTCCTGCGGAACGGCCAACGCCCCCGGCGGGACATCCTTGCGGATCACCGCACCAGCGCCAGTGTAAGCGCCATCTCCGATGCTTACCGGCGCGACGAGCATCGTGTCAACGCCTATCCGGCAATGCTCGCCGATCACTGTGCGGTTTTTGCGGAAACCGTCGTAGTTGGCGGTGATCGATCCGGCCCCGATGTTGGAGCCGGCGCCGATCTCGGCGTCCCCGACATAGGAGAGGTGGGGCACCTTGGCCCCCTCCCCCACCCGCGAATTCTTGATCTCCACGAACGCTCCGGCCTTTGCACCTTCCGCGAGCACGGTCTGGGGCCGAATGTAGGCGAAGGGGCCGACCGCGCAACCATCGAGCACCTCGCACTCGACCAGGTAGGAGTGGGGAACCGCCACCCGTTCGCCGAGCTTGCTGTCGATCAGCGTCGTATTCGGCCCCACCACCGAGCCCGCGCCGACCTCGGTTCGGCCGCGGAGCGATGTCCCCGGCTCGATCGTCGCGTCGGCGGCGATCTCCACGTCGGCGTCGATCCAGGTCGCGCTCGGGTCGGTCACCGTGACGCCGGCCAGCATGTGGCCTTCGAGGATGCGGCGCCGGGCCTCGGTGCTGACGACCGCCAGCTCGGCGCGATTGTTGACGCCGATGTTGACGCTCACGTCGTCTGCCTTGTGGGCCAGCACCAGCAGTCCCTGCTCGCGGATGGCCACCAGCGCGTCGCCGAGGTAGTACTCGGCCGCCGCGTTGTCGTTGGAGATCTGATCCAGCGCGCCGACCAGGGCGCCGGCGTCGAAGACGAAGGTGTTTGTGTTGACCTCGTGAATCGCCATTACCTCCGGCGGCACCCCCTCGGGATGCTTGGTCTCGACGATTCGATCGAACTCGCCGTTGGCGTCGCGAACGATCCTGCCCAGCGATTCGGGATCGTCGCGGTCGACCGTGACCACGGTCGCCGCGGCGCCCGCCTCGCGGTGCATGTCGACGATTCCAGCGAGGAGAGTCGCGGTGACCAGCGGATGGTCCCCGTTGAGCACGACCACGGTCTCCGAGGCGCGGATCAGATCGGAGGCCGCGCGAATCGCACCGCCGGTGCCGTTCGGCTCGGGCTGGACCACGGTCTCGACTCCCTCGGGCAGCGCCCCGTCGAGGTCCAGCGCCGGCGAGACGATCACCGCGATCCGGCCGGCGCGCGCCTCCTGCGCGGCCAGCACAGGCCAGGCGATCATCGGCCGGCCGCAGACATCGTGCAGCACCTTGGGCACGGATGAGTGCATCCGGGTTCCCTCGCCGGCAGCCATGACGAGGACGGTTGGTGCGTCAGCGCTCGCGCCGTTCACCCGCGAAATGGTAGGGGCCGGCGCCTCAGGGCACGTGTTGCGCGCGCTCTCGCATCTTCTCTGCCGCCCGCTCGCGGCTGGCAGCTTCCCGGGCAAGCTTCGCTTCGTACTCCTGCTCGGTCGCGCCTCCGACGATGTCGCGGAAGCGTTGCTTGAAGCGCTCGGTGCGGCGATCGGGCCGGAAGCGCTCCTCGGCCTTGGCCTGCTTGGCCGGCCGGCGCTCCCCGTAGAAGCGCCTGGCCCATGGCGAGTTGGGCTTGCCGATCCGCGATGCGCCGTAGATCCCAACGGGCAGGAAGAAGAAGCCGATCCAGCCGTGCAGGATCCGCCCCTTCGCGAAGCAGACCGCGACCATTGCGAAGACCAGGGCGGCGCCCGCGAAGCTGCTGATCACCTCCCCGATCGAGCTGGTGGTGAAGTCGAAGGGCTCGAATCCGAACAGAAGCAGCAGCATTCCGGCCGCCGCGATCACCGTCGCGTCGACCGACTTGCGCCCCTCCTCGGACCAGTAGACGTCGTCGAGGTAGACCCAGAGGGCGAACTCGTCGATCGTCAGTCCGACGCCGACCCCGAACATTCCCGCCGCGATGTCGACCCAGGGGCGCGTCCCTGAGGAGGCGAACCCAACCGTGCCCGCGAGGATCATCAGGCAAATCCCGAACACGAGGTGGTGGAGGTGGACGCCGCTGTCGCTGACAACGCTGCCGGGCCACCAGGACACGCGCGGGCTGCGCATCAGCCGGGTGCTCATGCGGATGAAGGCGAACGAGACGATGAACCCGACGAGCACCAGGAAGATGCCGTCGCGGCTTTCCCCAACCACCTGGTTGGTCCAGAAGTCCGAGACGAACGGGACGGAGGCGATCAACGGGGCGGTCAGTTTCGCATGGGCCTGCTGGCGGCCAGCGGCCGGCCCAGGAGCTGAAGTGTGATCAGCACCGCGGCGACCGCATAGAGGGGATAGACGAGCATGCTGGTGGCCGCGTCGGCGAACCAATCGGCGACCAGACCGTGACCGACGATGTCGTGGCCGAGCGCACGGACCGCGTCGTCGAGGCTCTGGCTCGCCAGCGTGATCGGCCCCAGTACCGCGAGCACGGGCCAGAACTGGCCACGCACCATCCGACGGCTGCGTGTGAACGCCTCGCGCACGTTGCAAGCCTCCAACTCAATCAGCGGCGCCGCGAGGGCCAACCAGGTGAACAGAACCACTCCTGGGACCACGAACGCAAGCAGGCCGACCGCCACTGCGACGTCGGAGAGGACCGCGACCGCGATCAGGCGTCCGTACGCCAGCCTCGCGGCCAGTGTCCGCAGCGACGGCCGGTCGCCCTCCCGCGTGATGGCGATCAGGTTGGCGACCGCGCCGCTGTAGAAGACCTCCCCGACGAGGCCAACCACGACCTGTACGAGGAGGAGGGCGAGCACCGCCGCGATCGTGATGCCGTTGTCGGCTGCCGACCCAATCGGCCCGATCCGCCCCACGACTGCCTCCAGGAACCCCAATGGGACGAAGACGACGGCGCCGATCAGCAGCAGCTGGGGAGCCCGCCGCGCGTAGGTGCGAATGGTGTCCCGGTAAACGCTGGTCGGTCGGATCGTTGTCGCGCCTGACGGGCCCACGTCGACGGACAATCACACACCCTCTCCCGGCGGCGCTAATGTCGAGCCGCGGTCCGGGGTGGTGTAAGTGGCAGCACGCCTGGTTTTGGTCCAGGAAGAGGGGGTTCAAATCCTCCCCCCGGAACCTCAGTCCTCGCGGAGCCCGATGATCTTGCGCTGATCCATTCAGCCGCAATCAACGCAGAAATAGACTGACGCCTGATGGCTTCGGAATACGTGTTCATCGACGAGTGGGACGTGGACGCCCCCCAGGAGGCGGTTTTCACCGCCCTCGCCGACGCCAGCACCTATCCGCGCTGGTGGAAGCCGGTCTACATCAATGTCGAGGCAGATAGCCCGCCCGCAGTCGGGTGCACGTCGAAACAGCACTTCAAGGGCAGGCTTCCCTACACGCTGCGCACCACCTCGGAGATCGTCCGCTACGAGCCGCCGCGCGAGTTCGAGGTCTCAGTGGTCGGCGACCTCACCGGGCGCGGCGTCTGGACCCTGTCCGAGGCTGACGACGGACGCGTCCACATCCACTTCGACTGGCGGGTGATCGCCGACCGCCCGCTGCTGCGCTACCTCACTCCGGTGCTGAGGCCGGTCTTCCGCTGGAACCACAACTGGTCGGTGAAGCGCGCGATCGAGGGCCTGGAGTCCTACGCCAGGACCGCATCACCCCCACCCGCCGGCAGGTCCTAGACGTATTCCTCGGCCGGGATCGGCTCCGCACGGTGCCTATCGTCGGCGAGGCGTTCGGCCTCGAGGTCGGGGGAGAACCAGCGCTGGGCAACGGCGGTGGGAAGGATTGCCGACAGCACCACCACGGTGATCAGCAGCGAGAACTGGGTCCGATCGATGATCCCCGCCTGTAGCCCATAGAGGCTGGAGATCGTCCCGAAGGTGAGCCCGGTGCTCATCAGCAACGTGGTGTAGGCGGCGTGCGGCCGCGCGTAGCGACGCGCCAGTGGAAATACCAGGCCAAGCTTGGGCACCAGCTTCGCCGCGAACAGCAAGGCGAGAACGCCCAGAGACCCGGCCAGCGCGCCCAGCGAGACGTTGAGCCCGCCGCGGATGAAGAAGAACGGGGTCAGGAAGGCGAACGCGACCACCCGCAACCGGGACTGCTCGAGTCGGTGCTGCTGGTAGTGGCGGGCCATGACCAGGCCGAGGATGAAGGCGGGCAGCACCGCGTGTCCTTGCGCCTGGTCAGCGAGGACCATGAGCGCGAGCAGGGACACGAAGACCAGCTTGATCTCCGGCTCGATCACCCGGTCGCCGTAGCGACCGAAGAACCAGGGGACGATCTTCGGCAGCAGCAGAATCAGCAGGACCGACACGCCGAGAAACAGCGGGTACCAGGCATTTGGCTTGATGAAGATCGCCGACAGGGCCAGCACCGTGCAGAGGTCGGTGATGAAAGTCGCCGACATCAGCAGCTTGCCGATCCGGGTCTCGTTGAGGCCGTCCTCGACCAGGACCGCGTAGATCACCGCAAGGGACGTGGTCGATAGCGCGGTGCCGGCGATCAGCGAGGCCTTCACGGTCCAATCAAGCAACTCCCATGCGATCAGTCCGGTGACCACGAACGGGCCTGCGAACGAGACCACGCCGAGCGCCAGCGATGCGCCGAAGCGCTCGCGGAGGTCGTCGGGATCGATCTCGGCGCCGGCAAGGAAGGTCAGAACGACCGAGCCGAAAGTGGCAAGGAAGGTGAGCCACTGGGCATTGGGGTCGAGGTCGAAGAGGTTGCCGAATATCACCCCCAGACCCAGCTCGATCAGCGCGACCGAGATCCCGATCTCGACCGAGATCATGCTGGCGAGGACGATTGCGGCGGCGAGGACTGCGGCTAGCTGGACTGGGTCCATGGCGATGGCTCCTCCTGCGTCGGGAGACGGGGGGGTAGAGGCCATCAGCGGCTGGGCCGCGGTTATGGAGCGAGCCTCATCGCTCGAGGGCCGGCAAGGATAGCCGAGCCGTTCGCGGGCGCTAGTCGTCTGCGCTGCGCGGCACCTGGCCTGCCTCCGCGCCCGGCTCCATCGCCGGTCCGCGGGGTGAGGCGATTCCCAGCACCCGCATCGCCTTCAAACCAAGGCCGAGCCTCTCACGGCCCTCGGTCGAGGAGACGTCGTGCCCGCAGAGCTCCTTGGCGCGCTCGAGCCGATAGCGGACCGTGTGGCGATGGGTGAACAGCTGCTTCGCGGTCGCCGCCACGTTTCCGTCGTTCTCCAGG
>JBBQBH010000042.1:0-25769 GCA_038317345.1 Solirubrobacterales bacterium
GCCAGGCTAGTGGCGCCGGCTGATCCGGTCGCGCAGGATCGGCCAGGGGTTGATCCGCAGACCACCCGCCGCGGCGCGCAGGGCGCGTCCGAGCGTCGACTCACCGAATCGCTCGGGGTCGGGCAGCGCCATCACCAGCTCGGTGTGGCCCGAGGCGCTGAGGCGGGTATGCGAGCCCGCCGGAGCAAGGTGGCGGAACAGCTCCAGGGCGTCGGTGTTGTCGGTCATCACCAGAGCCACGAAGTGGTCGATTCCCTCAGCCCGGGCCCGCGCCACCAGCCGCTGCAGCAGCGCCGTGGCCACCCCGTGGCCCTGCCACGGATCGCCGACCACGACTGCGACCTCGGCCTCGGTGGGGTCGTCGCTGCGGACGTAGCGGGCGACGCCGACGATCGCCCCGTTCTCTGGATTGACCGCGGCGATCACATCGGCAGAAGCTGCGAGCCGACCGCTCCGGTGGCGCCGGTCAGCAGCAGCACGTCGTGCCCCCTGTCACTTGATTGCGCTCCATCGCTCCGCCAACAACCCTAGTCAGTCCCGCTTGGCCTTAAAATGGCGGGCTCGCCGGGCAGCCGTCCGTGCCACCCCCACCGAACCCGACCCAGGAGCAGCAACGTCGTATGACCTACGTCATCGCCGAACCCTGCATCGGGACCAAGGACAACTCGTGCGTCGAGGTCTGTCCCGTCGACTGCATCCATCCGACGCCGGACGAGCCCGACTACGACGAGGCAGAGATGCTCTACATCGACCCCGACGAGTGCATCGACTGCGACGCCTGCGTCGAGGCCTGCCCGGTGGACGCCTGCTTCGCCGAGGACCAGCTGCCCGACGAGTGGAGCAAGTACATCGAGCTCAACGCGGAGTACTACAAGTCCAAGTCGTAGTCCCGGGGGCGCCGCAGGCCGCCCCGGTTCGTTGCGCAACTTCGAGGCGGTTGCCCAGTTGTAAGGGGTAGAGCTGACGGTCGAACGCCGTCGGCAGGCAGGGCCGAGGCCATTGCTGCGGGACACCGTTCCCCGGCGGGCTTTGGCACAACGAACCGATTCGAAGGAGGCACGATGCTCAACCGCATACGCGGTCGGGTGGGCAGCGCCCACGTGATCGCAGTCATCGCATTGATCCTCGCGATCACCGGAACCGCGATCGCGCTGCCGGGCCGCAACAGCGTCAACGGTCAGGACATCAAGAACGGCGCGGTCAAGAGCCTCGACGTCCGCGACAACAACCTGCGCGGGACCGACATCAAGGAGTCGACGCTCGGTGCCGTGCCCAGCGCCGACAACTCCAATGACGTCCTCTGGGCTGTCGTGACGAACCCCGCTGCACCCGGCAACGCGGCGCTTGCGCGCTCCGGTCAGTCGGGAACCACGGTCGCCGAGAGCGGCGGCGCGGTGCAGGTCAACTTCGGGCGCGACGTCAGCAAGTGCGCCTGGACCGCCACGCGCGGCCTGCCCGGCGGCGGCACCGAGCCGGCCGGATTCGCCGAGGTCAACGGCGTCGGCGGCCAGCCGACAGTCGTCGAAGTGCACACCCGCGATGACGCGGGAGTTGCGGTGGACGGCAACTTCCACCTGCAGGTGACGTGCTGAGCGACGCCTGAGCGTTCGGCACTGCGCGCGGTCGGCTGAGGCCGGCCGCGCGCTACTGCACTACGGGGAGCTCGGTGCCGCTGACCGCCGCCACGGAGGCGGCCGCCGGAGGAGGCGCCTGCATGACCGGAAGCTCCTGCGGCGTCGACGCAACGATGCCGCGAGCCGCGTCGCGGATCGCCTGCGAGGCAGGGGCGTTGGGCTCGCTGATCACCAGCGGCTGACCCGAGTCGGCATGCTCGCGCAGGTCCTCGGCCAGCGGCACCTTGCCGAGCAGCGGCACGTCGAGCTCGTCGGCGAGCTGCTGGCCGCCGCCCTCGCCGAAGATCGTGAAGCGCTCCCCGCTCGGCGCCGTGAAGCCGGACATGTTCTCGATCACCCCGAGCACCTCGAGGTCGACCTTGCGCGCCATCTCCGCCGCTCGGCTGGCCACCGACTGGGCGGCGGGCTGAGGGGTCGTCACGATCACGAACTTGGCCTGCGGAAGCAGCTGGGCGAGGGTCATCGAGACGTCGCCGGTGCCCGGCGGCAGGTCGAGCAGCAGGTACTCGAGCTCATCCCAGGCGACGTCCTCGAGGACCTGCTGGATCGCCTTGTGCAGCATCGGCCCGCGCCAGACCACGGCTGCGTTCTCCTCGACGAAGAAGCCGATCGACATCACCTTCACGCCACTGGGCGCGGTGAGCGGCAGGATCTTGCGCTCCGGGGAGACCTCGGGCTTGCGGTTGACCCCGAGCATGCGCGGAATCGAGTAGCCATAGACGTCGCAGTCGAGCGCTCCGGCGGAGTGTCCCTCCGCCTGTAGGGCGGCGGCGAGATTGGCCGTCATCGTCGACTTGCCGACCCCACCCTTGCCCGAGGCGATGCAGATCACGTTCTTGACCTGTGCCAGCGCCCCCTCGGGAAGCTTGCCGCGGCCCAGTGTCTGCTGCAGCTGACCCTTCTCGTCGTCGCTGAGCACGTCGAAGCCGACCTCGACCGCGCTCACCCCAGCGAGCGAACCCACCTGCTGGGCGACTGCCTGCTGGAAATGCGAACGGATCGGGCAGCCAGGCGTGGTCAGCGAGACCACGACGTCGACGCGACCGCCGTCCTTGATCTCGATCGATCGCACCATGCCGAGCTCGACGATCGAGCGGCGAAGCTCGGGGTCGATCACGGCCCGCAGCTTCTCGGTGATCTGTTCCTGGGTTGGAGAGCTCATATCGATGCAACGTCCGGGGGCTGCCCGGACGTGGTCTCCAATTGTCGCAGAGGGCTCGCGGGAGCCGGGGCAGGGAGCCGCTAGCCGCCGGTTCCGCCGGTCGTTGGCGCCGGCGGCTCGTTCGGGTCGGTTGGCGCACCGACCGGAGGCGCGGCGGGCGGGAATGGCGCCAGGGCGGGGAAGCGGCCCTGACGCAGGTTGCGGGCGATCACGTGAAGGCTCTTCGGGTAGTTCTGGATCCGGTAGGGATTGCTGGTCCCAAAGTCCTGGTAGTAGATGAGCATCTTGGTGCGCTTGTGGCGGCGCACCCAGGTGAAGATCCGCCTCACGAACTTCGGGTCGTCGCCCGCCGACACGCCCCACTCGGTGAGCGCAAACGGCTTGCGGCGGTACTTCTTGACCTTGTAGAAGCGGGTCAGGGTCTTCCAGACCGGATAGCGGGAGTAGATGTCGGTGCCGATCCAGTCGACGTAGTTGGACCCGGGGTAGTACTTGCCGGGAAGATTGCGCTTCGTGGGCGGCGAGCCACCGGGCAGCGGGCTCCAGACCATCGATATCGGAGCCGCGGGCAGCGAGTCCGGCTCGAGGCCGTTCTTGGCCTGGCGATTGAGCGGCGGCAGGTTGACCGCCGCCAGCTTGGCGTTGATCTCGGCCAGCGGCCCGCCGCCACGGATCACGATCGCGATCCGCCGGAATGCCTGCTTGTACCAGTACGGCGTGTAGGAATCGCCCCTGCTGGCGCCGTCGCAGGTATACGAGGACCACGGGTTCAGACAGCGGTTCACCTCGCCCAGTGGGCGGATGTAGGCACGGATCTGGCGCGTCGCGAAACTCGAGTTGAGCCGGATCAGGTAGTCGTCGCTGGTCCCCGTGGCGATCCCCTGCGGGGTGATGATCTCGGCCAGCGTGTTGGGGTCGACGGTCGAGATGTGAAGCATCGGCCGCGCCTGCGCCTCGCCCCAACGGGGGATCGCGTAGTGGAGGCTGTTGCCCCACGGATGGAAGGTCTCGACCACCGCCGGGTGCTTGCCGACGCTGTCGGCGAAGGACTGGAAGTCGCTCAACTGGCCGGTGTCGGTGACGCCGAAGAAGATCTGGCCGGCGTCCGGCGTCAGCACGTCGCCCGATGCGCTGGTCGCGGCGCCGAGGACGATCGCCGCCGCCGCCGCGGCAAGGCCGAGGCGCAGCCTCACGCGTCGCGGTGTCGTTTTGCCGCCGGGTACTCCCACAATTAGCCGCAACACGGCACTGCGCCGACCGTTGCGGAGCGTCGCACGTTAAGGACGCGCTGCCCGCCGCGCTGCAACAAGGCTCCCAGTAGGGTTGGCGCGTGTCCGCTGCGACCTTTCACACCAGTGCCGGGCCGATCGAGGTCGAGTTCTTCGACGCCGACGCACCGAAGACGGTTGAGAACTTCTGCAAGCTCGCGGGCGACGGCTTCTACGACGGGCTGATCTTCCACCGGGTGATCCCCGACTTCATGATTCAGGGAGGTTGCCCCGAGGGCACCGGGACCGGGGGCCCGGGCTACACGTTCGAGGACGAGTTCAACCAGAACAAGATCGAGCGTGGGGCGCTGGCGATGGCCAATGCGGGCCCGAACACCAACGGCTCCCAGTTCTTCATCGTCACCGTCGACGCGGCGCCCTGGCTGGACGGCAAGCACACGGTGTTCGGCCGCATCACCGATGGGATGGACGCCGTCGACGCGATCGAGGGGACCGAGACCGGCGCCTCTGACCGCCCGGTCGAGCCCCAAGTGATCGAGCGGGTCGACCTGCGCGACTGACGCGACCGCGGCGAGCGGCGCCTAGCCGCGCGCCCTGGCAAAGCACACGAGCACGACCGTCGCTCCCCCGGCGAGTTCGGCGATGCCGCCGACCAGCGAGACGGAGTTGAGGATGTCGGTCGAGGTCTGCGACGGGTTAGACGGAACGTCGAGGCCCGACAGCAGGGCGTCGTAGAGGGAGTTGAGCAGCGACTCCGGCACGCCGGCTGCGTGCAAGGAGAGCGTGATGACGCCGCCGATGAGCAGCAACAGGCCGGCGATCAGGAGGCGACGATCCAAAGCGGCGGCGCCGGCATCGTGATCCGCGGGGGAGGCGACCGAGGCGGTCACGGAGCGATTGCTTTACGACCAGTTTCGGCGGGGCCTTCAGCCCCGGGGTCGCGCGACGACCCGTTCGTCTGCGCGGCCTTGGAGACCGTCTCGACTCGATCGCGACCATTCTGCTTGGCGGCGTAGAGCGCCCGGTCGCGGTGCGAATCAGATGATCTGGATCGGTCGAATCGTCCGGATAGGTCGAGACTCCAAAGCTGGCCGTCACCGGGCGCTTCAATTCGCTGACCTTCAGCCCGTGGATCGCGCGGCGTATCCCGTCGGCCAGCTTCATCGCACCCGAGCGATCGGTGTCGGGAAGCAGGGCGATGAACTCCTCGCCGCCCAACCGGGCCGGGAAGTCGCCGGCCCGCAACTGGCCGCGCAGCAGCGCTCCAAGCGCGGCGAGAACCTCGTCGCCCCGTTCGTGACCGAAGGTGTCGTTGACGTTCTTGAAGTGATCGAGGTCGAGCAGCATGACCGAGAGCGACGAGAGGTTCCTACCTGCAAGCGCGAGCATTCGCTTGAAGGTGTCGTCGAGGGCGCGCTTGTTGGGCAGTCCTGTGAGCACGTCCGTCGATGTCCGTGTCTGGGCGATCGCAAGGTTGCGCAGGTTGGCGAGGATCGGCGCGGCCTGGGTGACCGAGGCGTCGAATTGGCGCCTCTCGTCTGGCTGAAGGTCGTTGTCGTGGGTGACCAGCACCGACCCGATGGCCTCTCCCCCGACCAGCAGGGGTTGACAGGTCGAGCAGGACGACAGCGAGCCGCACAGCTCACAGGGCAGGATCTCCTCCTCGCCGGCGCCCTGCTGATAGTGCCTGCTCAATCGAACCGCGAGGCATGAACGGGGCTCGGCATGCGCGAGTGGCGTTGCGAGCGGGTGATCTGTGGGTAGCTTCTCCGAGGGCTCGAGGCGGTCGGCGCTGTTGTTGCGATTCAGCACCACCACCGAGCTTTCGGGTATTCGGTGTTCCAGGTGGCGTTTCAGAAGTTCGTGCGCCTCAGGCTGGTCCTGGGCGACCTGCATCGCCTCTCCGAAACGGGCTTGGGAGTCGATAAATGCCGCTTCCGCAGCGCTGTCCCGCGCCTGCTCGAGCTCGCGCTCGGCTCCGATTCGGCGCTGCCGGCGGACGAGGACGAAAGCGATCCCCCCGAACAGCAGCCCCAGGCCGATCACCAGGTAGACCGGAACCAGTGCTGCCTGGTGTTGCTCGCCTTGGCGCACGGTCGCCAGGCGTGCCCGATAGACGGCGTTTGCGCGAACGTACCGGTCGAGGATTCGGTTGCGCCGACCAAGGCTCAGCGACGCGACGGAATCTTTGCTGCGCCGTGCGATCGCGATGTCCCGCACAGCGACGCGATGCCACGCGCTTGCCGCGCTTTGCTGGTGCGCGAGCGCCGCCATCTCCTGCTCGTCGTCGCTCGACAGCTCGCGTGCCTTGCGAAAGTCGGCAGCCAGACTCCGCCTCTCCAGCAGGAAGGACGTCGCGAAGTCAACTCGCTGTCCGGCCAGGAAATCTCCGACCCGCTGGTTCTGCTCGAACATGTCGACCAGCAGATCGTTTGCAGTCTCAGCCTCGGTGAAGTTTTCCTGTGCCGCGGTGCGCTGGATCTCCGACGCCACGAGAATGGCGCCGGCGATTGCGCAGACCGAAAGCAGGGCTATGAGCCAGATGCGCAATGGAATCCCTTCCCTTGATGCATCGATCCCTGCCTGTCAAACCTGGAGTTACCCAGGCGGTTTGGATCACGCCAGGCACGGCTGACGAGGCGTGGATCTGAAGCGGAGGGGGAGGGATTCGAACCCCCGGACCGGGGAGACCCGGTCAGCTGCTTTCAAGGCAGCCGCATTCGACCACTCTGCCACCCCTCCGTTCGGGCGCGGCCAGGCAAGGGTAACTGGGCCATATCCGGGCATTTCGTAGCCACCCCGGCAAATTTCAGGTAGCCGAAAGCCGACACCCGTCCAAACGGCTTGGCGCTACCAAATACCGATGTCGAGTCGGCACCCCCGCAGGCCGAGAAGCCCTGCATGCGGAATAAAGAGAATCACCTCAACGCCTCGGTGCGACGCCTGCGGATCGGTCTTGCGGTCGCTGCTAGCGCGCTTGCAGTTTGTGTCCTGCCAGCAACAGCCCTTGGCTCAGTTACAGACACGACGCAGTTCTCAGTTACTCCCGGTTCGTTGAACTTTGGCACAGCACCCGATGCCCCCAACCTGCCAACACTGACGCTCAACGGACAGTCTCAGACCCTGACCAACGCGATGGCCAACTTCTCAGTTGCCGATGCGACTGGTTCCGGCTCTGGCTATAACGTCACCGTCGTTGGCGACAGCGCCGGCGGCAAGAGCCCGGTGTTCAAGCAGTACTGCCCGAACGCCACCTGCGGCACCGACAGCGGTCCAGGCTATGTGACCTCCGGCGCCACGCTGGCCGCGAGCTCGCTGACGCTTAACAGCACAAGCGCCGGCTTCACCGCCCAAAACGGCACCACCGGCACCGCGCCGACCCATTCCTGCAACTCGGGCTGCTTTATGGACACGGCCAGCCCGGTAAAGGTCGTCTCGGCGGCCACCAATGCCGGTATGGGCAGCTATATCACCAACGGTTACGGGGCTTCGAGCCTGTCGCTCGCCACCCCGAGCAACGTCAAGGTGCTGCAGTCCAACGAGGTCTACCGGGTCGACCTGGTCTGGTCTCTTAACAGCGGACCCTGATCCGCCGATAGGAAGGGGAGAATCGGAGCTCTGCTTCTCCTCACCCCCATGCGACGTTTTTCGCAAAGCGCGAGCATCGTGCCGGCCATCGTGGCCGGCACGCTCGCGTGCGCGCCCGGGGCGTTCGCAGCCGCGGCGCCGCCGATGACGGTCACCGTCTCGTCGGCCTCTGGAGACAGCGGCAACTATTTTCAGGTTCGAGCGCAGCCGGGACAGACCACGTTGGCCGGCTCGTTGAATCTGCAGAACCAGACCGGCAAGCAGATCCGGGTGCTGCTCGATCCGGTGCGGGGACTGACCGCGAGCACGCTTGGCTCCGCCTACGGATTGCACGGCACAAAGGCAAGTGGCCCGGCGGGCTGGGTGGTGCTTGGGAAGCGCCGCGTCACGCTCGCCCCCCACGGCCAGATGCACGTGCCGGTCTCGGTCAGAGTTCCGTCCAGCGCCAGCCCGGGCGACTACCTGGCCGGGATCGGCGTCCAGGCGGCGGGAGCGGGGACCAAGGTTCAGCTGAAGGGCAACGTGGCGATCTCCAGCGTGCAGCGCTACGCGGTCGGGCTGGACACCACCCTGCCCGGTCTGCGGCACCCGTCGATCAAGCTGACCGGAATTGGGCTCGACCGCGAGCCCGCCGGGGTGACGTTCTCGGTCGACGCGCGCAACAGCGGCAACGTGATTCTCCAGAACGTCCACGGCGTCGCCACGGTCAGCGATGGGGACAATACGGTGGCGACCCGCAAATTGGGTCCGGGAACCTTTGTCACCGGAACCTCGATCGCCTATCCGCTCTTGGTTCCCAGCCTCCATCCCAGCCAGGGCACTTCGTATCGCGTGCAGGCCGTGATGGAGTATCCCGGCGGCGTTGCCCGGATCGACAAGGTCGTGCAGTTCGGTCAGACCGACGCCATGCGCCAGCAGGCCTACGGAGGGCCGAAGGTGAACAGCGGTGGTGGCGGCAACCACCTGCTTCTGTTCCTGCTGATCGCCGCCGCGATCGCCGGCTGTCTCGCGGCCCTCGAGGTACGACGGCGGCGCACAGGCGAAGGGGCGCTGCGGCGCAGGCTCCCGCGCGAGATCGCCCACGCACGGGAGACCGGCGCGCCGCTGAGCGTGATCCTGGTACCGGCGGACAACGGCCGCAGCACCCGCGATCTTGCTTCCGCGGTGCGCGGTTCGCTGCGTTCGCGTGACCAGCTCTTCCGCCTCAAGCACTCGGGGCTGATGGTCGTTTCGCCCGACACCGGCCCCGAGGCCGGCGAGATGCTGGCGGCGGAGGTCCGGCGCCAGCTGGTACGCGACGGAGGTGCTGCCGCCGCTGTGATCCCGATCACCAGCGCCGCCGAGAGCAGCGCAGGGGAGCTTCTGGAGGCCGCGGCGGCCAGCGCTGATACCGGTACGTCGGGCAATGGGGCAGGTAATGGCGTCAAGCGGGCGGGCAGCGCGGATCGCACAGCCCAAAGCGAGGTGAAGCACAGTGGCACGGAAGCCCCTGCCGTCGGTAGCCCCGACGGAACACGGCACGCCTGATCGCGGTCGCCGGCCTCGGCGGTTCCTTCTGGCCGGGTTCGCGGCGGCGCTTGCACTGTCGCTGAGCGGCTGCGTGATCTTCAAGAGCGTGAGCTCGTCGCAGCTGAACACGGTCGGCAACGTCCAGATCACCACCACCGCCTGCGCCTCGGACACCGCCTCGGACCACACCGGCTACAACCCGACCCCCCCCGGCGACCCGGCATGCCAGGGCAGCACCCACGGTGGCAATGCCGGCGCTAGCGCAACTAACCAAACCACCGGTACCCCGTCGCTCGACCACGTCACCACCAACCTAAAGACGGACACGACCACGAACGATCCCTCATTTTCGTTCACGGTCGCCAACTCAGGCTCGGATCGCCTGCTGCTGGTGAAGCTCGGCGAAAACTCGTCAACTGACAATATCGCCGGCGTCACTTACGGCGGTACCGCGCTTACTGCGCTAACCGAGTACCTACCCGGCGCGTCGCGCTTCGCCGACCACGTCTTCTACCTGAAGGATCCTCCAATTGGCACGGCGAACGTCGTCGTGGATATCACGGCGGGCGTCAAGGTGACCGCTGCGATGGAGCAGTACAGCGGCGTCAATCAGACCACACCCTTTGGGACCGTAGCGCAGAATTCCAGCGCCGCCGGCTCAACCGCCCCCACGGTCAACGTCTCCGGCGCAAGCGGCGATCTGATCACCGACTCACTGGTCGTGGTTTCGAATACCACAATCCCAACCGTCACCTCCACTTCACCCCAGAATAAGGATTACGAGATCAACACCGGCGCCACAACTACCGACATCGTCGCCGCTGGCAGCCACAAGACCGCTGCGGGCACCACCAGCACGATGGCTCACACCCTTTCGGCCTCTCGCCCTTGGTCGACCGTTGGTTTTGCGATCAAGCCGAGCCAGCGCGGCATGCAGCTGAAACTCGCCTACCGCATCCCGACAACCGTCACCGCGCCGTCGACGATCACCAGTACCGACCCCAGCGGTGGCAGCGCGATCACCTTCACACAGAACTCTGGCTATACATCGCAACTTACGAGCCTTTCGGCGCCTGGTTCCGGTAAGCAATGGGTGGGCTATCTGTCGGACTTTCAGAGCTACACCACCACGGGCTACCAGTACTTCACCGTCGCTCCACAATTTGCACTGCCGCAGGGCTCTGATGGCGCGCCGTTCCAGGGACCGTTCAATTACCGAGTAGTGGTTGGCTTCCGCGGCGTCGATCAAAGCACTGCCGGCAGCACCACGTCTCGCGCCGTAACCTGTGGCGCCGACCCCTACTCCCTCTATGCCGATGGTGCGAGTGCTGCCGGGCAACAGGGCATCTGCATCGACGATCCGACTTCGTCAACGGTTGCCAGTGACCTTTCGCAGACGACCCGCGACCTCGGCGTGGTCGCCGGATCCCCACAATCGGCGCAAGCCGGCGACCCGGCGACGGTGCCATTCACGCTGAAGTACCGCGGCACTTCGTCTCCCAGCTTCAACCTCTCGGCCAGCAGCAATCTGCCCGGAAGCCCGACCGTCACCCCCTCGCAGTCGAGCTTCACGCCAGGCACCGACGAGGACAAAGCCGTGACCGCCTCAGTGACGGTGCCGCCGACCACCACCCCGGGCACCTACAACGTCACGTTGACGGCGGCGGGAACAGGCGGCGCAAGCGGCCAGAACCGCTCCAATACGAATACCGTCCTCGTCGGCGAGGCCTTCGGCTTCACCCCCTCGCCCGCGCTTCCCTCGATGGGGTCGATCATCCTCAACGCACAGGCGCAGACCAAGAACGCGACGATGTCCAACTTCGGGGTCATCGACTCGCCAGGAAGCTCTGACGCGGGCTGGAACGTGACGGCCGTCGGTGACAACACCAGCGGCAACAGCCCCGTCCTCAAACAGTATTGCCCCAACGCGACCTGCGGTTCAGACACAGGCGGTCCAGGCTTTATCGGCGCTGGCTATGCGCTCAGCGCCAACTCGCTGACGTTGAACACTTCAAGCGGAAGTTGGTCAGGGGGCACCGGCTCCGCGCCGTCTTTCAACTGCAACGCCGGTGGCTGCGCGATCGACGCGGCGCCCGGCTCGCCGACCAAGATCGCCTCGGCGCCCAACGGCGGTGGCACCGCATTGTGGAGCGCCACCGGCTTCAACTCTTCCAGCCTTACCCTTTCCACCCCCAGCACCCTCAGGGCGCTGCAGACCAATGAGGTCTACAAGCTCAATATCGCCTGGTCGCTGAACAGCGGCCCGTAGGCGTGAATGCACGGATCGGAGATTCGTCCGTCGCATGGCTCAGCAGATACCCCTGATCCGCCGATAGAGAGCCAAGAACGGGGCTTCGCCCCGTCTATCCCCATGCGACGCTCTGCCATCACTGCCACGATCGCGGCCACATTGGCCGGTGCGCTTGCATGCGCGCCAAGCGCCCCCGCCGCCCCCGGGCCGCCGGTGTCGGTCAGGGTCGTGTCGGCCGCCGGTACGACCGGGAACTATTTCCAGGTTTCCGCGCAGCCGGGTCAGCTCGCGTCGGCAGGGAAGCTGATGCTGCGCAACCTGTCAGATCAGCCCCTGACCGTTCTGCTGGACCCGGTCCAAGGCTTGACCTCGAGCACGCTGGGATCCGCTTACGGGGTGCGTGGCACCAAAGCCAGTGGGCCGGCGAGCTGGGTGGTGCTTTCCCAGCGGCGGGTCGTACTCGCCCCGCACCGGGGCGCTGGTGTCCCGGTCTCCGTGCGCATGGGAGCCCGCGTCAACCCGGGTGACTACCTGGCCGGGATCGGCGTCCAGACTGGGGGAGCGGGCAACGTCCAGGTGCACGGCAACGTGGCGATCTCCAGCATCCAGCGCTACGCGGTCGGCGTGGAGATGACCGTTCCCGGACCCCGGCATCCCCACATCCAGCTCTTCGGTGCGAATCTCGACCGCAAGCCGGCCGGCGTGACCTTCTCGATCGAGGGGCGGAACGACGGCAACGTCATCCTCCAGAACGTTCACGGCCAGGCCACGATCAGCTCCGGCGGCCACGTTGTCGCGCAACGACCGATGGGCCCGGGCACGTTCGTCACCGGGACCTCGATTGCCTATCCGATCCTTGTCCCCAACCTGCAACCAACGGTGGGCACGGCCTATCGGGTCCGTGCGTCGCTTCGCTATCCCGGCGGCACCGCTCAGCTCAGCAAGGTGGTGCGGTTCGGCCAGATCGACGCCGAGCGCCAGCAGGCCTACGGTGGACCTGCGGTCAACAGCGGCGGCGGTAGCAATCATCTGCTCCCGATCCTTCTGATCGCCGCGGTCGCCGCCTGTCTCGCGGCCCTGTGGGTGCGGAGGCGGCGGGGCCCAGGCGCCGGCTCCGGCATTGGGGCGCTGCAGAAGGCCCTTCCCGGCGAGATCGCCAATGCCCGTGCCAGCGGCGAGCCGCTGAGCGTGACCCTCGTCCCGGCGAACGGCAGCAATCCACGCGAGCTTGCGGCCGGGATACGTGGGTGCCTGCGTCTACGCGACAAGGTCTTCCGTCTAAGCAGGTCTGGGCTGATGGTCGTCTCACCCGACACCACCCCTGAGGCGGGTCAGTTGCTCGCAGCTGAGATCAGGCGTCAGCTCTCCCGCGGCAGGGAAAACGGCGCCGCGGTTGTCTCGGTCACCAACGCCTCTGAGTACAGCGCCGAGGATCTTCTCCAAGCGGCCACCGCCGGCGCGGATCGTGGAACGGCGCGCAGTCAGGCGGACAACGGCGGCGGGCAGGCGAGTACGGACAACAAGGCCCAGAGCCGGTGACCGGTTCTGGCAGGGAAGCGCAAGGCCTGAGTAGCCATGTCGAACCGCACCGCAGGTGATCGCGGTCGCCGGCCGCGGCGGTTCCTCCTAGGCGCGCTGATCGCGGCCGCCCTCGCGGTGGCGATGAGCGGCTGCGGCTTGCTCAAGAGCAGCGTCTCGACGCAGCTGAACACGATCGGCAACGTCCAGATCACCTCGATCATCTGTGCTGGCGACACCAGCGCGTCGGGCAGCCTTAATAGCGGCTACAACCCGCAGGATCCCGCCTGCCAGAAGAACGTAAGCGGCGGGAACGCCAACGCTGGGGGCAACTACCCCGGTGACGCCACAAACGGCAGCTACCAAATATCGATTGCCTACCGCATCTCGAATGGCGTCAGTGCCCCGAGCAGCTTCACGAGCACGAACACGTCAAACCCGCCCACGACCGCCTGTGGCAGCGGGGTCGTCTTCAACCAGAGCGCCGGGCTTGCGACCGCGCTCCAGGGCCTTTCGCCGGCCGGCTCCGGAAAGAAGTGGGTCGCCTACTACTCGACGACCCAGACCTATAACACCGCAAACTGCCAGTACCTGACCGTCGCCCCCCAATTCACCCTCCCCCAGGCTTTCGGCGTCGTGCCGTTTCAGGGGCCGGTCAACTACAGGGCCATCGTGGGCTGGCGGCAGGTCAACGAAAGCCAGGCGGGCAACACCTCGGCTCGCGCAGCCACCTGCGGCAACACGTCGATCACATCGGGCTACTCCGACGGTGTTGACTTCGACAACAGCGGGAGCGTCGACATGATCGGGATCTGCGCCGACGACCCCACGGCGGCGACGATCTCGGGCGCCGACGCCTCGCAGCCGACCCGCGACCTCGGCGTGATCCCAGCAACCAACGGCACGGCTCACGCTGGTGGAAGCGGGACGGTGGGGTTCACCCTCAGCTACAAGGGCGCCGCGCTTCCGTCCGGGAACTTCACGCTTTCGGCCAACACGAACATCCCCGGAGCGACCGCCACCCCGGCGAGCCCCACCTACAGCCCTACAGCTGACACCGACAGCAACATGAACGTCAACGTCACCGTGCCGGCGAACACGACCCCCGGCGATTACAACGTCTTTCTGATCGCCACGCTCAGCACCGACGGGACTCAGACCCGCGGTGGCATCGCCCCGGCGACGCTCACGGTGGGCCAGAACTTCACCTTCGACCCCGCGCCAACGCTTCCCTCGATGGGCACGATCACCCTCAACGGGCAGGCCCAGAACAAGACAGCGCAGATGAACAACTTCGGGGTCAACGACACGACCGCGAGCCCTTCCGGCTGGAACGTGACCGCCGTGGGCGACTCGAGCGCGGGGAAGAGCGCGGTCTTCAAGCAGTACTGCAACAACGGCGTAAGTGCCTGTGGTTCAGACCCCGCCAACAGCTACGTCTCGGGTGGGCGCGTGCTGCCGGCAAGCTCCCTCACGCTCAACTCGACAGGCGCATCATGGACCGGCGGCACCGGCTCCGCGCCCACCTTCCCGTGCGGCGGCGGCGCCTGCCCGATAGACGCGGCATCTGCGACCAAGATCGCCTCGGCCGCCAACGGCAGTGCTGGGACAGGGCTGTGGAGCACCAGTGGCTTCAGCGCCTCGAGCGTGAAGCTGTCCACCGCGAGCACTCTGCGGGCGCTGCCGGCCAACGAGATTTACCGGCTCGACGTCGTCTGGTCGCTGAACAGCGGTCCGTAAAGGGCCCTGGCGCCGCCGTTCGGCACCCGGCCCCAAATTTCAGTAACGGCGGTCCACTGATTTCATCACCGTTCCGTCCAGCCCGGGCTCCGAGGGCCATGCCCAGGCCGATGTAAAGGGTGATGTACAAGCACGCTTCGCCACAGCGCAGGCGCTGGATACGCCTGCTCTTCTCCGTTGCTGCCATTTCGGTGGCGGCCGCGACGCCGTTCCCGGCTTCCGCGCCGGCGTCGGACGACACCGTCCAGTTCTCGGTCATTCCCGGCTCACTCGGCTTCGGCGCGTCGCCCGGCTTGCCGGGCATCTCGACCCTCGTCTCCAATGATCCGACCCAGGCGATCAGCTCCAGAATGGCCAACTTCGAGGTCAGTGACGCCAGCGGGACCGGTCAGGGATGGAGCATCTCGGTGAGCGGCGACGACGGCCCGGGCAAGAGCCCGGTCTTGAAGCAGTACTGCCCCGCCCCGGAGTGCGGCGACCATGCGGGACCCGGCTACGTCGCCGATGGCTCCACGCTCCCGGCCGACTCACTGACTCTCGACAGCAGCGGAGCGACCTTCACGCCCGTGGCCGGCAGCAGCGGCCCCGGGCCAGCCCATCAGTGCAACGCGGGCTGCTTCGTGGACGTACCATCGTCCTCGCCAACCAAGGTCGTTGTCGCCGCCAGCGGCACTGGGATGGGAACGTTTCGGACCAGTGGATTCTCGAGCTCGAGCCTTCGGCTTGCTGCCCCGGTGAGTACCCGCAGGCTCCAGTCCGGGGAGCTCTACCGAGTGGACCTCAGCTGGACGCTCAACAGCGGGCCGTAGCGCCGCCCCTGACTTCAGCCTCCGGCGAGCCTGGCTTTTTCACAGTTGGAGCAAATGTGTTGGCGCAGGACATCCGTCTACGAGCCTTCATACCGAGAAATAAGTAGCCGATACGGAGCCGATGCGGAAACGCGGCACCATTTCGATCTCGACCCGCCGGAGCTGGGCTCGGCGGATACCCGCTGTTGCCTTCGCGGCGATCGCCGCGATGCTGCTGCCTTCATCGGCAATGGCGGCCACGGCAAATGACACGACGCAATTCGCGGTCAATCCCGGATCGCTGCTCTTCGGCACTGCGCCCGACGTGCCCGTCTTTTCCCCGTTGACCCTCAACGGCCAGGCGCAGACGCTGAACGCCCAGATGAGCAGCTTCGCCGTCACCGACGGCACCGGCTCTGGAACTGGTTGGAACGTGACCGTCAACGGCGACCCGACCGGCGGAAACAGCGCTGTCTTCAAGCAGTACTGCCCCAACGCCACCTGCGGATCCGACACGGGGCCCGGCTATGTGACTTCGGGACCCACTCTGGCGGCGAACTCGCTCACGCTCAACAGCACCGGCGCCGGTTTCACTGCCCAAAACGGGACCGTCGGCACACCCCCCAGCCATTCGTGCAACTCGGGCTGCTTCGTTGACTCGGCCAGCGCTGTGAAGGTGATCTCGGCCGCCGCCAATGCGGGCATGGGCACCTATCAGGCCAACACATACTCGGGCACCAGCCTCGCGCTCTCGACGCCCAGCACGGTCAAGGCGCTGCAGGCCAATGAGGCCTACCGCGTCAACCTCGTCTGGACGCTCAACAGCGGCCCCTAACCACGGCAGCCTCCGGCTGGCGCTCTCTGGGGCCGTCGCGGCGCTAACGCGGTCGCTGGGCAGGCTTGGCGATTAGGCTTGCGGCGATGGCCACGACAACCAGCCGGCCGGCAGCCGCGGGCACCCAAGCCTGGCGCAACTGGGCCGGCGACCAGACCTGCACACCGGCCGCGATCGAGCGGCCTCGTAGCCGCGGGGAGCTGGCGGCGGTCGTGCGCGCCGCAGCGGAGGCCGGGCGCAGTGTCCGCGTCGCGGGCTCCGGGCATTCCTTCACGGAGGCGGCGCTGACAGACGGGGTGATGGTCCGCGTCGAGGCGCTGAACCGGGTGCTCGACGCCAATCCGACCTCCGGGCTGGTCAAGGTCGAGGCGGGGATCGTGCTCGCCGACCTAAACGAGCGCCTCCATGAGCTCGGCCTTGCGATGGAGAACCTCGGCGACATCGACCGCCAGACGCTGGCCGGCACGATCTCGACCGCCACCCACGGCACCGGTGCCGGTCTGCGCAACATCTCGGCCCAGGTGGAGGCGATGGAGATCGTCACGGCCGACGGCGAGCTGCACGCCCTGAGCGCCTCAGGGGCGCGCGACGATCTGCTCGCCGCCCGGGTCGGCCTCGGGGCGCTGGGCGCGATCTACTCGGTGACGCTGCGCACCGTTCCGGCCTTCACCCTGCACCGAGTCGACACGCCGCGGCCGCTGGGCGAGGTCCTCGGCCGCTTCGACGAGCTGGCAGAGCGAAACGACCACTTCGAGTTCTTCGTCTTTCCCTATACCGAGACGGCGCTGACGATCGAGCGCAATCGCAGCGACCTGCCGCCACGGCCCCGAGGCGCCCTACGCCGGTGGGCCAGCGACGTGGTGATGGAGAACACGGTCGGCGACTTCGCGCTGCGGCTTGCCCGCCGCCGCCCGTCGATGATCCCTGGCCTCTCAGCGCGCGCCGCGAAGATGATGTCGCAGGGCGAGCGCCTCGACCGCAGCTACCGGATCTTCGTCAACGAGCGACGCATCCGCTTCACAGAGATGGAGTACGCGCTGCCGCGCGATCGAGGCCCGGAGGCGGTCCGGCGGGTGCTCGATCTGATCCACGAGCGCGGCATCGAGGTCGCGATGCCGATCGAGTGCCGGGTCGTCGCCCCCGACGATGCTCTGCTCAGCCCCTCCCACGAGCGCCCGACCGCCTACGTCGCGGTCCACCAGTACCGGGGAATGGAATGGCGTCCCTACTTCGAGGCGGTAGAGGCGATCATGAACGAGTACGAAGGCCGCCCGCACTGGGGAAAGCGCCACTTCCAGACCCAGGAGACGCTGGCGGAGCGCTATCCACGCTGGGACGACTTCGCGGCCGCGCGCGATCGTCTCGACCCCGAGCGCGTATTTCGCAACGAGTACACGGACCGGGTCCTCGGTCCGTAGCCACTAGAGGAAGGTCTGGCCTTCGCCTCGGTAGGTCGGCACTTCGTCGACGATCTCCTCGCCCTCGACCAGGTAGAGCGACGCGAAGTGCTCGCACAGCTCGCCGGCCTTGGTGTGGCGCAGATACGCCCGGTCCCCGATTCGCAGCTCGCGGGCAGGTGGGCCCAGCAGCGGCGTCTGCACCTCGCCGGCGCCCTCCTCGGGGTCAAGCGCGAGCCCGGGTGGAAGCCAGGGCGTCGGAAGGCGCGCCGCGTCGCCGCTGCCCGAGGCAAGGTAGCCGCCGCCCAGAGCGGTTGCGACTGACGGCGTCGGTTTTCGCACGATCGGTAGTGCGAAGGCGGCGGCGGGGGTCGCCGTGAAGCTCGTGTAGTGGTCGAAGAGGGTCGGGGCGTAGAAGCCCGAGCCGGCCGCCAGCTCGGTGATCGAGGGGTCCGACGCGGTGGTCTCGAGGCTTCCGGTTCCGCCGCCGTTGACGAACTCCAGCGGCCCGAACTCGTGCACCGCGACCACGATTCGCCCCCGGCGCACCAGCAGCTCCTTGGTGGATCGCCGCTGCATGAAGCGAATCGCCGCGCCGCGAAACCTGCGGCCCGGGGGCTTGTCCCCGACCCCCGCAATCTGGCCCTCGTAGGACATGATCCCGACCAGCTCGAGCTGGGGGCGGCGCTGGATCTCCCGGGCCAGCCCGACGGCCTGCTCGATGGTGTGGACCGGAGAGCGCTTCGGGCCGACCTTCATCCGGCCGCGAAGCGGCCACCAGCCGGCGTCGAGGTCCATGCAGACCCGGACGGCTCCGGCGCCGCTGCCTAGCACCGACTCGATCAGGTCGAGGTGCTCGGCGCAGTCGACCATCAGCACCGGCGCAGCCTGCGGGTTTGCGGCGCTCTGCACGGCGAGCTGAGCGAGTGCCTCGATGTCCGCCGTCGGATAGGCGACGACCATGTCATCGAAGCCGTGCTCGGCCAGCCACAGCGTCTCGGGCAGGGTGAAGGTGAGCAGTCCGCGGAATTCTTCGTCGCGGGCGAGAATCCGCTCCAGGAGCGGCCGGCAGCGGATCGACTTCGACGCGATCCGTATCGGCTTTCCGCCCGCCCGCCGCAGCATGTCGTCGCCGTTTGCCCACATCGCGTCGAGGTCGACGAAGGCGAACGGCGCCTCGACCTCGGAGAAGATCTCCTCGTAGCGCGCGTGCGATTGATCGGGGACGGGCACGGCGCGAGCCTACAGCCGGCGAGCGGACATCCCTACTGCGGCTGGCCTGGGGCGCGACGCCGTGGCTCGCACCTACAATCGACCCTGCGCGCCCGGAGAGGTGGCCGAGTGGCTGAAGGCACTCGCCTGCTAAGCGAGTAGGGGGCGCAAGCTCTCTCGAGGGTTCGAATCCCTCCCTCTCCGCTCAGTCGATTGGCCCCGGGAGGCAGGCTCACGTGAAGGACCGAGTGCTCATAGGAATCGCCGCGATCCTCGCCATCGTCGCCGCCGGCGTGGGGGTTGCCTTGGGGGCATTCGGGGCAGGCGCGAGCGACCCCTCGGCGACCGCCGGTGTCCGGCCCTTGGCGCCCGCGACGGCTACACCGGGCAGGGTCGTGGTCGCGGGTCGCGCTGCGCACAGCGGCCGCCGGACCCCGGTTCCCACCCTGGCCCGCCGGCCGCGCTATGGACGCTACTTCGCGATCCTCGAGCTGCGTCGGGGCGCACGCGTCGCGATGCTCGACAGCCCGGGGGGAAAGCAGGTCAGGTCACTCAGCGACGAATCGGAGTTCGGCTCCCCGCGGGTACTCGGCGCCGCACGGCAGAGTGGTTCCTGGTTGGGCGTAACCACCCCGCTGCGACCGGACGGTGAGCTTGGCTGGGTCCGCTTCGATGCGGCGAAGCTGAAGCTCTACTGGACCCGCTATTCGCTCCGGGTGCTGCTCTCGAAGCGAGTCCTCGAGCTGCACTACGGTGGGCGCGTCCTCGGCCGCTACGTGGTCACCGTCGGGGCGGCCGGCAGCGACACCCCGCAGGGGCGTTTCTCGATCACCGATGCCCTGTCCTACGATCACAGCTCCTTCTACGGCTGCTGCGCGCTCGCCCTCTCGGGGTCCCAGGAGCACCTGCCCCTGGGATGGCTTGGCGGCAACCGCATCGCAATCCATGGAACACCGGGACCGGTCGGCTACGCGGCCTCGCACGGGTGCATTCGGGCCACCGACGAGACGATGCGGACGCTGTTCCGGCGCGTTCCCCTCGGCACGCCGGTGTTCGTCGAGGGCTGAGGGCTCGCGCCTGCGCCAGCCGGCGCCGGGAAGGTAGAAGCCCGGTGGCACCGAAGCTCAATCGAATGCTCGATGAGGACCCGTTTCTCGAGTTCGCCGACTCCAACGTCGTGGAGGCCGATGCCCGACACGCCGTTGCGGAGCAGCGCCCGGCCCCCGAGCTCGACAATCACGCCGGCGTCCGCCATGCGGGCGCTCTGTTCACGGTCGGCTATGCGGCCTCGCGGGCCCTTGTCGCCGCAGCGCTGGAAGCGGAGGCCGAGTCGGCGAAGGCCCAGATGGTTGACAGCGAGATCGCCTACGAGAAAGTTGTCAGCGGCGGGTTGGTGACCGCGACCGCCGAGCCCGCCGGTGAGGACTGGGAGTCGCTGCTGGCGCGGATCAGCGGTGGGGAGGCTGTGCAGCTGCCGACCTCGGTGACGCTGCGAAACGAGTCCGGCAAGACGGTGACCGCGATGAGCGTCTGCTGGCAGGTCACTCCCTCAGGCGGAGACGGTCCCTAATGGGCGCCGAGATCGCCAGGCGGGATCAGGGCAGCGCCCTTGTTACCGGCGCGTCGCGTGGAATTGGTGCTGCAATCGCGCGTGCGCTTGCAACTGACGGATGGTCAGTTGGGGTCAATTACCGCGCCGACGCCGAAGGGGCCCGCTCGGTGGTCGAGGAGATAGCTGCAGGTGGTGGCCAAGGGCTTGAGATCGAGGCGGATGTAGCCGATGAAAGTTCGGTGGAGCGCATGTTCGACACCATCGAGGATCGCTTCGGCCCCGTGCTCGTGCTGGTCAACAACGCGGGCGCCAGGCACGATCGATTGGTGCAGGGGCTCTCCAAGCAAGACTGGGCTCGGATCATCGACGTGAACCTGCACGGCGCTTTTCACACCATCCAGCGGGCGATTCGTCCGATGGTGCAGATGCGCTTCGGCCGGATCATCAACCTAAGCTCGATCTCGGCCACCCGACCGCAGCCGGCCCAGGCCGCCTATGCCGCTTCGAAGGCCGGAGTCGAGGCGCTGACTCGCACCGTCGCGCAGGAGGTCACCCGCCGAGGAGTCACCGTGAACGCGATCGCGCCTGGACTCATTGATACGGACTTCATTCCCGAGTCGCTGAAGTCGGCAGACGCGATGAGAGTGTTGCCGGCCAGGCGGCTCGGCGAGCCCGAGGAGGTCGCCGCCGTCGCCAGCTTCCTCGCGTCCGAGGAGGCAGGGTACGTCTCCGGTACCGTCATAACGATGGATGGCGCTTTCTCCGCCGGGCTTGGAACCGGCGGACAGTTTTGGCGACCGAATGCGGAGACCTCAACCGACGCCTAGAGAGGGAGGTCGAAGGGAGCCATGGAACCGACTGCAACACCGACGCGAGATCAGATCTCCGCGCGGATCCTTGAGGCGCTGGTTGAGTTCGGGGCCGACCCCGAGAAGCTTCAACCCGAAGCGACGCTGGAAGAGCTCGACATTGACTCGCTTGACCTGTTCGAACTGGGCCAGATCCTGAACCAGGAGTTCGGCATTGAATTGAATCCCGACGACTTCGAAGGCGTCGTCACCCTTGGACAGGCCAGCGAAGCGATGTTGAAGTACCTCGAATGAATAACCAGGCCGCCGCGATAACCGGCGTTGGCGCGATCACCCCGCTCGGGATTGGAGCCGACGCCCTGATCCAGGGATGGTCAGAGGGGGTCTGCGGAATCGAGGACGGCACCGGCACGTGCAAACAGTTCGACTCAGCGGACATGCTGTCGCGCAAGGAGGCGCGGCGCATGGAGCGATTCGCGCAGCTGGGGTTGGTCGCCGCCGAGGAGGCTCTGCAGGCCGCCTGGGGAGATGACTGCCCCTACGATCCCGCGCGAGTGGCCTGCATCATGGGGGTCGCTTTCGGCGGCATCGAGACGCTGAGAGACCAGTCGGATGTGATGGACACGCAGGGAGCGGACGCCGTGTGGGTGTTAACCGTCCCTGTTGCGATGCCTAACGCCCTGCCGGCGCTTGTCGCGATGCGCAACGGCTTTCGCGGTGAAACCGGGAGCATTGCCACTGCCTGCGCCTCGAGCGCACAGGCGATCGGGGCCGGGCTGCGAATGCTTCGCATCGGCAGCGCCGACGCGGTGATCGTGGGAGGCGCTGAGGCTTGCGTGAGCGAATACGGGCTGGCGCTGTTTCGCAATGCGGGAGCCCTTTCTCGCTCCGGGATATGCCGTCCTTTCGACCGCTTGCGTGACGGGTTCGTCATGGGCGAGGGCGCCGGCGTCCTGGTCCTCGAGAATCCCGAGACGGCCGAAGCTCGCTCGGCCAATGTGCTCGGATACGTGGCGGGCTATGCCTCCACCACCGACGGTTACCATTTGACATCGGCCAACCCGAACGGAGAAGTCTGCGCCAAGGCGATCGGTGCCGCCCTGAAGGACGCGAACCTGGAACCAGAGGACGTCGACTACGTCAACGCGCACGGCACCTCAACGCCCGACAACGACCGCAGCGAGACGGCGGCGCTAAAGAAGGCGCTTGGCGAACACGCCCACAAGATCCCGATTTCCTCCACGAAGTCAGCGATCGGCCATTCGATCGGAGCGGCCGGTGGAGTGGAGGCGGTCTCCACGCTGCTTTCGCTCACCAACCGGGTCGCCTGTCCAACTCTCGGCTTGGAGGAGCCGGACGAGGGCCTCGATCTTGACTACGTGCCGGGCGAGTCCAGACCACTCGAACCGCACGGGGAAAACGGGCGACTTGTGGCACTTTCGAACTCCTTCGCGTTTGGCGGCCACAACGCCGTTGTGGTCATCACGACGTGACGATCGGCCGTTTGCGCGAACGTACATCTTGATGCCAACGCTGGCCGAGATCCGAGAAGGGGTGTTCGCCGTTTTCCTCAATGTTCCGTTCCACCGGCACCTCGGCATCGTCTTCGACACTGCTGCCGATGCCGGCGCGGCCCGGGTCTCGATTCCACCCAAGCCGGAGATCGTTGGACCCGACGGGCAGCACTCGGTCGCGACGGTGTTCGCGTTGGGTGAGATCGCTTCGTCGGTGGAGGTATGCGAGGAGATCGCGCCGCGGGCCCTGGATCTGGGGTTGGGCGCGGTTCTTTTCACCCTAGGTGCCGGCTTCCGCCCCCGCGGTCCGGCTCGTGGGGTGCTCACGGCGAGCGTAGACCTACTCAATCGTCTGGACGAAGCGGTGGGCGGAGAAAATGAGCCCAAGAAGGGAACCATCAAAACTTCGGTGAAGGTGTTCGGGGAGGACGGGGAGCTGGCAGGCGAGCATCGATTGAGCTTCTACGTCCGCTTCATGGAATGGAGCCGGGTGCAGGAGATGGCACCGGCATACATGGAGATAATTCGCGTTCTCGAGTCGTGAGGCGGAGCCGCCTCCTTCTCCTCGGCGGGGCGGATGCAGCATCGCTCTCCAGGGCGCTGGACAAGGTTTGGGAGGGCGCGTCGCAAGTATCGAGCCTCGCTGACCTCGCCCCGGTACCTGCGCCTCAGCAGAAGCAGCTGCTGCGGGCGGCTGTTGTCGCTCCCGACCCCGAGGAGTTGCGGCAGCGCCTCGACGTACTCGCGGGCTGGCTCAGGGAGGGCGTTCCAGATCGATTGCGGGCGCAACGGGGAATCGCCCTGGGGCAGGCTGGGGAGCGTCCCCGGATCGGCTTTCTGTTTCCCGGGCAGGGAGCGCCCGTGCCCAGCGACGCCGGTGCGCTCGCCGATTGGCTTCCCGAAGCGGCTGGCGTCTACGAGCAGGCAAAGGCGCTGCGGGCGGCCGACGAGGTCCCGCCCGCCCTCGTCCAGCTGTCGGTCGTCACCGCTTCGGTCGCCGGTCTGCGAGCGCTGGCGCTTCTCGGTATCGAGGCCGACTTCGGCCTCGGGCACAGCGTCGGTGAGCTGACCGCCCTGCATTGGGCCGGGGCGCTCGACGAGGGGGCAGTTCTGCGGGTCGCGCGTCGGCGAGGCGAAGTGATGACCGATCACGCCACCGCCGCGGGAGCGATGGCGAACATCGAGGCCGACGAGGAAACGTTCTCGGGCATCGTCGAAGGCGCCGACGTGTCCGTCGCCTGCTTCAACTCGCCCCGTCACCGGGTCGTGTCGGGAACGACCGACGCGGTCGAGGAGGTGATCGAGCGGGCGCGCGAGCGGGACGGCGCCAGGGTAGTGCGGCTGCGCGTGGTGGGGGCCTTTCACTCACCGCTGATGCGCGACGCGGTCCCCGTGTTCGACCGTTATCTGGCCGAGGAAGATTTCGGACGACTCGAGCGGCCGGTCTATTCGACGATCACCGGCACCGAGCTGGAGCCGGACGCCGATCTGCGGGCCCTTCTCGTGCGCCAGATGACCGAGCCGGTTCGCTTCCTGGACGCGGTGGAGGATGCGATCGAGGGGACCGATCTACTCCTCGAGGTCGGCCCCGGGAGGATGCTGAGCGGGCTTGTCTCGGAATTCGCCGACACGCCGACCGTCCCGCTGCGGGTCGGCCACTCGTCAGCGCAGGGTTTTCTGACCGCCGTTGGCGCCGCCTACGCGGTGGGAGTTCCTGTACGCGCCGATCGGTTGGCGGACGCCTAGAATCGAGGCCTCCGGCACTGCCGGTTACCCGCGCCCGTAGCTCAGTTGGATAGAGCGTCGGTCTACGAAACCGAAGGTCACAGGTTCGAATCCTGTCGGGCGCGCTCACTAAATGCCTGTAAATCAAAGGCTTTGGCGCGACCTCACCGCAGCGGGTCTGATCGCTCGTGGTTCCAATATGGTTCCGTTTTGTTCCGCAATTGCAATGCGAGCGACGTGTTCCAGCCGCGCCCGCCGCTCGCCGACTGGCTAGTGCTCGGTCAGATCCAGTCGCCGCGACTAAGTTGACACCGCTCAACGCCGAACTGGGCGACGGTTGCCTGCCCCAAGGCAGCGTCGCCTCGTGAGCCGAAACTTTGTCCTAGCCCGGAGCTTGTCCGTCCTAAGCTGCCCGCATGACTAGCTCAGCGATGGTCGTCCGAGTGAACAGAGGACCCGGGAGTGAAGCGCCTGACGCGCGGAACCGCGATCTCAGTGACCCTGCAGCAGCCGGCGCCGAGGGGTCCGCAGGACCAGAGACCAACGGCTTCGCCCTCGCATCCTTGCTCCTCGGGATCTTTTGGCTCTTCGGCTTGGGATCGGTCGCAGCCATCTACCTCGGAATCCGCGCGCTGAACCAGATCCAGCGCGCAGAAGGTCAGCAAACCGGTGGCGCGCTCGCGTGGGGCGGGATCTGCGCTGGCATCTTCGGCTTGTTCAGCGTCGGGTTGGTGATCGCAGTGGCGGTCAAGGCATGAGGTGGCCGCGGCGAAAAGGCGAGGGAGATGCCTCCATCCCGCACCGCGACAAGCACCGCGGAATCCGTGCTGAGAGCTTGGCCCGAACTTTGTCCCCGGCTCGATTCCGTTTGGTTTCCATTTAAGTACGGAGTCCAGGATGGCGAGGCATGAATGTGCTGAATCGTGAGATTCGCTTGGCTCAGGGGGCGATTCGCATGGCCCGAACGCAGTTCTCCTAGGAGCCGGCTTGCTCATCCATGGCCGCCGCGGCATAGAGCTCTGGATTGGCGAATCCTTGCGCGCACTCCAATGAACAGAAGAACTGGTCCACCCCGGCCGTTTAGAGATATCCCAGTGGGTCCACGGCGGCGCCGTTGACGCGAACCTCAAAGTGCAGGTGCGGGCCGGTGCTCTCTCCGGTGCTGCCGACGTAGCCGATCACCTGGCCCTGACCGACGCTCTCCCCAGCGGAGACCGCGTAACCGGATTGGTGCGCGTAGCAGGTCGAAAGCCCGCCGCCGTGATCGATGCAGGTGTAGTTGCCATAGCCGCCGGTGTAGGCGGCG
>JBBQBH010000043.1:0-23653 GCA_038317345.1 Solirubrobacterales bacterium
CCTTTCGTAGAGGGTTTATGTGTGACCCACCCACCTATTTAGCAGCAGATTTCGGTGACGCCCGCCTTGGAAAAGCGGCAGTCATTTCGGTCGATTTCGGGCTCGGGCGGAGGGCGCCGAGCGCACTTTCGGGTACTGCCCGCGTACATTCTGCGAACACTCCGAAAAGGTTGCAATTTGCGTGGTTTTTCGCTTTTGAGGGGTCCCGGCAGTCATCGGACGGGAGGCCGGCACTTTGCCTCTAAGCCGAGACCCCGAGGCCCGCTCAAGGCAGCTAGCCAACCTGCGCAACGCACCACCGGCGCCCGCCGCCAATCAGCGTGCTCGTCGCCACGGTGGCTACCCGCAGGTGGTGGCGGCCCGCCGGCCTGCCCGCCTACTCGAGCGGCGGCTGCTCGCCCCGCGCCCGCGCTCGCTCCAGGTCCAACTCGGTACGGACGCCGGCGGTTGCCAGGGTGACCTGCGCAGCGTCGAGGCTCGATGCGTCTTCGACGGCGCGGGCGAGAGGCGCGGTTTGCCGCACCGCGATCGCCGGGTCGAAGAAGAATGTCAACGCCCCCAGCGGCGTCAGCTCGACGGTCCGCTTGCCGCTGCGGATCTGCGCCGTCCCGGTCTCGCCACGGGCGCAGCGGACCGCCATCAGACTCGCCTCTGTGGGGACGGCGCGGGCGGCGGCCTCGATCTGCTCGGCGACCGCCGGGGTGAGGCCCCAGGCGCCGAGCAGAGCGCCCGCACGGGCCAATTCGGCGATCCGATCGAGGACCTCGTCGGGCGTCAGCTCTCCGTCACATCCGGCGCCGTAGACCGCGGCCACGGTGGGCAGCCGCTCGGAGAGGCGCGCCCCCGCAGCCAGCATCACCGCGTCGCAGAGGGGGCTGGCGAGGCCGGGCTCGTCGCCGTGGGCGAGGACGTCGCCTCCCACGTCAACAAGCACGCAGAGGTCGCAGCCAAGGATCTGGGCGGCGCCTGCGACGGCGTCGGCCACCGTCTCCGGCCCGCCGGTGATGTCGAGCAGCACGGTGTCCGAGCAGATGAAGGCGGCCATCCGCGATTCCGCGAACGGGACCCCCTCGGGGGTGGTCGTGTTCTCGTCAGCCAGCACCGCCGCCGAACCGAGCGGCTTGCCGCCGCTGATCTGCTCGATCGAGCGCGGACCGGGGTAGGGGTCGATCGGGAAGCGCTCCCAGGCAACGCCGCCGAGGCGGAACTCGGCCCCGAACGACTGGCAGAGCCGCGCCGCGGCCAGCGCTCCGACCACGTCACCGCCACCGCCCATGCCGATCACGAGCGCACGCGTGGCTGTGGAGAGGATGCGTTCTAGAGAGCGGATCCGCTCAGGCGAGGACCGGCTCGGGCTCGCCGCAGATCTGCTGGATCTCGATGCGGGCGCGCTCGAATTCTTCGTCGGCCATCACCGGCGTGCCCTCGAAGGGAAGCTCGCGGTCGATCTCGACCCAGGAGCGACAGCCGTGGTAATCGTCCTTGACCCTGACCGTGACCGGCCGCGGGATGCGGTGCACCCGCAGCAGCAGTACGTGCAGCGGATGGCGGCGCTTCCACTTGAGGCGCTTCTCCGCGTAGTCAGGGGTCCAGACGTAAAAGGGAGAGAGGTCGTCGACGACACCACGGTCGTCGATCGTGAAGTGATCGGTGACCTCGGCCCAGGCGCGGATCCGGACTCGGTCGGGCTGCGGGATGCCCCCGTCCTGGACCAGCGCCCGCGGCGGCGGCTCCTCGTCCGGCCAGACGCCCTCCTCGAGGGCGCGGCGCAGCTCCGGATGGTGGGACTGGCGCACGAGATCGTTGCGCTGGTGGTCGAAGGTGGGGTAGAGGAAGAAATGCTCATGCTCGAGCTCGAAATGCTTGTTCTCCTCGCGGATTCCGCCCTTGCGCAGGGTGACGAGCTGCTCGCCCTCGGCGAGCGCGCGAACCGTTACGGCCCACTCTTTGAAAGCAATCGGCATTGGGGAAGTGTCTAAGCCAGCGAGTTGTCTCGGGAATCTTGCGGGGCAGCGAGTACCTGGGTGGGTGTGCCGACCCGAGGTCAGACACCCTAGACGAGATCTACTGAATTCTCAATTAAGTTCAAGTTGTCACAAGCTCAAACGGCTTAGATTTAAGTATCCGTAACCGCTCTGGAGAGCCAAACTGGCTAGCTGGCCAGACGCCTATCAGGACGTTGGCGCGTGCTGTTCCAAAAACGCAAATAGCGTTTTTGTGGTGCCTCCCGGATCCTCCAACATGCACCAGTGGGCGGCCCCTTCGACCACCGCCGCGCGGCCATTGGTGGCGGCTGCGGCGATCTCCTGCGAGGCAGCTGGAGGCGTCACCGGGTCCTCGGATCCGCAAAATGCCAGCAAAGGGCAACCGAGCGCCTCGAGTCCTTCGATCCGCCCCTCGGCGGTCGCCTCCGCCCAGCGCGCGTAGGACTCACCGTCATTGGCGGCGATCGCCTCCCGCATCAGGCCCAGCAGGCGGGGGTCGCGGTTTCGGCACGCCTCCGAAAGGCCGCTGGCGGCAACGGCCTCTGCTATCTCGTCGGTCCGCCCGGCGCGCGCCAGGCGCGCGCGTTCGGCGAAGACGGCGCCAGCCGAGTCGGGCCAGCTCATGGTCCCGGCGCAGAGTGCCAGAGCCCAGGTGCGTTTGCCGAGCCGCTGCGCGGCCCGCGCGGCAATCATCGTTCCGCCCGAATGGCCGGCCAGGGCGGCGTGCTCGATGCCCAGCGCATCCAGCAGCCGCACGGCGTCCTCTGCCCAAAGGTCGACCGAGTAGGGACCGGGCGGACGGTCGCTGCGTCCGGCACCGCGCTGGTCCGGAGCAATCCCGCGCCAGCCACGCTCCCGGCACGCCTCGAGCTGGGCGAGCCAACCGTTCGCGGAGCCGCCGAGGCCGTGCAGGATGAGCACGTTGGGGCCGTCGCAGCCGGTGTCCTCGTAGGCGAAAGTGACGCCGTCGATCTCTATCCGCTGGGCCAATTAGCTAGAAGCTAGTACCTAGCGACTAGCGACTAGCAACTCATCAGCGGGCATTTCCATATCCGCCTCCTCCCGGCGTCTCGATTCTCAGCCGGTCGCCTGGCGCCAGCTCACCCTCGCACTTGGAGGGCAGCGGCTCGTCGTTGAGCAGGTTGCGCCCCGGCTCCCCGTCGCCGCCCCCGTCACGACCGCGGGGGCGATGGCGACGCCGCTCGCTGATCAGCGTGTAGCGCATCGCCTCCAGCGCCTCGAGCTCGCGGATGACGCCGTCGCCCCCGGGGTGCAGGCCGGCGCCTCCGCTGCCGCGGCGCACCGACAGCTCGCGCACCCGCAGTGGAAGCTCGGTCTCAAGCGCCTCGACCGGGGTGTTGAGCGTGTTCGACATCGCAACGTGCACGGCGCTCGGCCCGTCGGCGTCCGGGCAGCCGCCCT
Source organism: Solirubrobacterales bacterium (assembly GCA_038317345.1). Classification (GTDB taxonomy): domain Bacteria; phylum Actinomycetota; class Thermoleophilia; order Solirubrobacterales; family 70-9; genus Mayfieldus. The sequence continues at coordinate 3,408 of JBBQBH010000043.1, forward strand.
GTCCACCGCCGAGCGTCTCGTAATAGGTGAAGTCCTGGTTTGCGAGCGTCAGGTTGTTCATCGTGCCCTGTCCCTGCGCCGGCGCCGGGCGGGCGCCCGCCAGAGCCGAGATCACCAGGTCGGCGACCCGGCTCGAAGTCTCGACGTTGCCGGCGGCGACAGCGGCTGGAGGCTCGGCGTTGAGCAGGCAACCCTCGGGCGCGCGGACCTCGATCGGCCGGTAGGCGCCGGCCGAAGGGGGGGCGTCGGGATCGGTGAGCACGCGGACCGCGAAGTAGGCCGCCGACTTGGTCACCGAGAGCGGGCAGTTGAGATTGCCCTCGACCTGCGGATCGGTGCCGGTGAAGTCGAGCAGAAGCCGATTGCCGGCGACCGTCGCACTGACCCGCAGCGTCACGTCGCGTGGGTCGCCGCCGGCGTCGTCCTCCATCACATCGGACGCCTCATATGTCCCGTCGGGAAGCTCGGCGAGCGCCGCCCTGGTGCGGCGCTCCGCGTAGTCCAGCGTCTCCGCCATCCCGGCCCGAAGCTCGTCGAGCCCCTGGCGCTGGGCCAGCTCCGTGAGCCGCAACGATCCAATCCGGTTTGCGGCCTGCTGGGCGCGCAGGTCGGCGAGCCGTTGCCGGGGCGAGCGCATGCAGGAGGCGATCTCCTCGAGCGCCTGGCTGGTGGCCAGAGTGGGGGGGATCACCAGCCCCTCCTCGTCGAGCTGGGTCGAGCGGGCCGGCATGCCGCCGGGAGTCGGGCCGCCGACGTCGGCGTGATGGGCACGGCTGGCCGCGAACCCGCTCAACGCACCGCCGACGAAGATCGGAGAGATCAGGGTGATGTCCGGCAGGTGGGTGCCGCCCCGATAGGGGTCATTGAGCATCCAGGTCTCTCCCGGTCGCTGCATCTCGTCCAGTACCGCCGCCACCGATTCCGGCATCGAGCCGAGGTGGACCGGGATGTGCTCGGCCTGCATGACCATCTCGCCGTTGGGGTCGAACAGAGCGGTCGAGCAGTCGCGCCGCTCCTTGATGTTGGCCGAGTACGCCGAGCGGATCAGCACCGCGCCCATCTCCTCGCAGGCGGCGCGCAGGCCGCCGATCGTTACCTGCAGGGTGACGGGGTCGAGGCGTTGGGAAGGCATCAGTCGCTAGTCGCTGGTTGCTGGTTGCTCGGGGGTTGGGTTTGTGGCCACGATGGTGCCGGCGTCGTCGACCTCGGCCGACCAGCCCGGCGGTAGCACCAGGGTTGCCTCGGGGAGCTCGAAGATCGCCGGGCCTACGGCCCGAAGCCCGGCCGGCGGCTCACCGCGCAGGACACGGGTCGAGTGCCACTCGCCTCCGAAGCGCGCCTCGCGCTCCGACTCCCGCAGCTCTCCCGGCGATGCGGCGGATGGGCGCGGATGGGCGCCGGGAACGACCATCGCGAGGCGGATGTTGACCAGTTCGACGACTCCATTGGGGTCGCGGTAGCCGTAGCGCATCTCATGCGCCTCCGCAAAGCGTTCCACAAGGTCGGCAGGGTCGGGATCGGGCGGCCCCGGGACGGGCAGCTCGAAGGCCTGTCCGCGATAGCGCATCTCGTAGCTGGCCCGCGGCTCGGCGCCGTTCATGTTCCCGCCGATCCCGCGGGCCAACGCCGCGACCTCGGCCGCGACCCGGTCGGCGGTCAGCTCCTCACCGCTCAACAGCACCGTGCGGGCGGTGTCCCGACGGCGATCCGAGGCGCAGAGGCCGAGCGCCGAGAGCACGCCGCTGGCCCGCGGGCAGAGGATGCTGGCCATCTCGAGCTGCTCGGCGAGCGCGGCGGCGTGCATCGGGCCAGCGCCCCCGAACGGCATCAACGCAAAGCGGCGCGGGTCGACTCCGCGTTCCACGGTGACCACGCGCAGCGCCCGCACCATCTCCTGGTTGGCGACTCGAACCATGCCATCGGCGGTCTCGAGATCCTCCAGCCCCAGCGAGCCGCCGAGTCGATCGACGGCGATGCGTGCCGCCCCCGCGTCGAGCTCGACCCCCCCGGCCAGGGCGGAATCCGGCGCCAGATAGCCGAGCAACAGGTTGGCGTCGGTGACCGTGGGCTCGCCGCCACCCCGCCCGTAGCAGGCAGGGCCCGGTTCGGCGCCTGCCGAGCGCGGCCCCACCCGCAGCGCCCCGCCGGGATCCCGCCAGCCGATCGAGCCGCCCCCGGCGCCGACCGTGTGCACGTCGACCATCGGCAGCTGGATCACCCGGCCTTCGACCTGGCGCGAGTCGGTCTGGCGCACCCGTCCTTCCTCGACCACGCAGACATCGCAGGAGGTGCCACCCATGTCGATGCCGACGGCATTGCCGTCTCCCGAGATCGAGGCGATCAAACCGGCTCCGACGGCACCGGCGGCGGGGCCGGAGAGCACGCTCCAGGCGCCGGCCCGCGCCGCCTCGGCGGCTGGGGCGACACCTCCCGAGGACTGCATCACGACCGGTTGCGGCAACCCGGCCTGCGTCGCTGCGTCGCCCAAGCGGTTCAGGTAATGGCCGAGCAGCGGGGAGAGGTAGGCGTCGATCACGGTGGTCGAGCAGCGTTCGTACTCGCGGAATTGGGCCAGCACCTCATGCGATGCGGATACGTGAATCTCGGGCAACGCCTCGCGCAGCCGCTCGGCGACCCGCCGCTCGTGGGCCGGTTCCAGATAGGAGAACAGCAGGCAGATCGCGACCGCCGCGACTCCGGAATCGCCGATCCGCTCCGCCAGGGAGTCGAGCTCGGCGTCGTCGAGAGCCTCGATCACGCCATCGGGCCCGACCCGCTCGGCGACCTCGAACTGGTGCTCGGAGGAAACCAGGGGAACGGGCTTTGGCACGCAGAGGCGGTAGAGCTGCGGGCGGTTCTGCCGGCCGATGCGCAGCAGGTCGCCGAAGCCGCGGGTCGCCACCAATGCGGTGCTCGCCCCGCGCTCCTCCAGCAGCGCGTTGGTCCCCACCGTCATGCCGTGGGCGAAGCTCTCGACCTGATTTGTCCCTGCGCCAGCTCGGGTCAGGGCCGCCTCGACGGCGGTCATCACGCCGCTCGCCTGGTCCTCCGGCGTGGTCGGGACCTTGGCGGTGTGGAGGTGCTCACCGTCGAAGACGACGGCGTCGGTGAAGGTGCCTCCTACGTCAACCCCGAGCAGCACGCGCCGACGCTACCTGGGAACGGCGCCCGGTGGTGTGGCGGACGGGAAGCGGGCCCGCCGTAACAGGGACCCGCGGCCTTGCGGCCACGGGTCCCTGTTACAGCGAAGGTTGCTCAGGCCGCGATCGGCTGGACCTCTTCGGTTGCCGGCTCCTCGAGGTGCTTGTGCGACGGGCAGTAATCCATCCGCGGCAGCGGATCGCGCTGACACGGAGTGCCCTTTCGGGTCGAGGCGCGGCATTGCCGCGGGACGCCATCCAGACAGACGTCGGGCGGCAGCTTGTCGAGGAACTCAACGCAAAGGCTCACATTGCGCTCCACGACCTTGTAGACGTAGAGCTGTTCACTGATCGGGAACTGGATCCGGATCTCGTTGAACAGCGAGCGAGCTGGGCGCGCAAAATAGCGGCGGTCGACCGCGAGCCTCCGAATCGTTCGCTCGCAAGCCTCAAGCAGCTCCTGACGCGGCGATGGCCCTCCAGGCGTCTCGTCGATCACGCGCGGCGCCAACTCCCGGTACATCGAACGGCTGAACCGATACATCCTGGAATACCCCTCTCTTGTAATTCCCTTTCCCCCCGCCTGGGTCGTGATCACCCAGGTCGGGCCTTCCTACCCAATTTGCTCCGTGCGGGTTTACCCACTTTTGGGGAGGCGGGCAGCCTTCCACTTTTGTGTGAAGGTGGGGCGCGGTTCTATTAAGAGGGCGTTAAGAACACGCTCAAATCCAGCTCTCATGCCGGATTTCGCCATGTGGGTTTTGCACAAGATGCACCCCATCCAGCCTGGGATCGAGGGCCGGCGCGTCTTCGCGCCTATGAGCGCCCCGCGATTCGCGGCGCTCCAGTGCGCAGGCAGCGATCGTCCTCGCGAGCGGGTATGGGTCGGCTGCCAACCGCTCCAGCTCGGCCGCCCGCCGCAGCGGACCGGCGAGCTCCCAGACCGCGTCCCGAGTGGCCTGCAGGGGTGGCTCGAAGCGCCAGGTTGGGGGTGGCGCCGGGTCGGCTGGCGACAGCGTCTGCTCGACCGTGGCCGACTCCGCGGCGCGCGAGCCGAACACGAAGCACTCGGTGAGCGAGTTGGAGGCAAGTCGGTTGGCGCCATGCAGCCCGGTGCAGGCGCACTCCCCGACCGCGAGCAGGTCCGGCAGCGAGCTGTGCCCATCGAGGTCGGTAGCTACACCGCCCATCATGTAGTGGGCCGCCGGGGAAACCGGGATCGGCTCGGTTCGGGCGTCGAGGCCCGCCTCGCTCAGGGTCGCGAAGATGCTCGGGAAGCGTTCGGGATCGATACCGCGTAGGTCGAGCCGCACGTGCTCGGCGCCATCCGCGTGCATGCGGGCGAGGATCGCCGCCGCCACAGCGTCGCGTGGCGCCAGCTCGTCAGTGAAGCGCTCACCCGCCGCATCGAGCAGGATCGCTCCCTCGCCCCGCACCGCCTCGGTGATCAGTGCGGCATCCCAGCGACTCCCCGGCAGTGCCAGAGCGGTGGGGTGAAACTGGCAGAACTCGAGGTCCGCGAGGTCGGCCCCCGCAGCCTGCGCGATCACGGGACCCGCGCCGATCGCCCCCCATGGGTTCGTCGTTCGCCTCCATAGCGCCGCCGAGCCGCCGGTGGCCAGCACCGTGGCCCCAGCCATCACCGGCCCTCCGTCGGTGATCACGCCGGCGCAGCGACTGCCGTCGCTCCACAGCGCCAGAGCCGAAGTTCGCTCGCGGACCTCGACTTGCTCCGATTCGGCGACCAGCGCGGCAAGGCTTCCGGTGATCTCGCGCCCGGACTCGCTGCCATTCGCGTGGACGACGCGCCGCCGTGTGTGACCCCCCTCGAGTCCGAGCTGTAGACCCCCTTTTGCATCGGTGTCGAAGTGGACGCCCCGTCGCAGCAGCTCCTCGACCGCCGCGGGGGCGCCCTCGGTGAGCACCTGGACCGCCGATGAGCGACAGAGCCCCCGCCCCGCTGCGATCGTGTCGGCGGCGTGCTGCTGGGGCGAGTCGCCCGGCTCCAGCGCCGCCGCCAGCCCGCCCTGGGCCCGGAAGCTGGCGCTCTCCGAAAGTGGAGTGCGGGAGATCAGCACCACCGAGGCTCCGTGCTCGGCTGCCCGCAGCGCGACCCAGAGGCCGGCGGCGCCACCGCCGACCACGGCGACGTCGCAGCGGCCCGGTTCGGCTCGGTTTGACTCCAAGAAGGCTGAGTACCGTAACTGCCATGGCACCAGGTCTGTATCTGCGCCACCCGCTGTCCTTCGAGCACGACACCGGGTCCCATCCCGAGAACGCCGAGCGCGTGCGGGCGATCGAGGCGGCGCTGGAGGCCGACCATTGGCACGGCCTCGAAGTGGTCGAGGCTCCGGCGGCGACGCTGGAGCAGATCGAGCGAGTCCACCCGCGCTCCCACATCGACGCGATTGAGGCGATCAGCGCCAGGGGTGGCGGCATGATCGACGTCGACACCGTGGTCAGCGCGCGTTCCTATGACGCCGCGCTGAGGGCGGCCGGCGGCGCCGTGCATGCCGTCGACCGGTTGCTCGGCGGCGACGCGGGGTTCGCGTTCTGCGGACTTCGCCCTCCCGGCCACCATGCCGAGCGCTTGCGTTCGATGGGCTTCTGCCTGTTCAACAACCTGGCGATCGGTGCGGCCCATGCGCTCTCAGAGCACGGCATCGAACGCGCAATGGTGGTCGATTGGGACGTCCATCACGGCAACGGGACCCAGGACGTCTTCTATGACTCTCCTCGCGTGCTGTTCGCGAGCATCCATCAGAGCCCCCTCTATCCAGGCACCGGTGACCCGAGCGAGCGCGGCAGTGGGGAGGGCGAGGGCTACACGGTCAACCTTCCGGTCGCTTCAGGCGCCGGAGCGGACGAGTTCCTCTCCATCGTGCAGACCGTCCTCGTGCCTCTGGCGCGAAGCTTCAACCCCGGCCTGCTCGCCGTCTCGGCGGGCTACGACGCGCATCGCGACGACCCGCTCGCCCAATGCATGCTCGACGAGGCGGCCTACGCCGACATGGCGGCCAGTCTGCGCGACATCGCCGCCGAGCTCGGCGCGCCGGTGCTGGTCTGCCTCGAGGGTGGCTACGCGCTGCAGGCGCTGGCCGCCTCGGTCAGCGCCACGATCGCGGCTTTTACGGGCTCCGTTGCGCCGCGGGAGGCGCCGCCGGAACCTGCCTCCGGCTACCGCTCCGAGTTGCGGTCCCGTTGGCAGCTCGCGTGACCGCATGGCCGTGGGCAGCGTGGAGGGCACCGGCCTCGTCGTCGGCGTGATCGCGCATTCGTTCGTAGCCGAGCACCAAGATCACCACCGCCACCACCACGGTGATGGCGGCCGCGATAAGGGGGCGGCGCCACTCCGGTCCCGCCGCTTCATCCTGGCGAGCGGGGCCGGTCACTAGACCTTCAGCCTGTCCTCCAACTTGGTAACGAATTCGCGTGCGATGCCGGGCACGGTCTCCAAGTCGTCGACCGACTTGTAGCCGCCGAGGCGGTCGCGGTAGGCGATCACGCGATTGGCTTGGGCGGCCGAGAACCCAAGTCGGCGCAGCTGCTCGAAGGTTGCCTCGTTGAGATCGACCGGGCCACTTGGCTCATCGGCTTCCTCTTCGGCCTCCGGCTCCTTCGCGGCCTCTTTGGCCTTCTTCTCGCTCGCCGGCTGCTTCTTCGGAGCCTTCGCCTTGCCCTTGCTGGGCTCCTCCGGCGCCGCCTCTGCCGCGTCGGCCTCCTTGGCTTTCTCGGACGGCGCAGTCTTCTTCGTCAGTTGTTGCTCCGCGGCGCGTAGCTTCGATACGGCTTCGTCGCGCTCGGCGCGCAGCTCGCTCAGCTCCTGCTCGGTCTCTTCGCGGGCATCGGCTGCGGCGCGCTCCGCGAGGGCGTCGGCCTCGGCCTCGAGGCGCCTCGCCTCCTTCTCGACTCGCTTCTCGGCTTCGCCGTGTGCCGCCTGGGCGCTTGCCGCCCGGGCCTCTTCGATCTCGGCCTCGACCTGGCCGCGAACATCGCGCCGCATTTCCTTGATCTGCCCGCGCAGCCACCCGGCGGCCGCCTCGCGACTTTCCACCTCCGCGTCCCCGAGCGCCGCCGCGGCCTCCTCGGCCCGCTTCTCGGCCTGCGCGACGCGTTCCTCGGCCTGCGCGACGCGTTTCTCGGCGTCCTTGGCTTGCTCCTCAGCCGCTTTCGCGCGTTGGTTTGCCTCCTCGGCGTGCTGGGCGCGATGACTCGCCTGCTCGGCGTGTTGCTTGGCTTCCTCGAGGGCAGCCTGGTGTCGCTTTTCGAGCTTCTCCAGCTCACCCTTGCGGCTGCGCAGCTCTTCGCTGATCTTCCCGGCGGCGTCGTCTGACGCCTTCTTCTGCGCTCCCTGCAACTGGGTGATCTCGTCGCGCAGCTTCTTCTCCTTGGCGCCGAGTTGCTGCTCGGCTTGGGCGCGCGTCTTCTCCTCCGCCTCCGCGCGGGCTTCCTCTGCCGCCAGCTCGGCGGCCGCCGTCGCCTGCTTTGCGGCCTCGGAGCGGACTCGCTCGATTTCGACCTTCGACCCCTTCTCGAGCTCCGCCACTCGCCGTTCGGCCCTTTCGAGCGCCGTGCGGCTCCTGGCGATCTCCGCCTGCAACTCCTTCTCCTTGGCGTTGAGGCGCTGCTCTGCCTCCGCCCGCAGCTTCTTGGAGGCCTGGTCGTGCTCCGCCCGCAGCTTTTTCTCGGCCTCTTTGCCTGCCTGCGCTGCGGCTGCGGTCACCTGTTCTCCGGCGTCGCCGCGCAACTTCTGGCGCTCTGCAAGGGTGCGCTTCTCAAGCTCGGCGATCCGTTGCTCGGCCTCTTTGAGGGCGGAGCGACTTTTCTCGATCTCTGCACGCAGCTCCTGGTCCCTGGAGCCAAATCGCTTCTCCGCCTCCGCCTGCGCCTTCGCGCCGGCATCCTTGCGGGCCTGCTCAGCGGCGGCGGTGGCCTGCTGCTCGGCCCGCGCGTGGAGGCGCTTGCGCTCCTCGTTGGTGCGCCGGTCAAGCTCCTCGACCCGCCTCTGTGCCTGCTCGAGGGCCGCCGTCTGCTTGGCAAGCTGTCGTTCGAGTTCCTGCTCACGCTGGGCCAGCGCGGCCTTCAGCTTTGCCTCCGTATCGCGGCGAACCTTTTCGGTCTGCTCGCGCACCTTGGTCTCGACACTTGCCCGCAGCCGTTCGGTTTCCTCGGCCAGCTGGCGTTCCGCTACCTCGATCCGCTCACCGGCGGCTATCGCATGTTTTTCGATCTCGGCGAGTCGCTTCTCGGCTGCTTCCAGCGCTTTCGCCTTCGCCTCCTTCTCCATCGCCAGCTCGGCGTCGAGCGTCCGAAGCTCGGCGGCGAACCGTTCCTCGGCGGCCTTGCGAGCAGCCTCGACCTCCTTCCGGGTCCGGCCCTCGACCTCGCGCCGGTAGCGATCCATCTCCTCGCGCGAGCCCTCCTCGGCGCGGCGCAGTTGGTCACTGGCCTCCTTGACGGCCTTCTCGGCTCGCTGTTGCTGGCGCTCCAGCTCCTCCTCGAGCGCGAGGATCTCCGCCGTCGCCACTTCTTCGGCCTCGCGACGCGCCGATTCCGCCGCGTCGCGAACCCGTCTCTCGGCGTCCTCCACGTGCACGTCAGTCCATCTGTTGCGACAGCGGGCGGGCTGACCTCGCTGTCGCCCGCGGGTTGTTCGTTCGTAGGCGCGTCATGTGGGTGGGGATTCCGCTTGTAACCGAGTATCCAGGGCGGGCGCGAATCATTGCCTGATTTGCCGCATCCGGCGGCTTACATGCAGTCTCCGCGCTCGCTCCTCCTGCGGAAACTCAGCCTAGCCGTTGGAGGCTTTTATGGGTGCACATTGTCGAGCAGCTCCCGGTAGGCGACGAGAACGCGCTCCGCCATGCGATCCGCTGAGAAGGCGGCCGCTCGCTGCGCACCCGGCACCCGCGGGTCGCCGGCTTCCAGGTGCGGGCGCAGCTCCGCCAGCCAACGCTCAGAGTCATAGGGCGCGACAAGGCAGCCGGGCACCCCACCCAAGGCGTGGGGTGCGATGCCGACCGGAGTCGACAGCGCCGGCACCTCGCAGGCCAGCGATTCCAATGAGATCAGGCCGAAGCCCTCGTAGTCGGAGGTGATGAGGACCGCGTTGGCAGCGTTGATCCAGAGCGGCATGCGGTCGGGCTCGATGCTGCCGCCGTTGAGCAGCTGGGCGCCGGCGCGGCCAGCCAGCTCCACGGCGCGGTCATGGCGCTTCTCGGGCCGCGATGGGTTGGCCGGAAAGAAGAGATAGCTGCCTTTCGGATCGAGCCCGAGCTCGCGCCGCGCTTCGGTTCGGGGCATCGGCCTGAAGCGCCGCAGGTCGGCGCCGCAGGGCAGCACCGCTGTGCGTCCAGGCGGCCGGGGGAGGCCGGGGCGGCCGCCTTCAGGGCGGAACAGGGCCCGGGAGACGCCAGCACAAATGTCGACCCGCGGCGCCAGCCGTCGCGACAGCGGCCCGACGCTGCGGTGGCGCACATCGGTGCCGTGGAAGGTGACGACCAGTGGCTGCGCGCCGGCCAGCAGCGCGCACCACCCGGGCAATCCGTAGTGGGCATGCACCAGATCGAAGCGCTCGCGGCGCAGCAGTCGCCGCAATCGGCGCACCGCGGGCAGGTACTGGTTCCTGCCGAGCGGAAAGCTGAATACGTCGACCTCGACGCCGTGACTACGGATCGCCTCCACCTGGTCGACCACCCAGCGGCCGCGCTGCGGCGTCTCCGCGTCGGGAGTGAAGTTGGTGACGACCAGCACCCGCATGCGGCGCCAGGGTATCCGCCGCGGCCACCGACTCGACACGTTTAGGTGTAGATCAGTAGGTGCTGAGGCCGGAGCATTGCCCTCCAATCGGAACGAAGGAGGGTGCATGAGCGCATTGATGGGATGGCTCTACCTGACGGTAGATCGGCGGTTGGGCGCGATCCGTCGCTTGCTCGAAGGCGAGCGCGCCCAGGGCACGGTCGAGTATGTCGGCCTGATCCTGCTCGTCTCGCTGCTGATGGTCGGGATGGTGGCGGCGATGAAGGGCTTCAACGGCAAGCAGGGGACCGAGCTGGCCGGGGTGATCATCGAGAAGATCAAGCAGGCGGTGAATCAGGTCAGCTTTCGCTGACGGGTCAGGTGGCCGGCCGCGCCGGGTGACGGTCTCTCCATCCGGCGCGGCCGCGTGAGAGACTCGGCCCGGATGCCTGCCAGCCGCAGCTACGACCGCGCCCCGGCCGACCTTCGCCCAGTCCAGATCGAGCCGGGATATGTCCGCACGGCGGACGGGTCGGCGCTGTTCTCCCAGGGCGAGACACGGGTCATCTGCACAGCCTCGGTGACCGACTCGGTGCCGCGCTGGCTGGAGGGCAAGGGCCGGGGTTGGGTGACGGCCGAGTACGCGATGCTCCCCGCCTCGACCGGGGAGCGCAAGTCGCGCGACGTTTCCCGCGGGCGCCAGGACGGGCGCTCGGTCGAGATCCAGCGGCTGATCGGCCGTGCGCTTCGCGTCGTCGTCGACTTCGCGGCGCTCGGCGAGCGCAGCGTCTACGTCGACTGTGACGTTCTTCAGGCCGACGGCGGCACCCGCTGCGCGGCGATCACCGGCGGCTTCGTGGCCCTGCGCCTGGCGCTCCAGGGCCTGGTGGACGCTGGCGACATCGAGAGACTGCCGCTCAGTGGCTCGATCGCCGCGGTGAGCGCCGGCATCGTCGACGGCAGGGCGCTGTGCGACCTCGACTACTCCGAGGACTCGGCGGCCGAGGTGGATGCGAACGTTGTGATGACTGGGGACGGCGGGTTGGTGGAGGTGCAGGCCACGGCCGAGCGCACACCGCTGTCGCGGGCCTCGCTCGACGAGCTGCTCGCCCTCGCCGAGGCTGGAATCGTTCGGCTGCGCGAGGAGCAGGAGCGGGCCGTCTCGACCTGATGGCCGACCGGCGCGGCGAGGCGACCCCGGCCGTGGTCGTTGCCACCCGCAACGAGCACAAGCTGCGCGAGCTCGTCGAGCTGCTGCCCGAAGTCAGGCTCGAGCCCCTCCCTGGAGACGTCGAGCTGCCGCCGGAGGGCGGGGAGACGTTTGCCGACAACGCGCTGATCAAGGCGAGGGCGGCGCACGCGGCGACCGGGCAGGCGGTGATTGCCGACGACAGCGGCATTGAAGCCGCCGCCCTTGGCGGGCTCCCCGGTGTGCGGTCGGCTCGCTATGCCGGCGAGAACGCCAGCGATGAGGAGAATCTCGCCAAGCTGCTGCGCGAGGTGGGTGAGGCCGGTGACGATCGAAGGGTCGCCTACGCCTGTGTGATCGCCTACGTGAACGAAATGGGCGAGGAGGGACTGGTCGAAGGCTGGTGCATGGGCACTCTCGCCGAGCAGCCCCGGGGAGCGGGCGGGTTCGGTTATGACCCGGCATTCATTCCCGACGATTACGAGCTCGCTGGCAAGCGCACAATGGCCGAGTTGAGTCCAGAGGAGAAGAACCTCATCAGCCACCGGGGCCGGGCGGCACGGATGCTCGCCGCCTACCTCGCTGCAGGTTCCGAAGCTGGCGAAACGGAGAGCGCCGAATGATCCGCACCAAATCCGGCGCCGCCGGTCTCTCGGTCGCCTCCAACTCGCTGCTGATCGCACTCAAGGTCGCGGTCGCGGCGATCACCGGCTCGATCGCGATCCTCACCGAGGCGGTTCATTCGTTGATCGACCTGCTCGCCTCGGTGATCGCCCTTGCTTCGGTGCGCAAGGCCGACGAACCGGCCGACGTCGAGCATCCATACGGCCACGAGAAGCTCGAGAACCTCGCGGCGGCGATCGAGGGGATGCTGATTCTGGTTGGGGCCGCGGTGATCGTCTACGAGGCGACCCACAGGTTGGTCGTCGGGGCCCACGTCGACACGCTCGGTCTCGGCATTGCCGTCATGGCCGTCTCGGCGCTCGCGAACTTCGCCATCTCCGCCTTCCTCGGCCGGCAGGCGAAGCGGTTCGAGTCCCCGGCTCTGGAGGGCGATGCCGCGCATTTGCGCACCGACGCATTCACCTCAATCGGGGTGCTGGTCGGTCTGGTGCTGGTCGATGTGACCGGCGAGAGCGCCTTCGACTCGATCGCCGCCCTGGCGGTGGCGGTGGCGATCGTCGGCTCCGGCCTGCGCATCATCACCCGCTCCTCGCGGGTGCTCGTCGACGAGGCGCTGCCCCCCGACGAGATGGATCGAATCGAGGCTGCGATCGCCGCTGCGCGCCCGCCCGAGGTGGCCGGCTACCACAAGCTGCGGGCGCGCCGGGCTGGCAACCGTCGCTACGTCGACCTCCACGTTCAGTTTCGATCCGGCACCAGCCTCGAGTTGGCCCACGAGCTGGCCCACGCGATGCGGGCCGCGATCGAGGCCGAGCTTCCGGCCGCCGACGTCCTGATCCACGTCGAGCCGGAGGACTCGGTGCTTGCCCCCGGCGAGAGCCCCGACCCGTTTCGAGCGGGCTAGGGGGCCGGCAAAAGATTCACCGCGGCCGCGATCCCCACTGCCCCAACCGTGATGCTGTAGCCGGTGTATCCGCCCAGGCCAAGCAGCACCACGGCGATCAGACAGACCGCCACGACGATGAGCCAGGAAACTCGCGCCAGGGACACGGGCGGTATTTTGGCTCACGTGCCCGACCGTGAACTTGCCGCCTATTCCCTGGATCATCTGATGGAGCTCTCACCCGAGATGCGCGGAGGCGCGATCCTGGAGGGCCGCGAGGTCCTTGCCGCCAGCGGAGAAAAGGCCGAATGGGGCGATTCCACCGACGCTCTTCTTGCCGCCGCTGACGCCGATGGCGGGGCGGCCGAGCAGGTCCACGTTGCCACCGAGGCCGGGGAGGTGTTCGCGCTTCGCGAGGGCAATTTGACCGCTGTCGCGGTGACGGAGCGGTTCGTCCTCGCCTCGCTGATGGCGTTCGACATGCGGGCAACGCTGCGTGACCTGGCGGCCGGCGGGCCGACGACGAATAGTGCCTCCGCGGCGGCCAACTGATGCCGAAGCCGCACCGCGTCGTCCTCGACCGGGTCTCGGGCTACGCCGACGAGGCGGCGGCATTCATGCGACGCCGGCGCCACGTACGGCGCCCATTCGCCCGCGTCTATCGGGCCGATGGCAGCAGCGTGGACCATGCGGCCGACTCGGAGGCGGGGGTCGCGCTCCTCGAGGCAGCGGGAAGACTGCTCGAGCTGGCGACGACCAAGGTGGAGCCGTGATCGGCGTGTCGTCGAGATGAGCGAGCTGCCGTCCCCCGAGCTGGCCGGGACGATTGTCGAGCGGGCGCTCGCCAACGGCGGCGAGTTCGCGGAGCTGTTCGCGGAGCGGGGCGATGGAACCCAGATGGGAATCGACGAGTCGCGGGTCGAGGATGTGACGCTGGCAAGCGGAGGCGGCGCGGGCGTGCGGGTGGTCAAGGACGGCACCGCCTATTTCGCGCATGTGGACGGCATCGCCGAGCCTGACCTGGAGCGAGCCGCGGACGAGGCGGCCGCGGCTCTGCGCGGCGCCCGCAGTGAGCCCGTGCCCCTGCGCGCACAACAGACCGCGCGGCAGGAGATCCAGATTCCGCCCGATGACGTTGCTGCGGACCGCAAGGCCCAGATGCTGCGCGAGCTCGACGAGCGGGCCCGGTCCCAGGGGGACGCGATCGTCCAAGTCCAGGTCACCTATGGCGAGAGCCGTCGCCAGATCGTGGTGGCCAACTCGGCTGGCACCTATGCGACCGACGATCGCACCCGGGTGAGGCTCGCGGCCCAATCCGTTGCCCGCCGCAACGGCTCGGCCGAAGTTGGCTTCGAGACCCTGGGCGGCCATGCCGGGTTCGAGCTCTTCGACCGCGATCCCGCCAGAATCGCGGAGCAGGCGGCGCGCAAGGCGCTCACCCTGCTCGACGCGGACCCGGCGCCCGCCGGTTCGATGCCGGTCGTGGTCGGCGGCGGATTTGGCGGCGTCCTCTTCCATGAGATGACCGGCCATGGATTGGAGGTCGATCACGTCCATCAGGGAGCCAGCGTCTATCAGCGGCTGCTCGGGGAGTTGGTCGCGGAGCCCCTCGTCAATGCCTATGACGACGGCTTGCTGCCGGGCGCCTGGGGGACGGATGGGATCGATGACGAGGGCACACCGGCTCAGAAGACCCAGGTGATCGAGGAGGGTCGCATCACCTCATTCCTCTATGACCGCCTGCGCGCCGAGCGCGACGGTGCGGAGTTGACCGCCAACGGACGGCGGGGAAGCTTCCGCGACCTGCCGATCCCGCGCATGACCAACACCTACATTGCGCCGGGAGACGCCGACCCCGAGGCGATTATCTCCGAGGTCAAGCGGGGCTTCTATGCAGTCTCGTTCGCCGGCGGACAGGTGGAGCCGGCCAGCGGTGACTTCGTCTTCGGGGTCTCGGAGGGCTACCTGATCGAGGACGGCAAGGTGACGAAGCCGTGCCGCGGCGCCACCCTGATCGGCAACTGCCTCGACGCGCTGGCGGCGATCGACGCCGTCGGCTCGGACTTCGACATGAAGAGCGGCACCTGCGGCAAGGCGGGTCAGTGGGTGCCGGTGGGCACCGGCCAGGGCCATGTCCGGATCCGCCAGCTCACCGTCGGAGGGACGGCGGTGTGATGGAGCTGGCGGAGGCGGCCAGGGCCGCGGTCGAGGCGGCGGTCGCCGACGGCGCCTCCGACGCCGAGGGCTACGCACTGCAGCAGCGCAATCGCGAGGTCCGTGTGCACGGAGGCAAGGTGGAGAGCCTGTCTGCCGCGACCGAGCGGGGGGTGGGGCTGCGGGCGTGGATCGGCGGGCGGGCCGGCTATGCGTTCGGCACCGACCTCTCCGAGCAGGGCCTGCGCGAGCTCGGGTCCCGGGTCGTGACCGCAGCGCGAATCGCCGACGAGGACGAGCACGCCGCTGCGCCCCAGGCCGACGGCGACTATCCGCGACTCGACGGCCTCCGCGATCCGGCGATCGCGGATTGGCCGGCCGATCGCCTCGTCGAGCTCACCCTCGCGGTCGAGCGGGCTGCGACCTCGCATGACCGACGGGTCGGGAACGTAGAGCAGGCTGTTTACGCGGATGCCGACGACGAGGTGGCGATTCATTCCTCGACCGGAATCGAGTGTTCCTATGAGGCAAGCAATTGCTACGCCTACGTCCGCGCGCTGGCCGGGGATGCCGATTCCCGAGAGCCGGGACTCGGCTTCCGCCTCGCCCGCTCGCCGTCCGGGCTCGATGCCGATGCGATTGGCGTCGAGGGCGCAGAGCGCGCCGCGGCAATGATCGGCGCCGAGAAGCCCGCATCGCGTGCCTGCCCGGTTGTCTTCGACCCCACGGTGGCGGCCAGCTTCGCCGGCCTGATCGGCTCGGCGTTGGGGGCCGACTCGGTGCAGCGCGGGCGCTCTCCGTTTGCGGACATGCTCGGTGAGGAGGTGGCCAGCGAGGCACTGGTCCTTCACGACGATGGACTGGAGACCGAGGGGCTGGCAGCGTCGCCCTGCGACGACGAGGGAATCCCGCGAGCGCGCACCGCCCTGATCGAGGGCGGGAGATTGCGCACCTTCCTCCAGGACGCCTACACGGCGCGCCGCAGCGGAGCCGATCGCGCCGGCAACGCGCATCGCAGCGGCTACCGGACGCCGCCCTCGGTGGGCACCTCGAACCTGATCGTCCAGTCCGGGAGCTCGACCACGGCGGAGCTGCTGGCGATGGCCGGAGACGGCGTCTACGTGACCGAGATCGCGGGCCTCCACGCGGGGGTCAATCGGGTCAACGGCGTTTTCTCGGTCGGTGCATCCGGCAGACTGATCAAGGGCGGGGAGTTGGCCGATCCCGTGCGCGAGTTCACGATCGCCAGCGACCTGGTCTCGATGCTTCAAGCGGTGCGCGAAGCAGGGTCGGAGGCCCGGTGGGTTCCGTTTGGTGGCATCGTGCGAACACCGCCGCTGTTGATCGCCGAGATGACGATCGGCGGCAACTGACCAACAGTGCTGGCTGTTAGATTGGCCGCCACTTCAACGGCCCGAGGAGGATTCGACGTGACCAAAGCTGAGTTCCTGGACCGACTCGCCAACGATGAGCGGCTCGGCAGCAAGAAGGCAGCTGGCGAGGCTGTCGATGCCGTCCTCGACACGATCACAAGCGTCCTGCGCAGCGGGGGCGAAGTGAACTTCACCGGATTCGGGAAGTTCCACGTCGCCGAGCGCGGCCCCCGGCAGGGCGTCAACCCCCGCACCGGGGAGCGGATCACGATTCCCGGCGGCAAGGTGCCGCGCTTCTCGGCCGGGTCGGCCCTGAAGTCCAATGTCAAGGGCGGTTAAGCGAGCCTGAGCGCAGAGCCGTTTGCCGACCGGCTGGCGGCGCTCGTCGAAGAGCGTCGCAGCCAGATCTGCCTCGGCCTTGATCCCGACCCGGCGTCGATGTCGCTCCAGGACGCGGGCGCGGCGGGAGGGCCCGCTGAGGCGGCGGCCGGCGCAGTGGTCGCGACCTGCCGCCGGTTGATCACGGCCGCAGGACCGGCCTGCGTCGCGGTCAAGCTTCAGCTCGCCTGCTTCGAGCGCCTCGGAGCCCCGGGATGGGCAGCCCTGGAGCGGACGGCGAACGCCGCCAGAGAGGCCGGGTTGCTGGTGATCGCAGACGGCAAACGGGGCGACGTACCGGTGACGGCAACTGCATACGGGCAGGCTCTGGTCGGGGAGACCCCGACCCCATGGGGCTCGGTGGCCGGGCTTGGCGCCGATGCCTTCACAGCCAACCCATTGCTTGGCACCGACGCGCTGGAGCCACTGATAGAGGCGGCCGCGACGGCCGGAGCCGGCATGTTCGCGCTGGTGAGGACGACGAATCCGGGCGCCGCAGAGCTGCAGGACCAGCCCGCCGACTCGCCGCTTCACGAGCGTCTCGCGGGAATAGTCGACGGGGCCGCTGACCGGCTGGTCGGTTCGAGCGGGCTGAGCGGGATGGGCGCTGTCGTCGGTGCGACCGCCCCGGAGCTGATCGGGCGGCTACGCGAGCTGATGCCCCGCGCGATCTTCCTGATGCCGGGAGTCGGGGCGCAGGGTGGGCAGGCGCAGGACCTAGGGACGGCCTTCGCGCCCGGCCCTGCGGCGGCCCTGGTCCCGGTCTCGCGGGCGATCGCCGACGACCCGGATCCCGCAGCCGCGGCCGAGCGGCTGCAGGCAGAGGTCTGGGCGGCCTCCGGCGCCTGAGGGAAGAATTGCGGCGGCTTCGCCCGCCGCTACGATCCCGCAGTTCCGACCTACGCTGCGCAGATGGAGACCCCTCGGCAGAGCTCAAATGCGCGGCTCGCCGCGATTCTCGCGTTGATCGCCGTTCTCATCGTCCTCATGGTCGTGGTCGTGACCTCGCTCGGTGGCGGCGACGGTGGGTCGGGTAAGTCCCCGGCGCACAAGGGCGGGCGGTCGCAGAGCACGGCGAAGGCGCAGAAGCAATCGGCGCGGAAGATCTATGTGGTCAAGCCGGGCGACACCCTCAACGTGATCGCCGACAAGATCGGGATTTCGGTTGAGCAGCTGCAGCGACTCAATCCGCACATCGACCAATTCTCGCTCCAGTCCGGAGACCGGGTGAAGCTCCGCTGAGCTCACGGGGGGAACGGGCGTCTGGATGGCGCCTTTGGCTGGCCATGCTGGCGGCGCTGGTTCTCACGCTGGCGCTGCCCGCGGTTGCCGGGGCGAAGGGCAACCGGCATGGGCCGCCGAAGCTCGACGCCCGCGCCTGGTTACTGGTCGACGGTCGCACCGGCGAGACGCTGACCGGCCACGCCCCCGCGCGCGAGCTGCCGATCGCCAGCGCGACCAAGTTGATGACCGCGCACCTGGCCTTGGAGAACCTGCCACTTGGCAAGCGGGTGCGGATGGACCCATACACGGCGATCCCCGGTGAGTCGCTGCTCGGCGTGCCGGCCGGGACGCCGATCAGCGTCCGCGACCTTCTCGACTCGCTGGTCCTGCAGAGCGCCAACGACTCGGCCCACACACTGGCTCAGGTGGTCGGGGGAACCCAGCAACGCTTCGTCGCCGAGATGAACCGCTCGGCGGCCGCGTTGGGGCTGGCCGACACCCACTACAGCAACCCGATCGGCCTCGATTCTCCGGGCAATTACTCCAGCGCCCGGGATCTCGCTGCACTGGCGGGTCGTCTGCTTGGCAACCGCACCTTCGCGCGGATCGCGGACTCCTCGAGCGCCGTACTGAGCAGCCTGCATCCGCGGTTGACGATCGGCACCCGCAACACGTTGTTGCGGGCACCGTGGGTGACCGGTGTGAAGACCGGGCACACTCTCGGTGCCGGCTATGTGGAGGTGGGGTCGGGGCGGCGAAAGGGCGTGGAGCTGATCTCGGTCGTGCTGGGGGCACCCAACGAGGAGCAGCGCGACGACGAGAGCCTTGACCTCCTCGACTACGGATTTGCCCAGTACCGAACCCGGCACCCGGTGCGGACCGGTGAGGTGATCGCCAACCCCTCGATCCGCTACTCGGGCGGCGAGCTGCCGCTCCGCGCGGCGCACCCGATAACGGTTGGCGTGCGCCGCGGGCAGCGCCTACAGACTTCCCTTCGTGCCCCCGATCGGGTGACCGGCCCGATCCGCAGGGACAAGCAGCTGGGCAGGGTCACGGTGGTCGTCGACGGACGGGTTGCCGGTAGCGCCGCAGTGCTGGCCTCACGCTCGATCCCCAAGGCAAGCACCTTCGACAGGCTCCGCAGCCACGCCGTGATTGTGCTTGCGTTGATAGCGGTTGCCGCGTTCGCGATACTGATTGTCGTGCTCGCGGTGCGCCGCCGAAGGCGGGGGCGCCGTCCGAGTGAGGAGGAGATGCAAAGCAGTCGCGAGATCAGGCGGAAGAGCCGCGAGCAGCAACGCAGCGGTGAGCGGGGGGTGCGGCGATGATCATCACCGTCACCCTCAATGCCGCGATCGACCGCACGATGGCGGTGCCCAACTTTCGCCAGGGCAACCGACACCGCTCGGTGGAGAGCCGCAACGTCGCCGGCGGCAAGGGGATCAACGTTGCGCGGGCGCTCGCGCGTTTGGGCAGACCCGTGATCGCCACCGGTCTCGCCGGGGGCCCGACTGGCCAGCGCCTGATCGAGGAGCTGGCCGAGGAGTCGATCCTCAACGACTTCACCCCGATCGCCGAGGAATCGCGAATCAATCTTGCGGTGATCGACCCGACCTCCGGAGAACAGACCGAGATCAACGAGCGCGGCCCCGAGGTGACCGCCCAGGAGATCGATACGTTCCTCGACCGCCTCGACTACCTGGCCCGTGGGGCGAGCATGTGCGTGCTGGCCGGCAGCCTCCCGCCCGGCGTCGAGCCGGACCTCTACGCGCGCATAATTCGCGAGCTGAGCCAGCGCGGCGTCACCGTGGTGCTCGATTCGGAGGGCGAGCCGATGCAGGCCGGGGTGCGCGCCGGCCCCTCGGTGATCACGCCCAACGTGCTCGAAGCCGAGGAGCTGGTCGGGCACGAGTTCGAGGGGCCCGGCGACCTCGCCTCGGGGCTCGGTCAGCTGCTCGAGCTCGGTGCCAGCGAGGTGATCGTGACGCGCTCCGAGGGCTGCGTGGCAGCAGTTGGACCGCCGAGCGAGCGAACCTTCTATGAGGTGCGGACCGAGCCGATGGAGCCGGTCGCCACGGTCGGCTCGGGCGACGCATTCCTGGCCGGCTACGTGGCGGCGCGATACACCGGAGCGCCTGCGAGCGAATGCCTCGCCCTCGGAGTCGCATGTGGCGCCGAGTCCACCCAGCACTTCGGAGCCGGGTCCGTCGACCCCGATCAGGTGGAGCGGATCCTCGCCGACATCCAGGTGCGCGAGCTGGAGGTACCGGCAAGGGTCTAGCCGGCCGCCGCGTCCCGGCGGGCCGGTTCCGTACAATCAATTGGGCGATGCGATTCGGCTCCCGAAAGCCGCAAACAGCCACCTTTTTGCCCCGCCGCGGCGGGGTTTTTTCGTCCGCGCCCACGCATAGCCTGGATACTCACCGCCAGCCCTGGAGGCCCTGATGGAGATCGATATCGGTCGAGGGAAAAAGGGTCGGCGCGCCTACGGATTCGACGACATCGCGATCGTCCCGTCGCGCCGGACCCGCGATCCCGATGAC
>JBBQBH010000044.1:0-23471 GCA_038317345.1 Solirubrobacterales bacterium
AAGTCCTGGATCAAGCCAACTGCCATCAGCCACCTCCGTGGGATCACATTGAGAGGGGCGAGTCTAATCCAGGGCTGAGGCGCCGCGGCTTCCCCTGTGGTGGGAAAGAAGCAGCGAAGGCGCGATTCTGCTTTTGCGTGAGGCTGTCGCACAAACCCAAAGTGAGGCCGTGAGAGCTCGTGTCAGGCCTCTTTAGAAACGGGATGACGGTCGCTTCATCCGGTGCCTACTCCTGGACCTGGTCGATGTCTCGCCGGCCGCTGAAGCCGCATCAGCGTGCGTAGGGGTACCTCTCGCTCGCGGCCTTTGTGCGACACCCTCGCGTGAAAGCGAGAGCGCGCGTGGTTCCGCGAAGCTCGCTTCTGCTTGAGGAGCTGAGCCAATGAGCCGTCGGTTACCGGCTAATCGACGGGTGAGCCCGGTCGCCGACACGCTGGTGGCGGGTTGGCCGTTTATGGGCGCCTTGGCGATGGTGCTGGTCGGCGAGCGCCTGCGGGCCGGACGCAGGCGCGAGGCGCTGAATCGCGGTCTGCACGAGCTTCGTCGACCTCTCCAGCTGTTGGCGTTCGCACCACGGCCGCCGCTTGCCGCCGGATCGTCGGCACCGCTGGAGTTGGCGTTTGCCGCGCTCGCGCAGCTCGATCGCGAGATCAACGGTGGCTCAGGCGAAGCGCGGCGCCTGGTCTCTTGTCACGAGCTTGTAGGCGGGGCAGTGGGCCGCTGGCGGTCCCGGGCCAAGGTCTGTGGGGGCTCGATTGTGCTGCGCTGGCAAGCCGGTGGAGCGCCGGTGATCGCCGATCCGGTGCGCCTCTCGCAGGCGCTCGACAATCTGATCGTCAACGCGATCGAGCACGGCGGGCCGAATGTGGTCGTCGAGGCACGGGCGGCGGGGGATCGGCTGCGGATCTCGGTCACCGATGACGGGTATGCGGCGCGACCGCCGTCGAGGACCGGCGCACCAGCCGAGGTGATCGGCCGCCTCACAGGCCGTCGACGCCACGGCCACGGCCTCGAGGTGGTGCGTTCGGTGGCCGCGGCGCACCGGGGGCGCTTCGCCCTGCAGCGCTCCGAGCGCGGATCGGTGGCGGTGCTGGAGCTGCCGCTGGCAGGGGCGGGTGGCGCAATAGGGGCATGAGCCGCCGTGCCCGCGCCGCGGCCTTCCTGGTGTTGGCGGCCGGATGCGCCGCCTTGGCTGCCGCGGTGGCGAACGGCTATGGCTCCAGCCTCGCGCGGGGGTTCGGCCCATTGCGCGAGGTCGTGGTCGCGGGACGCGATCTGCCGGCCGGCGAGCCGATCGGCCCGGCACAGCTCTCGCACTCGCTGCAGCTGCGGCGGGTCCCGTCGCGGTTCGTCCCGCCCGGCGCGCTCTCGGCGCGGCAGCAGGCGTTGGGGCGCGAACCGGCGGCGCTGCTCCCGGCCGGTTCATATGTGCTCGCCGCCCAGCTGCGGGTGCCGCGGGCGAAGAGCACCCGCGGCCCGCGGCTGGCGAACGGACGCCGCCCGGTTGAGATCGCGGTCAGCGGCGGCGAGGCACTGCTGGCGAGCGGTGGATCGCCGCAGGGCTCGGCGGTCGACGTCGTCGTCACCACCGAGCCGCGCGGCCCTGGCCCCGGTCGCACCTACGTGGCCGCAGCTGGGGTGAGATTGCTCGGGCTCACCGAGCAGGACCCGGCCGGCCCGGGCCCCGCCGCAGGCTGGTCGGCAACCCTGGCGCTCACCCGGGGCGAGGCGCTGCGCCTGATCGAGGCGGAGAGCTTCGCCCACTCGGTACGGCTACTGCCCCTGCCGGGAATCTGAGGCGAGTCTTGGTCGGCGAGCGCCACCAATCGGATTAGCTCAACCGGCGTCGCGAGCTTCCTCGAAGGCCAACTGCGCCTTCTCGCCGAAGACCGCGAAAACGATCCGCTCCAGCTCGCTGCCCTCGGCCAGGTGGCGCTCGACCTCCTCGACCTCGATCCGCGCTGCCTCGTCGATCGGAAAGCCGCCCACGCCGGTGCCGAAGGCGACCAGGGCGAGTGACTTCGCGCCCAGCTCTTCTGCGATGGCGAGAGTGCTCGCGGTGGCGCGGCGGATGATCTCGGCCGAGGTCGGGCCGCCGAGCTCCATGGTCGCCGCATGGATCACCCACTTCGATGGCATCTCGCCGGCCGTCGTCGCCACCGCTTCGCCGAGATCGATTGGGGCACGCTCGTCGCACTCGTTCTGCACCTCGGGTCCTCCTGCTCGCGAGATCGCCGCGGCCACGCCCCCGCCATGCTGAAGCTGGGTGTTGGCGGCATTCGCGATTGCGTCGACTTCGAGTTCGGTGATGTCCGCCTGAATTACCTCGATTTGGGCCATTTTGCTCCTCTTTTTAAAGCTCGTCAGTTGCCAGGGTCGGTGGTAGCCTGGTGGTCAGTTAGGTGGGTGCTCAACAGGAGGGTTGAGGAGGGGCATGCCAACACGAGTTTTTGTCACCGAGGACCATCCCGTATATCGCGAGGGTCTCGTTGAATGTATTCGTGATCGGCCGGGTCTGGAGCTGGTCGGCGAATCCGGAGACGGGCACCAGGCGCTGGACCGAATACGAGAGCTGGAGCCGGATGTCGCGCTTCTGGACCTGAGGCTTCCCGGGATGGACGGGATAGATGTCGCAAAGACGCTGCACGGGGAGAGGGTCGACACCCGCGTTCTGCTGCTTTCGGCCTACTCGGACGGGGCCTTGGTCTATGAGGCAATGGAGGGGGGCGCCGCCGGCTATCTGTCGAAGGATTCCGCCGCGGGCGAGATCTGTGACGCGATCCTGGCGGCTGGAGCCGGCGAGACGGTCCTCTCGCCCGATATCGAGCACCGGCTCGCGCGCCAGATCAGTCTCAGGTCGGAGCAGGAATCGAGGCTGTCCGCTCGCGAGAGCGAGGTCTTGACCTTCGTCGCCGATGGGCTCTCGAGTGCTGACATCGGCCGGCGCATGCACCTCAGCGAGGGCACCGTCAAGACATACATCCGCCGGGCCTACGAGAAGCTCGGCGTGTCGAGTCGCGCGGCGGCGATCGCCGAGGCGATGCGCCGCGGCATCCTCGCCTAGCTGCTGCGCAGCGGAAGAATCGTGCGGATGCGGGTGCCCCCGCCCGCCGGGCTCTCGATCTCGAGCTCGCCGCCCAGCGCCTCGACGCGCTCGGTGCTCGAGGCGAGTCCGATGTGACCCCGCTCGACCGCGGTGCGCTGGCGTCCGGGTTCCAACCCGCATCCGTTGTCTCTGACCTCCATCACGACGCGGCCATTGTTGCGGGCGACCACCACCTCCACCTCGGTCGCTCCGGAGTGCTTGGCGGCATTGGTGAGCTGCTCGCGCCCGAGGACGAAGAGCAGCGGGTCCAGCGGACCACATGCGGCCGGGTCGACGTTGATCTCGGTCTGAAAGCCGGCCCGCTGGGCCTGACGCTCGGCAACCTCGCGCAACGCTGCCTCGAGCCCGGCATGGTCGAGGACCGCTGGATGAAGGTCGAAGATCGCACCGCGGAGCTGCTCGATGGTGCCGGCAATCGCGTCCCGCGCCCGGTCCGCTTTGTCGCTGATCCCGGCCGGAAAGCCCTGACGAGCGAAGAGGAGGTTCTGCAGCGCTTCGTCATGAAGCGCCTCGGCGAGGCGCCGGCGCTCGGTCTCCTCCGCCTGCATCACCTGGCCAACCAGGCGCCCGCGGCTCGCCGAGACCTCAGCCAGCCGACTGGCCTGCGCCTCGAGGGTAACTTGCAAGGCAGCGAGCTCGTCTGCGCGCTTCTGAAGCGCCTCCTCCCGCTCCTGGGAGACTATGAGGCTGTAGGCCAGGTACTGGTAGGTGAGCTGGGCCACGGCGAGAAGACCGAGCGCCTCCAGTCCCACGACTCCATAGGCGTAACCGGCGCCCGCGGTCAGGAACGAGGTCGGCGTCTCAGTTCCGACCACCGCTGCCGTCTCCCTCTTGAACTGGTCCCGCATCGGATCCCGGTAGAGGAGGGCGCCGGTCGCGGCGTTGATGACATGGCTCCCAGCGGCGACCAAGGTGTAGATCGTGAGAATCAGGAGGGCGAACCCCGGCTCGTCGGGCGCCAGCCCGAACGCGGTGGAGAGCCAGCGGGAAATGAGACCGGCGACGACCAGGATGAGTCCGAAGTTCGCCAGGTTCGCAGCCGTGTTCGGGAACGTTGAGCGGCGGTAGATCGCGTCGGCTGTCAATGCCGCCACGCCGATTGCCAGGGCGGGCGCGGGTCCCAGCAGGGTGACCGTGAGCGCCATCGGGGCGGTGGAGGTGTAGACCCAGGGCGAAAGGGTCGGGATCAGGTGACGGAACGCCATCAGCTCACTGGCGATGCTGAACGCGAGCAGGGCGAGGACCAGGCTCAGCGGTTGCCAGTCCGAGGCTCGGGACGTAAGCACGGCGACCGCAACCGTCAGGGCGAAGATCAGCAGGCAGGCGAGCGAGACGACCCGCTGGCGACGGTCCGGTATGCGAGCCGAGATCCACGACATCGCTAGGCGCCCCTGACCGGAAGGGTCGTCCGCACCCGGGTCCCGTGTCCGGGCCGGCTGTCGACCTCGAACCTTCCTCCGAGGGCCTCGACCCGCTCGGCACTCGAGGCAAGTCCGATGTGGCCGCGCTCCACCGCTGTCCGCCGCCGCTCGGGGTCCATCCCAAGGCCGTTGTCGTGGACTTCCATCACCACCTTGTGATCGATGCGGTCGATCACAAGTCCGATCTCCGTCGCTCTCGAATGCTTGACGGCGTTGGTGAGCTGCTCGCGGCCGAGGACGAAGAGCAGCGCATCGTGTGGACCGCAAGCCTCGGGCGCAACTTCTATCCGGGGGCGAAATCCGGTCCGCTCCTGTTGGCGGTCGGCGACTTCGTGCAGCGCCGCGGACAGACCCGCGTGCTCCAGCACCGCCGGGTGCAGATCGAAGATCGTTCCGCGCAACTGGTCGATCGCCCGCGCTATCGACTCCCGCGAGCGATCATTTCCGCCATTGTCCGCATCGAGCCCATGGCGAGCGGAGAGCATCTCCTGAAGGGCCTCGTCGTGAAGCGCCTCGGCCAGCCGTCGGCGCTCCTTCTCCTCCGCCTGCAGCACCTGGCCCACCAGCCGCCCGCGGCTCTCAGAGAGCTCGGAGAGACGCACCGCCTGCTTGCTGAGAGTGGAGTGAAGCGCGGCCAGCTCGTCGTTTCGCTGCTGAAGCACGAACGCCCGCTCCTGTGAGAGCAGCAGATTGCGGGTGAAGTGCTGGTACATCAACTGCACCACCACCAGCAGTCCAAGTGCCTTCACACCCAGGTTTTCGTAGGCGTATGCAGTGCCGGCAGCGAGCAGCAGCGTTGGTGACTCGGCAACCAGCCGCGGGCCCTCGTTCTGCCACTGAGACCGGACGCTCTCGCCGTACCCGACCCGGTTGTAGATGCCGTTGATCAGGAAGCTGGCGGTGAAGACCCACGCATACGCGGCGACCACCAACAACGCGATCCCGCTGTCACTGGGGCTCAACCCCCATGAGTCGATGATCCATCGGCAGAAAAGGCTGCCGCTTGTCAGGAAGATGCCATAGCTCGCGTAGTTAGCGACCACGTCGGAGAAGCGCGGACGGCACTTGACGGCGCTGGCCGCAAGACCGAGGGCGCCGACCGCAAGACTTGGCCCCGGCCCCAGCAGCACTATGCAGAGGGCCAGCGGAGCATTGGAGGTGACGGACCAGGGCTGCAGCTCGCCCCGGGTGATCCTGAAGTCCATCAGCTCGCTGGCGAGGTTGAATGCTCCCAGGACAAGGACCAGCGACACCGGCTGCCAGTCGGCCGCGCGAGAGGCGAGGATTGCCACGCTGGCGGTTGAGGCAGCGATGAGCAGGTTGACCACCAGCAGTGCGCGCAGACGCCGCTTCTGCCTTTGGGCGGCATCAGAGGAAGGTGGCTTTCGCAACCCTGGAGCGATGGTCAGTGTGGATTCGACGCTCACGTGACCTGGAACCGATGGGGTCGGCGCACTCTCCTCTCCCTGAGGGCAGGGTACTAGCGGGGCCCCCAACTGACCAGCCGACAAATAGGGGTGAAGTTCCGCGGAAATATAAGTAGTACGTATGTGAGCAAGCGAGAGCTTCGGCAGCTCCCGCGACCGCGAGCCGGCGCACGCTCAGGCACGGCTACCATGGCCCTTCGCCAAGTTGTATTACGCCGGAAGCCTAGATCCAGATGAGCAGCGGGTCCACACGCCGCACCAAGATCGTCGCGACGGTCGGGCCGGCCTGCTGGGAGCCGGAGACGCTTCGCGAGCTGATCTCAGCCGGTGCCGACGTGCTGCGGCTCAACTTCTCGCACTCCGACCGGGAGCGACATGCGAAGACGGTCGAGGTCGCGCGGGTGGCGGCGGATGAGGTGGGGCGCGAGGTGGCGCTGCTCGGCGACCTGCCGGGGCCGAAGCTGCGGGTGGGTGAGTTCAAGGACGATGTGGTCGAGCTGGAGACCGGCAGCCACGTCCTGCTCACCACCGAGGTCGGCGAAGGCAATGAGAAGCGAATTCCTGTCTCCTGGCCGGGTATCTCGGCCGCCCTGCAGACCGACGATCGGGTGTATCTGGCGGACGGCTCGATCCAGCTTCGCGTCGTCGCGCCGCTGGACGGCTCCGTCGACACCGAGGTCGAGGTCGGTGGGGCGCTCGCCTCGCACCAGGGCCTCAACTTGCCCGGTGCAGACACCGGCCTGGCAGCGGTCGACTCCGACGATCTCAAGTGGGTCGACTTCGCTGTAGAGCACGGGATCGACCTTGTGGCCATCTCCTTCGTGCGCGAGGCCTCCGATCTGAAGCCGGTGATTGAGCGGCTGGACTCCCTGGACTCCGACATCCCGCTGATCGCAAAGATCGAGAAGCCCGAGGCCGCGGAGCACGCTGAGGAGATCATCGACGCCGCTGGCGCCGGGATCATGGTTGCGCGGGGGGACCTCGGCATCGAGCTACCGCTCTCCCGGGTGCCGGTGCTGCAGAAGCGGCTGATTCGGGCCGCCGGGCTGCGGTCCAAGGCGTCGATCACCGCCACCCAGATGCTCGCCTCGATGGTGACCTCGCGGCGGCCAACCCGAGCCGAGGTCGCCGACGTCGCCAACGCGATCTTCGACGGAACCGACGCGGTGATGCTGTCCGAGGAGACGGCAGTCGGCCAGCACCCGGTCGAGGCTGTGCGGGTGATGGACCGCATCGCCTGCGAGACCGAGCCCGACCTGCCCTACGGCGACTGGCTGTTCGGGCGCACCGACCAGACTGGTCAGGACGTCGGCGACTCGGTCGCCCAGGGCGCGGTCGGTGCGGTCTACCGGCTCAACCTGGCGGCGCTGGTCGTGCCCACCACGAGCGGCCGTACCGCCCGGCTGGTCTCCGCCCACCGTCCCAAGGTCCCCGTGCTGGCGATCTCCCCCCGTATCGAGACGGTCCGCCGACTCAACCTGCTGTTCGGCGTTCACGCGGTGCTCAGCGAGCCGGTCGAGGACATCCGGGACCTGCTCGACTACTGCGCCGAGCTTGCCGCGCATCACGGGGTCGCAAAGTCGGGCGACAAGATCGCAATCACCGCCGGTCTTCCAGAGCAGCAGCTTGGGACCAACCTCTTCGAGGTTCATCGGGTCCCCTGAGCCCGCGGGCCGCCGAGTGGGAGATGAGCTACCGGGTTCTTAGCGCGGACGAGGCCCACTGGCGGCCCTCGAACCAGATGGGTATCGCGAACACGAACCTGGGGGACCAGCTCGAGGCGCAATCGCTCGGCGCCCGGCTTTGGCGGCTCGCGCCGGGACAGGCATCAACCCGCCATCGCCACCGCGAGCAGGAGGAGATTTACGTGCTCCTGGAGGGGACTGGCCGTATGCGGGTCGACGACGATCTGCTGACGATCGGGAGTCTGGATGCTGTGCTCGTCGAGCCGGACTCGGCGCGCCAGGTGTTCAACGACACCGAGGACGAGCAGCTCTGGCTCGTCTTCGGCGCTCCACCCGAGCTTGCCAACACCCTCGAGATGAGCGAGGAACAGTTGCGCTACAGCTACCCCGACGGCCCGCAGGCTCTACCGCCTGAGCTCAGCGAGCCGCGGGGGGCAAATGAGGAGGACCGATGATGTTCACGTCCAGCGTCGACACGGCCCCGGCGCGGCAGCGCGGCGAGCTGGTCTCATACCTGATGCTGCAAAAGGGGGAGGCGGAAACGGCGATGACGGTCACCTGGGTCGACATCGAGCCGGGCGGATCGCAGCGGCTCCACAGCCACGGTCCCCAGCAGGTTTATGTGATCGTCGCTGGCCGCGGTCGGATGCAGGTGGGAGATGAAGAGCGCGAGGTGGGGAGGGGAGAGCTGGTGTTGATCCCCTCTGGGGCGAAGCACGGGATCGTCAACATCGGTGCCGAGCGTCTGACCTACGTCTCGGCCGCGACGCCCGCCTTCGATCTCGAGGTCGTTTACGACGAAGGGCAGCTCGCCGAAGGGGGCTGAGGAGTAATCGACCGTAGGGGGAGAGTCCCTCGCGGTCGTCCCTTGAGTTGCCATGGGCGTGATCGAGCGCCAGCGCGACGAGCTTGCGGCCCGGCTGCGGGAGGCGTTGATCGAGCGCCGGCGGGCCGACGCCGCGGCAGGGCGGCGGCCAGAGGGAGACCTCCCCGAGGCGGTGGCGGAGCTGGTCGGGCGCGAGGCGGCGATCCTGCCGATTCGCGAGCGCGAGGAGATCGTCGCTCGCATCCTTCGCGACACCGTTGGCCTCGGACCGCTGGAGGAGCTGCTCGCCGACCCCGAGGTCGAGGAGGTGATGGTCAACGGACCCGACTGTGTCTACGTCGAGCGGCGCGGACGGATCGAGCCGACCGAGGTCCACTTTGCGGACGAGGCCGAGCTTCGCAACTCGATCGAGCGGATTCTCGCGCCGCTTGGGCGCCGGGTCGACGAACTGAGCCCGATGGTCGACGCCCGACTCGCCGACGGGTCGCGGGTCAACGTCGTGATCCCGCCGCTCGCCGTGGATGGTCCGGCACTCTCGATCCGCCGCTTCGCGGCTGCCCGCCCGGATCCCGCGGATCTGGTCGAGCTGGGGACACTCACGCCGCAGATGTGTGGCCTGCTCGAGGTCGCGGTGCGCGAGCGGCGCAGCCTGCTGGTCAGCGGCGGCACCGGCTCGGGCAAGACGACAATGCTCAATGCCCTGTCCAGCTTCGTTGCCGCCGAGGAGCGGGTGGTGACGATCGAGGACGCTGCCGAGCTGCGCCTCCAGCAACCCCACGTTGTGCGGCTCGAGAGCCGACCGGCCAGCGTCGAGGGCCGCGGAGAGGTGACGATCCGCGACCTGCTTCGCAACGCCCTGCGCATGCGTCCTGACCGAATCGTGATCGGCGAAGTGCGGGGGCAGGAGGCGCTTGACCTGCTCACGGCGCTCAACACCGGTCACCGCGGGGCGCTGTCGACGCTGCACGCGAACTCGCCAGCCGACGCGCTGCGCAGATTGGAGACGCTTGCCCTGATGGCCGGCGTCGGGCTGCCGCACGCGGCGATTCGCGAGCAGCTGGGGCGTGGATTCGAGCTGGTCGTCCACCTCGAGCGGCTGGCCGACGGGCGACGCGTCGTCACCGAGATCGCCGAGGTGGTGCGGGCCGCCGGTGGCCCGGCGACGCGCGCGTTGCAGGTAGGAAAGAGGTTGTGAGCGCGAGGCTCAGCCAAGGAGCTGTGGGTGGGGCCGAGCGCGAACGTGAGGCTGTGTTGTGAGCGGCGGTCCGACACTTCTGCTCGGCGCGGGTGCCGGAGCGCTGGTCGCCCTTGCGGTGCGCGAGGCGATATTGGGGACGCCTGCCCTCGCCGCCTGGTTCCGCGATGCGGTCGAGCCGCTGGCGCGGGCACGCCGCGAGGGCTATGCGCCATCGGCGATCGAGCGCCGTCGTCTCGCCGCGCTGGGAACCGGTGGCGCTCTATTGCTCGGTCTTTTGATCGCGGGACCGGGGTTTGGCCTGCCGCTTGCGGTCGCTGGGCCGGCGCTGGCAGGCTGGGCCGTGAGCAGGGGACGCTCGCGATACCGGCGCAATGTCGAGCGGGCGCTGCCCGAGATCGCGTCCGCGGTCGCCGACTCGCTCAGTGCGGGGCGCTCGCTGCGCGCTTCGCTGACTGCCGCCACAGCTTCGCTCGATGGGCCCGCGGCGGTCGAGCTCGCTCGCCTCAGCGCCGAATTGGAGCTTGGAGCGCCGACCACCGAGGCGCTGGCCGGGCTTCGGGAGCGGCTGCGCTCGGCGCGCGTCGACGCCTTCTCCGGTGCGGTGCTCAGCCAGCAGCTCGCCGGCGGCGATCTGGCCGGGTTGCTGCGACGCTTCGCCGAGGGCGCCGCCGAGCAGGACCGTGCCGCCGAGGACGCCCGTTCAGCGACTGCGCAGGCGCGTTTCACCGGCTTGCTGGTGGTGGCGATGCCGAGCGGCGCGGCGCTGTTCGCAGAGCTGGTTCAGCCCGGCTTTCTCGGCCGCATGCTGGCTTCGCCAGCCGCCGCCGCGATGCTCGCCCTCGCCGCCGCGCTTCAGCTCGCCGGCTTCGCCGCGATTCGCCGCTTCGCACGAGTAGCCTCGTGAGCGCGAGGCTCGAACAAGGAGCTTGATCTTGGGCCGAGCGCGAGCAACAGTGCCGTGAGCGCGAGGCTCGAACAAGGAGCTTGATCTTGGGCCGAGCGCGAACAAGTGTGCCGTGAGCGGACTCGGCCTGCTCGGCGCCTGCTCGGCATTGCTCGCCGTTTGCGCCGTCCGCGAGCTGGCAGCTTCCCAGCCCATGGTCGCCGCGCGGCTGGGTGCCCGGATACGCCGGCGCGGGCTAGGGGCGGCGCATGGCGCGACTCTGCTCGGCGTCCGGGAGCGTCTGGCGAGGGCCGGCCTACGAGGCCGCTTCTCTCCGGTCGGCGTGCTGATCGCGCGTGGGCTCGGCGCGGTACTCGGCTTGCTCGTTGCGATCGTCGCGGCGCCGGCGGCGCCCGGGAGGCTCTCGTGGCTGGTCCTGGTCGGAATGCCCGCCGCCAGCTTCCTGGCTCCCGACGCGCTACTGGAGCGCGCTGCCCGCCTGCGGCGCGATCGCCTGATCGCCGCGCTGCCCGACGCTCTCGACCTGATGGCGGTCAGCGCGGCGACCGGCCGCAGCACCGCCGCGGGCTTCGCCGAGATCGCCGCGGTCGGCGATGGGCCTCTCGCGGTGGAGCTGGCTATCGCCCTGGCCGAGATCTCGGCAGGGACGCCGCAGGAGCGGGCGCTGGCGTCGCTGCGCCAGCGGGTCAGCGGCTCTGAGCTGGCCGCATTGGTCGCGGCGATCGAGCGCTCGCGACGCTACGGCTCCCCGCTTGCCGACCAGCTCCGCCATCAGGCGAGCGCGCTGCGCATCGACCAGCGCCGCGCGGTGGGGGAGCGGGCGGCGCGTGCGGCGCCGAAGATCCAACTGGTGGTGGCGCTGGTGCTGGTCCCGTCGGTGCTGCTGATGATCGCCGCCGGGTTGATCGCCAATGCGGACGTGCTGCTGGGCGGCTTCTAGCCGCCCTGGGGCAGAGGGGCGGCGCTACTCGCTCGATTCCTCGCGGATTCTCTGCGCCACGGAGGCGGCCGCTTCCCGCATCCCATCGAGGTGGCTGGCGTCCTTCTTATGGCCGCTCACGTT
Source organism: Solirubrobacterales bacterium (assembly GCA_038317345.1). Lineage (GTDB taxonomy): Bacteria > Actinomycetota > Thermoleophilia > Solirubrobacterales > 70-9 > Mayfieldus. Next base: position 11,631 of record JBBQBH010000044.1, read on the forward strand.
GCAGCACAGCTCTCCCGACTCCAGCTCGAATGCGAACTTCTCCGGCGCCGAGTCAGTGAGCCAGACGATGAAGGTGGGGGAGAAGAGCTGGCGCAGCCAGTTCTGGTCCTGACCCTGGTCGACGAAGATCTCGTAGTGCTCCTCGAGCGCTTCGCTCTCCAGGTGCACGCGCTCCTTGCTGCGGAACACATCCTCCATCTTCTCCATGAAGCGGAAGCCGGACTTGCGGTTGCAGTACAGCCCGGGCACGAATTGCACGCACTCGGGTAAGTCGACCATCGAGACCGTGAAGTGATAGTCGGTCTCCTGGCGGCCGTTCTTGTCGTAGTAGACGTCGGTGTATGTGTAGAGGGCGAGGGTGCCGTCGACGCCGTCGGCGAGCGAGCCCGTGAGCACCTCGTTTGCCTCCCGCTCGTCGCCCTTGCGGAGCAGGGGCGTCGCCGGCGGTAGCGAGCCGCCCTCGGTGCGGGTCATGCCGCGCTGCCGGGCGTAGATGTCGAAGAAGGCGTCCTCGGAAGCGGCGTCGGCGAGGAAGAAGACGACGATCACCGAGATCAGCACGGCGCCACCGGCGGCGATCAAGCCCACCGCGAGGCTGGCCGCAAGCGCACCGACGATCGCAGCCCCGATCACGAAGATCGCGATCAGGACCTGGGTCAGGCGCCTGCGCATCAGCCGGTTGAGGTGAAACGCACGCAGGTCGTCGACGTCGTCGACCTGGCTTGGGGGGGGCCTCCGCGGAAGGGGGCAGAGCGTCGGAGGGGGGAGGTGCGTCCGCGGAAGGGGGCGGCCCCTGGTCGGTCATCGGCGGAAATCTACCTCGGGCCGGCGGTCAGATCGGGCCCCAGGGATGGTGGTCGAATGCAAGCCGACTTGCATTTGAAGCGCCGTCGGAGCTGCCGGTCGGGCCCTTGAACCGATTGGCTTTTCGGCTCTGGCAAGGGGAATTCGGGCGGCGGCGGGGGCCGGTAGCAATTCCGTCCGACGGAGCGACTGAAATCTTTGACCGTAGATGTGTTGCAAAGTGGGGCTCTGTGGGTTAGCGTGGGCCCCAAGTTGAAGCCAAGGGCCGGGGTGATGAGGCTCCTCCCACCTCACCACCTCGGCCCAAACTTCTCCGCCCGCGCTAACAGGAAAGGACTCAGGGGTTGGCTTTTCGGGGTCTCTACGAGCACAGTCTCGACTCCAAGGATCGCCTCACGGTGCCCGCCCGCTTCCGCTCGGCGCTCGCCGATGGAGTTGTTCTCTCCAAGGGCCTTGACCCCTGCGTCGACCTCTACACGCCCGATGCCTTCGAGCGCGTCTCCGACACCTACCTCGCCCCGCACAGCCCGTTTAGCTCCGACGCGCGCAAGATGCGCCGCCGCTTCCACGGCGGCTCCTTCGACGAGAAGCTCGACTCGGCCGGGCGCGTCCGGCTTCCGAAGCCGTTGATCGAGCACGCCGGCCTCAGCGGCGCCTGCGTCGTGGTGGGGGCCGGCGACAACCTCGAGATCTGGAACGCCGACGCCTGGTCCCGACACGAGGCCGACCTTGACGCCGCCGCCGCCGAGATTGCCGAGAGCCTCGCCGACTCGGGCGAGCGCCCATAGCCCCGAATGGCCACCCTTACCTACATGCCGACCGAGCATCTCCCAGTCCTAGCCACCGAGCTTGTCGAGCTGCTCGCCCCTCAGCCGGGCGAGCTTGCGGTCGACTGCACCTTTGGCGCCGGCGGCCATGCCCGTCTGATCGCCGACAAGATCGGCCCGACCGGCACCCTCGTCTGCATCGATCGCGACCCGGTCGCCGAGCAGCGCTTTGCGGAGTTCGCCGCCGACGCCCCCTGCCAGACGCGCTTCCTCCGCGAGGACTACGCGGCAGGTTTACAGGCCCTTTATGGCGAAGGCCACCGCGCTGACATGGTCTATATGGATCTCGGAATCTCATCGATGCAGGTCGACGCCTGGGAGCGCGGCTTCTCCTACTCATACGACGCGCCTCTCGACATGCGGATGGATCCCGACCAGGAGTTCTCGGCCCGCGATCTGGTCAACGAGTGGCCAACCTCTCGCATCGCCGATGTTCTGCGCCGCTACGGCGAAGAGCGCCACGCGAGCGGCATCGCACGCGCGATCGTGCGCCGGCGACCGATCGAGACCACCTCGGAGCTGGTTGCCGCAATCAAGGCCGGGATGCCGCCGTCGGCGCGGTTCGGCGGTGGGCACCCCGCGAAGCGCAGCTTTCAGGCGATCCGTATCGCCGTCAACGAAGAGCTCGACTCGCTCGACCGGGCCCTGCCGCTCGCCTGGGACCTGCTGAAGGTCGAGGGCCGCTTCGCCGCGATCTCCTTTCACTCGCTCGAGGACCGCCCCGTGAAGCGCTTTCTGGCCGACCGCGCGAAGGGCTGCATCTGCCCGCCGGAGCTGCCGGTCTGTGTATGCGGGCACGAGCCCGAGGCCGAGCTTCTGACCCGAAGGGCGGTCTCTCCGAGCCCCGCCGAACTGGGGGAGAACCCCCGCGCAAGCTCGGCGCATCTGCGCGCCGCGGTGAAGATCGGGACCGGGACCAACGGAGCCACGGTCTGATGGGGGCAGCTGCGCCAGCACGCAAGGCATCCCCGGCGCCCGCACGACGCGCCCCCGCACGCAAGCCTGCACGACGAGCTCGCGGCGCCGCTCGGGCGACGCCCGCCCGCTCTCACAAGCCACGCACCCCTACGGCCGCAGCTCGTTCTCGCGCCCGGACCGCGACTCGCCGCGCGCCGGCAGTCGCGCAGCCACGAGGACATCTGATTCCGTTCGCGGTGGGGAGGACGGCGGTGGCGATGAGGGGGCTGCCCGATTCAGGGCTGATGGTGCGTCTCACCCGCGGCCGCGCGTGGATCGGGTTGCTCAGCGTGCTGCTGACCGGGATCGTTGCCCTCAACGTCGTCAGCCTCAGCCTCAATGCCTCGCAGGGCAAGATCGGCCAGCAGGCGCTGATCCTCTCGCAGGAGAACTCGGCGCTGCGTGCCCGCCTCGCCGAACAGCTCTCCAACGACAACGTCCGGATCGCTGCTGAGAGCCTCGGAATGACGGCGCCCGGCCCAACCGACATCAGCTACCGCGACGCGTCCGGTCAGTCCGTGCGGCTCACCGCGCAGCGCCTGGCCGCCGGCTTCGGCCTCGGCAGCTCGCTGGTCGCCGCGCCCGTCACCACGACGTCTACGGCGGCACCAACGAGCACCACCCCTTCTATGACCACCTCAACAGCCCCGACAACCCTGACCACGACAAGCACACCCACAGCGGCGACCAGCACTCCGGTGACGGCGCCGACCGCGCCGGTGGCCACTACTGGCACGCCGGGCGGCGGAGTGTCCCCGGGGTAGCACCCGAGCGGCGGCGGAATGCGACTGGTCGAGCGGCGCATAGGGCTTCTGTTCGCCGCCTTCTTTCTCTGCTTCGCGGTGATTCTCGCGCGGGCGCTCTGGCTGCAGGGCGTACGCGGCGGTGCGCTGGCCTGGGAGGCGACCAGCCAGCAGACCGAGATGGTCACAGTCCCCGGGCTGCGCGGTCGGGTGCTCGACCGGCGCGGCCAGGAGCTCGCGGTCTCCGAGGACGCGGCGAGCATCTATGCAACGCCCTACCAGGTCAAGGACCCCGAGCGCACCGCGTCGCGTCTGGCTTCCGTGCTCGACGTGTCGCGCGATGAGCTGCTGAAGGGGCTGACCGCGAACAACGGCTTCTCCTATCTCGCCCACAAGGTCGACGTGCCGACGGCCGAGAAGATCAAGCAGATGAAGCTGGCGGGGATCGGCACCCTCCCCGACAGCCGCCGAACTTATCCGCAGGGCAATCTCGCCGCCCAGGTGCTCGGCGCAGTCGGATCTGACAACCAGGGCTTGAGCGGACTCGAGGTCGGGCAGCAGAGCGTGCTCGGCGGCACCGACGGTCAGGAGAGGATCGTCAAGGACGCTCGCGGAGAGCCGATTCGCCTCGAAACTGTGACCGGGGCAAGTGACGGCCACGACATAAAGACCACCATCGACGCGGCGATTCAGGCGAAGACCGAGCAGGTGATCGCCTCCGTTGGCCAGCAGTACGCCGCGAAGGGTGCGACCGCGATCGTCATGGACCCCCGCAACTCGCAGATTCTCGCGATGGCCAACTGGCCCGGGGTCGACCTCAACAATCTTGCGAGCGCCAGCTCCAGCGACCTCGAGAACCAGGCCACCGGATTCACCTACGAGCCAGGATCGACATTCAAGGCCTTCACCGTCGCCGGAGCGCTCGAGGACCACGTCGTCACCCCGGACACGACCTTCCATCTCGAGCCAACGATCCATGTCGCCGATCGAACGATCCAGGATGCGGAGCCGCGGGGCCCGGTCGACCTCTCGGTGGCCCAGATCCTCGCCCAGTCCTCGAACGTCGGCGCGGTGACGATCGGGCTGAAGCTCGGCGCGACGAAGTTCAGCCGCTGGGTGAGCCGCTTCGGCTTCGGCCGATCGACCGGAATCCAGTTCCCGGCCGAGGAGCGGGGCATCGTGCCGTCCTATGCCGACTACTCAGGCTCCTCGATCGGCAACCTGCCGATCGGCCAGGGCCTCTCGGTGACCCCGATCCAGATGATGGCCGCCTACGCGGCGATCGCCGACGGCGGCATCCTGCGCCGTCCGCAGCTGCTCGAGCAGGTCGACGGACAGCCGGTCACCGAGCCGCCGGGGCACCGGGTGATCAAGGCGGGGGTGGCGGCGGAGGTCCGCCAGATGCTGGAGGGCGTGCTGGCGCCTGGCGGGACCGCCTCGGAGGTCAGCGTGCCGGGCTACACCCTGGCCGGCAAGACCGGAACCGCGCAGGTGGCGGAGAACGGTGGTTACTCGGACACCAAGTTCGTGGCCTCGTTCATGGGCTTCGCGCCGGCGGCCAACCCGCGCCTGCTGGTCGCGGTGATCGTCGACGAGCCGCAGGGGACCAACTACTACGGTGGCTCGGTCGCGGCGCCCGCCTTCGGCGAGATCGCCACCTTCGCGCTGCCCTACCTGGGCATACCCCCGAACTGATTGGGCGTGTGCAAGGTGGGCACCACCGCGGCACGCCCGGACGCATCCGAGCAAGCTCGGATCACCGGTCGCCTTCGGCTCCCTGAGAGGACGTGCCGCGCATCTTGTGTAATTCCCCGCGATGCAACTCAATGAGCTGATCGCGGACATCGAGGTCGAGGCGGTGAGCGGCGACCCCGCGACCGAGATCGCCGACCTCACCTACGACAGCACCCGCGTCCAGGATGGGACGCTGTTCTTCTGCGTGCCCGGCGAGACCCGCGATGGGCACGACTTCGGCCCCGCCGCGGTCGAGGCGGGCGCCGCCGCGCTCGTGGTCGAGCGCGATCTCGACCTGCCGGTCGCTCAGGTCCGGGTGAAGGACGCGCGGGCGGCGATGGCGCCGTTGGCAGCACGCTTCTGGGGCAACCCGACCGCAGAGCTGAGGGTGGCTGGGATCACCGGCACCAACGGCAAGACAACCACCGCGTTCATTCTGGAGACGATCCTCGATGAAGCCGGGGTGCGCTGCGGGCTGCTGGGGACTGTCAAACAGGTCGTCGGCGGGGTGGAGGAAGAGGTTGTGCGGACGACCCCGGAGGCGATCGACCTGCAGGCGACCTTCCGCCGAATGCTCGATGCCGGCGACGAGGCCTGCGCGATGGAGGTCTCCTCGCACGCGCTTGCGCTGCATCGCACCGATGCGGTCCACTTCGCCACCGCAGTGTTCACCAACCTGAGCCAGGATCACCTCGACTTCCACGCCGACATGGAGGACTACTTCGAGGCCAAGCGGCTGCTGTTCGAGGCCGGCCCCGATGCGGCAGTGATAAACGTCGACGACCCCTACGGTCAGCGGCTCGCCGCCGAGATCGATTGCCTGACCTTCTCCACGGAGGGCGCTTCGGCGGATTTCGGAGCCGACGAGGTCGAGCTCGGTCCCTCCGGCGCGAACTTCCGGGTCGTCTCGGCGGAGGGCTCGGTGCACGTGAATACGCGCCTGCCGGGCCACTTCAACGTCTCCAACGCCCTCGCCGCGATCACTGCCGCGCACACCCTCGGGGTCTCCCTCGAGCAGGCGGCGGCCGGCCTAGAGGCCGCGGTCGGCGTCCCCGGACGCTTCGAGCCGATCGAGGAGGGGCAGGAGTTCACGGTGCTGGTCGACTACGCGCACACCCCAGAGGCGCTGGAGAACGTGCTGCAGTCCGCCCGACCGCTCACCGAGGGCAGGCTGATCTCGGTCTTCGGTGCCGGTGGAGACCGCGACCGCGACAAGCGACCTCGCATGGGACGGATCGGCGCCGAGCTCTCCGACCTGGCGATCGTCACTTCCGACAACCCGCGGTCGGAGCAGCCCGACGCGATCATCGAGGAGATCCTCGCCGGTATTCCCGAGGGGGCAGAGGTCCGGGTCGAACCCGATCGCCGCTCGGCGATCGGGCTGGCGCTGCGCGAAGCGGCGGCCGGGGACACGGTTCTGATCGCCGGCAAGGGACACGAGCAGGGCCAGGAGTTCGAGGATGGCCGCAAGATCCCCTTCGACGATCGCGAGGTCGCCCGCGAGCATTTGCGATCGCTGGCGAGTTCGGCGTGATCGAGCTCAGTCCCGAGCAGATCGCGGAGGCGGCCGGGGCGGAGATCGTCGCCCGCGGAGGCGACGCGCATCCCGGCCGCGCGATTGTCGATTCCCGCCAAGCTGGGCCGGGCGACCTCTTCGTCGGGCTGCGCGGCGAGCATGCCGATGGCGGCGAATTCGCCGAGGCGACGTTGTCGGCCGGCGCCTGGGGGGTGCTGGTCGAGACCGAGCATGCCGCCGGGCTCCAGGGCGGTTGGGTCCTCGCGGCACCCGATCCACTCGCCTCACTGGGTTTGCTGGCCCGTGAATGGCGCCGGCACTTGGGGGCGCGGGTCGTCGGCGTCACCGGCTCAGTAGGGAAGACCTCGGTCAAGGACATCTGCGCGACGCTTCTGCCCGGCAGCGTTCACGCCAGTCCCGAGAACTACAACACCGAGATCGGGCTGCCGCTCACCGTGTTGGAGGCGCCGGCGACAACCGACGTCCTGGTGTTGGAGATGGCGATGCGCGGCGCCGGCCAGATCGCCGAGCTGGCGGCGATTGCCGAGCCCGACGTGGCGGTGATCACGAACGTAGGGCCGGTTCACGTCGAGCTGCTCGGCTCGGTGGAGGCGATCGCCGCCGTGAAGGCCGAGATCCTCGCCGGCCTGCCCGCCGACGGGGCGGCGGTGGTTCCGGTCGACGCCGGCGCGCTGGAGCCTCATTTAGAGGGGGTGCCGAGGCTGATCCGCTTTGGCGACGGCGGTGACGTCGCCGTCCTCGAACGGGCGGTCGGCGACAGCGGCACCGAGGCAGTTGTGTCCACCCCTGCGGGCGAACAGCGCTTCAGCTTTCCGTTCACCGAGGACTACAACCTGACCAACGCGCTGGCGACGATCGGCGCTGGGATCGCGATCGGGGTCTCGCCCGCCGAGATGTCCGGTCAGGCGCCCTCTATACGCTTCTCGCGCCTCCGCGGCGAGCGCGTCGAACTCGGCGACGGGGTCGTCCTGGTGAACGACAGCTACAACGCCAACCCGGTGTCGATGAGAGCAGCGCTCGACCACCTCGGCTCGATGCCGGTGGATGGGCGGCGGATCGCCGTGCTGGGCGAGATGAAGGAGCTGGGCCCCGACGCGCCCGGTTATCACCGAGAGGTTGGCGCCCATGCTCGCGAGGCCGGCGTAGACCTGCTGGTCGGGGTTGGCGAGGCGGCTCGCGACTACGCGCCCGACCAACTCGTGGCCGATCCCACCGAGGCGGCGGAGTTGCTCGCCCCACTGCTCGGCAGCGGCGACGCGGTATTGGTCAAGGGATCGCGGGCCGCCGGGCTGGAGCTGGTCGCCGAGACTCTCCCCGCCCTACTGGAGGTAGAGAGGGTGGAAGGCTGATGGGGGAGGTCTTGATCGCCGGCATGGCGGCGATGTTCATCTGCCTATTTCTGGGGCCGAAGTTCATCGAGTACCTGCGGCTGAAGGAGTTCGGCCAGCACATCCGCGAGGAAGGACCGCAGGAGCACCATGCGAAGGCGGGCACGCCGACGATGGGCGGGCTGATCATTTTCGCCGCGATCTGTGTGCCGTTTCTGGTGCTGTCGGATCGCGACGCGCAGAGCATGGCCGTGTTCGGCGTCGCGATCCTCTCGGCCACGCTCGGCTTCGCCGACGACTTCCTGAAGATCGTCAAGCGGCGCTCGCTCGGCCTCTCTGCGCGCTCGAAGCTCGCCGTGCAACTGCTGATGGCGCTCGGCCTCTGGTGGGTTGCGCGCCACTACGTCGGTTTGGAGCCGACCCTCTTCTTCCGCATCTCGGACGCCAGCGTCAACATCGGCCCCGTCCTCTACTTCGTTCTGGTCTTCCTGGTGATTGCGGGGGCCTCAAACGGCGTCAACCTCACCGACGGGCTGGACGGCCTCGCGGCCGGATGCTGCGCGATCGTGCTGCTCGCCTATACCGCGATCACCTTCATCAGCAATGACCAACAGGACCTGGCGCTGTTGTCCTCCTGTCTGGTCGGCGGCTGCATCGGATTTCTGTGGTTCAACGCCTTTCCGGCCTCGATCTTCATGGGCGACACCGGCTCGCTCGGGTTAGGCGGGGCCATAGGTGCGTTGGCCGTGATGACCCAGACCGAGGTGCTGCTGATCATCATCGGCGGGATCTTCGTGATCGAGGCGCTCTCGGTCGCGATCCAGGTCTTCGCTTTCAAGACATTCCGCCGCCGCGTGCTGCTGATGGCGCCGCTCCATCACCACTTCGAGATGCTGGCCTGGTCGGAGACCAAGATCATGCTGCGTTTCTGGATCATCGCCGCGGTCTGCTCGGGGATCGGCTTCACGCTCTACCAGCAGTCGATCGGGCGCTAGCGGTAGTCGAAGCCGTCGCTCGGGCGTCGGCGCGGAGGTCGACGGGGAGGGGTGGCGGTATGGCTGGGAGTTTTCGGGAATTTCCTTGTGTCTCTTGCAAGGAATTTCCACTACACGGAAAAGTTTTCAGCCAGGGAGAAGAATTTCTCCGAAGACTCCCAGGTAGTGCTGGTAGACCCCGAGATCCTGCGTACCGGTGGAGCGTCCTGAATTCCGTCCTTGATTCGCTTACTCCAAGGGGAGGGTGCTTCGCTGGGCGGGCGAACATAGGGCCGTGACACCACCACCGCCAAAGCCCCGCCCACCCCTTCCAGATGGCCCCTTCCTGGTCGTCGGCCTGGCGCGCTCCGGCAGCGCCGCGGGGCGGCTGCTCGCGGAGCGCGGAGAGCGGGTCAGGGGAGTGGATGCCGGACATCCGGACGACGCCGAGAGGCTTGCCGAGGTGGGCGTCGAAGTCCTCCTGAATGCGGACGGAACCGAGCTTTTGGACGGGGTGAAGACTGTCGTCAAGAGTCCCGGCGTGCCCAACGACGCAGCGGCGATCGCGGCTGCCCGGGAGCGCGGCATCGACGTGATCGGCGAGTTGGAGCTCGCCTGGCGCGCGATCCCGAACCGGTTCGTCGCAGTCACAGGGACAAATGGCAAGACGACGACGACCGAGCTGATCGGCGAGCTTTACCGCGCGGCCGGCGAGCCCGTCGCGGTCGCCGGCAACGTCGGCACCTCCCTTGCCTCATTGGCCGAAGAGCTGGACCCTGCCGCAACCGTGATTTGCGAGTGCTCCAGCTTTCAGCTCGAGGACGCCGACGCCTTCGCCCCCGAATGCGCGGTGTTCCTCAACCTCGCGCCCGACCACCTCGACCGCCACCCGACCAGCGAGGAGTACCTGGCCGCGAAGCTGCGGATCTTCGCCCACCAGGGCAACGACGACGTCGCCGTCTTCAATGGCGACGAGCCGGCGCTCGCTGGGCGCGACCTTGGCGGCTGCGCGCGCCGGGTTCGCTTCTGCAGCGGCGCCGACCCCGACTGCGAGGTCTCGCTCTCGCAGGGGACGATCTTCTGGGACGGCGAGCCGCTGATCGAGGCCAGCGAGCTGAAGCTGACCGGCGACCACAACGTTCACAACGCGATGGCAGCCGCCGCCGCGGCGCTGACCATGGGCCTGGACCCTGACGCCGTCCGCGAGGGCCTGCGCTCCTTCGCCGGCCTTCCACATCGGCTCGAGCTCGTCGCCGAGCTCGACGGCGTCCGCTTCTTCAACGACTCCAAGGCGACCAACGTCAGCGCTGCCGCCGCCGCGCTGGAGTCCTTCGAGGGCGGCGTTCACGCGATCCTCGGCGGCCGGCCGAAGGGGGAGTCGTTCGCGCCGCTGGTCGAGCCGGTGCGCGAGCACTGCGCCTTCTGCTATCTGATCGGCGAGGCGGCGGAGCAGATCGCCGCCGCGCTGGAGTCCGCCGGTGTGCCGCTGCATCGCTGCGACGACCTCGACGACGCGGTGGCCAGGGCGGCCGCCGCGGCGGCGCCGGGCGAGGTGGTGCTGCTCTCGCCGGCATGCGCCAGCTTCGACGCCTATCGGGACTTCGAGCAGCGCGGTGACGCATTCCGGGCCGCGGTCGAGGGACTGTGATCGCTCGGGCGGCGACGGCCGGCAAGGCGCCGGCCAAAAAACGATCGACGCGCTCCCGGGCGAAGGCCGGCGGCGGCCCCTCCGAGTACTCGATGCTGCTCACGGCGACGCTCTGCCTGCTCGCCTTCGGCGCGGTGATGGTCTTCTCGGCCAGCTCGACCACCCAGGTGCTGAGCAACGGCGGCCTTGGCAACAGCGCCTTCTATCTGAAGCGCACGGTTCTCTTTGGCGTCGCCGGATTGCTGGTCATGCGCGTGCTCGCGGTCGGCGGCGTGCGGATGGTGCGCTCGCTGACCCCGGCGCTGCTCGCCGGGTCGATGTTCCTGCTCGTCGTCGTGCTCGGAATCGGCAGCAGCGCCAACGGCGCGACGCGCTGGATCGGCTCGGGCTTCGTGCAGGTTCAGCCCTCGGAGCTGGCCAAGGTGGCGCTGGTGCTCTACGGCGCCTACCTGCTGGCGGAAAAGCCGAAGCGGGCGCGAAGCATCGAGGGATTGATGCCCTACCTGCTGCTGACCGGGTTCGCCTCTCTGCTGGTCGTGCTCGAACCGGATCTCGGCTCGGCGATCGTCGTCGCCTTTGCCGTCACCGCGACGGTGATCGCCGGCGGAGCCCGGATGCGCGACCTCGCCCTGATCGGCGTCGCGGTCGGCTTTCTTGTCCTGCTGGCGGTGCTGATCGAGCCCTACCGGATGGCGCGGCTGACCGGCTTCCTGCATCCCGGCGCCAACGCGGCCGGCACGGGCTTTCAGGCGGCTCAGGCCAAGATCGCCCTCGGCTCCGGCGGGATCTTCGGCGTCGGGCTCGGCAACGGGGTGCAGAAGGCCTTCTACCTGCCCGAGGCCCACACGGACATGATCGCCGCGGTGATCGGCGAGGAGCTGGGCATGGTCGGGATCGCGGGACTCGTGGGACTGTTCGGGCTGTTCGGCTACGCGGGCTTTCGGACCGCCCAGCGGGCCAAGGACCACTACGGCAAGCTGCTGGCCGCGGGCCTGACCTCGCTGATCCTCTGCCAGGCGATTCTCAACCTCTTTGCGGTGATGGGGCTGGCCCCACTGACCGGTGTGCCGCTGCCGTTCGTTTCGTACGGCAACAGCAGCCTGCTGGTCAGTCTTGCCTCGGTCGGTCTGATCTTGAATGTGGCCCGGGCAAACGAGCGCGGCGTCGCGGCCAGCAATCCGGGGCGCGGCGCTGGCAGACTGCGGGTCCTAGAGGGCGGGCGCTCGAGCCCGCGCGGAAGGAGCGTTGCGAGCGGTGCCAAGGGTCGTGATAGCCGCGGGCGGAACCGC
>JBBQBH010000045.1:0-23336 GCA_038317345.1 Solirubrobacterales bacterium
GATCTTCTCGCCGATCCGGCGGGCCTCCTACAACGTCGACTCGGCCCGAGTCGGGCAGCGCACCGACTTCGACAAGCTGACCCTGCGGTTGGAGACCGACGGCTCGATCGAGCCCTCGGCGGCTCTGCGCGAGGCATCGGAAATCCTGATCAAGAGCCTCGCGATCTTCACCGACGCCGACCGGGTCGAGGAGCTGACCGCCCGAGAGCCCGTAGCCCTGATGGGCGAGACACTGCCCGACGTGGTGGCAGCGGCGGCGCCGGGTGGGGACGGCCTAGACGAGATCCTGATCGAGGAGCTCGAGCTCGGCGTGCGCTCGTATAACTGCCTGAAGCGGGCCGGCGTGCAGACGGTTGGCGATCTGGTCCGCAAGTCAGAGTCGGAGCTGAACGCGATCCCCAACTTCGGTCAGAAGTCGATCGAGGAAGTGATCGAGACGCTTGACTCGCGCGGCCTGGCGCTACGCCCCGACTAAGCTAGCGTCATGCGCCATCGTCGTAAGAAGGGGAAGCTGAGCCGCGACGCGGCGCATCGTAGGGCGCTGCTATCGAATCTCTCGAAGCAGCTGATCACCCACGAGCGCATCAAGACCAGCCAGGCGAAGGCGAAGGCGGTGAAGCCGGAGGTCGAGAAGCTGATCACGCTAGCCAAGCGCGGCGATCTTCACGCGCGGCGCCAGGCGCTGGCGACGCTGGGCCAGGACAAATTCACCGTCCACAAGCTGTTCGAGGAGGTTGCGCCGCGTTACGCCGAACGCCCCGGTGGCTACACGCGGATCCTCAAGCTCGGCCCGCGCCGCTCCGACTCGACCGAGATGGTCTTCCTCGAGCTGGTCTGAACGACCTACCAGCCCTTGCGATTGGGGCTGATCGCGATCATGAAGCCGACAACCGTCGCGATGATCGCCCCCAGCACGATCCACTGCGCCCAGCCACTTATGACGCTGAGCGCCGCAACACAGAGCGCCGCCCCGACGATCAGGGCGAACACGTTGTAGATCCGCGCCCCGCGCTCCGATCCGCGCCGAATCCTTTCGCTGCTGCCGGCCAATGTCGCGCGTTCCATCTCGTTGCGCTGGTTGACGGTCATGTTTGACATTGCTGCTCCTCTTCCGCGGTGGGCGCCAAGCTTACGCTTCGCAAACTAGTTTCTCTGGCGGCCAGCTAGCGTGAGGTCACGCACGTGCCCACGACCAGGCTCGAGATCGAATACGACGGCTCCGGCTTTCGCGGCTGGGCTGCGCAGCCAGGGTTGCGCACCGTGCAGGCAGAGTTGGAATCGGCGCTGGCGACGGTCCTGGGCGAGCAGCCCAGCCTCACCGTTGCTGGTCGGACCGATGCCGGCGTGCATGCCTGGGGTCAGGTGGCAAGCTTCGGGAGCGAGGCTGAGCCGCCAACCGGGCTGGCCGGCAGACTCAACGGCGTGCTTCCCGCCGACGTTGCGGTGACCGGCGCCGCCGTCGCACCGAATGGCTTCGACGCCCGCCGTAACGCCCATTCGCGCACCTACTGCTACCGGGTCTTCGCTCGCTCGGCCCCGAACCCGTTCGAGCGCCAGCGGTCTCTGTGGTGGCCCCGCCCACTGGACCGCGAGGCGCTGGCTGCCTGTGCCGAGCTGCTTCTCGGCAGTCGCGACTTCACCGCCTTCACCCCGACCGATACCGATCACGTTCACTTCGAACGCGAGGTGATGCAAGCCGAGTGGGTGGAGCTGGACGACCCGCTCCTCTGTTTTTGGATCGAGGCAGACGCCTTCATGCACAACATGGTCCGCGCCCTTGTCGGGACGATGCTCGAGGTCGCGAACGGACGGCGAACTCCGGAAGGGTTCGCCCAGCTGCTGGACGGCGGGCGGCGCGAGCAGGCCGGGGATACCGCACCGGCGCACGGCCTCTACCTGGCTTCAGTGCGCTACTGAGAGCTGTTCTCAGGTGAGTTTGGGGACCCTAATAAGGAAGCCCTAAGCCTGGTAGCCTCCGACCCAGGATGTCGTTTGGCGAGACCATTCTCCTCGGTGCCCTGGCGGGCTTCACGATTTACCTCGGGCTCCCCTTCGGGCGTCTGCAGTTCGTCTCGCCGCGGGCCAGGGTGGCGCTGGCGATGTTCTCGGTCGGCGTGCTCGCCTTCCTGTTCGCCGAGGTCCTCGTGCACGGCCTGGCCATCGTCGAGCATCAATTCGACAAGCTCCACGCCGGCCATGGAAACCTTGGGTATGGAGTCCTGCTTTCGCTGATCCTGGGCGGCGGCTTTGCCGCCGGAAGCGCGGGGCTGGCGCTGATCGAACAGTGGATGCGACCGAGTCGCAAGGCGGCGCCGATGGCGGGTGGCGCGACCGACGCGATGACGGTCGAGCAGGCCGGTCTGCTCGACCAGGAGCAGCTCGCCGTCCGCGCCCGGGCGCTGCGCACCGGGATGACGATCGCCGCCGCGATCGGCCTCCACAACTTCGCCGAGGGGCTGGCGATCGGCGTTTCGGCGAGCACTGGCGAGATCGGCCTTGCCACCGTCTTGATCATCGGCTTCGCCGTCCACAACGCCACCGAGGGCTTTGGCATCATCGGGCCGCTCGGCGACGTTCGCCCCAGCTGGGGCTGGTTGGCGGTGGCCGGGTTGGTGGGCGGAGGCCCGGTCTTCCTCGGCTCGATGATTGGCTACAACGTCACCTCCGAGCCGCTCGAGCTCGCCTTCTATGCCGTCTCTGCCGGGGCGATTCTCTACGTGATCGGTGAGGTCTGGGCCGCGATGCGCCGCTTCGGCCATCGCGAGTTGGGCCTGACGATGCTCGCGGCCGGCGTCTTCCTCGGCGCGATGACCGAAATGATCATCGCCTACGGCGGCGGCTGAGCATCCCCGGCGAGTGACCGGGGCCGCCCGGCGGCGGCTCCACCCCTCCCTAGAATCGAGTCGGTGAGGGTCCTGCTGACAAACGACGACGGCATCGCCGCGGAGGGGCTGCACGCCGCGCGGCGCGCGCTCTCGGAGGTCGAGAGCATCGAGGTGCACGTGATCGCGCCCGACTCCAACCGCAGCGCGACGGCACGCAGCATCACCACCCGCTCGCCGCTCTCGGTCAAGGAGGTCGATCTTGGCGATGGCGCGCGAGGCTTCGCCACCGACGGCACGCCGGTCGACTGCGTGCGCTTCGCCGACTTGGGGCTGCTCGGCGAGCGCCCCGACATGATCGTCTCCGGGATCAACCACGGCGCCAACCTCGGCGACGACATCACCTATTCCGGGACCGTCGCGGCGGCCTTCGAGGGCATCGTCCTGGGAATCCCGGCGATTGCGATCTCGCAGCAGTCCATGAAGCGGGAGATGGACTTCCGCCTCGGCCGCAGCTTCGACTTCGACGTCGCCGCCGGCTTTCTGGCCGGACTCGTTCGCCGGCTCGCCGAGAAGGGGATGAGGGAGGGGACGCTGATCAACGTCAACTGCCCGGCTGGCGAGCCGACCGGGGTCGAGGTCACCCATCTCGGCAAGCGCCTCTACAACGACGAGCTGAAGCTGGTCGACGAGGACTCCAAAGATGGCAGGCGCCGATACCAGATCTACGGGTTCGAGCCCTCGTTCGAGGACGAGGAGGGATCTGACCTCTCGGCGATCGCAAAGGGGCGGGTGTCGGTGACGCCGGTCCACTTCGACCTCACGGATCGGACCGGAATCGACTCCCTGCGCGGTTGGGATCTCGCCGGGATGCTCGATGCTGCCGGCGCCGCCACCGGCAAAGCGAAGTGAGCGCGAAGCTCAGACAAAGAGCTTGGCTCAAGGCCGAGCGCGAATTTCCAGTGCAGTGAGCTCCGGCGCACCCGCAAAGCGCGCCGCGAAGCTGCGGCGCGAGCTCGAGCACCACAACCGCCGCTACTACGTGCTCGACGATCCGGAGATCGGCGATGACGCCTACGACGAGCTGCTCGACGAGCTGCGCGGGCTGGAGGCCGAGCACCCCGACCTGCGCACCCCCGACTCGCCGACCCAGCGAGTCGGCGCGAAGCCGCTCGAGGGTTTCCGGCAGGTCGAGCACGCGGAGCCGATGCTCTCGCTCGCCAACGCGCGCAGCGAGGAGGAGCTGCGGGCCTGGGAGAAGCGGCTGGGCAACCGGCTCGATCAGCTCGACATCTCCGCAGCGCAGACCAGCTACACGACGGAGCCGAAGATCGACGGCCTCGCGATCTCGCTCACCTACGAGGACGGCGTCCTGACGCGGGGCGCCACCCGTGGCGACGGGCGGGTCGGCGAGGACGTGACTCAGAACCTGCGCACGATTGGCGCGATCCCGCTCGGCTTCTCCGACGCGCCGAAGCTGGTCGAGGTGCGGGGGGAGGTCTACCTGCCGATTGCCGCCTTCGCCGAGTTCAACGCGCGGCGCGCCGAGGCCGGCGAGCCGACCTTCGCCAACCCGCGCAATGCCGCCGCGGGTTCGATTCGCCAGCTCGATCCCCAGGTTGCCGCCGAGCGGCCGCTCTCGATCTGGTGCTACGGGATCGGCGCCGCCGAGGGCCTCGACCTCGCCACCCACGAAGAGGAGGTCGAGTGGCTGCGCGAGCGCGGCTTCAAGGTCAACCCCGACACCGAACGTCACCAGGAGATCGACGAGGTGGTCGAACGCTGCCGCTGGTGGGAGGCGCGGCGCGACGAGCTCGATTACGAGATCGACGGGGTCGTGGTGAAGGTGAACGAGCGTGGCTTCTGGCGCGAGCTGGGGGTTGTGGGCCGCGAGCCGCGCTGGGCGATCGCCTGGAAGTTCGCTCCGACTACCGCAACGACGACGTTGCGCAAGGTGGTCTGGAACGTCGGCCGCAACGGCGCGCTGTTTCCATTCGCGATGCTGGAGCCGGTCCACGTCGGCGGTGTCACGGTCAGCACCGCCACCCTGCACAACGAGGAGGACCTGGCGCGCAAGGACGTGCGCGAGGGCGACGAGGTGGTGGTGATGCGGGCCGGCGAGGTGATCCCGGCAGTCGTGGCGCCAAAGCTGCCCCGCAAGAAGAAGGGCCTGCGCAAGCCGAAGCCGCCGAAGAAGTGCCCGATGTGCGGTACCGAGACGGTGAAGCCCAAGGACGGTGTGTTCACGATCTGCCCCAATCGCACCGGCTGCCCTGGGCAGTCGTTCCAGCACGTCAAGCATTTCGTCAGCAAGGGCGCGATGGACATCGAGGGCCTGGGCGAGAAGCAGGCTTGGCGGTTTCTGAACGAGGGCCTGATCTCCGACGTCGCCGACATCTACGACCTCGACGCCGAGAAGCTGCAGGGGCTGGAGGGATTCGGCGAGATCTCGGCGCGAAACCTGCTGGCCGCGATCGAGGCCTCACGGGAGCGACCGTTCAACCGGGTCCTCTACGCGTTGGGATTGCCGGGGGTCGGCTACGTGACCGCTGAGGCGCTCGCGGACCACTTTGGTTCGATCGACGCCCTGCGCGCCGCCGACCCCGAGCAGATCCAGGAGGTCGAGGGGGTGGGACCGATACTTGCCGCGCAGATCACCGAGTCGCTCGCCGACGAGCTCACCTGGGAATTGATCGAGAAGCTCCGCGATCGCGGTCTCAACATGGAGCAGAAGGGCCCCCGGCGCCCGGCCCGCGGGGGGCCGCTCGACGGAAAGACCCTCGTGCTGACCGGCTCTCTGCCCAACCTGACCCGCGAGGAGGCCACGGCGCTGATCAAGCGGGCCGGGGGCAAGGTGACCGGCTCGGTCTCGAAGAAGACCGACTATGTGGTGGCCGGTGAGGACCCGGGCACGAAGATGCAGAAGGCCGAGGAGCTGGAGACGGAGATCCTCGACGAAGCGGGGCTGAGGAAATTGGTCGCCCTGTATCCGGCCCAGGATTGAGCATTAGGATCGGATCCGCATGAGATTCGAGCCGATCCGCTACGCACGTAACGGCGATGTCTCGATCGCCTACACGTGCTTCGGCGACGGCCCCATCGATCTGATCTTCGTCTCCGGGTTCGTCAGTCACCTGGAGGTCAGTTTCGAACTCTCCCACGCACGGCGGTTCCTGAAACGGCTGGCCTCGTTCAGCCGCGTGATCTGCTTCGACAAACGTGGGATGGGACTCTCAGATCGCGGAGCCGGTTCCTACACGGTCGAGGCCGTGGCCGAGGACACGGTCGCGGTGCTCGATGCCGCCGGGGTGGAGCGCGCCGCGGTGTTCGGGGTGTCGGAGGGTGGCTGCGCGGCGACGCTCTTCGCTGCGACCTACCCGGACCGCACCAGTGCACTGATCGAGTACGGGACCTACGCCAAGATGACGGCCTCCCCCGACTTTCCCGAGGGGATCCCCGTTGAGCGGATGCGGTCTTTCAACCAGGCGATGGTCGAGCGCTGGGCGGACCCCGACTTTCTCGACTGGTGGGCGCCGAGCTGGAGCGAGGATCGCGAGGCACACGACTGGTGGGCCAAGCTGCTGCGCAGCGGGACCAGCCCCGCCGGTGTGAGGAGCCTCGAGGAGATGTACGAGGTCCTCGACGTACGGGCCGCTGCTATCCCTGGTTCGCGTCCCGTCGCTGATCCTCTGGCGGGCCGACGACAGGCTGGTCCCCGCCCAGCTCTCGAGGGTCGTCGCGGAAGGTATTCCGGATGCTCGTGGAGTCGAGCTCGCGGGCAGTGACCATTTCTTCCTCGCCGGTGACCAAGAAGCGATGCTCGGTGAGGTCGAGGAATTCCTCACCGGTCGGCGCAGCGCTCCGGCGCCCGAGCGCGCCCTGGCGACGGTGCTGTTCACCGACATCGTCAGCTCAACCGAGCGTGCAGCCGCGCTCGGGGATGCCGGCTGGCGCAAGTTGCTGTCCGAGCACGACCGCCTTGTACGGCGCGAGATCGAAGCCCAGCGGGGCCACCTCGTCAAATCGACCGGGGACGGCGTGCTTGCCACCTTCGATGGGCCCGCACGCGCGATCCACGCCGCCTCCGCGGTTCGCGACGCTGTGGAGGAGCTCGGCATCCAGGTGCGGGCCGGGGTTCACACCGGCGAGTGTGAGCGAATCGGCGACGACGTTGGAGGGATCGCCGTTCACATCGGCGCCCGGGTCGGCTCGGCCGCGCGACCGGGCGAAGTGCTCGTCTCCCAGACTGTCCGCGATCTCGTGGTTGGGTCCGGGATCGAGTTCGAGGACCGCGGTGCTCAGGCGCTGAAGGGAGTGCCCGACCAATGGCGCCTCTTCGCCGTCGCCGGCTGACCCGTTCCTCGAGCCCTTACATCAATTGCGGTGCCTTTGGCACCTGACACGCATGTGCCGCGGCGCAACGCCGCGGCCTTAGTAGCGGGCGATCAGCGCCGCCATCCGGTCCTGCTGGAGGTGCGCCTGCGAGAGGTCTGTGACCCGGTTCATGAGGATCGAGAAGGCCATCACCTTGCCGTCGCGATTGAAGCAATAGCCCGAGAGGGCGCTGACCCCGGTCAGCGTGCCCGTCTTGGTGTGGCAGCGCCCGGCGGCGGCGGTGCCGCGCATGCGGTCGGCCACCGTACCCTCTCGACCCGCGACCGGTAGCGAGTTCACGAAGTCATCGCCGGCGGCGGTGTTTCGCATCGCGACCAGAAGGCGCGCCACCTGGGCCGGGGTCACGCGGTTTGTGGCCGTGAGGCCGGAGCCGTCGACCTGGCGCACCCCTGTGCCCAGACCCCGCACGAATTTCCTCACCACCACGGTCCCCGCCGCAGTCGTGCCACCGGAGCCGAAGCGAGCGCCGAGGTCCTTGAGCAGCATCTCGGCGAAGAAGTTGTTCGAGTTCACGTCGGTCTCGTTGGTCAGTCCCTTCATCTGAGGCGAGTTGATCTCGCCGATCTTCTCCGTGCCCGTCGTCGGCAGCGCGCGTAGCGCGACGTTGGAGGGGACTTGGACCCCCGCCGAGCGCAGGTTCCCGGCGAGGCTCTTGGCCGCGGCGATCGCCGGGTCGGAGGCGAAGTGGCGGGCGCTGGAGTCCGCGTATCCGGAATCGAAGTCGAGGCCGGAGAGTGGGCCGATGTAGGGGCTGGTGGCGAAGCCCGAGTCGGCGACCCCGCGCAGGCGGTCGAAGACCGTGTCGTCGGCGAACAGCTGTCCGGTCACCCGATTGATCCCCGCCGCTTCGACCTCGCCGGTCAGGTCGAAGATGTTGGTGCCGAGCCCTCCGACGAACCGGCGGGCGAAATCGGGGTCCGAGAGCGCTGGGTCCCCGCCGCCGACCAGATAGAGATTGCCATGCAGCACGCCGGACGTGTCGATCTGCCCGGAGCTGTAGATCGAGGTCGCAAGCCTCGCATCGGGTCCGAAACGGGCCAGCGCGGTCGCGGTCGTGAACAGCTTCATGTTGGAGGCAGGAATGCGGCGGGTGCGGCCCCGACGCGCGCAAACCGTCTTCCCGCTGCCGCTGCTGGCGTCGATCACATAGACGCCGCTCGCGCGGCCGCCGCGAACGAGGCGGGATCGCAGGGATGCGCACATCGACGAGCGCGAGACCGAGCTGATGGCGGTGGCGGCTGCCGAGCGCGCGACAGGCGTGCGTGCGGGGCGGTCCAGCGACGTCGCGGAGGCGGTCGAGACCGATGTGGCAAGCGCCGCCAGGCTTGCCAGGGCGGCGAACGAGGTTCGCTTCACGTGGGTACCAACAAGTGAGGGGGGCGAGGGTAGCGGGGCAGCCGGAAATGTCCTGGCTGACTGGCCAGGCTGGTATAACCGAGGCGGCTGTGAGCGCGAGGCTCAGAAAAAGAGCTTGGCTTTGGGCCGAGCGCGAACGGACTGCCTGATGGGCAAGGTCGTGAAGCTGGAGGCTTCCTCGGAGGGCAGGCGCACGTCGCGCAAGCGCCGCTCGAAGACCGCACTCGTGCTCGGTGGCGGGGGCTTCACCGGCGGCGTCTATGAGATCGGCGCCCTGCGTGCCTTTGACCTGCTCGCTATCAATCGCACGGTCAATGACTTCGACCTCTACGTAGGGACCAGCGCGGGCTCGTTCGTCGCCAGCATGCTGGCCAACGGGGTGACGCCGGAGGAGATGATGCGGGTCCTCAACAAGGACCTGCCCTCGCCGCTCAAGGATCCCGAGCTGGGCACGATGCTTCGCCCCAACTACCGCGGCTTCGTTCAGAAGGCGGCGGTCTTTCCACTCCGCCTCGCAGGCCTTGCCCGGCATCTCGCCGGACGGATCGGGGAGTTCTCGCTGATCGACGTCGGCGCGGGCCTCGCCGAGGGCCTTCCGAACGGCCTCTACACCAACAAGGGGCTGGAGAAATATGTCGAGGAGGTGCTCTCCGATCCCGACCGCAGCAACGACTTCCGGCTGCTCGAGCGCGAGCTGTATCTGACCGCGACCGACCTCGACACCTGCGAGCGGGTGATCCTCGGCGAGGGCGAGTGGGCCGACGTGCCGATCTCGAAGGCGGTCTTGTGTTCAACCGCCCTGCCGATCGTCTACGAGCCCGTCGACCTCAAAGGCCGCCAGCTCGTCGACGGCGGCATTCGCTCGACCACCAACGTCGACATCGCGGTCGAGCGGGGCGCGAAGTTCATCGTCGTCGTCAACCCGCTGGTGCCCTTCGTCAACGACTTCTCCAAGCAGATCCCGACCATCTTCGGCACCAGGGTGCGGCGGGTCTCCGACATGGGCCTGCCGGCGATCGGCAATCAGGCATTCAAGCTGATGGCCCACGCGCGCCTGCACCAGGCGGTTGCGTCGTGGCGCGAGAAGTACCCGGGCGTCGACATCATCCTGATCGAGCCGGAGCCGAACGACGAGCTGATGTTCGGGACCTCGATCCTCGACTACTCGGCCCGCCTCCAGATCGCCAAGCACGGCTTCGAGTCGGTGACGGTGTCGCTCGCCAAGGACTACCGCCGCTACAAGGAGATTGCCGAGCGGCACGGGATCGAGATCTCAGCCCGCCGCGTTCGCACGGTTATCGACCAGGTGACCGAGGAGGAATCCGAGCCGACCTCGGTCTGGCGTCGGGTGCTGGAGCAGACGACCGCCGCCCTGCTCCGGCAATCGGGCGAAGCTAGCTAGCTAGCTAGCTGTCGTACAGCTCGTCGATCTCGTTCTCGTACTTCAAGGCGACGGCGGCCCGCTTCACCTTCATCGTCGGTGTGAGCTCGCCACCTGCCTGCGAGAGGTCGTGCGGCAGGATGCGGATCTTCTTCACCTGCTCGACGCGCGCGAACTTTTGATTGATCTGCTCGACGTGCGCATCGATCGCGGCTTTGACCTGCTCGTTGGAGGCCAGCGCCTCCGGGTCCTCGGGCAGCCCATGTGCCTTTGCGTATGTGGCGGCCTCCTCGGGGTCGAGGGTGACCAGCGCCACCAGGTAGGGGCGGCGGTCTCCGATCACCACGCACTGGGAGACCAGCGGCTGCTGCTTGATCTCGGCCTCGAGGTTGGCGGGGGTGATGTTCTTGCCGCCCGCGGTGATGATGATGTCCTTCTTGCGGCCGGTGATCTTGATGTAGCCGTCCTCGTCCACTTCGCCGATGTCGCCGGTGTGCAGCCAACCGCCTGCCAGCGCCTCGTCGGTCGCTTCCTGATTCTTGTAGTAGCCCTGGAAGACGTTCGGGCCCCTGACCAGGATCTCGCCGTCGTCGGCGATCTTCACCTCGCAACCCGGGAACGGCTTGCCGATCGTGCCGATCTTGTAGTCGTCGGGGGTGGAGATCGTGGCCGCAGTCGAGGTCTCGGTCATCCCCCAGCCCTCCAGAACCAGCACCCCGGCGGCCTCGAAGAAGCGCAGGATCTCGGGGTTGATCGGTGCTGCGCCCGACACCGCGAGCCGCAGTCGTCCGCCGAACAGCCCGCGGATCTTCGACAGCACCTGGCGATCGGCGATCTTGTACTGCCAGCGCAGCAGCGGGCCCGGTTCGCGGCCCTGGTGCTCGAGTTCGCGCACCTCGTGCCCGACCTTGATCGCCCAACTGAACACCGCCTTGGTGAGGCCGCCGGCTGCCTCAGTCCTTGCCGTGGCCGCCGTGTAGATCTTCTCGAAGATGCGCGGGACGGAGGGGAAATAGGTGGGTCGCACCTCGACCAGGTTGGCGGCGATCTTCATCGGGTCGCGCTCCCAGTAGGCGAGCGTCGCGCCGAGGTCGAAGCTTCCGAACTGGACCAGGACCGCGAAGGAATGGGCGAGGGGCAGGAACAGATAGGTGAGCTCCTCGTCGTCGATCACGTGCACGGCGTTGATCATGTTGAGCATCGCCCGGTAGTTGCCGTGGGAGATCACGCAGCCCTTCGGAGGCCCGGTGGTGCCCGACGTGTAGATGAACGTGCAGACATCGTCGGGGGTGACCGACCGCCAGCGCTGCTCCCATTCGGCTTCGTCGAGCTCTGAGCCGCGAGCGGCGAGGTCCTGCATCGAGATCGCGTCATCGCTGGAGCCGGTCATCCGGATCACCTGTTCGAGCTGCGGGCAGTCGCCGCGGACGGCGCGGATCTTCTCCATCTGCTCCTCGTCCTCGACCACGACGACCTTCGCGTCGGAGTCGGCCAGCACGTAGCGGCATTCCTCCGGCGAGTTGGTCTGGTAGATCGGCGCGACGACGGCGCCGGCTGTGAGCGCGGCGAAATCGAAGTAGGACCACTCGGGGCGGGTGTTGGCGAGGATCGAGACCTTGTCGCCCTTCTCGACGCCCAGCGCCATCAGGCCGAGAGAGAGGTTTCGGACCGAATCGAGGACCTCGGAGAACGTCCGCGTCACCCAGTTGCCGTACTCGTCCTTGAACATCACTGCCGGCCTGGGGCCGAATTTCTCGGCGGCGATCGGCAGCAGATCGGCGATCGTCTTGCTATCGCTCTCCGCGGCTACTTCCGGCCTCGCTTGTAGGCCTGTCGCATGCTCCATCGCTCTCGTCGCCCTCTCTTGTGTGGCTACTAATGCTGCGCGAAGGATTCGCTTCCCCTCGCGGGGAAGTCTAAGGGAGCGGTGCCCAGAGGAGGTGGGGTCGGGCTAGGCGGCGCTGGCTTGACTCTTGTGCTCGGTGATGCTGCGCAGCGAGGAGGTAAACAGGGTCTTGTCGATACGGCCGTTGAAGATCGGTACTCCCATCTCCATGCACTTGGCGATCACCTCCCGCCGTTTCATGCTCATCTCGTCGGCGAGTTCGGTCGGCGTCAAGTGGTTGGCCACGAGGATCTCCCTCTCTTGGAAACGATTGGAAAAACATGTATATCGCTTGGCACGGATGTGTCAACCAAAAAAGCCGAAATTGCGACCGAGATCAGGTGATCGCCCATCTCTAGATCGGGTTCGGAACGTCGACGAACTCGTGTTCGACGCCGAACCGCTCGGCGACCGTCTCGCCCGGCTCCTTCGATGAAGGCAAGGTTGGCGGAGACGCCTGTGGCCACCTTCGAGACCTCCGCGGCCGCCCGGGACCTGCATGCCGTTGGGCCCATAGTCCTCGAAAGACTCGATCTCGAGCAGCTGGTCGCAGAAGGCCACGATCTCGTCTCGGGATGCCATCGCCGGAAAGCTACGCGACCGGTGTAAATCTGCACGCCGCACCTTTGGGGGCCCGCCAATCTACGATTCAGGTATGGCGCAGACCGAGGCATCGCCGGAGAGGGCCGCCGGCCGCGACTCCTTCATCGAGTCGCTGATGGACACCGACCTCTACTCGATGGGTGCCTTCTTCTGCGACGAGCACCCGGAGCTGGTCGACGAGGTCGTGCAGCGCAGCGTTGCGATCGAGGAGCAGGGCCTCGAGAGCTATGCCGGCGCGGAGGGGGTAAGCGTCGAGGAGGGCTTCCGTACCCTGCTCACCGGTCTCGCGGTTCGCTACTACAAAGCGGTAGCCGGATAGATGGAGGCAGTTGCGGCGCAGCAGGGCCGCCGGCGCGGCCGTTGGATGGTGCTCACGCTGCTGGCGCTGGCGGCGACGGCGCTGATCGTCGGCATCGTCGAGCTCTCGACCCAGAAGCCGGACCGCAACCAGGTACGGCTCGACGGCATCGGCGATGCGCAGGAGATTTTCGGCGGAGTGCAGCAGGACGGCGATAGCCTCGGCTCCCCCGACGCCCCCGTCTCGATCCAATTCTTCGACGATCTGCAGTGCTCGAGTTGCCGGGACCAGTTCCTCTCCACGGTCCCGACGTTGGTCGAGAGCTACGTTCGCCCCGGTGACCTGCGGATGGAGTACCGCCACTACTCGTTCAGCCCCTCGACCGAGGAGCTGGGCTTTTTCGGCGCCGAGGCGGCCGCGGACCAGGACTACGCCTGGCCTTACATCTACCTCTTCTTTCGCAACCAGGACGAGGCAAAGCGGGTCGGCATCAGTGAGGATTTCTTGATCGCGATCGCCGGCGCGATCCCGGAGCTCGACGTCCCGCAATGGCGCGACTACCTGAACAGCGAGGGCGGCGCCGGCGGCCAGATCCAGGCTCGACTGGCCCACTACGAGAAGCTCGGGGCGGATCTCAGCATTCGCGCCCAGCCTGCGGCGATCGTCAATGGGCCGAACGGCACCCGAACGCTCCAGGATAGCCCAACCCTGGCGCAGATCACGAACGCGATCGGGGCGGTGCGCTGAGCGGCTGTCGTCGGCCCTTCGGCCTCTGAGATAATCGCCGCTCTCGGGGCGTGGCGCAGCCTGGTAGCGCGCACCGTTCGGGTCGGTGAGGTCCCCGGTTCAAATCCGGGCGCCCCGATTACTGCCGCTCAGACGACGGCTACTCGCGCTCAGACGACCCACTGGGCTGCGGAGCCGTCGGTCACTCGTACTCGATCACGCTGCGGATGCCGTCCTGGGCCTCCATCAGCTCGAACCCCCGGTTGACGTCCTCGAGCCGGATGTGGTGGGAGATGAAGGGATCGACGTCGATGTCGCCGGCGAGGTAGCGATCGACCAGTTGCGGCACCTGATCGCGGCCCTTCAGCCCGCCGAACGACGAGCCTGCGACACGGCGCCCCGTGATCAGCAGGCGGGGGACGATGTCGACCGTTTCACCGCTGCCAGCGACGCCGGCCACGGTGCAAAGTCCCCAACCCATGCGTGCCGCCTCGACCGCTTGCCGCATGACGGTGACGTTGCCGGTGGCCTCGAAGGTGTAGTCGGCGCCGTAGCCGCCGGTCGATTCGACGATCTGGGCGACGACTTCGTCGCCGCCCATCATCGTCTCGGTGGCGCCCTGCCCCCTGGCGAGCTCGAGCCGATCCTCGGAGAGGTCGACGCAGATGATCCGCTCGGCGCCCTGAAGACGACACCCGGCGACGGCGCCGAGGCCGACCATGCCGGCACCGAAGACGACGCAGGTCGATCCCGGCCGTACCTGGGCGGTATTGATCGCCGCACCGAGACCGGTCGAGAGGCCGCAGGCGAACAGGCAGGCGCGATCCAGTGGCGCCTCCGGGTTGACCTTGGCAAGGGCAATCTCGGGCAGCACCGTGTACTCGGCGAAGGCAGAGGTGCCCATGAAGTGTCGGATCGGCTCCCCATCGCGTGAGAGGCGGGTCGATCCGTCCGGGAGATAGCCCTTGTTCTGCTGCTCGCGGATCGCCATGCAGAGGTTGGTCCGCGGATCGCGGCAGTGGACGCACTCGCCGCACTGGGGCGAGAACAGCGTCACCACGTGGTCTCCCTCCGTGACTGAGGTGACCCCGGGGCCGGTCTGCTCGACAACGCCTGCACCCTCGTGCCCGACGGTGGGCGCGTAGCCGGATGGATCGACGCCGGATGCGGTGTAGAGATCGGTGTGGCAGACGCCGCAGGCGACCAGCCGTACCAGGACCTCGCCCTCCTTCGGCTCGGCAAGGTCGAGCTCTTGGACGACCAGAGGCTCCCCGAAGCGTTCCAAGACCGCGGCGCGGACCTTCACGGCCACGGAGACTAACCCGGGTCGGCTGAATCGAGCCTGGGTCAGCGGCCGGAGGTTGCTGCCGCCAGCGGCTCCTAGGACAGCATGGCGTCGAGCGCCTCTTCGCGCGTGGCGCGAATGACGATCGCCTGATCAAGGCCGGTCAGCTCGAGCAGGCGCTTCACTTCTGGCTCCGGGCAACAGATCGAGAGGCCGGCGTCGTTGCCGTTTCGCTCCTGGAGCATCTTCCAGGCCTCAACGATGACGCCGAGCCCGGTCGAGTCGATGAACCCGCACTTGGTCATGTCGATCATCACCGCCCCGGTTCCGCCGTTGATGGCCTCGTGAAGCGGGTCACGCAGCTTCGCCGCCGTCGACTGGTCCAGCTCTCCCGAGATGGAGAACGCTTCAACGCCACCATCGAGCGATTCCACTTCGACATTGAACGGCGCGATGTTCATTTGCTCCTCTTGGCGTCAGGCGCACCGGGGTAGACACCTGAGGCCACTGAAGTCCGATCCCGCGCACGCATCCTGCGTGCGCTGTGCTCTTTCCTTCGTCACGCCAGATTCGTCAACACCCCCCGGACGTTTCCGGCATGCACCCGCGATCCTACATCAGGCGAGGCGCCCCAGCGATAGCGCCGATTGCAGGGCCTAGACCGAGATCGGTCCCCTGATGACCGTGCTTGCCGAGCCTCAGCGCGGCCTCTACATTGGTGCCCTGGTGCTGTCTCGGACGAGCGATAACGCGGCTCAACTGGCCTCCCGATGGACCGGGTTGGCGATCGGTCTGGCGGCGATGGTGGGCCTCGACGTCGCCCTGGGGTCCGAGACCGCGGTGGTCGGGGTATTCGCGGTCGCGCCGTTTCTGGCCGCCGCCGTGGGCGGTCCCAGGGAAACCGCGGTCGTGGCCCTCGTGGCGATCACTGCGGGCGCGGCGAGCGGCTTTTGGAACTCGAACATCGGCGACGGTGACTGGATTGCTCGTCTCGCGATCATTGCCGTAGCCGGATTGGCCGCGGTTCTTGCGGCACGCGCAGCAGCGAGTGCACGTCGGGGGATGTTCCGCCTGCGCCTGCTCGATCGCGTTGGCAGGATCGCCGACGGGTCGTTGCCCCTACCCGAAACCCTGGACAAAGTGACCGAGGCGGTCGTCCCCGCTTTCGCCGACCTCTGCATGATCGACGCGATCCACGACGGCGAGGTTCGGCGGATCGCGGTTCGGGCCTCCGGAAGAGTGGCGGAACGGATCGAGGAGCAGATCCGCGATCGGACACCGAGCACCCCCGAGTGGCTCCGCGATCCCGACTCCGACTCACTCGAGCCCCAGTTCGTCCCCTTAATGACCGACGAGGTCCTGCGCGGGATGGCCAACGATCCCGACGACCTCGCCTTCCTGCGCTGGTTGCGTGCCCGCTCCTACGTAGTCGCTCCGCTGGTCAGCCGCGGGCGCAGCCTGGGCACGCTGACCGTGGTGCGGTTGCGTGGCTCCGTCCGCCTGGCCTCCGACGACGTGGAGTTCGTTGCGGTTTTGGCGTCGCGCGTCGGCATCGCGCTGGACAACGCCGGGCTGTTCTCCGATCTCGAGAGCGTCGAGCGGCGCATGGACTCGGTGATGGAGAGCGTCGCCGAGGCGGTGATCGTGCACGAAGGCGGGGGCAATCTCGTCTACGCGAACCACGCCGCAGCCGAGCTCGCCGGCTTCGCCGACCTTCAGGACCTGACCTCAGCCAATCCTGGCCGACCAGATCCCCGCTTCGACATTCGCGACGAGGAAGGGCGGATTCTCTCCCCTGCCGAGCTTCCCAGGCGCCGGGCGCTGGCCGGCGAGGATCCGGAGCCGATCGTGTTCCGCCTTCTCGACAAGGCGACCGGGCGCGAGTCGTGGCGCCTGGAAAAGGCGACCGCCATCTGTGGCCCTTCCGGCGAGGTGCTCTACGCGGTGACCACGATCGAGGACGTGACCACGGTCAAGCAGGCCGAGTTCGCCCAGCGAGTGCTCGCCGACAGTGCCGAGGCGCTTGCTGCCGCCGCCGATTTCGTCTCGGCGCTGAAGGCGCTCTCGCAGGCGGTGGTGCCGCAGCTCGCCGACTGGTGCTCGGTCAACGTCCCCACAGCCGACGGGAGGATCGAGCAGATCGCCGTTGCCGAAGACAACCCGGCGATGCTGGAGCTGGACCGCCAGCTCCGCGAGGGCTTGCAGATCCGACCGGGGCTGAAGCTCGCTATGGCGGACGTGATCCGGGCCAGCAAGCCCGTGACCGCGGAGCTGCCGTCCGATCCGACCCCTGGGTGGGTTCTGCTGAAGCCGATCAGGGCTGGAGGCGGTGCAATCGGAATCCTGACTTTGGTCTACCGCGCCGATCGCCGCGCCTTCAGCACCCCCGAGATTCGCCTGGCCCGAGAGGTGGCCGACCGAGCCGGCGTGGCGATCCTAAACGCGAAGCTGGCCACCGAGCGAGCGGAGATCGCCGAGACCCTCCAACACGAGCTGCTCCCGCCGCTGCTGCCGGAGGTGGATGGGTGGAGCATGGCTGCGATGTACCGGCCGGCCGGAGAGCAGAACCGCGCCGGCGGAGACTTCTACGACGTCTTCGAGGGCCGCGACGGCTGGGTCGTGACCGTCGGGGACGTCGAGGGTCACGGGGCCCAAGCCGCGGCGCTCACCGCGATGGTTCGGTACACGATCCGGACTGCGGCAATGCTCGACGGCGACATGCTGGCGGCGCTGGAGATCCTTAACACCGAGCTGCGTGGCCGCGAGGAAGTCCGGCTCTGCAGCGTTGCCTGCGTCAGCTTCGGTTCCGCTGCCGAGGCGACAGTGGTGTCCGCGGGCCATCCCTTGCCGCTGCTCCTGTCCGGTGGCACCGTTCGCGAGGTGGGCCTTCCAGGCTCGTTGCTCGGCGCCCTCGAGAAGCCCCAGTGGTCTCCGGTTCGGTTCGCGGTTTCTCCCGGGGAGGAATTGGCCGTGTACACAGATGGAGTGGTCGAAGCGAGGCGGGACAGAGAGCGGTTCGGGCGCGAGCGGCTCGGATCGCTGCTGCGAAGGCTGGGCAGTCCTGGCGAGACTGTGCAACGGGTCGACGACGCGCTCGACGCTTTCGCCGCGACCATTGAGGACGACGCGGCGATGCTCGTGCTGCGCCGCGAGCTGGAAGGCGAGCTGAGCGCGACGTTGCAGTCGCCACGTTCGGGAGTGGTCGAGGGCATCGAATGACCGTCCGCTTGGTTTCGGGCAGCTTTGGCTGGGTAGCCGACTGTCAGACCCCGTCGGATCGCGTCACTCGGGCGCCGGAAAGCGCCTGGCAAACCACCTGAAATGAGCAAGTTGTCTACGCCCGACAGGAGAATCGAAGCAGCGCCCGGGAAGCCCGGGTTGCTGTTTTCGCTGCCGGCGATCGCAGAAAACGTGGCGATCGTGCGTCACGCCGTCGGGGGGCTCGCGGAAACGCTCGGGATGGATCCAATCGCGGTCGCCGACCTGAAGACGATCGTCACTGAGGCGTGCACGAATGTGGCGCTACACGCCTACGACGACGAAGTCGGGACCCTGGAAGTGGAGGTGGTGCCCGATGACGCGGGCATCACGGTGTCGGTCCGCGATCAAGGATCGGGCATACGGCCTCGCGCCGACCTGGAGGAATCGCGGCTTCGCCTCGGGCTGCCGCTCATCGCCGCCCTTTCGACCAGCTTCGCGATCAGCGGCGGGATCGGCCGTGGAACCGAGGTGGTGATGCGGATGGACCTCGCCTCGCCCAAGACAGTCGAGCCTGACGCACTGCCGAGGCCAGCGACCGTGCCCGGAACCGCGATCAAAGTCAGCGACGAGCGAATCATTGCTCCGGTCATCGGTCGCGTCCTGGCGGTTCTCGCCGCACGCACCGACTTCCCCGTCGATCGCCTCACCGACACGATGCTGCTCGCCGACGCCCTGGCGGCCAACGCCGCGACGGGCTTTGAGGACGGCACCGTCCGGATGGTCTTCGAGGACGGCGACGGGACGATCGACGTCCGGGTCGGGCCGATGCAGGAGGGCGGCGCGGAGCAATTGCGGTCAGAGCTCGAGATCCCGGGGCTGGGCGCAACGCTCGAGAAGCTGGCCGACGAGGTGAGCATTGACCAGACCCCCGACGGGGAGTACTTCAGCCTCAAGATGAGGCCGTCGCGACCGTGAGCCAGATCCCGTTCTGAGCTTGCGTTACTAGGCGTCTGCTGCGGCGCTCTCGCGCAGGCGCTGCAGCGCGGTGCGAAGGATCCGGGAAACGTGCACCTGGGAGCAGCCGATCTGCTCGGCGATCTGGCTCTGGGTGAGGTCCTCGACGAACCTCAGCCGGAGCGCCAGGGCTTCGCGCTCGGTGAGCCCCGGCAGCCCTGCCTCGACGGCCGCTCGATCCTCGACTCCCTCGAAGTGGGGGTCCTCTTTGCCGACCTGCTCACCCACGGTGGCCTCGTCTGCGGTTCCGGCCAAGGTGACCGGTTGATCGAAGGAGAGTGTGCGTCGCGTTTGTAGCCCCTCATAGGCCTCGAGCACCTCGGTCTCGTCGACTTCGAGCGCCTCTGCCAGCTCCCGCACGGTCGGCGGCCGCTCGAGCTCACCGGTCAGTTCGGTCGCCATGCCCTCCAGCTTCAGGATCCTCTCCTGCAGCCCGCGCGGTAGGCGCAGATTCCACACACGGTCGCGGAAATGGCGCTTCAGCTCTCCGAGGATCGTCGGCGCTGCAAACGACTTGAGCGCCGCCCCGCGATCGGGATCGAAGCGCTCGATCGCCTGAACCAGGCCGAGGTTGGCCACCTGGACCAGGTCGTCGATCTGCTCGGTGCCGCCGCGGTAGCGCAGCGCAAGGCTGCGGGCGAAGGGCAGGAAGCGACGAACGATCTCTTCCTTGACCGCCGGATCGCGGGTCCGCGCGTAGCGCCGCAGCAACTCGTCTTCGCTGGCAAGCTGCTCGGCTGGACCCGGTGGGCTGCTGTCTCCGTGGTTGCTCAGGCTCAACTTTGGTGTCTGCTCGGCTGGCGTTGGAAGCGCTCGGTCGGACTACCAGCGATCAGCTAAGTCTGCCCTTTAAGGACCGAATTTGTCCTACCCAGGGACTACCCCGATCGGTTGGGATCAGACTGTTCGTAGCGGTGGCTCCGGTGTGCTCCGGACAGACCACGTCGGTTTAGGCATCGCACCCCACGGGTACCGGCCTCCCGACTCCGACCACGGGGGGTGCGAGAGATGGAGGCAACGATTGCGACCCGCATCGAAGCTGAGTATCCGCGAGTCGGGCTGAGGACTCGCGGCCGCCATCACCGGCATGCCGGGTGCCATGCCCCAGGTTGCCGGCACCGGGCCCCGGCGGGCAAGAGGTTCTGCACCGGCTGCCAAGAGACGCTGGATCGGGTCCGCGGCGAGCTGACGGCGGCAAAGCCCGGGGGGCGCAAGCCGGCCGTACGCCGGGCGGCTTGAAGCCTGTCCACATCGGCTGCTCTGGATGGAACTACCGGGACTGGCGGGGGCGCTCGATCGCTTGCGCGAGGTCTCAGTACGTAGCTCGGCCCCGCCAACCGCTGACGAACATCACCAGGGCCAGGATCGCGAGCACGAACAGGATCGGGTGCACGATTGCTCCGCCGGCGATCGCTATCACCAGCAGGACTACTCCTAAGATCAGCCAGAGCATCCCTTCTCTCCTTTCGTCGAAATGCGACTGCAGCCCCCATACCCGACCGATGCGGTCTCACACCCGGCTCGCTCCACCGCCGGCCCTGGCGCGTCGCTAGGCTGAGTTGACCAACTCGACGAGGAGACAGCCATGGCCTACAGCGTTCCCGATCTTCCCTACGACTACGACGCCCTCGAGCCGCACATCGACGAGGCGACGATGAAGGTGCATCACGACAAGCACCACCAGGCCTACGTCGACAAGGCGAACGCGGCACTCGACGGCACCGAGTGGGCCGACAAGGACGTCGAGGAGGTTCTGAAGAATCTCTCCAGCCTGCCCGACGACAAGCAGAAGCCGGTCCGCAACAACGGCGGCGGCCACTACAACCACAGCCTCTTCTGGCAGATGATGAGCCCGGACGGCGGCGGCGAGCCGGATGGGGATCTTGCCGCGGCGATCGAGGAGACGTTCGGCGGCTTCGGCGACTTCCAGGGTCAGTTCAAGGACGCCGGCGTGAACCAGTTCGGGTCCGGTTGGTCATGGCTGGTCCACGATGGCTCCGGCCTCGCGGTGGTCTCGACCGCCAACCAGGACTCGCCGGTCTCCGACGGCCAGACCCCGCTGCTCGGCTGCGACGTCTGGGAGCACGCCTATTACCTCAAGTACCAGAACAAGCGCCCCGACTACATCGACGCCTGGTGGAACGTCGTCAACTGGGACTTCGTGGCTCAACGCCTCGCTGACGCTGGCTAGGCCGACGGGCGGGGGCGCTCGCTAGCCAGCCACCCCATAGCCCTAGCTCGCACCCCCGCCCGTCGACCCACAAGTCCTCGGCGGCTGATTGAACCTCGCAGTCCCAGCCTCCGTAGGACGGGCGGAATGTGGGGACCGAGAACGCGCAGGATCGTCATCGGACTGGCCGCGATCGGCGCCATGGCGCTCGGAGCCGGCTACGCGTTCGGGGCCTCGGAGACGATCAGCACGTCGCCGTCCTGCTGCAGCTACTCCAAGTCAACCTTCACGATCGACGCCGGCCAGGCCGCGAACTTCCACAACGAGACTCCTGGCGTCCCCCACTCGATGACCGCAGCCAGCAAGGGACCGGATCGCAAGCGCCTGTTCAACTCCGGCATCACGTCGTCCGGCAAGCAGGCCGCAGTGAACGGAACCCAGTACCTGGCGCCAGGCACCTACCACTTCTTCTGCCTGATCCACGGCCCTTCGATGTCGGCCAACCTTGTCGTGAATGGCACCGGCGTCCCTGTCGCTCGGCCCGAGATCGCGGTCAAGGTGCTGAGCAGCAAGCTCGACGCGGTGGCCACCCGCGGCAAGCTGAAGCTGAAGCTGAGCGCGGTGACGGAGAGCGCCAACATCACTCTTACCGCCCGCAAGGGCGCGAAGAAGCTCGGCTCGAAGCGCAGCGTCGACCTCGGCGCCGGTGTCTCGCGGACGATCAAGCTGCCGCTTACGGCCGCGGGTCGCAAGGCGCTGGCGGGCCTCGGCTCCGCCACGGTCAAGGTCATCGGGTCGGTGCCGTTCGGCTCCCCGGCGAGCGCGCATCGCAAGCTCAACTGAGTTGTCAGGCGGAGGTCGCCGGCCGCTCGGCGGCGGGCCGGGCCTGCGGCGGCAGGTGGCGGAGCTCCGACCCTTGCTTTGGCGGGACCGCGCTCATCGCGTGCTCGGCGACCGCGGTGATCGTGAGACTCGGGTTGACGCCGGGGTTGGCCGGGATCGCGGCGCCGTCGCAGACCAGCAAGTTCTCGTACCCGTAGGCGCGGTTACCGGCGTCGACCACGCCACGCTCGGGGTCCGGGCCGATCACGGCGCCGCCCAGTATGTGAGCGGTGGCAGGGATATTGAGTACGGACTCGGTGATGCCGCTTTGGGGAATTCCGCCGATTCGCTGGCCGAACCACAGGGTCGCCTTCTCCGCGGCCGCAAGCCAGGTTGGGTTGGGGCGCTCGGGGTCCTGCTCGGTCTGTAGGCGTACGCCGCGGCCGAGCAGGCGCCGCTTTGGGATCAGGCGCATCGCGGTATCCGTGGTCTGCATCACCAACAGGATCACGGTTCGCCGCGACCACTTGCCGGGCCACAGCAGTCGCGCCGCGCGCAGCGGGTGGCGCAGGATCGCGCCGATCCATCGCAGCGGACGGGTGACCCGGGTGCCGTTCCCGGTCATCGTCGTGAACAGGCGGCTGAGCGCGTCGCCTCTGCGGCCATAGGTCACGACCTCGATGTGGGTGTCGGGATCGGGATAGATGCTCGACGTGATCGCCACCGAGTTGGTGAAGTCGCGGCTGTCGTCGCGCGCGGTCACCGCCTGGACCGACTCCGAGTTCGTCCGCACCACATGCCCGATGCGGTTCGAGAGGCGGGGCAGGGCGCCCCGATGTCGGCAGTTGGCGAGCAGCAGGTTGGTTCCCAGCGGGCCTGCGGCCACCACGACCCCCTTTGCGGTCAGGGTGCGGCGACGGCGGCGAACCCAGGCGCCGGGCCGGACGCTGGTCACCGCATAGCCCTCGGAGCCGTCGGCGGCCCCGAGCGGGCGCACCTCGGTGGCCTGGCGCTCGGGGAGGATCTCGACGCCGAGCCTCTCCGCGAACCAGAGGTAGTTCTTGACCAGGGTGTTCTTGGCGTTGTAGCGGCAGCCAACCATGCAGCTGCCGCAGCGCTGACATCCGGCGCGCGCCGGCCCCTCACCGCCGAAGTAGGGGTCGGGCACCTGCACGCCGGGCTGGTCGAAGAAGACTCCCACCCGCGTGTTGGAGAAGGTGTCGCCGACCCCGATCTCCTCGCCGTACTCGCGCAGCAGCGCGTCGGCGGGGCCGATGCCCTCGTAGTCGACGACCCCGAGCATCTGCTCGGCGACGTCGTAGTGGGGTCGCAGCTCCGCTTCCCAGTCGGCCAGCTCCGACCACTGGGGATCGCGAAA
>JBBQBH010000046.1:0-23335 GCA_038317345.1 Solirubrobacterales bacterium
ACCATTACCGCGACGCGATGCAGGTCGGCGGCTCCGAGCAGATCGTCCGCGAGTCCGACGGCATCCACCTCAACGAGACCGGCTCCAGCCTCGCCGCCGACATCGTCGTCGCCGACCTCGACAAGGAGTTCACGCACTAGGTGAGTCGTGGCTGGGTCGGTGCGGCCAGCGAAGGGATCGGCGTGGCCCCGATAGTCTCGGAGGCAACCCACCATAGGAGGCCACATCACGCTAGACCCCAACCTCACGTCCCAGCCAGGGGGCTCCGTGCCGCAGGAATCGGATAGCGCCATCACGAGCCTGACCGGTGCAAACGAGTGTCTGACACCTCTGGAAGCTCCTCCCGAACCAACTGCCGCAGAGCGTCAAGTGGCCGATCTGATCCAGATCGAGACGGATCCGGAGACGGCCGCAGCCGTCCTCGAGCGGGTGCCACTCTGGTTTCACACGTTTTCGCTCGACCGCTCCAGGGAGCTCTACACCCACGGCGTCGCCCGTGATCACCGCTACCGGGTCCCCGCCTTGCCCGAGGATTTTGGCGGCATGAGCGTGCTCGACATCGGCACCTTCGACGGCTTCTACGCGTTCCTCGCCGAGGCGCGCGGGGCGGAGCGGGTGGTAGCCGTCGATAACGAGCAGTACCGGGAGTGGGTCAGCTCGCGATGGGGCGTCGAGTTGCAGGGAGGCGAGGGGTTCACCGCGATCCGGGAGCTACTCGACTCCGAGGTCGACTACCAACGCATCGACGCATTCGATCTGGACGAGCTCGGGGAGACGTTCGACTTCATCCTCTGTTTCGGGATCCTGCACCGAGTGGAGAACCCGCTGGGGCTGCTGAAGGTCATTCGACGGCGCCTCGCGCCCGGCGGACGGGTTCTGCTCGAGACCCACGGCGCGGTGGATCGGGCTTCCGATTCCGCGGCGGTTTACATCCCCGCGCCGGGAGAGGTCTATGCCCATGATGACTTCGTGTACTGGGGCTTCACCCCCGCAGGCTTGGATGCGATGGCCCGCCATGCAGGCTTCGAGGGCTTCGAACTCATCGACGCGCCGGTGATCGACGGCCATCCGCGTGTGCTCGGGGCGCTCCGCTCCGGCCCGCTCGACTGATCCCGGTCCCACGAGGGCGGGCGGCGGTTCGTTCACGCGAGCAAAACATTTGTTTTCCAGGGCATTAACAGTTGCGGAGGGGTTTCATGGTCCGATTCGGTTTGATCGAAGATGGCCTCCGCACTGCCCCCGCTTTATGCACACCCGGCTCGGCCGCCACTATGGCCCGGACTCCTCGGCGGCCGCCCTTCGCCACACCCTGACCGGTCCGGTCGAGGGCCTCGAGACAGATGTATGCCTGACCGCCGACGATCGGCTGGTCCTGCTGCACGATCCGCTGCTCACGCTAGGCACCACGCTTGATGGCTGGGCGCGCCAGAGGACCGCTGACGAGATCCAATCGGCGCTCATCCGTGACTCCGCGGGAGAGCCGACCGCGGAGCACCCGCTCCTGCTCGAGGAGCTGATCGACCTGGTGCCGGAAGGGGTCAGCCTCCAGCTCGAGGTCAAGGCGCACGCTGACCCTGCCCTTTCCCGCGGCACCGCCGAGGTGCTCTGCAAGCGGCTTCGGGGGGAGCCGATCCGCGACCGAGTCGAGGTGATCAGCTTTCATGGCGAGACGTGCGCTGTCGCCGCCGCAAACGGGATCCCGTCCCGCCTCGTGATCTGGGCCGACTACGCTCCCGAAGCGCTCGCTTCCTGGGCTCTTCGCAGCGGAGTGGACGGGATCTCGGTCGAGCACTTCCTGCTCACCGAGCGATTGGTCGGGGTGCTTCGGGACGCTGGACTGAGCGTCAACGCCGGCACTGTGAACCACCCGGAGCTCCTAAGCCGGGTGCTCGAGTTCGCTCCCGACGCGATCGGCACCGATCGCCCTCACGAGCTTCGCGCGGCGGCCGAAACAGTCGACGCGCTGGCGCTCAGCAGTCGCTAAAGCCGAGGCCGCAGCGAATGGTCGGGCTCAGACGTTCTGGGTGTAGGTGCTCTTGACGACCTTGTCGCCTCTCGTGCAGGTCACGCGCGAGTTGTATTGCACGTGCGGCACAGCATCGAAACGGTGCTCGGTGCAGCTGTAGCCGAGGACCTTGGTGTCGCACTGGCCCTGCGCCTGGCCACCCGCGGTGCGGCACCCGTGGAACGCCTTGATGACCTTCTTGCCCTTCTTGCAGCTCACGTGGTTGACCTTGAGCGAGGTCACGTAGGAGGCGCCGAGATGGCGCTGCTCGTGGACGGTGAGGTTGCAATTCGTCGACGAAGCCGTCGCGACCGAGCTGGCGCCGGCGCTCCCGACCGTGGCAGCGGCGAGGGCGACGGTCGCCAGGGCGGCTGCGATCGCTGCGCTTGTCAATTTCCCTGAAGTCATGGCTACCTCCGGTCGTCCCCTGCGATTGGCGCGGATGCTAGCCAAATAACAGGCGCGTCTAGCCTTGGTAGCGATGCGGTCTCGTTCTTCGTTGATCGTCAGTCTGATTTGCGGCGTCGCCCTCCTGCTCGCGCCCGCGGCGGACGCATCGAATCTTCGCGGCAGCCAGGTCCGCGACAGGATCGCCGGCGGTTGGCTCGGCGCGGTGATCGGCGGCGCATGGGGCCGGCCGACCGAGTTCGACTTCAAGGGCCGGATCGTGCCGGCCGACCGGGTTCCGCCCTGGAGCGTTGAGCGTGCCAACCGCTACACCTACCGCGGCGACTCCGACGAGACCTACGTCGAGATCCCCTTCCTCGACGCCACCCTGCGCGCCGGTCCGAGGGCCGGCTGGCCCGACTGGGGTCAGGCGCTCGCCGCCAGCGACTTCCAGCTCTTCTTCGCCAACGGCCGCGCCCGCGACAACCTGCGCGCTGGGATACCGGCTCCGCTCTCGGGCAACCCGGTCAACAACCCCTACGCCGATGACATCGACTTCCAGATCGAGTCGGACTGGATCGGTCTTGCGGCTCCCGGCCAACCCGGCGCCGCGGTCGACCTCGCCTGGCGCGTCGGCCACGTCACCAACTACGGCGACGGCGTCTACGGCGGAGTGATGATCGCGGCGATGCACGCGGCCGCATTCCAGGCCGCCGGCATCGGCGAGATCGTCGAGGCCGGCCGTGAGGCCGTGCCCGAGGGGACCGGCTACCGGGCGATGATCGAGGACGTGCTGCGCTGGCACGGCGCGCACCCCCGCGACTGGAAGGCGACCTGGCGGCGCCTCGAGCGGCGCTGGAACGCGCATTCGACCGGGGCCAAGCACACGGCGGTCAACTCGGAGTTCAACGTCGACGCAAAGCTGAACGGCGCCTACGTGCTGCTCGGCCTGCTCTATGGGCGCGGCGACCTCGCGCAGACGATCCGCGTTTCGATGCGGGCCGGCCAGGACTCCGACTGCAACCCGAGCAACGCCGCCAGCATCCTCGGCACCTGGCTCGGTCGCCATCGGATCCCGCTCCGCTACCGCCACGGCATCTCACTGCACCGACGACTCCCCGGCACCGACTACACCCTGAAGCGGGCGATCGCCGCGAACGTCGAAGTCGCGCGGCAGCTGACCCGATCGCGGGGCGGCCAGCCGGGCGGAGACGGTTGGGTACTCCAGCGCAGTCCGGTCCGGCCCGCCCCCTTCGAGCAGTGGGGCCCTTAGACAGGCGCCGGCGATGGGCTCGCCAGTGGCCGGACCAGCTCGCGGGCGCGCGCCAGGTCGGCGCTGCGCTGAAGCTCGGCGGTGACCTCGCTCGGAGCGTCGAGGCGGCCCAGGTACCAGGGGTAGAACTTGCGCAGATAGCGCTCCGCGCGCACGGCGCCCATGTGGTCCTCGGCCTGGTCGATCACCCAGAGCAGCTCGTCGACGATCTCGTCGCGCGAGGGCGGATCGGTGCGCTGGCCGGTCAGCTCCTCGAAGATCCACGGCCAGCCGAGCGAGCCGCGGGCGATCATCACCGCGTCGGCGCCCGACTCTCGGTAGGCGCGCCGTGCCGCATCGGCGGTCTGAAGGCCGCCGGAGACGATCACCGGCGCCTCGAGGCGCTCGGCCAGCTCGGCGGTCAGCGCGTAGTCAGGCTTGCCCTTGTGGCCGACCGCGGCGGGACGAGGATGAAAGGCGACGCCGGCGACGCCGGCCTCCTCGACCAGCGCCACGGCGAGGTCGAAGCCCGAGCGGTCGCCGGGCGCGAGGCCCGAGCGCAGCTTCACGGTCACCGGGACCCCGCCGCCCTCGATCGCCCCGCGGGCGAGCCCGAGGGCCAGCTCGCGATCGTGCAGCAGCGCCGCCCCGGCCCCGGTCTTCAGCACTTTGCGGACCGGGCACCCCATGTTGATGTCGATCAGGTCGGCGCCGGCTTCGGCCGCGATCTCGGCAGCGGAGCGCATCACGTCGGGGTCGTGTCCGAACAGCTGCACCGAGACCGGGTGCTCGTCGGGGTGGATGCGCATCAGCTCGCGCATCGTGCGTTCGTTTCGGTAATGGAGGCCGAAGCTCGAGACCATCTCGGAGACCGCCAACCCGGCCCCATGGCGACGCGCCTGCAGGCGTACGAACCAGTTGCCGATTCCGGCCAGGGGGGCGAGCAGGACGCGGTTGGCGATCTGGACTCCACCGATGGAGAAGGGTTCGGTCAGTGCCGGCTGTGACCGCGCCGCCCCCGGAAGCGGAGCTGAGGAGGCGGCGCTATTCATTCAACTCCCAGATCAGGCGCAGGCCGGTGAGCGTCAGCAAGTCGTCGATCTCGTCGACCATCTCGCAGTAGGGGACGATCACCTCGGCGCCGCCGCCGGTCGCGATGAAGCTCGTGTCCTCGCCCAGCTCGACGACCAGGCGGCGGGCGATCGAGTCGATCGCGCCGGCGAAGCCGTAGATAATCCCCGACTGCATGCTCGCCTGGGTGGTCTTGCCGATCACCCCGGCGGGCTCGGCGAGCTCGATCTTGGGGAGCTTCGCCGCGTGCTCGGTGAGCGCCTCCATCGAGACCCGGACGCCGGGCCCGATCACCCCGCCGAGGTACTCCCCCTGGCCGGAGATCGCGTCGAAGGTGATAGCGGTCCCGAAGTCGACCACGGCGCACTGACCGCCGAAGCGATCGAAGGCGGCGACCGCGTTGACGAGCCGATCGGCCCCCAGCTCGTGGGGGTTGTCCATGCGGATCGCAATCCCGGTCTTGATCCCCGGAACGACGCTGATGTAACGCGCGTCCAGATAGCGGCTGGCCATCTGCGCGTACTCGGGGGTGAGCTCGGGGACGACCGAGGAGACGATCGAGCCGTCGATCCCGTCCAGGGTCAGCTCGCGCAGCCGCAGGACGTTGGAGACCCGAATCGCCAACTCGTCGGCGGTGGCCTCGGCATCGGTGCCAAAACGCCAGTGCTCGACCAACTCGGCCCCGTCGAAGGCGCCGATGTGAGTCTGCGTATTGCCTGCGTCGATTGCGAGCAGCACGCCGCGATTATCGCGGCCTGTGGGTGCCGGGCGTGACATAGGATCACCACCGTGGACGTGCGCCTATACGTGATCCCCGCTTCGCACCCCGCGACTGCAGCGAAGGCGATGCTCGACTACAAGGGCATTCCCTTCCAGCGCACCGACCTGATGCCGGGCATCCACAAGGGGGTGCTGAGGGCGATGCGCTTCCCCGGCACCACGGTGCCGGCGATCAAGATCGACGGGCGCCACGTCCAGGGGTCGCGAGCGATCGCGCGCGAGCTGGACAAGCTCCAACCGCAGCCGCCGCTGTTCCCGTCCGATCCCGGAATGCGACTGACGGTCGAGGAGGCCGAGCGATTCGGCGACGACGATCTTCAGGCGCCGATCCGCCGCATCCTCTGGAACTCGGTCAAGCGCGACCGTTCGGTGCTCATGGACTACGGCGCCGGCGCGCGGCTCGGGATTCCGCTCGCCGTCGCGGTGAAAACCTCGGCCCCGCTCGTCGCCTTCGCCGTCAGCTACAACAAGGCGAGCGACGAGAACGTCCGCCACGACCTGGCGGCGCTTCCCGGGATGCTGATGCGGATCGATGACTGGTGCGAGGCGGGCGTCCTCAACGGCGAGCAGCTCAATGCCGCGGACTTTCAGATCGCACCCAGCATTCGGCTCGCGATGACGCTCGAGGACCTGCGCCCGTCGATTGAGAATCGGCCGGCCGGGCAGCTCGCGATGCGGGTCGTCCCCGACTACCCCGGTCACGCATCGCCGGTCCTTCCGCCCTCCTGGCTGGAGCCGCTGCGCGAGGCGGCCGCGGCCCCCGCCGCCTAGCGAGGCTTGACGAAACCGGCGGCGACGAGAGGTTCGCCCTCGCCTTTGGTGAGGGTCAGCTGTTCGCCGGGCTTGTGCGTGCTGCCGTGAAGCTCGCCGCGGTCGCCGACTATCCGCATCAGTGGCGAGGTGACAACGACGTCCATCGGCTGGCCCGAGCGTGCGTATGAGTGCATCGAGCGCAGAAGCTTCTGCGCACCGGGGCTGTCGGGGTCGAACGGGAGCTGTTTGTCTGCGACCACGGCCCCATTGTCGCAGCAACCCCTAATCAGCCCGGAAATGCTCCCATCCGCTCGACGCGCTGGCCCTCCCCAAGCGCTTCGAGGGCGTCGTCGAGGCGGGTGCCGTCGGGCAGCGCCAGCTCGGGGTCCAGCTCGAGCAATGGCACAAGCACGAAGCGGCGGCTGGTCACCTCGGCGTGCGGGAGGGTGAGGCCCTCGCCCTGAATCTCGACGTTGCCAAGCAGCAGCAGGTCGATGTCCAGCGATCGCGGACCCTGGCGCGGACCGCCGAAGATCCGTCCCTGCTCGAGCTCGATCGCCTTGCAGACGTCGAGCAGCTGCTCGGGCTCGAGCTCGGTTCGGATCCGCACCGCCGCGTTGAGGAAGTCCGGCTGGTCGAGGATCTCACCGACCGGCTCGGTCTCGTAGAGCGAGGAGACGGCGTCGACCTCCACCCCCTCCTCTCGCAGCAACCGCACCGCCGCCAGCAGATGCTCGGCGCGATTGCCGACGTTGGAGCCCAGCCCGAGGTAGCCGGTCCGGGTCACGCGGCGGGCGCTCAGGCGCCCTCGTCCTCCTCGGGCTCCTCGGCGTCCTCGCGATCGTGGGTGACCTCGACCGCGACCTCCTGCACCGCCAGCGGCAGCGGCGGCTCGGGCTTGGCCGCCCGCACGCGGACGTGCTCGCAGCCGAAGCGCTCCATCAGCCGCTCGCCGATCACCTTGCAGAGCCGTTCCAGGGTCTTGTAGCTGCGCTCGGTGGCGGCGAGGGCGACGATGTCGCAGGCCTCGGCGTAATCGACCGTGTCCTCGAGCCGATCGGTGAGCACCGCGTCGCAGTCGGGGACGTCGAAGCTGACGTCGAACTCGAGCCGCTGACCGACCTCGCGCTCGGCCTCGGTCACCCCGTGGTGGGTGTAGATGGAGAGGCCGCGCAGCTCGATCTCGACGCTGGTCTCGGGCCCGTTTCCGTGCGCTTCCATAGCGCGAGAGTATCTCTGAGATTGGGAGCTCAGACCTAGGCTAGGTACCGGCTCCGAGAATCGCCCCTCCGAGAATCGCCCCTACCACCTGCATTCCCTCGCGCACCTCGCGCAGGTCGTGGACCCGCAGCATCTGCGCCCCGTTGGCGACCGCGATCGCACAGCTGGCGATCGTGCCCCCAAGCCGCTGGTCCACATCGGCGCCGGTCAGCTTGCCGATGAAGCTCTTGCGCGACGTTCCCACGACCAGCGGCCGTCCCAGCTCGGTGACCTCGCGGAGGCGATGCAGCAGTTCGAGGTTGTGCTCGACCGTCTTTCCGAACCCGATCCCGGGGTCGAGCCAGATCCGTTCCTCCGCTACCCCCTCGCGGCGCGCGAACTCCATCCGCTCGGCGAGAAACGCCTTCACGTCATCGACCACGTCGTCGTAGGTGGGGTGCTCCTGCATCGTGCGCGGCGAGCCCTGCATGTGCATCAGCACCAGCTCGGCGTCGCGGTCGGCGCACAGCGCCGCGATCGCTGGCTCGGCGCGCAGTGCGGTGACGTCGTTGACGATCGAGGCGCCGGCCGCCAGCGCCGCCTCGGCGACCGCCAGCTTCGAGGTGTCGATCGAAATCGGCGTTCCAGCGCCCGCCAGGCCCTCAATCACTGGGCCGACCCGCGCCAGCTCGTCCTCCTGGCTGACCGCAGCGGCGCCCGGCCGCGTCGACTCGCCGCCAACGTCCAGCACGTCGGCGCCCTCCGCCACCAGCTCGCGCCCGCGCTCGATCGCCCGTCCAGGATCGAGGAACTGGCCTCCGTCCGAGAACGAGTCAGGGGTGACGTTGACCACTCCCATCAGGCGTGGGAGATGGTGGGTTTCGGCCCAGGATCGCTGCTCGTTGCGCACCGACGCCTTATACCGCCAGCGGTCGCCTAAAGCGATTGCCAGGCATGGACGACACAGCTATATGCCCATGAAGGAGCTCAGAAAGCTGTTCGTCAGGCAAGAGAACGCCTACTGGGGACTGGACATCGATCTGGTTCGCCGGATGGCGGGCTTGTTCGCCTTGATCGGGGTTCTGTTCACGGTCCTGCTGTGGCCGCTCAGCCCTCTCTCAGACCAGATCGGCAACGGCGGCTGGGCCCTCGGCATCGGCATCGGCGTGCTCGGTCTTGTGATCTCCGCGCTGATCCTGCTTCGCCCGTCATTGTGGAGCTACAGGTCGCTGGCGGTCCTCGCCTACTTCAGCGTCGTCGGCATCTCGCTGATGCAGTGGCTGGCCGGCGGCACCGGGGAGCCCTACGAGATCCTGATCCTGATCCCGGTCCTGTTCGTGGCGGCGGTCTATCCGCCAGGCGTGATCGCCGGTTTCCTGCTGATCGCCGCCGCCAGCCTTGCGGCGCCGCTCGTCTATGACCAGGTCAGCGGCGACCTGACCGCTAGCGCGGTCGGGCCCTTTCTGCTTATGGTCGGGGTCGGCGGCGCGGTGCATTACCTACTGATCGAGATCCGCGGCCAACGCGTGGAGTTGGCTCGAGAAGAGAAGCATGCCCGCGTCGAGGCTCGCGTCGACGAGCTGACCGCGAT
This sequence comes from Solirubrobacterales bacterium, assembly GCA_038317345.1. Taxonomy (GTDB): domain Bacteria; phylum Actinomycetota; class Thermoleophilia; order Solirubrobacterales; family 70-9; genus Mayfieldus. The sequence continues at coordinate 9,040 of JBBQBH010000046.1, forward strand.
CGCCAACCGGCGCGCCTTCGAGGAGGCGCTAATCGACGAGATCTCGCGCGCAGACCGTATGGGCACGCCGCTGAGCATGGCGATGGGAGACATCGAACACTTCAAGCAGATCAACGACCATTTCGGCCATCTCGAAGGCGACCGCGCGCTGCACGCCGTGGCACAGGCGATGGACTCTGAGCTCCGGGTCCCCGACCGCGTCTTTCGCTGGGGAGGCGACGAGTTCGCGATGCTTCTCCCGGGCACCAAGAAGGAGGGGGCCGACGTGCTGATCGGGCGGGTCCAGGCCAAGGTCTCGGCCGCCTGCCGGCGTCCCGACAGCGAGCCTGTCTGGATCCACTTCGCCGCGGCCGAGCTTCAGCCGGAGATGACGGCCACCGAGCTGACCGGGGCCGCCGACCTTGCGCTGATGGCAGAGCGGACGCGGGACCGCCGCGAGCGCTAGTCGGACCGCATCTCTGCGGTGCCGCCGCCGGCAAGCCCGGGGCGGGGATGCGGGACCGGTCGCGGGCCCTCACGATGGGCCGCCTCGGGCTCGGGCGCCGGCTCCGGCTTCGTCGGCTCTTCGTCTTCGTCGACGAACACGTCCCCCTCAGCGACGCCGTCAAGCAATGCGACGAACTGCTCGGCGTTGATCGTCTCGCGCGCCAAAAGGATCTTCGAGATGCGGTCTAGGTGCTCGCGCTTGTCGTTGAGGATGTCCTTGGCGTTTTGGTGGGCGTCCTCGACGACGCGGCGGATCTCGTCGTCGATCTCGCGCGCGATCTCATCCGAGTAGTCGGGCTCGGAGGAGAACTCGCGACCGAGGAAGGGCAGCGAGCGGTCGTGGCCGAACACGCGCGGGCCGAGGCGCTCCGACATTCCGAAGCGCATCACCATCTGCTTCGCGGTCTCGGTCACCTTCTCGAGGTCGTTGGAGGCGCCGGTGGTGATCTCGCTGAAGACGATCTCCTCCGCGGCGCGGCCACCCAACGTCATCGCCATCGTGTCGGTGAGCTCGGCGCGGCTGGTGAGGAACTTGTCCTCCGTGGGCAAGGAAATCGTGTAGCCGAGCGCCTGGCCGCGGCTGATGATCGAGACCTTGTGGACGGGGTCGGTGTTGGGAAGGACGTGGCCGACGATCGCGTGCCCGAGCTCGTGGTAGGCGGTGATCAGGCGCTCCTTCTCGGACATCACGCGGGTCTTCTTCTCCGGGCCGGCGATCACCCGCATGATCCCTTCCTCGAGCTCGTGCATGCTGATCTCGCGGCGGCTGGAGCGGGCGGTCAGCAGCGCCGCCTCGTTGATCAAGTTTGCGAGGTCTGCGCCGGTGAAACCGGGGGTTTGGCCGGCGAGTGCGTCGAGGTCGATCTCCTTGGCCAGCGGCTTGCCGCGCGTGTGGACCTCGAGGATCTGCTTGCGGCCCTTGCGGTCGGGACGGTCGACGACCACCTGGCGGTCGAAGCGGCCCGGCCGCAGCAGCGCCGGGTCGAGGATGTCGGGCCGGTTGGTGGCGGCGATCAAGATGATGTTGTCCTTCATCTCGAAGCCGTCCATCTCGACCAGGAGCTGGTTCAGCGTCTGCTCGCGCTCGTCGTGTCCGCCCCCCATGCCGGCGCCACGGTGGCGCCCGACGGCGTCGATCTCGTCCATGAAGATGATGCAGGGGGAGTTCTGCTTCGCTTGCTCGAAGAGGTCGCGCACGCGGCTGGCGACGACGCCGACGAACATCTCGACGAAGTCGGAGCCCGATATCGAGAAGAAGGGAACGCCCGCCTCGCCGGCGACCGCGCGGGCGAGCAGCGTCTTACCGGTGCCGGGCGGCCCGTAGAGCAGAACGCCCTTCGGGATCCGCGCCCCCAGCGCCTGGAACTTCTTCGGGTTCTCGAGGAACTCCTTGATCTCCTCGAGCTCCTGCACTGCCTCGTCGACTCCGGCGACGTCGCGGAAGCTGATCTTCGGCGCGTCCACCGACATCCTCTTGGCCCGCGATTTGCCGAAGTTCATCACCCGCGAGCCGCCACCCTGCATCTGGTTCATCAAGAAGATCCAGAAGCCGAAGAAGAGGACGAAGGGCAGGATGTAGGTGAGCACCGAAAGTAGGCTCGACCCCCCTGTGCCCTTGACGTCGGTGGTGACGTGGTTGCGCTGCAGGTCATTGACCAGGCTCTGCTCGGTGTTGTTCGGATAGCCGGTCGAGTAGTGGCTCTCGTCGGTCTGCGTGACGTCGAGCGTGTTGTCCTTCGTGTTGATCGTGACCGACTTGACCTCGCCCTTCGAGATCTGGGTGAGGAACTCGTTGTAGCTGGGCGGGGGCGTGCCGCCGGTGTTGACGAACACCCGCTGCGCCACGAAGGCGAGGATGACCACGAGAAGGATCGGAAATGCCGCGCTCTTGAAGAAACGTCTCAAATCGACTCTCTACAGGGTAGGTATCGGCTTACCACGTCGGGACGGTAAATCCGGCCGAAGACCGGGAATTCAGCCTACCAGGGCACTACTCCTGCCTCGCACGCGTCTAGCCACGAATACCAGCACATGCATGCCTGTCGCCAGCCGCTCCGCGCCATCATCGCTAGGCGTGGTCTGGGCCGTCCTCGAGCACTGCGACGTAGTCGAGATTTCGGTACTTCTGGGAGTCATCGAGCCCGTAGCCGATCGCGAATCGGTTCGGGATCTCGAACCCCACATATCGGGTCGGCAGGTCGACCCGACGCCGCTCCGGCTTGGTCAGCAGCGCGCAGACCTCGAGCGACCGCGGCGAGCGCACCTTCAGGTTGCGCATCAGGTACTGGAGGGTGAGCCCGGAGTCGATGATGTCCTCGACGATCAGCACGTCGCGTCCCTCGATCGAGGCGTCGAGGTCCTTGAGGATGCGCACCACGCCCGAGGAATCGGTTGAGGAGCCGTAGCTGGATACAGCCATGAAGTCCACCTCGCAGGGCACGGTGAGCTGGCGCATCAGGTCGGCGAGGAACAGCACCGCCCCCTTCAGCACCCCGACCAGCACCAGGTCGCGGCCCTCGTAGTCGCGGCTGATCTCGGCGCCCAGCTCCTCCACCCTGCGGCTGAGATCCTCCCGGGTAACGAGCACCTCGCCGATGCGGTCGTCGCTCATCGCGGGCAGTCTAGGGGCGGCCAAGCGGGGCACGAGCGCCGACCGCGAGCTGCCGAGTGTGCTCGTGCTCCTCGGCCGGCCGGCCGAGGCCGAAAGGTCGCTAACCGGCTTCCGGTGCGCTTTCTTCGCGCATACCACGAAGTACGCGCCACATGCCGGCTATTCGACTAGCGCTGCGGTCAACACCGCAGCGTCGGTTGATTCGGCGGAGAGCTTGAAGTCCTCCGAGATTGCGACGCCGGCGACCCAGGCGATGCGCCCGCCGGAGGCGACGACCGGCAGCCTGTGGCGCAGCGAACGGGGCACGCGGCTGTCGGTGAACAGGTCCTGGAGTGACTTCGTCCCCCCCAGCCCGAGCGGGCGCATCCGATCGCCATCGCGCCAGGCGCGCACCTCAAGCGGATCGCCGAGCACCGCGGCATCGAGGGTGGCGACGTCGGGCCCGATCGGTTCGATCGGCGCGGGCTGCAACTCGGCGCGGACCTCCCAACGGCCGAAGCGACAGCGTCCGGGCACGGCCAGCTGCGCCGGCTCCGGCTCCGCCTCGGGGTCGGCTGCGAAGCGGATCAGCCCCGCCTCGCAAATCGCCCGCAGGCCGCCGCCCAGCTCGGTCTCCCCTCCCTCGGGCTGGCTGGCGAGCCGCCAGATCTGGTCCGCGTGAGACGGCCCCAGCGCCACTTCGCGCCCCGCTGCCCGCTCGGCGAGCGTGCGAAGCAGCAAACGCCGGATCGCCGGCGCAAGCTCCGCCAGCCGCTCGGTCTGCACCGCCGTCGCCCCGGCGGGGGCGGCTGCCTCCAGCGCCTCCGCGACGAGCGCTTCCAGGGCCTCCCCCTCCTCCGCCAGCTCCTGCCAGGTCGATGCAACGTTCTGCTCGGCGCCGGGATTGATCTCGCGCAGCACCGGGAGGACCTCCTCGCGGATCCGCACCCTCGCGAAGCGTCGGTCGAGGTTGGAGGGGTCGTCGTGGAACGGGAGCCCCGCCTCGGTCGCGAGTCGGCGCGTCGCGTCGCGATCGAGCGCCAGCAGCGGGCGGACTACGTAGCCGCGCCGCGGCGCCAGCCCGAGCATCGCTCGACGCCCGGGTGAGGAGGCGAGCCTGTAGAGCACTGTCTCGGCGAGGTCTGTGCGGGTGTGGCCTACAGCGATCCAATCGCCTTCGAGCCGCGCCCGGAGCTGGTCGGCCGCGGCGTAGCGCTCTTCGCGCGCCGCATCCTGGAGGTTTCCCTGCTCGAGTTGCGGGCGCTCGACGGTGAGCTCGATCCCGATCCCCTCACAGAGCTCCCGGCAGCTGGCCTCGTCCTCGTCGGAGTCGTCGCGCAGCCCATAGTTCAGGTGCAGTCCGGCGACTGCCGCTGACCCGAGCGCGCCGGCCAGCCCAGCCGCCAGACAGGCGGAGTCAGGCCCGCCGGAAAGCAGCGCGACGCCCGAGGAGCCGGGCGGAAGAAGGCCGCTCTCTCGCACCGTCGCGGCAAGTTGCTCATACGCATCAGGTGTCACCGGCCAGAGCTTAGGCTCAGTCCGCAGGCCTGACCACATACAGCGGTGTCGGCTCCGGGAACCCCTTCAGCTCGACGCCACCAATCGGCTCGAACTCGAGGTATTCGTTCTTCCCGATCGACTCGACGACACGATCGGTGACCAGCACCTCGCCGCCGAGCGCCCGGTTGACGATCCGGTGCACGAGGTTGACCTCGGTGCCGAAGTAGTCGCCGTCTCTATATACGGCGTAACCGTGATGGATCCCGACCCGCGGCCGGGGGCGGTCCTGGAACAGGTTGAGAAAGCCGACCGCCCACTCGGTCAGTGACGCGGGATCGGGCGAGACGATCATCACCTCGTCTCCGATCGTCTTCACGATCGTCGCCTCGGCCGGCAGGGTCGCCTCGACCGTCTCGATGAAGCGCTCGACCACGTCCAGCGCCTCCTCCTCGCCCTCCTCCTCCGTGTAGCGGACAAAGCCGGTGAGGTCAATGAAGCAGAGCGTCACCAGGACCCGTCCGAGGCTGGTGTCGCGACCCAGCTCGCTCTCCATGTGGCCGACGACGTCCTGCTCGATGAAGAAGCGCAGATAGCGACTGTGCATGTACTCGAACAGCGGCGTCGCCAGCGGCAGCAGGTCAGCGGCCAGCCCCTGCATCTCCTCCGCCATCTCCAGCTCGGGGACGCCGTCCCGAATCAGCGGCTCGTGCACGTAGAGGTGGAAGAGGCGGACCTCGGCGTCGGCGACCCGACGCAGCGACTGCACGTAGACGCGGACCATCTGAAGGAAGGCGACCAGCGGTAGCCCCGCCTCGAGGATGCGGGCGCAGTGGTGCATCGCCTCGAGGTCGGCGTAGCTGAGCGTCTGCTCGCGCCCGGCCGGCGTCCCCAGCATCGTCTGCAGTCGCTCGATCAGCTCCGGCTCCAGTCCGGTTTCGGCCGCCGCCTCCTCGATCGACACGCTGCCCTCTGGGGCAGGGAACAGCTCCTCCGCGAGGCCGAAGGCGAGCTTTCCCTCACGCCCGGCCTCCTTCAGCTCCTCGAGCGAATGACCACGTGCGCGCATCCGCGACACTACGCGCGCCTGCGCCGCTGCAACCGGGGTCCAGCGCCCCCGCTTCACGGGGATCACCTTCTCCTCCGCCCAGCGCTTCAGGGTGCTCGGCGAAACGCCGGAGCGGCGCGACGCCTCGCTCAGGGAGATGTAGTCGTCGGGCGCCATCGGCTGGACCTTAGCCCCGCCCCCGGGGCGCAAACGAAAAGCGACGGGGTCACGCGGCCCCGTCGCCTGCGGGCATTCGGCCCGCTACGTCGGCCTGGCGACACCTATTGGCGCCTTGCGGGCCCTTCCACCTCGCCTCAGTCGCCGGAAGGCATGGAGGCGGACCCACTCTCGGCCTGCTGCTTTTGTTACAAGCCGGAGCATACGACCGGGTCGGCCGATGTCAAGCTCGCTTAACGGAGAAGCAGGTGCGGGTGATGGCGCTCCAGCACCTCGCGATAACAGGCGTTGAGCTGGCCGCTGATCGGCAGCAGGCTGAGCGCCGCGCTGGCCTCGCAGGAGCAGCGGATTGTTCCCCGCGCCATCGCGATCGCCAGGTTCTCGCGACCCTGGAGATAACGGTTGGCGACCTCCGAGCTCATCTCCAAGGTCAGCGCCGGATCCCACTCGGCCTGATCCGCGAACGACCAGCGGATCGAATGGCCGGGCTCGTCGGAGCTGGAGATGTTGAGGGCCAGGTCGAAGTCCGGAAACACGTAGCGATAGGAGACGTGTGCGGCGCCCAACCGCCGTCCGAGGTTGGAGTCGCCGTCGATCTCCGAGAGCAGGTCGGTGAGAACATCGCGCATCTCGGCGGCCGAGCTGAATAACTTCTCGGCGGATTGCTCCGCTGTAGCGACCCCTCCGGCCATGCAATTCGCAGTCTATGTGTAAATCGCCTGCTTGCAACCAGGAACCGGGCCAAGCGGAACGCGTTCAGCCGACGCTCGACAACCCAGCCGCAACCGCGAAGCCGAGGGTGGTGACCAGCCCCGCGATCCGGCCCGCGTCCTTGGTCGCCTCGGGAATCATCGAGTCGATCAGCATCACCAGCAGGGCACCGGCCGCGAAGCCGTCGATGCCGGCCCTCAGGTCGGGCGATGCCGCGTCGGCGGCGGCGTAGCCGAGCAGCGTCGCGATCACGCAGATCGCGGCCACGGCGCCCCAGAGGCGCAGGATGGTGCCCCGCCCAGTGCCTCCACGATCCATCTCGCTCGCCGAGCCGATCGACTCGGGCAGGTTGGAGACGAAGATCGCGACCAGCAGCCCCACGCCGACGCCCTTGCCGCTGGCGATCGAGATCCCGAGCACGGTCTGCTCGGGAATCCCGTCGAGGAACGCCCCCAGGGCCAGCGCCGGCCCGGGTGCCGAGCCCTGGCGGCGTCCACGCCGGCCCCGACCGCCGGAGTACCTGCGACCCAAGAAACCATCGGCGAGGTAATAGGTGACCGCGCCGAGGGCGAGGCCGATCGCCGTCGAGTCGCGGCCGCCGACCGTGACCCCTTCCTCGGCAAGCTCGAAGCTGACGGCGCTGACCAGCGCCCCAGCGCCGAACGCGAGCACGACGCCAACCTGGCGGTCGTCCCAATCGCGGGCCAGGGCAAGGAACGCCCCGATGACCAGCGAGGACGCGGCCAGTGTGCCCCAGCCGAGTGCAGCACCCATGGCCCAATGCTAACCGCGCGCGGGCCGGCGGCACGATCGCCGCCAGCCCGCCCGTTCACAGCGTCAAAGCCCCTTGAATCAGAGCACCGGGAGATATTTCTCCAGCTCCCATTGGGTGACCTGGACCCGGTACTCCTCCCACTCCTCGCGCTTCAGCTCCACGTAGCGCTCGAAGATGTGATCGCCGAGGGCCTTGCGGACCAACTCCGAGTTGGCCAGGTCCTCGATCGCCTCGCCGAGGGTCTCGGGCAACTGCTCGATGCCCCTCTCCTCGCGTTCCTCTGGGGTGAGGTCGTAGAGGTTGCTCTCCATCGGCTCCGGGATGTCGTAGCCGTGCTCGATCCCGTCCAACCCCGCGTGCAGCATCGCCGCGAAGGTCAGGTACGGATTGCAGGACGGATCAGGACAGCGGAGCTCACAGCGCGTCGCCTTCTCCTTGCCGGGCTGGTACATCGGCACCCGGACCAGGGCGGAGCGGTTGCGCTGCGACCAGGCGCAGTACACCGGCGCCTCGTACCCAAGCACCAGGCGCTTGTAGCTGTTCACGTTGGGCGCGAACAGCGCGCAGATCTCCCGCGCGTGCTTGAGCAGGCCCGCGATGTAGGCCCTTCCCGTGTCGGAGAGGTGGTAGTGGCCGCCCTCCTCATAGAAGGCGTTCTTGCCTTCGTTGAACAGCGACTGGTGGGTGTGCATGCCGGACCCGTTCTCGCCGAACAGCGGCTTCGGCATGAAGGTCGCGTAGACACCGTGCATCGCCGCGATCTCCTTGACCACGATCCGATAGGTCATCGCGTTGTCGGACATCCGCAGGCCGTCGGTGAATCGCATGTCGATCTCGTGCTGGGACGGACCGACCTCGTGGTGGGTGTACTCGACCGGGATGCCGACCGTTTTCAGCGCATTGACCGTGTCGCGGCGCAGGTCCGACCCGGCATCCAACGTGGTGAGGTCGAAGTAGCCGCCCTTGTCGAGGATCGTCGGAATCCCGTCCTCATTCAACTGGTCGGAGGCGAAGTAGAAGAACTCCAGCTCCGGACCGAGGTTGAAGGTGTCGAAGCCCATCTCGTTGGCCCGCGCCAGTGCACGGCGCATCACGTACCGCGGGTCGCCCTCATAGGGCTCACCGCCGGGGCGCAGCACGTCGCAGAACATCCGCGCCACGTTGCCCTTTCCATTGCCACCGTCGTCGCGCCACGGCAGCACGCAATAGGTATCGGGGTCGGGCATCGCGATCATGTCCGACTCCTCGATCCGGTTGAAGCCGGTGATCGAAGAGCCGTCGAAGCCCATCCCCTCGTCCAGCGCGTTCTCCAGCTCCTCCTTGCCCACCGCAAAGCTCTTGAGCTGGCCGTTGATGTCGGTGAACCAGAAACGGATGAACTCGATGCCATCCTCCTCCACCTTGGCGAGGATCTCGCCTGGCAGGGTTCTGGAATCGTTGATCGTTGCCATTTCTCTCCTTGTCTCCTTTTCTGATCGGAGGTCGTCGCGGGGCGGCCCCGCCCTGAAGGGCGCGGCCATACCGCCACCGCCATTCCGATCGTATGCGCGCTCGCGCTTACCCGTCACGGTAAGACGGCGTCGGCTCGATGCCATTAGACGGCTGTCCGAAATGTTCGGCCAACGATTCTCCCCCGTGTATATGGGGCCGCCGGGCCGGTTGGACCGCGGGTCCAGGTGCGAATCCGGTCGCCGAGGCCGCCCTCAGCGAGTGCCGGAGGGAGCGCCTTAGCGGCTTCCGGCAGCGAGGCGGCCAGCGGTCGTGCGGGCGCGCCGGAACTCGGCGATGTCGGAAGGCACCCCAGAGTCGCCTGCCCGCGAAACGACCACGGTCGGTGCAAGCGGGACCTCCACGACCTGATCGGCGCCCCGCTCGACCCTGTAGGCAGTCGCCCCGCGGTGGGCCGAGAAGGCACCGGCGACAGTCCGGTTGGTCCAGAGAAGTGCCGCGTGATCGTCGATGCCGTAGCCGCTGCCCACTGCTCGCCACCGACTCCAACAACAGCTGGCGGCGATCGAGCTCCGAGTGGTAATGCACGCAGCAGCTCCCCGGCAGCACCCCGAGACCGGCGGCGCGTCGCGCCTTGCCGGAGCCCTTGCTGATCCCGACCTCGAACCAGCACATCGCCCCTGCGCTCTGGCCGCAGATGAGGATGCCGCGCTCCCAAGCGAGGCGGAGGATCGCGCCGAGATCGTGCGCATCCCAGACTGCCAGCAGGTTCAGCATGCTGCCGCCGCCAACGTAGATCAGGTCCTGGGAGAGAAGGTGGTCGCGAAGGGCAACGGGCCTCTTGCCGAGACGAAACAGGGAAACCTCGGACGGCACGCAGCCCCGGTTCGAGAAAGCGCTGAAGAAGCGCCCGCTGTGCTCGGCCGCGTCGCCGCTCGCGGTCGGCAGCAGGCAGACGCGCCGCCCCTCGCCTCCGGCGAGCGAGGCGATCAGGTCGGTGAGGGCACGATCCTCTGGGCGAGCGGTGAAGTCGTGCCCACCGACACAGAGGATGCGGCGCATCACGCCGCCTGCGCGGGGGGCACCCCGACCAGCGTAGGCGCAGCGGGCTGGCTCTTGCCCAGGTAAGTGACTGGCAGACGGGTCGCGGCGACGACGTCGTCGCGCTTTTCGAGGCGCCATCCGCTCGCATCCGGTCGCGAGGAGACAACCCGGCTCAGATCGAGCCCCCTGAAGTGCATTGCGGTCCCATCTTCGGCAGCGTAGCCGGGACGCATCCCCTCGAGCAGGAAACGCCGGTAAGCCTGGCCCCGCGCGCCCTCGGCCTCGTAGTGCACACAGTTGCTCCATGGCAGAAGGCCCAGCCCCTCGACCCGTTGCGGCTCCCCGTGAAATCCGGTGACCGATTCGGCGAACCAGCAAAGCGAGCCGGCGCTGAGCCCGCAGAGCACGACGCCCGACTCCCATGCCTCGCGCAGGATCGTGTCGATGCCGTGCGCCCGCCAGACGCCGAGCAGGCTGATCACGCTGCTGCCTCCTACGTATATGACGTCCTGGGAGAGCAGGTGAGCGCGAAAGTCGGTGGCACCCTGCTCACGGCGGAAGAGCGAGATGTGCGACGGCTCGCATCGGCTGGCCGGGAAGGCTCGATAGAAGCGCACTATGTAGTGGTCGGCGTCGCCGCTCGCCGAAGGCAGAAAGCAGATCCGCGGACGCGCCGAGGGCGCCAGTCCGAGCATGTAGTCGTCGAGCAGGGGGTTCCCTGACTCCATCGAGAATCCGCCGCCCCCGAAGGCGACAATTTGCCTGCACTCCTCCCTCATTGAGGCAATGGTGGAGTGCCGCGTGGGCGTCGTCGTTGGCCAGGTGTCGAAAGATCGACAGCCGCTATACGACATCGTGTCGATTCCGCAGTCTGACGCGACCCAGGCGATGGCTGTGACCCCTCCTCCCCGCAGCCTGCAGGTCGCTGAGCGCGGCCATCTCTCCGTCGCGCACTACGCCTGGGAGTTTTTCGGGAAATCGTTTGCGTACCAGCGAAGGAATTTCTGTGGTGTGCAACTGATTTGCATCTGATGCAAATTCTTCCCCGAAAACTCCCCAGGTCACCTAAAGGGGGCCCCTAACCAGACCGGTCCCTGGTGAAGGGCGAAAAGGGGGAGCCAACCAGCCCTGGTCCCTGGGAAAGGGCGCGGCCCGCGCGTCGGCTGTTTCGCTAGAGGAAGTTTCGCTAGAGGAAGGCCGAGCCGCGCCTGACCAGCGCCTCGTACAGCTGTTCCTGGATCGTGTCGCGGACCCGCTCGGAGATCTCGAACAGAAGCGCCCGGTCGTCGGCCGCCTCGGGCGGGTATTCGCTGACGTCGATCGGCTCACAGAATTCGATCCGCCAGCGCGAGGGCAGCGGGATCAGGCCGAGCGGGCCGAGCCAGGGCAGGGTGGGCGTGATCGGAACGAACGGCGCGCCGAGAAGCTTCGCGAGCAGCTGGCTGTCGGCGATCTTCGGGTAGATCTCCTCCGCGCCGACCACGGCCACCGGCACGATCGGCGAGCCGGTGCGCAACGCCACCTCGACGAAGCCGCCGCGACCGAAGCGCTGCAGCCGGTAGCGCTCCGAGAACGGCTTGCCGGTCCCCTTCACCCCCTCCGGGAAGACCATCACTATCTCGTCCTGCTCGAGCAGCCTGATCGCGTTGAAGGGGCTGGCCGGGACGCCGCCGACCTTGCGCATGAAGAAGCTGAGGAAGGGAAGCTCGAAGGCCCAGTTGAGAACCATCGGGCGCGGCCAGCGCGGCAGCGGGTGCTCCTTCATGATCGACCCGACCAGCATCGTGGCGTCGAAGGGGAACAGCGAGCCGGAGTGGTTGCTGACCACCAGCGCCCGCCCATGCGCTGGAACGTTCTCGACTCCGGTGGCCTGCACCCGCCACCAGTAGTCGTAGAGGAACTCGAAGAACGGATAGACGGCCTCCGCGAACTCCTCGTCAAAGCCCCATTCGTCCTCGTGGTAACGGCCGGCCATCCGCCGTCCCACCCGCTGCACCGAGTCACGCAGCGTCTTCGGCAGCGCCACCGCCGCGCGCTCGGCGGCACTCATCGGGTCCAGCCCGTCGTTGAGACCCGAGCGCAGGCGGCGCAGGAACTCCGCCGTACCCGCCACCGTCTCGAGCGGCCCCTCGTGCGTCGTCCGGGTCTCGGAGGTTGCGCTCATCGCGACCCCACGAAGCGCTGCGCAACCGCCCCTGGAAGCGGCGAGGGGAATAGGCGTCGGCTGGCGGCGTTCTTGGAGACGAAGTCGCGCACCGCCCCCTCGGCATCGAAGCGCGGCTCATAGCCGACCTCCTCCCGCAGCCGCGTGTTGTCGACGCCGCGTCCGTAGCGCAGCAACATCACGCCGTCGTTGTAGAGGTCGGCGGCGCCGAGGCGGCGGCCCAGCTGAGCGAACATCGGCCCGAACAACGGGTGCGGAATCGGCAGGGTCGGGCGGCCGGCCAGACGCAGGATCTTGGTCAGCGAGATGGTTCCGCGCGGCGCCACGTTGACCGGACCGCGAACCGGGTTGCTGGTGGCAGCGGCGAGTGCCCCGGTTGCATCCTCGGCGTGCAGGAGCTGGAGTCGGGGATCGAAGCCGAGCTGGGTCGGGACCACCGGCAGCGAGAGGTAGCGGGCCAGCGGCGCGTCGAGGCCGGGGCCGATCTCCGGCTGATACCGGAGCAGGCAGCAGGTGATGTCGCTATGACGGCGGGCGAAGTTCTCGAAGTAGCCCTCCAGCTCGCCGATGTCGCGCTGAAAGCGGGTCTTGAGCGGATATCGCCGGGCCATCTCCTCGGTGAAGAAGGACGGCGCCGCACCATCGCAGCCATAGATCGCGGCCGAGCTGCGAACCACCAGCGACCGCAGGGTCGCGGTCTTCTCGCAAGCGGCGAGCAGCTGCAGGGTGCCAATCACGTTGATGTCGTGAAGCGCGCGCGCCGACTTGCCCGGCTCGGGGTACCAGAGGATCCCGCAATGAACGACGGTGTCGGCCTCGGTGCCGGGCAGGATCCGGGCCAGGACCGGGTTGCGGATGTCGGCCTCGATGAACTCGGTGCGCTCGAGGTCGCCAGCCGGCTCGGCCGTGTCGATGCCGGCGATGAACTCGATCGAGGGGTCGGCCTCCAACAGCCGCGCCAGCTCCGAGCCCCAGTGGCTGGCGATCCCGGTGATGACGACCCGCCGCCCGGGCGCCACCTTAACCCTCGACCTTAGCTTTCGCTTCGAGCTTTTCGACCCGTTTGGAGAGCTCGTCGATCTGCTTGGACAGCTCGCGGACCTCATCGTGGCTCGCCAGCCGCATGCCCTCGATCGCCTCGATCACCCGCGCCGCTGCGCCGGCCGACGATTCGCGGGCCTCCTGGGCCCGACCGGCAACCGCTTCGCGGGCCTCGCGACCCCGTCGCGCCACGTCGTCAAGTACTCCGCCGGCCCGCTCGCGGGTCTCCGCCGCCCCCTCGGCGGTGGCGGCGAAGGTTCGCTCGATCGCCGTGCGCAGGCTGTCCGGCATGCCCCGGGCTTCGTCCTCTTTCCGCTGCTCCGACACGCCCTGCAAAGCTTATTCCGCTTGGCACCCCTGCGCCCCACCGCCCCAATCGCCGCCGATGCGCTTTTGCCCGGCGACCCCGCCCGCGCCCTGCAGCTCGCTCAGGAGCTGCTGACCAAGCCGAAGATGAGCAATCACGCGCACGGCCTCTGGGGTTATGGCGGTCGCACCGAGGAGGGCCACGAGTTGACGATTCAGTCGATCGGGATCGGCGGGCCGAGCAGCGCCATGGTGCTCGCCGAGCTGAGCGGGCTGGGAGTGCGCCGCGCGGTGCAGGTCGGCACCTGCCGCGCGATCGCCCCGGATCTGCAGCTCGGCGACTTGCTGTTGGTTCGCGAGGCGATCGGCGCCGACGGGGTGAGCCGCGAGCTGGCGGGCGAGGCGACGCTGGCGCCGGACGCCGAGCTGGGCGCGGCACTGACCGCAGTCGCGAGCGCCGAAGGAGTACGAGGCGCGAGCGTCGCGAGCACCGACCTGCTCGGCGATCTGGACGGGCGCCCGGCGCAGGATTGGACGCGGCGCGGCGCCGAGGCGCTGGAGATGGCGGCAGCGGCGCTGTTCGCCGCCGGACCGCGATGCGGCGTCGCCGTGGCCTCGCTGCTCGCGATCACTGAAGCCGATGGCGAGGCGATCGAGGACGAGCAACTCGAGGAGGCCTCGGCCCGGATGGGCCGCTTGGCGATGGCCGCTCTTTCTACCTCTGGTTGAGGGTGAGACCAGAGCCGAGCCGGCTAGTCCGACTCAGAGACCTTGAGGCTCTCCTGGTCGGCGGAGACCTCCTCGCCGGCGGCCAGCTGGCGCCGCAAGGCGCCGACGTCGCGGGCCACAGTGTCGAGCTGGTCCTCAAGCGACTCGAGGCGGTCAGACAGCGAGCGGAGCCGCCGCTCCAGGCGCCCCAGCTCGTCGGCCGAGGGCAGGCCGACCGCGTCCATCGCCCGTTTCTGGGCCTGCGAGGCCTTCTCGCCCATCCCCAGCGCCGTCGACAGG
>JBBQBH010000047.1:0-22997 GCA_038317345.1 Solirubrobacterales bacterium
TTCGCTCTTCGATGCGTACTGGCCCGGGTGGCGGCGCCAGACCAGCACCTTGTCGACCTCGACGCCCTGCTCCTTCGCCGTCGCCACGGCCTCGTCGGCCTTCGCCTTGTGATCGATCAGCTCGCCGCCGCGGTAGTAGCCATCCATGGTCACCAGGATCTTGCTCTGGGAGTCGGCGATCCGGCCTCCGCACGCCGCACCGCTGAAGCCGCCAAACACCTCAGAGTGGATCACCCCGAGGCGGGCGCAGGCGAACATCGAGACCGGCAACTCGGGCAGCATCGGCAGGTGGAAGGTGACGCGATCGCCGGTCTTCACGCCGCCAAAGCCCTCAAGCAGCGCCGCGAACTCGTTCACCCGGTCATGAAGCTCCTGGTAGGTGATCTGGAGGGTTTCCTCTTCCTCCGGCTCGGGCACCCAGATAAGGGCCGCCTTGTCGGCGCTGGTCTCCAGGTGGCGGTCGACGCAGTTGACGCAGGCGTTGAGCCGCCCGCCGACGAACCACTTCCAGAACGGTGGGTTGCTGGTGTCCAGCATCGTGTCCCACTCGGCGTCCCAGGTGAGCAGGTCCGCGTACTCCTTGAAGCACTCCGGGAAGTGCTCCTCGCTGAATCGCTCCAGGATCGCGGGGTCTGCCGCGTTTGCCTGCTCGATGAACTTCGCAGGGGGCTCGTAGACCTCCTCCTCGCGCCAGTGAACCGCGATCTGGGACTCGGAAACCGCGGTCACCTGCTCATCTGTTGCCATCGCTACACCTCCTGTTGTTCGACGACTTCGCTCAGCCCTGGTTGAGCGGGGCCAAGCCCTTACTTCCAATCCCGATGTAACGGGGTTGAGGGATATGCGGACGGGTGGCCCCCAGAGGGCTTCTCGAAAGCCCTCTGGGGATCAAACCGCTCGATGCGGATCTGCTCCTCGTTGCCATCCCTCAGCCTTCTCGGCTCACTCGTTCAACGGCTTCACGGGCAATACCGTACGGCCGAAGGTCGAGTTGGTGACTCCAGCGAAGGACGCGTACCAGGCCGCCGCAGCAGTTGCCAGGCCAAACCAGCCACCGGCCTTGACGATGTCGGCGTGTGCGCCGGAGTTGCCGATGCCGAGCAGGAAGAACGTCACCGTCAGCAGACCAAACACAAGCGCGACCGCCGCCGTGGTGCGAAGCGAGGCGACGAACATATAGGCGGTGAAGATGCCCCACGCGATCAGGTAGAGGCCGACCGCGTCGCCGAGGTTCGCCTCGGGAATCCCGGCCGCGAAGAACGTGACCAGTGCCCAGTACGAGAGCCAGAAGGCGCCGAAGGAGCTGAACGCCACCGCACCGAAGGTGTTGCCGGTGCGGAACTCCCACATGCCCGCCAGCAACTGGGCGATCCCTCCGTAGGCCAGCGCGACGCCGAGCACTACCGGCTCGCCCGCCTTGCTGACCAGATCGGCGTTGAACATGCTGAGCACGAACGTCGTGAGCGCGAACGCCCCGAGGCCCAGCGGACCGGGGTCGGCGGGGGTCCACCCCGCGTGAACGACCTGTGCTGCTTCGGCCGCGCGCTCACGTTCGCCGGCCGTTGGATCTCGGCGAGGGGTGCCTGCGGACTCCATAGACCTCTCCTTCCCCGTCAGCCGTGGGCGGGTGAAGATCCGCTGACGGCGGGCGTGGGTCGTGGATTCCAAACGGCCGATACTCGGTCAGAATTGCCTCCGAACCGAGGCGGCCTATGTCCACCGTACCCGATACAAGACCACCGAGACAAAAGGGGGACACCAAGGATGAGCACACCCGAAGCACAGGCCCTGCCAGCGGAGATTCAGCAGGAATTGAGGGAGGGCTGGAAGAGGCTCCGCCTGGCCGGCATCCTGGCGATCATCGTCGGCCTCGTGGCGATCGCCGTGCCCGCCGTCTTCGCGGTCGGCACCTCCATCTTCATCGGCATCATCCTGCTCTTCGCCGGCTCCTGGATGTTGTTCGACGCCTGGTCGGTGCGCGGCGCCGGACGAGTGGCGATCCGAGTGTTCTGGGCCCTGCTGACCGAGGTGGCGGGCGTCTACCTGCTGTGGGCGCCGCTGAGTGGCACGGTGACGCTGACCTTCGTGCTGGTCGTCTACTTCATCGCCATCGGCAGCGTGCGAATCGGCGAGGCGATCGCACTCAGGCAGATGCCGGGTGCGGCGATGGTGGGCATCAACGGGGGCCCTATCGCTGCTGATCGGGCTGCTGATCGGGCTCGACTTCCCAAGCTCCGCCGACTGGGCGATCGGGTTGCTGGTCGGTATCAACCTGATATTCGCCGGCTTCGGGCTGCTCAGCGTCTCGGGGCTCGGTAGGCGCCTGGCAACCTAAGCCATGAATTGCGGCGCCTTCGGCGCCTGACACGCCAGTGCCGCGGCGCAACGCCGCGGCAAACAGTCAGCCAAAGCGAAGGCCCCGCCCCCGCGCTGCGGGAGTCGGGGCCGATCGCCTCGAAACAGGTGAGCTACTCGTCGGCGGACTCTTCGCCGCCTCCCTCGTCGCCACCCTCTTCGGGCGCTTCGGGTGCTTCGGGCGCCTCGACCGGTGTCTCGGCCGGCGCCGGATCGCTGAACGGAGTCTCAGGAGACTCTGTCATCGCTCCTCCTTGTCTGGATTAGTCACGGCATACCCACAAGCCGCCCCGTTAACCTACTCGAACCATGCGACGGCACCAACGATCACGAAAAGCGCCACCAGCGCGGCGCCCTCGTAGTCGCGCGCCTCGCCGTCGCCGGTGATCTGCCAGATCGCCACGGCGGACAGCCCGAGGGCGGCGATGTACACCTGGGGCAGCACGAAGGTCAACGAGTGGGTCAGCAGCAGCGAGACCAGGATCAGCGCTGGGAACAGGAAGACGGCGATCTGGGCGACCGAGTTTTTGAGCACCGAGATTGCGAGGTCGGACTGGCCCTTGGAGGCCAGCACCAGCGCCGTCGTGTTCTCCACCGCGTTGCCGGCTATCGCCACGATCACCAGCCCGGCGAAGGCGCGCGATATCCCAAGCGAGCCGATCGCCGGCGCCAGGGCGTGGATGAACCAGTCGGAGACGAACGCGGCGCCGACGCCGGCGGCGCTCAGCAGAGCGACCGTCTTTGCGAGCGACAAGCGCGGGCCAACCGCGGGCACAGTCGCCGCCGCCGTGTCGCCGCGCAGGTAGGACGAGAGCCAAAGGGCGTAGACCACCAACAGGCAACCTGCGCCGATCGCCGAAATCGTCTTCGCATCCGGGGCGGCCGCGTTGTTGCTCGAGGAGACGATGCCGAGGATCACGATCACGAACACCGCCAGCATCAGCAGCGTCATTGTGTCGTTGGGGAGCCGGGGGCTGAAGCGCATCACGCCATCGGGTGCCTCGCGTGCGCCGATGACGATCGTCAGGCCGAGTACCAGGAGCCCGTTGGAGAGAATCGAGCCGATCAGGGAGAGCTGAGCGACCCGGATCTCGCCGGCGTTGAGCGCGAACAGCACGACGAAGAACTCGGGCAGGTTGCCGAGCGTCGACTGCAGGAGCCCGGTCGCTCCCGGCCCCAAGCGCTGGCCCAGTGCCTCGGTCGAGAAGGAGACGATCCAGGCCACGCCTGCGAGCGCCAGGCCCGCAACTATGAACGCGGGAACCGCGGGGGCATCCGTGTAGCGCAGCACCCCCGCGGCAACGGCGGTGAGGGCGACCAGCGCGAGGACGAGGATCTGACGGCGGCTCACCTGGTGCGAACCCTATTGCCGTGCGATGTCGTGCTTCTTGGCGTCGCACCGGCCCGTCCAGCAAACTCCAGGGAGATGCTCTTCCGACAGATCGTCCACGAAGACCTCGGCTGCGCCTCCTACCTGGTCGGAGACGTGTCCGCCGGCGTCGCCGCCGTCGTCGACCCGCAGTGGGACATCGACCCCTACCTGCGGCTGAGTCGCCTGCACGGAGTCCGCATCGAGCACGTGCTGGAGACGCACAATCACGCCGACCATGTCTCCGGGCACGGGCGACTGGCGCGGGCGACCGGGGCGACGATCCATATCCACGAGCTCGCCGACCCCGAGTACCCGCACGAGCCGATCGGCGAGGGCTGGAAGCTGCGCATCGGGGAGGTTGAGATCGAGGCGCTCCCCACGCCGGGTCATCGACCGGAGCACACCTCCTTCCTGCTGCGGGACGCAAACCGCGGTTCCGAGGTCTCGGCGGTGCTGACCGGAGACTCGCTGTTCATCGGCGACACGGCGCGGCCCGACCTGGCGATCGATCCGCGCGAGGGCGCAGCGGCGATCTTCCGAACCCTGCACGAGGGGCTGTTGACACTGCCCGACGAGGTCGAGGTCTGGCCCGGGCACCTGGGCGGCTCGCTCTGCGGCAGCTCCGGGATCGACCACAAGAGCTCCTCCACGATCGGCTTCGAGCGCCGCCACAATCGCGCCCTCGGCTTCACCTCGGAGGAGGAGTTCGTCGCCGATGTCGTCGGCACGCTCGGCGACCGCCCGCCCAACGTCGCCCATCTGGTCGCCCTCAATCGCGGGCCGTTGATCGAGGAGCTGAGCACCCCCGCCCCGCTGACCCCGCGGACGGTCGAGGTTGCGATCGCGGAGGGCTCCATCCTTGTCGATGCCCGCACCGACGAGCAGTTCGACGAGGCCCACATTCCCGCCGCGATCAGCGCCTCCGCCTACGACACCGGCTTCGCGACCAAGGTGGCAAAGGTGGTCCCCGACAACGTCGAGTTGATCGTCGTCGCCGCCTCCGACGGCTACGAGCTGGAGGCGGCGGAGCTGCTCTCCTCGGTCGGCCTGCGGGTGCGCGGCTACCTCGCGGGCGGGATGACGGCGTGGCGCTCGGAGGGCCGCACCGTGCAACGGGTCGAGAGAATCGACCCCGGCGAGCTGGCGCGGCGGATCGGCTCCACGGAACCGCCGGTCGTGCTTGACGTCCGCGACGCGGACGAGTTCGCCGCCGCCCACATCCCCGGCTCGCTCCACATCCCCTACGGGGAGCTGGTGGAGCGGCTCGAGCAGCTTCCGGCCGAGGGCCAGATTGCCGCCGTCTGCAGCGGCGGCAAGCGCAGCGGGCTCGCCGCCTCGATCCTGCAACGGGAGGGTTTCGAGAACGTCGTCCATGTCGGCGACGGCGGCGTCGCCACCTGGCGCAACCAGGGCAACCCGGTCGAGAGCGGCTGAGCCGCTCCCCTGAGTGTTACTAGAGGCTCCCGCGTCCCTGGGCCGCCATCCGCGCCAGCAACCGGCCGAGGGTCGCGGGGTCCCAGGTCTCGGGATCCGTGAGCATCGCTCGCGCGCCGGACTCGGCCAATCCGACCACCATGGCGCCGAAAAGGCGGGCCGCGGCGTCGAGGTCGGTCTCGGTGGCCCGACCCTCCAGCCAGCCGCGCGCAAGGACGGCGACCGCCTCGATCTGTGAGCCACGGGCGCGTTGGATGCGCTGGGCGAGCGCCGCGGTCGCTCCCTCGCCGAGGAAGATGATCCGGTAGGCGTCCGGCGAAGCGCCGACCGCCCGCAGAAAGGCAGTGAAACCGTCCCTCAGGAGTGGCTCGGGGTCGTCGACGTCGGCGTCAGCCGGCAGGCTGGCCTGGATCGCCGCCAGCACCCGCTCCTCCTCACGGCGCAGCAGCACCTCGAAGAGCTCTTCCTTGCTCGAGAAGCAGTCGTAGACGACCGGCTTGGTGACCCCCGCAGCGGCGGCGATCGCCTCCATCGACGTACCCTCATAGCCGCGCTTCACGAAAAGATCGAAGGCGGCGTCAAGGACGAGTGGCCGGCGTCGCTCGGGGCCCAGGTGCGCGGCACGGCGCCGGGGCGGCGCCTCGGGGTGATCAAGCTCACTGACTCGGTCGTCGCTCATTTCCTACTTATGGTAGCTTTTTCCTACCGTGAGTAGCAACGTGCCTTGCAGAGTACTCGGATCGAGAAGACGCGCATGAGCGAGGATCAGGCCCCCCAGACCGCCGAAAACGCGAGCGCCGAAGCGGCCGCCGAAAACGGGAGCGCCGAAGCGGCGCCCGACCTGACCGCGGTCAGCGCCGAAGACTTCGCCGCCCTGGTCGCCAACGCGAGCGACGAGCAGCTGGCCGAGGCCATGCAGGGGCCGCAGCGCGACGTAGTGCTGCCGGAGATCTTCGCTCGGATGGCCGAGCACCTCGATCCCGCGAAGGCGAAGGGCCACGACGCCGTCGTCCACTTCCAGATCCTCGACCGCCCAGACGGTGGCTACGACGAGTTCGAGCTCATCGTGCATGACGGCATATGCGAGGTCTCGGAGACCCCCCGCGAGAAACCCCGGGTGACGCTCAAGGTCCACCCGGTGGGCTTTTTGAAGCTGATTACGAACCAGGCCTCGGGACCGGGGCTTTTCATGACCGGGAAGCTGAAGATCGAGGGCGACCTGATGTACGCCCCGCAGATCGCTTCCCTGTTCCGCGTCCCGACGGCACCGAAGCAGGAAGGAAGCAACTGATGGCCACTGCCGAGCAGACCAAGGACGGCGCCCCCACCGAGGCGGAGCAAGTCGACCAGAAGGCGAGCGAGCTTGGGATCGAGATCGGCGAGTCGCCGTTCTCGCTCGAGCTCTCCGACGACCAGCGCAACATCCAGGAGTGGGTCCACGGCTTCGCCGAGCAGACGGTGAGACCAGCCGCGCATGAGTGGGATGAGAAGGAGGAGTTCCCCTGGCCGATCGTGCAGGAGGCGGCGAAGATCGGGCTCTATGGCTACGAGGGGGTCGCCCAGTTCTGGGCCGACGAGTCCGGCCTCACCTTCCCGATCGTCAACGAGGAGCTGTTCTGGGGAGATGCGGGGATCGGCATGTCGATCTTCGGGACGACGCTGGCGGTCGCCGGGATCTTTGCCTCAGGAACGAACGAGCAGCTCGCGGAATGGGTGCCGCAGTGCTTCGGGACCGTCGATGAGCCCAAGGTGGCGTCGTTCTGCTCGTCCGAGCCCGACGCCGGCTCCGATGTCTCCAACATCAGGACCTCCGCCAAATACGACGAGGGCAAGGACGAGTGGGTGCTGAACGGGCAGAAGGCCTGGGCGACCAACGGCGGGATCGCCGACGTCCATGTGGTGATCGCCTCGGTCGATCGCGAGCTGGGCTCGCGGGGGCATGCCGGGTTCGTGGTTCCGCCAGGGACCAAGGGGCTCGAGCAGGGGGCGAAGCTGAAGAAGCACGGGATCCGCGCCTCGCACACGGCCGACGTCCATCTCGACGACTGCCGGATTCCCGGCTCCTGCCTGCTCGGGGGCAAGGAGAAGCTCGACGAGAAGCTCGCCCGCGCCCGGGAGGGCAAGAGCTCCAAGGGGCAAGCGGCGATGAGGACGTTCGAGCTCTCGCGGCCGACAGTCGGCGCGCAGGCGGTCGGCATCGCCCGGGCCGCCTATGAGTTCGCGCTCGACTACGCCAAGGAGCGCGAGACCTGGGGGCGCAAGATCATCGAGAACCAGGCGATCGCCTTCACGCTCGCCGACATGAAGCTCGAGATCGACGCCGCTCGGCTGCTGGTCTGGCGCGCGGCCTGGATGGGGCGCACGGGCAAGGACTTCAACAACGCGGAGGGGTCGATGTCAAAGCTGAAGGCCGGCGAGGTCGCCGTCTGGTCGACCGAGCGGGCGATGCAGATCCTCGGCGGCAACGGCTACTCGCGTGAGTTCCCGGTCGAGCGGATGCACCGTGACGCCAAGATCTGGACGATCTTCGAGGGGACCTCGGAGATCCAGCGACTGGTGATCTCGCGGGCGATTTCGGGCGTGCACATCAAGTGAGCTCCGCATCGGTGGTGAAGCCCGCAAGGCCTACAACGGCCGACTTCGAGCTGCGCGAGACGACCCTGCACGGCCACAAGGTTTGTTACCGGATGGCCGGCGAAGGACCGACAATCGTGCTCATCCACGGCGTAACGTCGCATTCCGGCGTCTGGGCGGAGTTCGTGCAGGACGTCGTCGATGCCGGCTATACGGTGATCGCGCCGGACCTGTTTGGTCACGGCGCCTCCGCGAAGCCGAAGGGCGACTACTCGCTGGGAGCCTTCGCGAGCGGCGTCCGCGACCTGCTCGGGCTGCTCGGCTTCGAGAGCGCCACAGTGGTAGGTCACTCGCTGGGCGGGGGCATCGCGTTGCAACTCGCCTACCAGTTCCCCGAGTACTGCGAGCGACTGGTGCTGATCTCCAGCGGTGGGCTGGGTCGAGAGGTAAGCCCGCTGCTGCGCGCCGCGACGCTGCCCGGCGCCGAGCTTGTGATGCCCCTGATCATCCGCGATTCGGCGGTACGCGCGGGAAGCTCGGTCGCCGACCTGCTGGGCCGGGTTGGCATCCGGATCAGGCCCGACATCGAGGAAATGGCACGCGGCTACGCCTCGCTGGTCGAGTCCGACGCTCAGGGAGCATTCCTGCATACGTTGCGCGCGGTGATCGACGCCGGGGGACAGAAGGTGAGCGCGATGGACCGTCTCTATCTCGCAGACCGGATGCCGGTTCTGATCATCTGGGGAGAACGCGATCCGATCATCCCGGTCGAGCACGGGCGGCGCGCCCACGAGGCGATTCCGCACAGCCAGATGGTCGAGATCCCAAACGCCGGGCACTGGCCCCAGCTCGACCAGCCGGCGCTGGTCAGCGACGAGCTGACCGACTTCGTTGCCACCACCGAGCCGTTCCGCTTCGACCTCGATTTGATGCGTGAGCAGCTCCGCCAGGGACCTGCCGGCGTCGACTGAGCGTCACCAAGCACTGGACGAAACAGCAGGCACGGTCGCTCCCACGCTCAAGCCCACGCCTGGTGTGGCCGATTCCTCCTTGGGCAGGCGCTCGCCGCGCTTCGCCCACCAGGGACGAAACGAGCACCTTGAGCGAGCCCAGCACATCCGGCGATAACGCCAGCCAGCCCAGTGAGCAGGAGCTTCGCCTGCGGCAGGCGACCATGCGTACGGGGGCCAACATGGGGATCCTCGGCTCTTTTGGATTGGCGGTCTACGCGTTCGCCACGCCCCATGGACCGCACCGCGCTGCGGTCGCCAGCGTCGCGGTGGTGGGCCTGATAGGGCCGTGCGTGGCACGGATCCTGCCCAGCGACCGCATCATCCGCAGCCGCTGGCGGGAGGCGTTCCTGGTCCTCTGGTCGATGATCTCGATCCTCGTCGTGGCGGTCATCGCGACGCTCGACGGTGGGGTCGACAGCCCGGTCACGATCCTCTTCGTCCTCCCCGTCCTCTTCGCGGCGCTTACTACCCCCCTGCGCGTCACGATCGTGGTCGGCGCGATCGACGTCGCCGCCTTCCTGCTCGTCGCCGGGGCCTCGGGAGACGATCTCGCCTACAGCGCCTTCACCTCGTTCGGGCTGCTGTGTGCGACCGCGATCAGCGGCTTTGAGGCCAGAAACCAGGCCCGTCGCCGCGACGAGCTGGCCGGGACCGCCGAGGCGCTGCGAGCCAGCGAAGAGGTCAGCCGCCTGCAGGCCCGCCAGCAGCAGGAGGTGGCGCGCTTCGGCCAGCGGGCGCTGAGCGGCGAGGACATCGACGAGCTTCTGCGCGAAGGCCTGCGGGTCCTGCGACGGGTGCTCGACGTCGACCTCGCCCGAGTGATCAAGGTAGTTCCCGAGGAGCAGGCCCTGATGGTCGTCGCGACAGAGCCCCACGACTCGCCGAGTGAGGGCACCAAGCTGCCCCCCGGAACGGGCTCACAGGCCGGCTACACGATGGCAACCGGCACGCCGGTGATCGTCAAGGACTGGGAGACCGAGACGCGCTTCGAGCGGACGGAGGAACTCAAAGGAATGACCAGCGGATTGACGGTGATGATCCGCGCCGCCAATCGGTCCTTCGGTGTCCTCGGGGTGCAGTGCACCGACCATCGCGAGTTCGGAACCCAGGACGTCAACTTCCTGCAGGCGATCGCCAACGTGATCGGCAATGCGATCGAGCGCCGCGAGGAAGAGGAGCGGACCCGCTATGAGGCGCTGCACGATCCGCTCACCGGCCTTCCCAACCGCAACCTGTTCCTCGACCGTCTCGGCCACGCTCTCACGCAAGCCGAGCGGGCTCAGTCCTCTGTCGCCGTGCTGTTCCTCGACCTCGACCAGTTCAAGCTCGTCAACGACAGCCTCGGACACGCGGCCGGCGACGAGCTGCTCGCCGCGGTCGCACCCCGGCTCGAGCAGGGGTTGC
Organism: Solirubrobacterales bacterium; assembly: GCA_038317345.1. Classification (GTDB taxonomy): domain Bacteria; phylum Actinomycetota; class Thermoleophilia; order Solirubrobacterales; family 70-9; genus Mayfieldus. The sequence goes on from JBBQBH010000047.1 coordinate 10,153, forward strand.
GTCCGAGCGACACGATCGCCCGCTTCGGCGGCGACGAGTTCGCGGTCCTGGCCGAAGTGAAGACGGAGCGCGACGCGGTTCGCGTCGCTGAGCGAATCAAGGCGGCCCTCTCGCGCCCCTTCAAGCTGCGCCAGCGAGAGCACTTCGTCAGCGCCAGCATGGGGATCTCGCTCGGCCGCGGCGAGAAGGCGCCGGAGGCGATGATCCGTGACGCCGACGCAGCCCTGTACCGCGCCAAGGAGAAGGGCCGGGGAGGCTATGAGATCTTCGACTCCGCGATGCGGGCCCGCGCGGTCGAGCACATGCGGATTGAGAACGATCTTCGCCGGGCCCTCGACCGCGAGGAGCTGGAGCTCCACTATCAGCCGATCGTCGGGCTTCGCGACGGCTCGATCATGGCGCTGGAGGCGCTGCTGCGATGGCGCCATCCCGAGTACGGGCTGACCAGCCCGACCTCGTTCATCCCGGTCGCCGAGGAGTCGCAGCTGATCGTCCCCGTGGGGCGCTGGGTCATCGAGGAGGCCTGCAACAAGGTCGCCGAATGGCAGTCGCTCCAGCCCGACGCCGCGCCGGTGCGAATCGCGGTCAACCTCTCCGGCCGCCAGATCGGCGACCCCCAGCTGCTGACCACGGTCTCTGCCACGATCGAGGAAAGCGGCATCGATCCCGCGACGCTCAGCTTCGAGCTGACCGAATCGGTGCTCTTCGAAGAGTCCGGGGTGTCGGAGCGGATCATGCGCTCGCTGCGTGGAATGGGCGTGCGCCTGGTCCTCGACGACTTCGGCAGTGGCTTCTCCTCGCTCGGCTACCTGAAGCGATTTCCGCTCGACGGGATCAAGCTGGACCGCTCGTTCATCGAGAACGTGGCCGACGGCCTCACCGATGCACAGATCGTCAAAGCGGTGGTCGAGATGGCACGCGCGCTCGGCCTCGAGATCGTCGCCGAGGGCGTGGAGACCTCCGATCAACTTGCCGCGGTCCGCGACCTCGGCTGCCACCAGGCGCAGGGGTTCTACTTCATGCCACCACTGCCGGCCGAGGAGGTGCCCGGGGTACTGGCCCAAAGTCCCTGGCGAGACTTTCTCGAGACTCCGGACGAGGCCCCCAAGACCCGGGCAGCCAGCCGGCGCAGAATCCCCAGCGAGTAGCTCAGGTCAGCGCCATACCCGGGGCAACCGCGACCTCGAGCAGCTGCGGCTCAGGTGAGGAAATGGCGGCGGCCATCGCCGCTGACAGCTCGTCGATGTCGTCGATTCGGCGCGCGCTGACCCCGTAACCGTCGGCGATCTCGGTGCTGTTCAGCGCCGGCAGGTCGAGTCCGGGGGCGCCCTTCACCTCCTCGATCTCGGCGAACCACTTGAGGATCGCGTACTCCTCGTTACGCAGCACGAGGACCGTGATCGGCACCTTTTGGGCGACGGCGCTCCAAAGGGCGGTGATCGCGTACTGAGCCGACCCTTCGCCGAGCACACAGACGACGGAACGCTCGGGCTGGGCCAGCTGCACCCCAACCGCTGCGGCGAGCCCGAACCCCAGTCCGCCGCCTGCCCCGAAGAAATAGCTGCCGGGACGTGAGAGGCGCAAGCGATTGCGCAGCGCGAGGGTGCTGGAGGGCGACTCGAGCACGACTATCCCATCCTCGGGGAAGACGTCGGCCAGGGCGGCGAAGACCGCCGACGGGCTGACCGGCTCAGAAGCCTGCGGCGGCTCGGGGGCGGGGAGCGACTCGGGGGCGGTGCGCTCGGACTCCGGCACCGCGTCGAGCAGAGCCTCGAGGGTCAGTTTTACGTCGGCGACGATCGCGTCCCCCATCGGCGCCCGCGCCGCCTCGTCGGGGTCACTTGTGATCGCCACCAGCGCCGTGCCCTCGGGCAGCAGCGGCCCGGCGATGTAGGGGTAGTAGGGAAAGACCGAGCTGCCGACGACGAGCACCAGGTCGCGGCCCTGCAGCGCCTCCGCGACCGGCCCGATCGCCGGGGGGAGCACCCCCTGGAAGTTGGGGTGGCCCTCCGGGAATCCGATTCGTCCGCCCCCCGGCGCCGGCGAGGCGAAGACCGGAAGCCGCTGGCGCTCGGCGAGTGCGACCGCGGCTTCCCATGCCCCGCTGGCATCGATGTCGGGGCCCGCGACCAAGACGGGGCTCTCGGCTCGCGCTAGGCGATCGGCCAGCGCCCGCACGAGCTCGGGGTCGGCACTTGCGCGCCCGTCGACCGAGCGCTCGATCGCATGCGCGACGTAGGCCGCATCCACATCCGCCCCCCAATCGTCCATCGGGACCGAGACGAAGACCGGTCCCCGGGGCGGCAATGCCGCGAGCTGTACGGCCCGGCTCAGCGCCAATGGCACGTCCTCGGCTCGGGGCGGCTCGTAGGACCACTTGACCAGCGGCTGTGGCAGCCGCGTCGCGTCGCGGTTTGTGAGGTTGGCCTGCAGGGTCATCTGGGCGCGCACCTGCTGGCCCGCCGTGATCACCAATGGCGAATGGTTGGCCTGGGCGTTGAAGATCGCGCCCATCGCATTGGCGACTCCGGGCGCCGTATGAAGGTTGACCAGCGCCGGGCGACCGGAGGCCTGCGCGTAGCCGTCGGCCATCCCGACCACGACGGCCTCCTGCAGCCCGAGCACGTAGTCGAAGTCGCCGGGGAAGTCGGCCAGCATCGGCAGCTCGGTCGAGCCGGGGTTGCCGAACATCGTCGTCATCCCCCTGGCGCGGAAGAGCTCGAAGGCGGCCTCGCGGACGGTGGGCATCGGCCGCCACCCTATTAGGATGGCGCCGACCTACGAGGAGGAATGAAGATGGCCGTTGCAGTGATTCTGGAGTTCGATGGAGGAACACTCGACCAGTACGACCAGGTGGTCGAGAAGATGGGCTTCGAGCCCGGCGGCAGCGGTGCGCCGGGGGCGCTGTTTCATTGGGTGACGAAGACCGACAACGGGTTTCGCGTCACCGACGTCTGGGAGAGCCGCGAGCGGTTCGAGCAGTTTGCCGAGGAGAAGATCGGGCCGAACTCACAGGAGGTCGGCTTGACGGAGCCCGAGATCAGCTTCTACGAGATCCATAACCACCTGACCACCGGCTGACCCCGGAGACCGTCGCGGCCCTCGGTCGGGCGCCCCGCTTATTCAGGCAGCAGGCACTTGGCCTGATAGACCGAGATATGGCGGGTCAGAAAGCCGTTGCGCGCGGCGCGCAGATAGAGCCGCCAGACCCTCAGCCGCTCACCCCCGGCGAGCTGCTCGGCTCGAGGCAGGTGCTGGTCGAGGCGCTCGATCCAATGGCGCAGCGTCTCCGCGTAGTCCTCGCGGAAGCCCTCGACGTGCTCGGTCTCGAAGCCCGCGCGCTCGAGCGCGAGCTGAACCCGCGAGAGGTGAAGCGTCTCTCCGTCGGGAAAGACGTAGCGCTCCGAGAAATCGCCGGCCGGAGGATCGCTGTGGCGCAATCGTGAGATGCCGTGGTTGAGCAGCCTCCCTCCCGGGCGCAGCAGCTCGGAAAGGCGTTGCGCGTAGAGATCGATCCGCTCGTCACCGACGTGCTCGACCATGCCGATGCTGGCAATCGCGTCGAAGCGCTCGCCGGCCAGATCGCGATAGTCCATCACCCTGAACTCGACCTTGTCGGAGACCCCGGCCTCGGCGGCCCGCTCACGCGCGAGGATTGCCTGCGGCTCCGACAGGGTGATCCCGACCACCCGAGCTCCGTAGCGCTGGGCGGCGTGAATGCCGAAGCTCCCCCAGCCCGAGCCGACGTCAAGGACCTGGTCGCCCTCGGTCAGCTCGAGCTTGCGGCAGACCAGGTCTAGCTTCTCCTCCTGGGCGGCCTCGAGGGTCTGGGCGCCGTGCGAGAAGATCGCGCAGCTGTAGGTCATCGACTGGTCAAGAAACAGGGAGAAAAACTCGTTGGAGACGTCGTAGTGGTGGCGCACGGCGCGGGCGTCACGAGCCTTTGAATGGAGCTTGCCGCGGGGTGATAGCTCGGCCCTTGGAGCACGGGGCGGCATCATGAGGCCGGCGCCGCGGGCGGCCGCGATCATCAACCTGGCCTGCGTCCTGACATCGATCGAAGGCGGGTGCCAGTGATCAATGAGGCCCATCGCCGCGTCGAGGTCATCGGGCTCGAGGGCGCCGGAGACGTAGGCGCGACCGATGCCGAGCTGCCCGGGGGCGCGGATTAGGTGGGCGATCGCCTTCGGCGAGCGCACCGAGAAGGTCGGCCCGTCCCCGTTGGTCGAGGGCACGCGGCTGCCGTCCCAGAACTCGATCGTAAAAGGGCGCTCCGGAAACGTCCGCTCTATCTCATGGCGGAGCTTGTTCGTGCTGGCCAGCGGCACTGTGCACGAGCCTACCGCGCCTTCGGGTGCTACCGTCCCTCGCGGACTGGAGCCGTGGCCCGGTACGTGGCCGGGACAGGTTTTCGAGGACGGAGATCACGAGTGACGACAGCTACACAACACCGGGTCGCCCAGCCGCAGAGCCGCCCGCCGACTGCTTCCGACATCCAGCCGGTCGAGCACGAGACCACGGACCGCATTATCACCGGGCTGCTCACCTTCGTGCCCTTCGCGATGCTCTTCGTCGCCGCCTGGCAGGCCTGGAACGAGTCGCTGCGCCCCAGCGACCTGGTCATCTTTGGTGTCCTCTACCTGCTCACCGGATTCGGGATCACGGTCGGTTTCCATCGCCTCTTCACCCACCGCAGCTTCACCACCTACCCCTGGCTTCGAGGTGTCTTCGCGGTGCTTGGGTCGGCGGCGATCGAGGGACCGGTGATCTCGTGGGTCGCCGATCACCGCAAGCACCATGCCTGCTCAGATCGGGACGGCGACCCCCACAGCCCCCACGTCGGCCACGGCGACGGCTGGAAGGGGGCAGTGAAGGGATTCGTCCATGCCCATGTCGGTTGGATCTTCATTCACACCCAGCGCGGTAACAAACAGCGCTTCGCGCCCGATCTGCTCGCCGACCCGGTCGTTTCCTACGTCAACCGCACCTTCTTTCTCTGGGCGATCCTCGGCCTGGCGATCCCCTTCGCCCTCGGCTGGGCGATCGGCGGCACCATCGCCGCCGCCTTGACCGCGCTGCTCTGGGGTGGTGCGGTCCGAGTGTTCATGCTGCACCACGTCACCTACAGCATCAACTCGCTCTGTCACATGTTCGGCCGCCAGCCGTTCGAGACCAAGGACGAGTCGCGCAATCTCGCCTGGCTGGCCCTGCCCACCATGGGTGAGGCATGGCACAACAACCACCATGCATTCCCCACCTCGGCCGTCCACGGGCTGGGGCGCTGGCAGCTCGACCCTTCGGCGCTGGTGATCGTCGGGCTCGAGAAGGCCGGGCTGGCCTGGGACGTGGTCAGGATCGGGCCCGAGCGCCAAGCCGCGAAGGCGTTGACCTAACCAAGCGCCGGAGCCCCCGGAACGGGGCTCAGATCTGCTGGATCGACGGCGTCCCGTTCGGGACCCGGAACCTGGCGATCGTGGAAGCGGTGGCGGTCGGCTGCTGGGTCGTATCGACCGCCTTGAACTCGCCAATCAGCTCGGTCGGCTTCGCCGTGACCACGCAGTAGCCGTGCTTGACGAAGTCGGCGTAGATCGTGTGCTTGTCGGCGGTCTGGCGAAGCGCCTCCAGGGTTGCCGGCGGCACACCGAGGAAGTCGGCGAGCCCCAGCGATGTGATCGAGCCCCCGACCAGCTCGGTTCCCACCGCCTGGCCGGTGACACCGCCGGTGGTGGTCAGATTGCCGGCGATGAACGTGTGGATGTCGCCGCTGAGGACGACGAGGTTCTTGACGTGCTTGCTGAGGGCGTCGGTGAGGATCTCCTTGCGCTCGAAGGAGTAGCCGTCCCACTGGTCCGGGTTCGCGTGGGCGCCCGGGGTTGTGGGCGTCGGGGCCGCGGTGTCGAGGCTCATCACCATCACCTCGCTGCCCCATAGCTTCCAGGTCGCCCGGGAGGAGGTCAACGCGGACTTGAACCAACGCTTCTGGCGGTCGCCGAGCATCGTGTGGCCGGGCGCCTCGTCGTCCGGACACGGGGCCAGCAGATGGTCGTTGCACGGTTGCGGATCGCGGTAGCGGCGCTCGTCGGTGATCAGCAGCTCGACCAGCTTACCGAGCCGCAGCGACCCGTAGACGATGTCGGGACCGAAGTCCTGCCTCGGCATCGACTCGAAGAACGCCCTGTACCCGTTGCGGCGACGCTGATCGAAAGGAACACGCCTGGGCGTGCCGTTGTTCTCCTTCGTGACGTCGGGCTGGATCGAGTCGGGGCCGTCGCCGGCGTAGTTGTCCTCGACCTCGTGGTCGTCCCAGACCGACACGAAGGGGAATGCGGCGTGCATCGCCTGCAGGTTGGGATCGGTCTGGTAGAAGCGGTACTTCTGGCGGTACTCGGCGAGGGTCTGAACGTTGCCGTCGCCGTTGACGCCGGTATGGTCGACACGCGCGGCGAGGCCGGGGTAGTAGTGGCGCTCGTAGATGTAGTCGCCGAGGCAGAGCACCAGGTCGAGGTCCTGCTCCTGAGCGAGCGCCGCGTGGGCCGTGTAGTAGCCCGCCTCGTGGTCCTGGCAGGAGAAGAAGCCGATGCGGATCGGCCGGTTCGAGTCAGGCGGCGGAAGGGTCCTGAAGCGACCGACCGCCGAGTTGGTCCCTCGCGTATGGAATCGGTAGAAGTACTCGCTGTCCGGGGACAGACCACGGACCCGCGAGTGGACGGTGAAGTCGTGCCGCTTCAGCGCCGTGACCTCACGGCTCCGCACGACGTGACGAAAGCCAGGATCCTTGGCAACCTCGAGTTTCAGCTCCGAAGTGCGGTCGATCTCGCTGAGCCGGGTCCAGAGCTCGATCCCACTTGGCGAAGGCTGGCCGGACGAGATCCCGTGCAGGAAGGCGCCCTCGGCCGGCCGCGGGTGCCGGCGGGCGCGGGCCAGCGCTGCGTAATTGAGCGGCGTCGCAACTGCCACACCCGTAGCCACGCCTGCGAGTAGGAACTCGCGCCGGTCAACCGGACCTACCTTCATGCCGGACGAACCCTTTCAGCTCAGGCGCCCTCGGGCAAGCCTGAAAATTAGGAGATTGGCTGGGCAACCACGCCCGGCCTGCGGTCTTCAGCAGCTGTCGCGAGACCTGCGGGCCGCGGGCTTGACCCGAACTCGGACCTTGCCCGCGCCACGGCACGCCCGGATCCGGAGCGTCGACGAGCCCTGCCCGGAATGGATCCTGCCTCCGACCACGATCGCCGTGTAGCCGCCCGGGTACTGGCGGTGCGGGACCGCGATCTCGGTCAGCGCGCTGGGCGGGAGGCGTCCGCCACCGGCGCGCGCGGTCTTGTAGACGAGCTTGAACTTCTTCGCCTGCGGATCGAAGCCGAAGCTCTGCGGCGTGCCGGCGATCGCATCGGGATGCGGTCTCGACAGCACGTCGAGCTTGAAGGACTCGATGTTGTCGCCGCTCGGCGGCTTGGACGGGTCACGGACGATCGCCTGGGTATCCCCCGGTCCGGAGGTGGTCGGGTCGGAGCAGCCGCAGTAGGCCCAGTAGAACCAGGGGACCATGTTGGCGTCGGCGCGGTCGACCATATCCTCGAGCAGCTGGGTGTTGTTGGTGGCGCCGAACTCGGTCAGCGCCAGCGCATCGCCGCTCGTCGCGGCCCGCTTCAGGGCGTTGGCGAAGACCAGGTTGTCGGATGCCATGCAGGCGTCACGCGGATAGGTGTCCCCCGACGCCGCCAGGCAATAGTCGTGGAAGGCGAAGCCTGCGTGGCTGTCGCCGACGTCGCCGAGTTGGGTGGCGGGCCCGTTGTTGAACAGCACGTTGGGCTCGTACCAGACCAGGGTGGTCGGATCGGCCTGGCGGATCGCCGCGATCGAGCGCTGGGTGAACTGAGTCAGCAGCGCGTCAAACAAAGGGCAGCCGACCGGATTGGCGCACTGTGCCCATGTCGTACCCGGCCAGGGCTCGTTGAGCAGCTCGTAACCGAGCACCCACGGCGTGTGGCGGAAGTAGGCGGCGACGTGGCGCCATGCTGCCGCGTAGCGGTCCTGGATGCCGACCCCGCCGGGCCCGGGGCTGTTGGCCCAGAAGTGGTCGAAGGCGCGCTGCAGCGCCGGCATCGTCAGGTAATTGAGCGGGAAGCCGTTCTTTGGCAGCGCGGGGAGCCCGGCGTCCTGCACCGCCCAATCCGGCCAGCCCTCGCCCTGGAAACGCTCGTTGTACATGTCCTGATGGAAGTCGAGCATCGACCAGATGCCGTGGCGCCCGAGCGTGCGAACGGTGTCGGCGATCTGGGCCAGGTAGGCGTCGTTATAGACCCCGGGCTGCGGCTCGACCGCCTTGTAGACGATCCCGACGCGGACCGTGTCGTAGCCCTCGGAGGCGAGGAACGCAGCGTCGTCGTCGCCGAAGCCGGCGACCGCGGGGTAGTACGGCGCCTGCTTGTAGACCATGTTGACGCCGTGCAGGTCCAGCACCCGGCCACGATCGTCGGTTATCCAGCGTCCCGCGTGTCCCGGATGCGCGCCGGGCGCCGCGGCCGTCGGCGCGGCCACACAACCCGATACCGCCAACGTCATCGCGGCGCATATGAAGAACCTCGCCCTCATCCCCTCGACGCGGCAGTCTCTCACAGACGTGTCCGAGCCGACGCAGCGGATCGGCAATACTCGACGACCCCAGGCGATAGGAGAGCGGAATGACCGGAAAGGCAGACTTCACCGACGAGGAGTGGGAGCAGATTCTCCAGGCCCCTCCGACCGCAGGGCTGATCGTGATCACGGCTCAGCGGGGAGGGTCGTTTCGGGAGAGCTTCTCGATGGCGAAGGCCTACAGCGAGGCACGGCGCCAGCATGGCGACAGCGAGCTGCTCGACACAATCGCCTCGACCAAGCCCGAGGTGGACCACACCCGCTACCGCTCTCCCGAGGAGCTAAAGGAGCACGGTCTTGCGCACCTGCGTGACGCGGTCGCGCTGCTCGAGCAGAAGGCGACGCCGGAGGAGGTCGACGATTACAAGCGATTCGTCATCAACCTCGCACAGCGTGTCGCCGAAGCCCACAAGGAGGGCTTTCTCGGGCTGAGCGGCGAGCGTGTCAGCGACGCGGAGCGGGAAGCGATCGAGGAAATCGCTGAGGCGCTCGGCACCACCAGCGAGCAGCCCGTCGAGGACTAACTGATACCCCAGCGGAGCTTTGCCTTCTGCTCCTCGAATTCAGCTTCGGTGAGAACTCCAGCGTCTCGGAACTCGGCAAGCTCGAGCGTCTTGCGCTCGATTCGTCGGTCCCGCTCGGTTGCAGCGCCCTGACCCTGGAGGACGTTCGGTTCGTCGCGAACGCTCTCTGCTTCGACCATCGGTTCCCTCCGTCCGGTCCCATCTTGGGAGTCCTGCGAGTCGGAGATGGGGCGTCGCTAACCGAGGGGCAGGAGCGCACGCTTGGTGCGGCCTGCGGCCACTCTACTCGGACTCGGCGACCACCACCCGATTGCTGGTCTGCAGCGATGAGTTTCACCCCGACCCGCGGTCTAATGGGCAACTTGCATTCAAACTGGCGCCGGCTCGCCGGCGCGGAACGGAGACAACACCATGGGACAGCCAGTAGTCCACTTCGAGGTCATGGGAGACGACGGCGACAAGCTGCGGTCGTTCTACTCGGACCTCTTCGACTGGAAGATCAATGCCGACAACCCGATGAACTACGGGATTGTCGACCGTGAGGACAACGTCAACGCCGACGGGATCGGGATCGGTGGCGGCGTCGGGGGAAGCCCGGAGTACCCCAGCCACGTCACCTTCTACGTCGAGGTGCCCGACGTCGAGGCCGCGCTCGCCAAGGCCGAGAGCCTGGGCGGGACGAGGATGATGGGCCCGGACAAGGTCACCGAGGGCGTCGAAATCGGCCTCTTCAACGACCCCGATGGTCTCTTGATCGGGGTCATCAAGGCCGCTTCGTAGCAATCCCCGGTGTTGCAAGGGCCCCGCTTCACGCGGGGCCCTTCACATGCGCAGATCGCGGATACTCACGTGCATGCCCGCCCCGTTGATCGAGTTTCCCGCCGACGATCCGCAACGTGCACTGCGCTTCTGGCATGGGGTGCTCAACGCCGAGCTAGCGCCGAGGCCAGCCGAGTCAGGGGCGGGCTGGGAAACCGACGACGACGGACTTCGCCTCGGAGTTCATGAACGGGGACCGGGTCCCGGTGACACTGCCGCCCTGCCCTACTTCACCGTGGCCGACCTGCCCGCAACGCTCGAGCGTGTTCGCGAACTCGGTGGTTCGGTCATCCATCCCGGAGAGCGGTGGGCCATCTGCCGCGACTCCGAGGGCAGCCCATTCGCGCTTGCCGCCGGCATGAGGCACTAGGCAGCCTTGTCGTCGGCGTCGGTCGCCACCTGGGACCACGCCTCGTAGCCGCCGCTTCGCTCCCACATCGAGGTCAGCAGGCCCTCGAGCTGCTCGCGCTCGGCGGGCTCAAGGCCGTCGAGCAGGTCTTCCTCCACCCCGTCCATCACCGCGGAGGCCTTCTCGATCACCGCTATCCCCTTCTTTGAGACCTCGACCAGGTGCCGGCGGCGATCTTCGGGATCGCGGCGCCGCGCCGCGAAGCCCCTGCGCTCGAGCTCGTTGAGGATCGCGACGAGATTGGTGGGGTCCAGATGCAGCCGCCCACACAGCGACTGCTGGGTGAGCTCCCCGCCGTCGCGAAGCTCGATCAGAGCGGCGACGTGGCGCGGTCCGATTCCGAACGGCTCCAGCGCCTCGGTGAAGCGGTGCATTGTGATCCGCCCCAGTTTGATCATCAGCAGCGTCGGCCAATGCTTGGTGATGCCCGGCGGTGTGCTCCCTCTCATTGCCTTTGCCATACGCCGAAAGTTAGCACGAACCAATCCTTGGTGCACACTAATTATCTGTTAGAGTCATGCGATCGTGCAGCGAGCCGCCAGCCCCAGCCCGCGGATCATCCTCGCCGTCCTCTCCCTCGGCGGGATCTCCTACGCACTCCTGCAGTCGTTGGTCGTCCCCGCCCTGCCACAGATCCAGAGTTCCCTCCACACCTCCGAGAGCTCCGTCGGCTGGGTGCTGACCGCCTATCTGTTGAGCGCCTCGGTGGCGACGCCGATCATCGGCCGGCTCGGCGACATATACGGGAAGGAGCGCCTGCTGATGATCGTGCTGCTGATGCTGGCTTTCGGCACGCTGATTTCAGCGGTCGCCTCCTCCCTTCCGCTGATGCTGCTCGGCCGCGTCATCCAGGGCGCCGGCGGCGGCATCTTCCCGCTCGCCTTCTCGATCATCCGCGACGAGTTCCCAAACCAACGGGTCCCGGGTGCCATCGGTCTGGTCTCCTCTCTGTTGGGAATCGGCGGCGGCGCCGGCGTGGTCTTTGCCGGCATCGTCACCGAGAACCTCTCCTACCACTGGCTGTTCTGGTTCCCGTTGGCGATGATCGTCGCCACCGCCTATCTGACCTGGCGCTACATCCCCGAGTCGCCGGTGAAGATGCCGGCTGAGATCAACTACCGCGCCGCGGGGCTGATGACGATCGGCATCTCGGGGATATTGCTGGCGATCACCGAAACCAGCACCTGGGGCTGGGGCTCGCCGAAAACGCTCGGCCTGTTGGCCCTGGGCTTGGTTGTGATCGTCGCCTGGGTGCGTGAGGAGCTGCGCTCGCGTGAGCCGCTGGTCGACATGCGGATGATGGCGATCCGCGGCGTCTGGACCACCAACACGGTCGGCTTCCTCATCGGTGTGGGGATGTACTCGTCCTTCGTCCTACTGCCCGAGCTGGTCCAGGAGCCGGTGAGCAGCGGCGGCTTCGGCGCCTCGGTGACGGTGGCAGGGCTCTTCCTGCTGCCGGCGACGATCGCCATCGTCGTCGTCGGGCAGATGGCGGGGCTCCTCGAGCGCCGCATCGGCTCGCGCGGATCGCTGATCGGCGGCGCCCTGTTCGCTCTTGCCTGCTACGTCCTGCTCGTCGCCGACCGCAGCCAGGAGTTGGAGATCTACGTCGCCGCAGGCTTGCTCGGCATCGGCATCGGGCTCTCCTTCTCGGCGATGGCGAACCTGATCGTGCAGAACGTGAGTCAGGAACAGACCGGCGTGGCCACCGGGATGAACGCCGTGACCCGGACGCTCGGCGGCGCCTTCGGGGGCCAACTGGCTGCGACGCTGCTGGCGAGCAACCTCGGTGCCTCGGGCATCCCAAACTCCTCTGGCTTCACGTTGTCCTTCCTGATGTGCCTGATCGCCCTGGCAGCGGCGCTCGGCTTCGCGGTCGCGGTGCCGAGACGGAGCGCCAACGATCTGGCTCGAGAGGTCGCAGTGCTGCCGCATGCCCCCGGCGCCGAGCCCGAGCGCAGCGCCGCCTGAGCTCGGCCCAACTCGGAGCCTGCGCAAAGCCGAGGAGCCCCGAAGGAGGCTCCTCTTTTCTCGTCTCAGGCACGTTTCCGTGCCTTCGGCGGGAGTAGCGGGGGCCCGATATGTCTCTCCGAGCGACACTCTGAGAGTCGTCGAGCGGCGACCCTGGCCAACCCCCCTCGGCCTTCCGCCGGCGACCCGAATCGGTTAGCGTCGCCGTGCACTTCAATGGGGTGGTAGGGAGGATCGAGCATGGAATCCAAGGCGATCGACCCGGTCGAGTTCCGCGAGGCACAGCACAAGCAGTGGGATTCCGCTGCGGTGGGATGGAAGGAGTGGAGCGAGTTCACCGACAACGCCGCCGGGCATATCAGCGAGCGGCTGGTGGAGCTCGCCGACGTGCAGGCGGGCAGCCGGGTCCTGGACGTCGCCGCCGGCTATGGCGAGCCGGCGCTGACCGCCGCACGTAAGGCCGGCCCGCAGGGCCGCGTTGTGGC
>JBBQBH010000048.1:0-22609 GCA_038317345.1 Solirubrobacterales bacterium
GCGAGGGCACCGGCTCGGGTTGCGATCGCATCGTTGACTGCAAGGAGGGCCAATGAGGCCAGCGTCCGCACCGTGCGCTCCTCCTCGGAGGTGCGCATCCCGGCAAGCACCTCGGCCTTGCTGATGACCGAGGCGGCGACAGGCTCCCCCGCGACGATGCGTGGATCCAGCAGACGCACGGCGGCGGGCGCGTCGCGCAGGTAGTCGATTAGGACGTCGGTGTCGAGCAGGATCGGCGTCACTCGGGAAGCGGGCCAAGCGGCGGCCGCAGCCGGCGCCACTCCTCGTAGGGGTCGCTGTCGTCATCGCGATCTGCCCAGGCGCCCGCTCCCTCCCTGAACCACTTGATCCGTTGCTCGAGTGGAGGCAAAGGCGGAAACGCGCTATTGACCGCCTGCCGGGTGAGCTCGGCCAGCGAGACTCCCGTGCGGGCGCTCTCCTGCTGCAGTCGCCGGTACTGGTCGTCGGTAAGCGTGATCTGTAGGCGGTGGCTCATCTCGGTTGCCATCCACGCGAAGTTACATCACCTTACATCACCCAAGCCACGAGAAATGTGCCGACGCCGATGCGTCCGACTCGCTACGTTGAAGCGGTCCTTGAATCCGACGGGGGAAGTCACGGATGACCGATCCGATGCCAGAAAAGACTCAGACCGCGCAGGGTCCCGACGCTTTAGCCCAGCCCTCGTCTGACGGCACCATCGTGCAGGCCAACGACGTCAGCCGCCGCTACGGCGAGGGCGACGCGGCGGTCGATGCGCTCAGCGACGTGAGCGTCGACTTCCAGCGCGACCGCTTCACCGCGATCATGGGGCCGTCGGGCTCGGGCAAGTCGACCCTGATGCACATCCTCGCCGGGCTCGACCGCCCGACCTCGGGCACGGTGCGGATCGACGGCACCGAGATCACCGGTCTCGACGACGCCGAGCTGACCAAGCTGCGGCGCGACAAGCTCGGCTTCGTCTTTCAGTTCTTCAACCTGCTGCCCGTGCTGACCGCGGAGGAGAACCTGGTGCTGCCCCTCTCGATCGCCGGCCGCAAGCCCGACAAGGCCTGGCTCGATCAGCTGGTCAAGACGGTGGGTCTCGAGGACCGCCTCACCCACCGTCCATCCGAGCTGTCCGGCGGCCAGCAGCAGCGGGTCGCCGTCGCCCGGGCGCTGGTCTCGAAGCCGGCGGTCGTCTTCGCCGACGAGCCGACCGGGAACCTCGACTCGAAGGCCTCCGAGGACGTGCTGAAGCTGCTGCGCCAAGCCGTCGACGAGTTCGACCAGACGGTGATCATGGTCACCCACGACCCCGAGGCTGCGACCTACGCCGACCGCCTCCTGACCCTGCGCGACGGCCGCATCGTCTCCGACGCCAAGCCGGGCACGGTCGACGAGGTGATCGAGCTGATGAAGCAGCTTGACTAGCCTCGCCGTCAAGAGCCTCTGGGCGCGCAAGATGCGCGCGCTCGGCACGGCGCTCGCGGTCCTGATCGGCGTCTCGCTGGTGGCCGGCACCTACGTCATCACCGACACGATCAACAAGGCCTTCGACGAGATCTTCAACGACTCGCTGAAGGGCACGTCGGTGGTGGTGACCGCCCGCCAGCCGGTCACCCAGGAGGGCAACAGCTCGGTCCCGACCTTCCCGGCAGCGGTTTTGAAGAAGGTGGAGAAGGTGCCCGGGGTGACGCTTGCGTCGGGGGCGATCTTCACCCCGGGCGGGATCTTCAAGGGCCACAGCTCGGTGGGGTCGCAGTTCGCGCCCAAGTTCATCGCCTCGGTGCTGCCGCCGAAGATCGAATCCTTGAAGACGGTCGAGGGCCACCGCCCGGCCAACGCCCACCAGGCGACGCTCGACAAGGCCGCCGCCGACAAGTCCGGGCTGAAGATCGGCGACCCGATCCGGCTGACGGGGGAGAGGCGCGCCAAGACCTACCGCCTCGTCGGGCTGACCGAGCTCGGAGGCACCTCCTTCGGCGGCGCGAGCATCACCCAGTTGACGCTCCCGGAGGCACAGAAGATCACCGACAAGGTCGGCCGCTTCGATCAGATCTCGGTCGCCAACAACCCCCACGTCTCTTCCGCCGTGCTCGCTTCGCGAATCAAGCAAGTGGTGCCGTCCGACATCCGGGTCGAGACCGCGCAGCAGAACGCCAACCGCCAGTCCGACCAGATCCACAAGGCGCTCAGCTTCCTGCCGATCTTCCTCGGCGTTTTCGCGGCCGTTGCGCTGATCGTGGGCGCATTCGTGATCTTCAACACCTTCTCGATCACCGTCGCCCAGCGGATCCGCGAGTTCGGGATGCTGCGCACGCTGGGCGCCTCGCGGCGTCAGATCCTCAGCTCGGTGATCGTCGAGGCGGTGCTGATCGGGCTGTTCGGCTCGATCGCCGGGATCTTCGGCGGCCTCCTGTTCGCGAAGGGGATCGAGGCGCTTTTCAACGCGTTGGGAATTGGGTTGCCGACCACGGCGTTGGTGGTGGCGAGCAAGACGGTGGTGGTTTCGATGGTAGTTGGGGTCGTGGTGACCCTGCTCGCGGTTCTTAGCCCGGCGCTGCGCTCGACGCGGGTGCCGCCGATCGCCGCCATGCAGGACCTCGAGCTGAAGCCGAGCCGCCGGCGTTCGATCGTCAGCACGGTGATCGCGAGCCTGCTGCTGGTCGGCGGCCTGGCGCTGGTGCTGGTCGGGCTGTTCGCCAACATCAAGGACTCCGGCCAGGCGGCATTGATGCTCGGGCTCGGCGCAGCGCTGGTGCTTTTCGGGGTCTCGCTGTGGAGCCCGCGGCTGGTGAAGCCCCTCGCCGAGGTGGCGGGCTGGCCGCTCGAGCGCCTGCGCGGGTTGACGGGTCGGCTCGCACGCGAGAACTCGCAGCGAAACCCGGGCCGTACCGCGGCGACAGCGGCGGCGCTGATGATCGGACTTGCGCTGGTCAGCTTCGTGACCGTGTTCGCCGCCGGGCTCAAGGCCTCGATCTCCAACGCGATCGATCAGTCCTTTTCGGGTCAGCTCGTGATCGAGAACACGAACGGGTTCGACCCGATCCCCGCGGCGGCGGCGAAGACGGCGGCCAATGTGCCGGGTGTGGAGACGGTCTCGACGTTGAGATCGACCCAGGTGAAGGTCGCGGGGGAGGGCAAGGCGCGGGCGTCGGGGCTGGACCCAAAGACGGCGAACAAGGTGCTGAAGATCGACTACCAGGACGGGTCGAGCGCGAAGACGCTCGAGAACCTGACTGACAATGAGGTGCTCGCCGACAAGAGCTACCTCGACGGGACGAGGCTGAAGATCGGCGACACGATCAGGGTGCTGGGCCAGACCGGCAAGGTCTCGACCTTCCGCATCGTCGGCTCGTTCAAGGACAACGCCAACCTGCTTGGGGACATGGTCGTGACCCAGGCGGCGATGGCGCGCGACTTCGCGACCACGCAGGACGTCTTCGACTTCATCGATCTGGCGCCGGGGGCGAACGCCGCTGCGGTGCAGGCGAAGATCAAGCCGCTTCTGCGCCAGCAGTTCCCGACCTCTGAAGTTCTGAATCAGGACCAGCTGAAGACCAACCAGGAGAACTCGATCAACCCGCTGCTGGGGCTGGTCTACGCGCTGCTCTCGCTCGCAGTCATTGTGAGCCTGTTCGGGATCGCCAACACGCTGGCGCTGAGCATCTACGAGCGCCGGCGCGAGCTGGGGATGCTGCGGGCGATCGGGATGTCACGCCGCCAGGTAAGGAGATTGATCAGATACGAAAGCGTGATCACCGCCCTGATTGGGGCCGTGCTGGGAATGGCGATCGGGATGATCTTCGCGGCCCTGATGTCAGTGCCGCTGAAGAGCCAGGGCTTCGTGATCAGCTACCCGGTCGGCCAGCTTGTCTTCATCCTCGTGATCGCGGGGCTGGCCGGCGTGCTGGCCGCAATCGCCCCGGCGCGACGGGCGTCACGGCTGGACGTGCTCGAGGCGTTGGCGTATGAGTAGCTGACTAGACCCGTGGTCTACGAAACCGAAGGTCACAGGTTCGAATCCTGTCGGGCGCGCTGCTGAATCCCCTGCTAACCGCGGGGTTTCGCGGCAGGTGGGGCGGCATGGCTGGAAGCCCTCGCCCTTCTCTCGCCCTTGCGGGTCGTGCTGCGCAAGCTCGCGTGCGCAGGTCCTACACTGCGACCCATGGACGAGCAAGAGCTTAAGCGGCTCGCCTCGCGGCTCCGCCAAGTCAACGATGTTCTGACCGATCTGGATCCAGAAATTCGTGGCGAAGCTTTCGCCCTCTTGAAGGACTATGTGACGGCTTCGCAGGGTGAAGAGGCAGAGGAGAAGCCGAGGACCCGGTCACAGACCAAAGTGAACGGGGATCCAGCTGCTGGCGAGGAGCTCCTGATTGAGAAGCACCTCAGTGATGCCGATCACGAGAATGCGCTGCTCGCACTGGCAATCTTGTACCAGCGGCATGGAAGAGGTCCGTACCAGCAGCGTGATGTCTCCGCCGTAGCGGATCAATACAAGCTGAACATGCCGAAACGCCTCGACATGTTCTTTCGCAACGCGACTCGCGGCGACCCTCCAACCCAAGTGATCCGCAAGCAGGCGGACGGATGGAAGATCACCCCGGGTGGCGAGACGTGGATTAAGCAGGAATATGGCGTCAATAAGGGCCGGAGCCCACTCCGTAAAGAGGATGAGAGTTCATGACGCTGATGGAGTTCCTACATCCGCTGCGCCAGGGCAAACAGCGCGATCTGGTCTTGGCAACGCTCTACTTCTTCAAGCGCTACAAGCAGAGGGACCGGATGACGGCCCCTGACGTTCGTAGTGCCATGGTTCAGGCCAAAGTGCCGAGGGCAAAACTGATGAACGTCAACGCCGTGATCAACGAGAGTGCGCCATACGCTCAGGGCACGGGGGCCAAAGAGAGCGGCGCATTTCTCTTTGAATTGACGGGAACAGGCGAGGACCACGTCCGCGACCTTCTCGGCCTACCGGCAGCTGAAGCGGAGGTCGAACACGATGTCACTTCGCTTGAGAACATCGCGGCTCGACTTACCGACGCTGAGGCCCGAGGCTACGTTGAGGAAGCGATCCAGTGTCTCCGTGTTGGTGCCCTCCGAGCGGCTGTGGTCTTCCTCTGGACCGGCGCGGCGCGCACTCTCCAAGGGGAAGCACTGAAACAGGGGAACACAGCCCTCAACGCAGCGCTCCAAAAACACGACAAACGAGTCCGGTCCGTATCGAAGGTTGACGATTTTGCCTTTGTGAAGGACAGAATCCTCTTACTCACATGTGGTGACCTGGGTCTTCTCGATAAGGGGGAGCGCTCGACATTGGAGGAAGCTCTGGGACTCCGCAACCGCTGTGGACATCCGACCAAATACCGCCCACGCTCGGCCAAGGTCACAAGCTTTATCGAGGACGTAATTGGGATTGTTTGGCAGGTCTAAGCGCGAGTGCTCGGAGCGCCGACCCGGTAATTCAGCGATGGATTGTAGGTCGCGCCGAGGTTAAATCAGCCACACTGTCGGCTTCCGGCTCGGCCGTGAACAGCCCCGCGAGCGCGGCTTCGTCGCTCGGGAAGACGTGGCCGTACATGTTGAAGGTCGTGCGGATGTCGCGGAGGCCGAGCCGGTTCATCACCTGTGGCGCCTGGGCGCCGTTCGCTATCAGCCAAGAGGCGTGACTGTGCCGAAGGTCGTGGAAGCGCAGGCGCACGACTTCCTGCGCGCCCTCAATGGGGGTCAGGCGGGATCGCGCGATGGTTGCTGCCCGGTTCAGGCTCGATCAAGGGTGTCGAGCACGATCCCCCTCGACCACTAGTGTCAGATCAGCAAGGATCTCGACGACTCCCGG
Source organism: Solirubrobacterales bacterium (assembly GCA_038317345.1). Lineage (GTDB taxonomy): Bacteria > Actinomycetota > Thermoleophilia > Solirubrobacterales > 70-9 > Mayfieldus. The sequence continues at coordinate 5,825 of JBBQBH010000048.1, forward strand.
AAGGCTGGCCTTGCAGCCTCGGCCGATCTAATCCGAAATGGACCATGACTGATCCGACCCCCGACCTCCTGCGACTTGCTGATGATGATTTGCCCCGCCTCTGGGGCGAGGTGATGGAGGAGATGCGTGCCCGTGGCATCGTCTCCTCTGCGAACAATCCGATCGCTGACATTGCCGAGCGGGTGACGATGGATCACTTCGGTGGCGAGCTCGCCCCGCGGAACACCCGCGGATATGACCTGAAGGTCGGCCGGAAGCGCATTCAGGTCAAAGGCATACGGCTCGTAAGCGCTCGCCGGACCAATTTGACGCCCATACGGAGCAAGGAGTTCGAGAGCGTCGTGGTTGTTGTGTTCGATCCCGTTTTGCGGGTGACCGAGATTCTTGAGATCAGTCGGCGGGCAGCCGCAGGCTGCTGGCGGGAGTCAAAGCACGTGAACGGCTATGTCCTCACATTGCCGAGAGTCCCGCGCCCATCCGAGGACGCGTCGGATCCAGGTCAAAGCGAAGTGGCGACGCTGAATCAGATAGAGGGCGCTACTACGATCTATCCACGTGAGCGCTGAGCCGCCACCGGACCTCGAGCTCGCAGGGGAGCCGCGACCGTGGGAGCTGCCCCAGGGGGCCCCGCAACGCTTTGAGCCCGCCGGCCTCTATTTGGGCAACGGCCCCAACCCGCTGGAGGTAGCCGTCGCCAGATCTAATGGACGTCCTGCCAGTGGAGACGTTAGAAAGCTCTGGGAGAAGCGTCACGCACGCCGAGCGAGCCCTCTCTTGTGCGTTGCCGTATATGAACACAACGGCACCTGGCGGGCGGGTGTGTGCGGACCTGCCGGTGGGGACCCGCGGGTTGTGCTCGACCTGGACCTCGGCCAGACCGGAAGGGTTTGCTCAGCCGCGCTGGCCGAGCCGGATCGCCACTCGGCAACCCGATTCCTGCTGGAGACGCTGCCGGGGGACGACGCCGACCTCCCCGGGCTGCGCAATGTGGGGATGTTCGCCACCCACCACCTCCGCAGCGGCGTCCCACAACGCACCGACTGGGAGGGGGCCTGCGAGGCCGGTCGCGCCATGCTCGATCGGCAGGACAGGAGCCTTGTCGAGGGGCTCGGGTTTGCGATCGAGCGCCGTGACACGAGCACTTCGCTCCTCCGGGTGGATGGAGCTACGCGCGCAGTCGCCGTCTTCCTCCAACAGTCCGAGACCCCAGAGGGAGTTGGTCAACGCTATGGCGGCGTGAGCCCTGCCGCGCATGCGCTCGCGGCCGCCGACAGAGAGGACCTGCCCTATGCCGTCCTCACCCGAGGTCGCCAGATCAGGGTTTACGCAACCGGCAGCGACATCGGAGTCGGCCGCAAAGGGCGCGCCGAAACCTTCGTCGAGCTAAACCTCGCTGTGCTGCCGACGGGGGCGGCCGGGTACCTGCCGCTGATCTTTGGCGCACAGGCACTGAAACGCGGCGGCACCTTCGAAGAGATCCTCGAGCGGTCGCGTGACTTCGCCACTGGCCTTGGGGTCCGACTGCGCGATCGCGTATACGAGGAGGCCGTCCCGGCACTGGCGCGCGCCGTCGCCGCACGTCACGCGGACGAGGCGGAGCCGGACCTCGACCTGCTCTACGAGCAGACGCTAGTCATCCTCTTCCGCCTGCTCTTCATCGCCTATGCGGAAGACAAGGATCTCCTTCCATACCGCACGAGCGGAGAGTACTCCCGCCACGCTTTGAAGACCCTGGCCCGCGATCTTGCCGACCGGCTCAACGAGGGTCGCGATACCTTCGACCAACACGCCACGGACCTTTGGGCGGAGGTCAAGCAGGTCTTCCGGGCGGTCGAGCTCGGCAACGACGACTGGCAGGTTCCTAGGTATGGTGGAAGCCTCTTCTCGTCGGAGCAGGAGGTAAGCGCGGCCGGCGCGGCCATCGAGACGCTTGACCTCACCAACGCAGAGCTGGGGCCCGCCCTGAACGCGCTGCTCATCGATCGCGCCCAGGAAGGTCAGTTCGGCGCCGTGGACTTTCAGAGCCTTTCGGTCCGCGAATTCGGGACGATCTATGAGGGTCTCCTCGAGTCGAGCCTTGCGGTCGCGCCGCGGGACCTTGCACTCGCACCTGACCGCAGCTACGTGCCGGCCTCCGGAGATGATGCTGTGGAGGTAGCGGCGAGTGAGATCTACCTTCATAATCGCTCGGGCGCTCGGAAGGCCACCGGTTCCTATTTCACGAAGCCCTTCGCGGTTGAGCATCTACTCGACCAAGCTCTCGAGCCAGCGCTCGACGCCCACCTCGATCGCCTTGGGGAGTTGATGGACGCAGGGGACGAGGCAGGCGCGGGTGTGGCGTTTTTCGATTTCCGCTGCGCCGACATCGCAATGGGATCGGGTCACTTCCTCGTTGCCGCCGTGGACCGGATCGAGGCTCGCCTCTCCCGTTTCCTAGCCGAGCGCCCCGTCCCAAGCGTGATAGCCGAGTTGGAGCGGCTGCGAAAGGCGGCGGAAGACCAGCTCGGTGACCTCTCCGCCAGCATCGAGATCGAGCACTCAAGCCTGCTGCGCCGCCAGGCGGCGCGACGCTGCGTCTACGGAGTCGATCAGAACCAGGTGGCAGTTGAGCTCGCGCGGCTGGCTCTCTGGATTCACACCTTCGTGCCAGGTCTGCCACTTGGGTTTCTCGACCATAGCCTCGTTCGTGGAGACAGCCTCTCTGGGATCCCGAGTATGGATCGGGCTGTGGAACTGCTCGAACCTACGGTTGGGCCGCGCGGAACTGTCTCGGTTTTCCGTCAGCAGATCGCGGAATGGCTTGGCAATGCCCGAGCCTCGCTGCGTCGTCTGAGCCGAGCCACCGATGCGACTGCAGCTGAGATCGCTGTAGCGCGAGAGGCTCAGGCCGAGGCGCGGAGCCAAGTTGAATCCGCTCGCAAGTTGTTCGACCTTCTACTCGCGGCTTTTCTCGACCGGGCCCAGCTGCCCGATCAGTTGAGCGACGAGATCATTGAAAATCATCCGGATCTCCAGGCTGCCGAGCAGCTATCTAACGAGCTCGTTGCTCTTCACTTCCCGATTGCGTTTCCGGAGGTCTTTCTGTCGGAGAAACCAGGGTTTGACTGCATCCTTGGTAATCCGCCATGGGACAAGGTGCGCTTCGAGCCGCAGCAGTTCTGGGTGACTCGCTCCCCCGGCCTCAATGCCCTCCCTGCAGCTGACCGCGAACCAGCAATCGAGACTCTTCGAGAGGAGCGGCCCACGGACGCGCAGATCGAAGTGGCAGACCGCGAGGAGCGCGAGCGCTATCAGGCGTATGTCAAGAACGCATTCGAGCATCAGGGACGTGGCCATTACGACTTGGCCAAGCTGTTCCTCGAGCGTAGCGTGGCGCTACTGGAGGCGAATGGTTGTTTGGGCTACGTTCTGCCACGCCAGGCCCTGGTCCTAGGCGGGTGGGGTCAGTTACGGGCCCTGATGCTTGAACATTCCCGGCTTCGCACACTGCAGGCCCGCAATCGCGGAGGTTGGTTGTTCGAGGACATCGATCACAGAATCATGATCGTGCTTATGTCCCGCGTGCCAGTCGCACTAACTGGAGGAGCGCCGGGCGTCGACATCTGGCCGACCGTTGAGAGTGTGCAAGAGCTGAATCAGGCCACTCTCGAAACGGCTGTGCCGATGGACCAACAGGAGTTGGCAGCAAGTAGTGACTCGCTGGTGATCCCATGGTTCGAATCAAACCGTGCGGCGAGTGTCTTTGACGCAATGCGGAGGCAGCCTAGTTTGGCAAGCGGAGATGGCTGGGTTGAGGCTATCTCTGATTCGCGCTGGGACTTCAGCGGTTCAGGTGGGCATCGCGAATTCTGCGGGCCCACGGAAGAGACTGGTGCGTGGAAAGTTCTTATGGCCCGGCACGTCCGGCAGTTTGAAATCGACGAAGACGCCGCATACCAACGGTTCATTGCTGAACCCGGACGGCTTGTCTCGTTGAGGCTAGGGGTAGTTGGCGAGACCCGAAGCGAGACACTGGCGGAGGACCACCCACTCATCGTCTATCGCTACCCGTCACGAAACGATGACGCCCGAACCGTGATAGCGGCGCCGCTTCCCGATCATGGGTTTCTGCCGAGTACGGGATACGTGCATGGGTTGAGGCATTCTGAGGCGGCTGACACGGAATCGCTCCTCGCATTGCTCGGCTGCCTCAACAGTTTTTCTTGCGACTGGTGGGCCCGCCGGGTTACTGATCGCCACGTCACCGCGCCTGTCATAAACAACATCGCTCTCCCGAATTGGGATGAAAGCGATCGCCGCTTGGCAAGCACTCTTGCAGCGGAATTAGTCATTCGCGGGGGCCTGGAAAACCTCGCCGGTTCTCGGCACGTCCAGGCGACAGACTTCTCTGCAGAATCTCGCGAACAGTTGCTCGCGCGATTGGAGGTCTTGACAGCGAATGGCTTCGGGCTCAGTGGTGCCGATCTACGCATGATCCTCGAAGACTTCAGCGAACGTGGCTGTCCAGCCGACCTTAGGCAAGCCATCATCAGGGAAGCTGACGACGCGGGCTTATGAGCCGACCCTGGTTTTCGACCAATCGCGACGGCCGCTCGGTCGCTGACGACCTAAACGGCTACCTCGGCTGGTTGCATGAGACCCGGAAGGAGCCAGTCGATCTCGGTATCTCAACCGCCTACTTCAATCCCGGCGGATTTGGGCTACTCGCCGATCGCCTAGAGAGAGCCGGCCATGTGCGCCTGTTGTTAGGTGCCGATCCGGGCCGCGGCTACGAGCGGATCCGCAGGTTGGAGCGCGGCGGCGCCACCGAGGGCGCCGAGCGAGGACGGGTGCGGCATGCCCTGGAGGGTCATCGCCACGACCTGGAGCTGGACCGGGACCTCCTCGGCTTCACTTTCGATGCGGATGTTGGCGCGCGTCGCTTGGTCGAGTGGCTCGGTTCGGAAAGCGTCGAGGTGCGCCGCTACGAGCGCGGCTTCCTCCATGGCAAGGCGTTCATCGTCACCACCGACGATGAGGGTGTCCTAGCCGGCTCCTCGAATTTCACCTACGCAGGGCTTGCCCTCAACCTAGAGCTGAACATCGCTCAGTATGGCGAGCCGGTGGTGCCGAAGGTCACCGAGTGGTTCGAGGAGCTTTGGGAAGAGGCCAAACCATTTGATCTCGCGGCGATCTACGAGGCGCGCTACGAAGAGCATGACCCATACCTGATCTACCTACGGATGCTGTATGAGCGTTACGGGCGCGAGCTCGAGGACCAGGGCGCCGCGGAGGACGGCATCCGCCTCACGACCTTTCAGCGCGACGGCGTCTGGAGGGCGCGTCGGATCCTCGAGGAGCGCGACGGTGTCGTTATCGCCGACGGCGTTGGGCTGGGCAAGACGTTCATCGCCGGTGAGTTGATCCATGAGGCCGTGCGGCGCCGGCGCCAGCGGGTTCTCCTCATTGCCCCAGCGGCGCTTCGGGACGGCCCGTGGCGCACGTTTCTGCGGCACGCCGGCCTAGGCATCGACTCTGTCTCCTTTGAGGAGCTGAGCGAGGATCGTCAACTCAACCCAGAGGGAGCCGGCATGGCGCTGAGCTTCCCCGTGAACGAGTACGCGATGGTCGTGATCGACGAGGCGCACGCATATCGCAACCCAGACACGTTGCGGGCGAGCATTCTCCGGCGGCTGCTGCAGGGCTCGCCGCCAAAGGGGCTGGTGCTTCTGACCGCGACGCCGGTCAACAACCACCTATTCGACCTCTACTACCTGCTCTCGTACTTCATCCGCAACGACGCCGCTTTCGCTGACGTCGGCATTGCCTCTGTACGCGACCACTTCGCCACGGCGGCGGCCGAGGATCCGGATGACCTCACGGCCGAGCATCTCTTCGACGTGCTGGATGCCGTCGCAGTGAGGCGGACGCGGCACTTCGTGAAGCGCTACTACCCTAACGAGACGATCGAGATCGACGGAGAGACCGTCCCGATCCAGTTCCCAACTCCTCGGCTGAAGCAGCCACCACCCACATACGACTTGGAGGAGGAGTTGCCCGGAATCTTCGACCGCCTAGCCCACGCCCTCGACTGCGGGGAAGGGGACTGCGAGCATGAGGGGGAGGTGGCAGAGGGGCCGACGCTTTCGCTCGGACGCTATGCCCCATCTCGGTACCTGGTGGGCGGCGGCGAGTTGGAGGCATTCCAGGTCCAGCTTGCAGGACTGCTGCGCTCCGGCCTTCTGAAGCGATTCGAGTCCTCGGCACACGCATTTGCGCTGACCTGCGAACGGATGGCCGAGAGCCATGACGCATTCCTGGAACTGCTCGACAAGGGCCTCGTAGCCACTGGTGAGGCGCTCAGCGACTGGGCCACCACCGACAGCGATGAGCTGGACCCCGGCGAGCTGGCACAGCGCGAGGGGGTGGACCGGGCGAGCGCATACGACCGAGAGCTACTCCGGGCGGATGTTGAGGCTGACCGCAATCTGCTCCGCGCGTTCGCTGTGGATACTCGGGCGGTCACCAAGGAGCGCGATCCGAAACGAAGGCTTTTAGTCGAGGAGCTGGCCGAGATAGCGGCCGAGGCGGCCGCGGATGCGGCCGGCGAGGCTGACGAGCGAGACAAGCGCAAGGTGCTCGTTTTCACCTACTACGCGGACACGGCCGATTGGATAGCCGACTACTTAAAGGAGGCCATCCGCGTGGACGAGCGACTCGCCCCGTACCGAGGGCGGATGGCCCTCGTCAGTGGCCGCGTCGGCGATACAACCGAGGTCTTGCAAGGCTTCGCGCCGCGAACCAGCCAGGCGCCCGATCCCACCGACGACCGCTACGACCTCGTGGTCACGACCGACGTTCTCGCCGAGGGCGTGAACCTTCAGCAGGCACGCCACATCGTCAATTACGATCTGCCCTGGAACCCGATGCGGCTTGTCCAGCGACACGGGCGAATCGATCGGATCGGAAGCCCCCACCCCGAGGTCTGCATCCGCTGCGTGTTTCCCGACCGCCAGCTCGACCGGCTACTGGGCCTGGAGGAGCGCCTCTACCGCAAGCTGAAGACTGCGGCGGCGAGTATCGGTGTCGAAGGCGAGGTGCTGCCGGGCTCGGCGGTCGAGGAGCACACCTTCGCCGAGACTCGCGAGGAGATCGAGCGACTTCGGGCTGGCGACACAACTCTTTTTGAGACCGGCGGCGAGACCCATGCGCTAAGTGGGGAGGAGTACCGTCAGGAGCTTCGGGCCGGCTTGGAGGACCCCGCAACGCGCCAGCTGATTAAGGCCCTTCCTTGGGGATCGGGCAGCGGGTTCTTAGGACGGGTGGTGCGTCCTGGATGAACAGGCCGTTGAAGAAGTCGTTGCCTAATAGGCCGATGAAGCCGGCGAGAAGGAATCCAATCGTGATCTCTTTCCAGAGCATCTGCCAGTCGCCGCGGAAGTTGTGGGCGACGTCAGACCAAGCTGAGGGCGAGGTGATGCGCTCGCGCCAGCCCATCTGCTCCCCTGCTGCGTGGTGTTGATGGTCCGCCTCGGCGTGCTGCGCGTGCTCCCGCGCGCGCTCCTCGAGTCGCGGGGAGACGAACAGCCGCAGCGTCGCCGCCATTAGCACGATCATCACGATTCCGCCGACGTACTCGGCCAAGGTGAATTGCCAGCCGATCAGCACCCAGAGGACCAGCCCGAGCTCCCAGACGAGGTTGGTCGAGGCGAACTGGAAGGCGAGCGCCGATGTCGCCGAGGCACCCTTCTGAAACAGCGACTTGGCGATCGCGATCGCCGCGTAGGAACACGACGATGACGCGGCACCCAGACCGGTTGCAACGGCGATGGGGCGCGGGCCCGAGCCCGACAACGCCGACTCGATCCGCTGCCGCGGGACCCAGGCCTGCACGATCGCGGAGATCGCGAAGCCCAGCACCAGCGCCCACCAAACCTCGTAGGCCATCAGGAAGGACTGCTTAAAGCCCTCACCGATCGTGCTCAGAACGTCGCCCATACTTGTGTTCTCCGGGCTCGAGTCACCATTGACCCGGATACCCTACCAGGGTATAGTGAGCCTCATGACTACAACTCCCGGATACAAGGCATCCAAGACCCAGCTCCTGAAGCGTCTGGCTCGCATCGAGGGGCAGATCCGCGGCGTGACGCGCATGGTTGAAGAGGAGCGCTACTGCATCGACGTCTTGACCCAAATCCAAGCCGCCGAAGCCGCGCTGGACAAAGTCGCCCTCGGCTTACTCGACGACCACACCCGTCACTGCATCGTCGACGCAAAAGGCAAGGAGCGCGTCGAGCGCGCGGATGAGCTGATGGACGCCGTCGGCCGCCTCGTGCGGCGATGATGAGGCCTACATGATTGCCCGCGGCAAGGGCCACGCGGTGGTTCATGAGCACCATTGATGCGAGGCCGAAAAAGGAGCAGCCGGACGCTGCCGCCGCGCTCGATCAGTACCGCCATGCTGCACCAGGCTATGACCGCCACATGCGCCGCTTCGCCCGCTGGCAGCGGATGGCGGTCGAGCACCTGGAGTTGCGACCCGGCCACGTGGCAATCGATGTCGCCTGCGGCACCGGCCTTAACTTCGCGCTGCTGGAAGAGCGCATCGGGCCGAGCGGACAGCTGATCGTCATCGACCTGAGTCCCGAGATGCTTCGCCAAGCGCGTGAGCGCGTCGAGGCTAACGGCTGGACAAACGTGACTTTGATCGAGGCCGCGATCGAGGAAGCTGAGTTCGAGGCCATCGCCGACGCCGCTCTTTTCTCATTTACCCACGACGTGCTGCAATCGCCGCAGGCGGTGGCCAACGTGGTCTCGCATCTCCGGGCCGGGGCGCGTGTGGCAAGCACAGGGGCGAAGCTGGCCACGGCATGGAACTTTCCAGTCAACTCCTTCGTTCGCCGCGCCGCCCGCGACTACCTAACGACTTTCCGCGGCCTCGATCGACCCTGGCGCGAGTTGGAGCGTTACGCGGGGCAGATGAGCCAGGACTCCCTTGCCATGGGCGGCGCCTATGTCGCATGGGGCCGGATCACGGGAGGTTCGCGAAGGTCGGCAGACCATGCCTGACCAGAGCGTCGAGAACACATTTCTTTTCGCCGACCTGGCCGGTTTTACGGCTCTCACCGAGGCCATGGGCGACGAGGACGCCGTTGGCGTCGTCGACGAGTTCGCCTCCGCGGTACGGGAGCTGCTGCCGCAGCACGGGGCGGAGGAGATCAAGCTGATCGGCGACGCTGTGATGATTCGCGCCGACGAAGCAGGCCCGGCGATCAAGTTGGCTTTAGGCCTGGTCCACGATGTCGGCGCCCAGCACGGCTCACTCAGCGTGCGGGTTGGCCTGCACACCGGCTCCGCGCTCGCCCGCAGCGGTGACTGGTTCGGGGCTACCGTCAACCTTGCTGCCCGAGTTGCGAGTCTCGCTTCAGGAGGCGAAGTGCTTTTGACCGAACAGACCCGGCAGGCTGCAGCCGCGCTGGACGGCGTCGAATTCGAAGAGCGTGGCCGCCGAGAGCTTCGCAACATCTCCGAGCCCGTGCTGGTGTTCGCAGCCACCAAGCGCGGGGGGCATCCGGGCAAGCTGCCCGTCGATCCCGTCTGCCGCATGGCAGTCGACCCGGACCACGCCGCTGGATCGCTTACCTTCGAGGGCCGCCAGTACTTTTTCTGCTCGTTGAAATGCGCATCTGCCTTTGCGGCTCGCCCACGCAGCTACGCCCCGGACACCGATGCCTGACCGCAGCCCGCCGGGCGAAGAGCAATTCTTGCGAGCATCAGGAGCGGCGCAGCAGGGGAACGCGACGCGAGAGCGACAGGGCCCCGAGCGCAATTGCGATCGGACCGCAGACCATCAGGCCCATGCAGGTTGCGGCGAGAAGCAGGGGAACCTGAAGGTTCGGGTTGAGGACGCCGTGCCAGGTGAGCAGGACCACAGCGCCCAAGGCGACAAGAGCAAGCAGGCTGCGACCGAGCGACGAGCGGGGCAGCTTCCAGCGGTTGGCATCGGGATCGCCCATCAGATGATCGACCCGCTCCGGGGCTATCGAGACGACGGGCGCCGGGCGAAACCCGGACTCCGAGAACTTGAGCAGCGCGGAGGCCAGCGGTCCACGGCCTTTCACTGCCCGGACCGCCGCCTCGTCGGCTGCCAGCTCGCCGAGCGCTGAGTAACGATCGCTGATCCGCCTCAGGATCGGGATAAAGAAAAGCGAGTCCGCCAAGGCGCGGCCTACCAGGAGCCGCAGCGGGTCGCGGCGAGAGCGATGGTGCGCCTCATGGGCGACGACCGCTCGCAGCTCCGCGACGTCGAGCTGCTTGCGCGCGCCCCTGCTCAGGTAGACGCTTGGCCGCAGATAGCCGGCGCAGAAGGCCAGCGGCTCATCGCCGTCGATGAGCCGGCAACGGATTCCGGCAATCTCAACCGAATCGGAGCTGACCGTCAGCGTCTTCATGTAGCGGCGGCTCGCCCGGCTCTGTCGATAGACAGATTTGAGGCCGAGTCCGATGGCCAGCAGAGACAGGACGGCGATCGAGAGACCGAGTAGGGCGGCCGGCCCGCCGGCCTGCACCCAGTTGTCGCAAGCGCTGGAGATCGCACGGGCAGAAGGAAGGGCGAAGCTTTGCTCGCCAACGACTACAGCCGCGGCGCCAGCGAAAAGGGCCACTCCAAGCGTGCCAACGACGACGTGGAGCAAGTAGAGGCGCCCGGCGCCGCGCATCAGCCTTCCTCTGTCAGCTTGCGCAGCTGCTCTCGCCGCTTGGGATCAAGCGAATCCAGTTGCCTCGCGAAGTGCGCTAGGGCCAGATCGCCGTAGTCCGCGACGAGCTCATCGATCCGCCCGCTCGCTCGGGCCTCGAGATAGGCCTGGCGACTAATTGCCGGTCGATAGAGATGTTGTCGACCGGTGCGGCGCCGGTTCAACAGACCCTTGCGATCGAGGCGCATCATGATGGTCATGATTGTCGTGTAGGCCCGCTCCTTGGGGCCCTTGTTGAGAGCTTCGAGCACGTCGCGGACGGTCGCCTCGTCGCGTCGCCAGACCTCCTCCATGACCTGAGACTCGAGCTCGTGAAGCGGGGGCGGTACGGGGTTTCGTTTGGAGCTCATTCGCTGCCTTGGTGAACCAGGTCAGAGCCGCGCCGCTGAACTCGCCGGTTGGTCCGCCTACGACTTTACTAGTCTTGGCCTCGTCTACTATGCGTCGTAGCACTTAAGGGCTGAGGATGGCAAGCCGCAAGGAAGAAAAGGAACGCCTGCGCCAGGTGCGTCTGGCTCGCCAGCAGGAAGAGCAGAGAAAGGATCGGACCCGGCAGCTGGGTGCGTACGCCCTAGCCGGCTTGCTCTCCGCGGCGGTGCTTGCGGGGATCGTTGTGATGGCGGCCGGGGGGAGCGGCTCAAGCTCGGCAAGTGCTGGCGGGCCCTTCGGTCAGCACTACGAGGGCCTACAGGATCGCGAGACCGCAGCGAACGTCCCAACGATGATGGACACGATGAGCAGCCCCTCGCACTTCCATCCCCACCTTGCGGTCTACGTCGACGGCAAGCAGACCGAGATTCCGGCGGACATCGGCATCGACCCTGGCCAGCCCTCGATGCAGATGGCGGGACTGCACACGCACGACTCCAGCGGCACCATTCATGACGAAGGGGTGCCCGGCTCCCGCCTCGGCCAGTTCTTCGAGGTCTGGGGGGTGCCGTTCTCGAAGCGACAGCTTGGCCCCTACAAGGCCCGGGGCTCCAAAGCGGTCCGCATGTGGGTGGACGGCAAGCCGTCCAGAGCTTTCGGGAATCTGCTGCTCGAGGACGGGCAGCAAATCGTCGTCGCCTACGGGACGCCGGCACAGGTTCCGAATGGCGTCCCCGGATAGCTGTAGCCGCAATCAACCGAGGCGCTTCCCCCGTCGATAGAGAAAGCGATGCAGCACAGATTCAGTCTTTCACCCCGCCTGATTGTCGCCCTGCTTCTTCTGGCCGCATTGGCCGGCGTCTTTGTCCTGAACTTGACGGCTGCGGACGCGCCGAGCCGAACACAGGAAAGCGCAGCCTCAGAGCGCGTGCTCGCGGTGATGCCGGTCGCCGATCGCTTCGCCGTTCTCGCCCGCGCGGATAGCAACCGCTGCGATCTCGGTGCGATGGAGATGCGCCGGATGTCCGACCATATGCGGCAGCGGGGCGCATGCTGCTTCCCGATGGACCGCGCCCGTTACGCACAGCAACTACGCGATCTGCGTCCCTACCGCCGAAGCGGCCTCGTTCCGAGCGACCCCTACGACGTCTCCGTCGGCCTGGCCAAGCGCCTGTTGCGCTACCGCAGCATCGAACTCGGAGCGGGAGGGCAGGCGATCTACCGGCGGGCTACCAAGGCTTCCAGCCTCGGCGGGCCCTGCTGCTGTCCGTGCTGGCGCTGGCAGGCATTCAAAGGCCAGGCCAAATTCCTGATCGCCCGCCGTCAATACTCGGCCGCCCGGGTAGCGGCGCTCTGGGAACTGGAGGAGGGCTGCGGGGGGCCTGCGAACGCCTGACCTGCGCCGGTTCAGGGGCCCGGTTCGCGCTCTCGCTTGAGCCGCTTCCGCGTCCTCGTCCAGACCGCTACCCCGATCCCGACGACCATCCCGCCCATCATCACGGCCATCACAACGATCATCGCTCCGCCCATCGTCATCAGCTGACCATTATCGCCTCTCAACGAGTCGGGCGAGTGGCCCCGCCGGTCAGTGTGCCGACCGCTCGGCCCGATTTCGTGGCGGCGATGCCCTGGCTGAGCTGGCCCGATGAGACCACACCTATGACATGGGCCACTACCTTGCCGGTGGGGGTGAGGAAGAAGGTCTCCGGAACCCCGGTCACGCCCCAGCTGTGGGCAGTGTCGCTGCCCTGATCGCGGATGTTGAGGTAGGTGTTGTTGTACTGGCGCAAAAAGGCGTTGGCGTCGGTCGTCAGATCCTGCATGTTCAGGCCGACGAAGAGCACGCCCCTTGAGCGGGCCTTCTCCCAGGCCCGTTCGAGAATCGGCGCCTCCTCCCGACAGGGAATGCACCACGAGGCCCAGAAGTTCAGGACCACGGGCGTGCCCTTCAGCTCGGCGAGGGTGATGCGCTGGTCGGCAAGGGCTGGGGTGAGTTTGGCCCCCAATTCCCGCCCCAGCGCCCCGCTCTGCAGCAGTGAGAGGTCAATGCCCGGAGCCGGCGCAGGTTGGGCCTTGGCGAGGTTGGCATCGATGCTGTCATTGGGCGCCTTGATCAACAACCCATAGGCGAGGAGGGCTACAAACAGCCCAACCGCTAGCGGCGCCGATAGTCGCTTCAGCCGCCGCCAGCTGCCGCCTCCCCTCCCCGTTGCGCGATCAGCCTCCATGGACCAAAGGCGGCGGCACTATCCGGAGCGGCCGATTGAAGTCGTAGTAACGCTGGGTCATGTAGTGACCTTGCGCGATCAGCCGCCCGCGCAGGGCTCGCATCGAGTCGAGGTCGATCCATAGCCGCCACCACGCCGGCGTTGCCTGGTCATAGAGCGCCACCTCCGCGATCCGCCGCCCGGGCTCACGGTGGATACCAAGCAGGCGCACTGCCTCGGCGTACGGGGTCCAGCGAAACCAAGACCGGGTGGTGAAGCCCGGCCCGCCGTCGCCATAGCTGTTGCGCTGCCAAGGATGGTCGGCGCCGCGGATTGAGCTGTCGTTGACCTTGTCCCAGGAGCGCTTGCCGATCGTTACCGCCTCGGAGCCGACCTTGGTCCGGTAGGCGAAGCGGTTGGGGGCCCGCAGCCGATAATGGGTGACCGCCAAGCAACCGGGGCCGCAGGTCACTCGCTCGTACTGGCGCACAGTGTGCAGCTTGTTCATCGTCCCCTGCGCTTTTACCAGCAGGCTTCGCCCCAACGCATCCGCTCGCTTCCCCGGTTGCCAGCGAGCCGGCAGGTGGGTTGTGTAGAGCTTGCCCTTCTCGGGAACCGAGACGGCGATCGACTGCGGATTGCCGGCGAGGCGAAACCTCCAGCAACCGGAACCGCAGCTGGTCAGCTGGGCCCTCGGGATGCTCGGCGTCCCCGCGGGCGGCTTGAGCTCGGTGTCGAAGAGGCGCAGCTGCCCGTTCAATCCGGTCGGGTCATGGCGAAGCCATGCGGCGATAATCGAGGAGCCCGCTGAGTCGGCGACAGCGAGCTGTTCCGACTTTGGTTTGGGCAGCGGACATGACGGCTTGCAAGGCGCTGCGGCCGAGGCCACGGCCTTGCTGGCGCCGCTCAGCTGCCTCGGGGGCAGGGGAAAGGCGACCAGCAGAGCGGCGATCGCAAGAACGGTGGCTCCAACCAGCGGCTCGCCACCAAGAAGGCGCCAGTGGCGGCGCTCCAGGTTGGGGTCGGGGTGAGGGTTGGCGGCCAGAAGGCGGGGGCGAAGGCGCCGTGCATGGGCGTAGCTGAGAAGAGCGATCAGCCCGACCAGGCCCATCTTCACCGCGAGGGCGCGGCCGTAGGCGCTCTGCCACAGGGCCTGGGGATGGCCAAGCTCGATCAACGCGTTGATCAGACCGCTGACCACAACGATCAGGAAGGCCGGGACAGCGACGCGCCCGAAGCGCGCCAGCACACCGTCCATCACGGCTCGTCGCAAGGGTTCGCCGCCTCTCAGTGCGGGCTGGGCCCAGGTGAGAGCGATCTGAGCGATGCCACCGACCCAAATCGCTGCGGCCATTAGATGGATCCAGTCGGTAAGTACCGCCAGGGCGCGAGGATCGGCCGAGTCAGCGTGACCGCTTAGAGCGACGGCCAGCAAGGCGGCGGCGCAAAAGGCGGCCGCCGAGCGGGGCAGGCGCCTGGCCGCCAGCGCGGCGAGGGCGAGAGCCAGGACGGTTGCTACCCGGCCGAGGCCTGCCGCGTTGGTTAGCAAGTAGTCGTTGAGACCCCGCAGGCTCAGCTGCCCGGCGGCGTCAGCAGCCTCGGCCACCGCGACCACCGCCGCTGCAGCAGCAGCCAGCCAGCCGGCGTCGACTGTGCGCCGCCAGGCGTCGGCGGCGATCCGATCGGGATCTTCTCCTGCGGCCTCAATCGATGTGCGAAACCTGCCCGCCGGCACAAGCCAACTGCCGCGCCCCTCGTGTCTTGCGAGCAGAGCTGCGTTGAAGACTCCACCAGCAAAAACGAACAGCGCGCCGTAGAAGAGGGCCCGCAAGGCGATCCGAAGCCAGCCGTCCCTGGCCAGGGGGCTCTGCTCGACGACGTGAGCGCCGCCGATGGCGGCGGTGCGAACCCCAAAGCTGAATGAACCCTGCAGGGGATGGCCGTCGTCGGTTGACACGCTGAACCAGCTGACCCGATAGGCGGCGGTGGGTAGCCGGGTGGTCGGGCGGACGATCAAGTCTCGACTGGGTCCGGCCAGGACCTTGGTGCTGATCGCCTTGTCGGTTCGCAGGTCGGTGATCGTCGCCCTGCTCAGCCGCTGATTTAGCGCCTCCGTGAACTGCAGCGTGACTTTGCTTGGGCTGCGTTGGACCCGCTGCCCAGGCGCCGGTCTGGACGCCAGAAAGGAGGCGTGCGCAAAGGCCTGCTGGGCCTGCGCGGCCAAAGCAAGCAGGGCCACGGCGGCAATCGCAAGAACACCCTTGAGCCGGGAACGACGAAGGAATGCGATGAGTCCCGCCTCCAGCATGTGCTACCGATGGTAGTAGTTCGTAGCCTCCGCCCTGGCTGCCCTTGTCCAACGATCCCGCGTGAGGGGTCCTGCAGCTACTACTGAGATTAGTATCGTCTGGGGGCGGCCTCAGCGCCATCCACCGATCTCAGAGAGCGTGCTCGTTTCAGCTCACATCTTTGGCGTGTCAATCAAGCCTTCGGGGTGGATGTTCGCGCTGGCCTTTCTTTCCACCGGAGCGCTGATCGGCCGACGGCTCAAGGCGCATCCGAGGCCTCTCTGGTTGACCACGGCCCTCGCAACGATCGCCGCCGGCCTACTTGTCTCTTTGATCTCGGCCTGTGGGAGCAGCGGCTCCGCTGGCAAGACAACCGCAGGGTCCAACGAACGGGGCAAGGCGGTCAAGTACGCCGGCACCGCCGCGGTCCCGCTCAAGCCCGCCCCGCCGCTCGTGCTCCAGAACTCGCTGGGTAAGACGGTCAACCTCAACCAGTACCGGGGTAAGGCTGTCCTCATCACCTTCATCTACACCCACTGTCCCGACACTTGCCCGCTGATCGTCAGTCACCTCAGACTGGCCCAGGAAGAGCTCGGGGCCAAGGCCAAGCAGCTGCAGATCATTGGTGTCTCCACCGATCCTCGGGGGGACAACCCGAAGACCGTGGGCGCGTTCCTTCGCAAGCACCTGATGACCGGTCGGATGCAGTATCTGATCGGCTCGCGCAAGCACCTTCAGCGGGTATGGAAGGACTGGTACATCATCGCTAAGGCGGCTCCCGGACCCAAGGACCGGGTCGGGCACTCCGCCCTGGTCTACGGGATAAGCGCGAGCGGCAAGATCACCACGCTCTACCCCGGCAACTTCGTGCCCTCGCAGATCGTCCACGACGTTCCACTCTTAGCCTCGGAGTAGGGAGCCGTGCGTCGCGGGCTCCTCTCCGCCTTGGTTGGTCTGGCCGTAATCGCCGCTTTGGTCGCCCTGGAGCTGGCCAGCGGCAGCTCCGAAAGCTCCAAGCCCGGCCGCCCCGCGCCGCCGCTGCCCACCGCTGTCCTGGTCCCTCCCAAGGTGACCCTGGCCAAGCTGCGCGGCGAACCAGCTGCGATCAACTTCTGGGCCAGCTGGTGTGACCCGTGCCGCAAGGAGGCGCCCGGGCTGGAGCGTTTCGCCCGCTCGCTCAAGGGC